>NZ_DASUVO010000102.1:0-45145 GCF_036378875.1 Actinophytocola sp.
CGAACCCCTCGTCGAGGTTGCGCAGCCCGTAGACGAGCTCCCCGTAGCGGGGCTCGGCGGCGATGATCTCGACCCCGGGCACGTGCTCGCGCAGGAACCGGCCGACGCCCATGAGGGTCCCCGTCGTGCCGAGCCCGGCCACGAAGTGGGTGATCGACGGCAGGTCCGCGAGGATCTCGGGGCCGGTGGCGTCGTAGTGCGACGCGGCGTTAGCCGGGTTGCCGTACTGGTAGAGCATCACCCAGTCGGGGTGCTCCCCCGCCAGCAGCTTCGCGACCCGGACCGCTTCGTTCGAGCCCCCCTCGGCGGACGAGGTCACGATCTCCGCGCCCCACATCTCGAGCAGCTGGCGCCGCTCGACGGAGGTGTTCGCGGGCATCACGCAGACCAGCCGGTAACCCTTGAGCCGGGCCACCATCGCCAGCGAGATGCCCGTGTTGCCCGATGTCGGCTCGAGGATCGTGCAGCCGGGCCGCAGCTGGCCCGACTTCTCGGCCTGCTCGACCATCCACAGCGCCGGCCGGTCCTTCACCGAGCCGGTCGGGTTGCGGTCCTCGAGCTTGGCCCACAACCGCACGCCGTTCCCGGGGGACAGGCGCGGGAGACCGACGAGCGGCGTGTTGCCGAGCGCGTCGAGCAGCGAGTCGTAGCGGGCCAACTCAACCCCCAGCGACCGCCGGGAGGATGGTCACGTTGTCACCGTCGGACACGGCCGCCTCGAGGCCGCCGGCGAACCGCACGTCCTCGTCGTTGACGTACACGTTGACGAACCGGTGGAGCGTGCCCTCCTTGACCAGACGGGCCTTGATGCCGCCGTGGTTCGCGTCGAGGTTGTCGATCACCTCGGACAGCGTGGTGCCGCTCGCCTCGACCGTCTTCTCGCCACCGGTGTGGGTGCGCAGGATGGTCGGGATGGAGACGGTGACCGCCATGGAAACCTCCGTTACAGGGACTTGCTACTCAGGCAACACGTTTGCCGATGGCTCGTATTCCGGCACGATCTCGACCGGCTCCTCGGCGATCTCACCGTCCACGATCCGGAACGACCGCACCTCGTCGGTGTCCGGGTCACGGGTGGAGACCAGCACGTAGTGGGCGTCCGGCTCGGAGGCGTACGACACGTCCGTGCGGGACGGGTAGGCCTCGGTCGCGGTGTGCGAGTGGTAGACCACGACGGGGACCTCGTCGTTCGCGTCCATCTCGCGGTACAGCTTGAGCAGGTCGGCCGAGTCGAACTCGTAGAACGTCGGCGAGCGGGCCGCGTTCAGCATGGGGATGAAGCGCTCCGGCCGATCCGACCCCTCGGCGCCCGCGATGACGCCGCACGCCTCGTCCGGGTGGTCCCGGCGGGCATGCGCGACCATCGCGTCGACCAGGTCACGACGTATCCGAAGCACGAGCCCGATCTTACGGGCTGGGCGGAGTCCGCCCACCTGTTGAGACGGGCCACACGTCCCCGTAGCTGGGGAGACCGGCCAGCGACGTGGCGGACAGCACGCCGTGCACGATGGCCCGCGCGAACGCCTCCGCCGCGGCCGTGCACAGGCGGTCCAGCACGCCCGCCCGCGCGACCGGGCCGAACGGGCCGTCCTCGACGCCCAGCGAGCGGGCCCGGGTGGCGACGGCGAACACCGTGTCCCCGTCGAACATGGTGTGGGCCGGGCGGATCGCCCTGGCCAGGCCGTCCTGGGCGGCGACGGCCAGACGTCGGCACTCGGTCTTCGTCAGGTCGGCGTCCACCGCGACGACGCCGATGGTGGTGTTCAGACCGCTTGGCTCGGCGGGCGGGAACGCCCCCGGCGTGTTCGGCCACGACCTCCCGAACTCGCCGGCCACCTCGTGGTCCGCCGCGTACGGCACCCCCGTGGCCAGGTCGACCGCCGAGCCGGCCGCGTTCACCACGGCCAGCGCCCCGACCGTGAAGCCGTCGACCTCGACGGACGCGGTGCCGATCCCGCCCTTGAGCCGGCCGACCCTGGCGCCGGTCCCGGCGCCCACCGAGCCGAGCGGGAACTCCTCGGCCGCGTTCGCGCACGCCGTGTAGCCGAACGAGGCGTCCGGCCGGTTGCCCCACTCGCTCACCGGCAGGTCGAAGATCACGGCCGCCGGCACGATCGGCACGACCTCGTGTTCCGCGGCCCCGACGCGGTAGCCCCGCTTGCGCTCCGACAGCCAGCGCATCACGCCGTCCGCCGCGGCCAGCCCGTACGCGGACCCGCCGGACAGGCAGATCGCGTCGACCTGCTGCACCAGGTTCTCCGGGAGGAGCAGGTCGGTCTCCCGCGTGCCAGGCGCGCCGCCTCGGCCGTCGACCGCGCCGGTGGTCCCGGCGGGCAGGAGGACGACCGTGCTGCCCGTGGCCCAGCCGTCGTCGACGCGCTGGTGGTGCCCGACGAGCACGCCGGCGACGTCGGTGATCGAGTTCGTCACTCGCCGGCCAGCGCGGTGACCAGGCTCTCCTGCATCCAGGTCAGCCAGTGGTAGACCCCGAGGTGCGGGGCCCGCGGATCGTCGTCCGGCAGGTCGTCCGGCATGTCCTCACTGACCCCGAGCGTCGTGCCGAGCGCCAGGCGCACGTCGTTGATCGCGGACAGCCACGCCTCGGCGTGATCGACGGACAGCTTCACGAGCCCGCCGCCCGGCGGGCAGGTGTCCAGCAGCACCGCGGCCACGCCGGTCTTGACGTCGAGCAGCTCCGGCTCGTGCAGTGACCGCAGAGCGGCCGCGGAGTCGCGGTCCTCTTTGGTCGCCTCGTCGCCGTCCAGCCGGTGGAAGTCCGGCAGCAGCCGAGACAGGATCGGGTCGTCCGGCGCGGTCGACGGGCCGGTCCGGATGCCGGTCAGTGCCGTCAGCTCGTCCTCCGGCGCCTCGCCCTGCCGGGACTTCAGCATCTCCTCCATCTGCGTGACCAGGCCACGCAGGACGGCCGCTTCCTGCCGGTCGACCTTGGTGGTGACGGTGTCGCCGACGCGCTCCCAGGGGATCACGACTCGTGCTGCATGGTCGCCCAGAGGCCGGCCGCGTGCAGTTTCGCGACGTCGCCCTCCACCTTCTCCTTGGAGCCAGAGGAGACGATCGCTCTGCCCTTGTGGTGCACGTCCAGCATCAGTTTCGTGGCCTGTTCACGGGAGTAGCCGAAGAGCTTCTGGAACACGTAGGTCACATACGACATCAGGTTCACGGGGTCGTTCCACACGACGGTCTGCCACGGCTTGTCCTCGACCGTGAACTCGGAGGTGACCGGTTCGACCCGCTCGACGGGTGTCGACATGGAAACCGACATAAGTCCATGGTGGCATGTCTAGGCTCACTGGTCATGACCGGTACCAGCACCGCGTTGCTCACCGACCACTACGAGCTGACCATGGTCGCCGCGGCCCTCGCCGACGGCACCGCGGCACGCCAGTGCGTGTTCGAGACCTTCGCCCGCCGGCTGCCGAACGGGCGGCGTTACGGCATCGTCGGCGGCACCGCCAGGGTGATCGACGCCATCAGCAGGTTCACCTTCGGCGACGCCGAACTCGCGCAGTTGTCGGGGGTGCTCGACGGCGCCACGATCGACTGGCTGGCCAACTACCGGTTCACCGGCGACGTCGACGGCTACCCCGAGGGCGAGCTGTACTTCCCGGGGTCACCGCTGTTCACCGTGCGCGGCACGTTCGCCGAGGCGGTCGTGCTGGAGACGCTCGTGCTGTCGATCCTCAACCACGACAGCGCGATCGTGTCCGCCGGCGCCCGGATGGTGAGCGCCGCGAACGGGCGGCCGATCATCGAGATGGGCGGCAGGCGCACTCACGAGGAGGCCGCCGTGGCGTCCGCCAGGGCCGCCTACCTGGCCGGTTTCGCGACGACGTCCAACCTGGAGGCGGGCCGCCGGTACGGGATACCGACCGCCGGTACGTGTGCGCACGCGTTCACGCTGCTGCACGACAGCGAGCACGCGGCGTTCACGGCGCAGGTCCAGGCGCTGGGCGTCGAAACGACGTTGCTGGTCGACACCTACGACATCACGGCGGGAATACAGACGGCGATCGAGGTGGCCGGCCCGTCGCTGGGGGCCATCCGCATCGACTCCGGCGACGTGGGTGTGCTGGCCAGGCAGGCACGGGCGCAACTGGACTCACTGGGCGCCCGCAACACGCGGATCGTCGTGTCGGGCGACCTGGACGAGTATGCGATCGCCGCGCTGCGGGCCGAACCGGTGGACGCCTACGGGGTCGGCACGTCGCTCGTCACCGGCTCCGGCTCGCCGACCGCCGGGATGGTGTACAAGCTGGTCGAGGTGGAGGGCCGGCCGGTGGCGAAACGCAGCTCGCACAAGGAGTCGCGGGCCGGCCGCAAGTCCGCGCTGCGCCGGCACAAGCCGACGGGGACGGCGCTGGAGGAGGTCGTGTACGTGGTCGGCTCGGAGATACCGGAGGGCCCGCACGACCGTCAGCTGCAGGTGCCCCTGATGCGTGATGGACAACCGGTCGACGACCTGCCCACCCTCGAGTCCAGCCGCCAGCGCGTCCGCGAGGGTTTGGTGAGCCTTCCGTGGGAAGGTCTCAAACTGTCGCATGGCGAACCCGCGATCCAGACAGTCAACGTGGAGAAGTGATGACAGCGCTGATAGTGGTCGACGTGCAGAACGACTTCTGCGAGGGCGGCTCCCTTCCGGTGGCCGGCGGCGCGGCGGTCGCGGCGGCGATCAGTGATATCTATGGGAACTACACACACGTGGTCGCGACCCGCGACTACCACATCGACCCGGGTGCCCACTTCTCGGAGACGCCCGACTTCGTCGACACGTGGCCCGCGCACTGCAGGGCCGGCACCCCGGGCGCGTCGTTCCACCCAGCACTGGACGTGAGCGGAATCCAGGCCGTGTTCTCGAAAGGCGCGCACGCGGCGGCGTACTCCGGCTTCGAGGGGTTCGCCCCCGACGGCACGCCACTGGCCGACTGGCTCCACGCCCACGACGTGTCCGAAGTGGACGTCGTCGGCATCGCCACCGACCACTGTGTCCGGGCCACCGCACTGGACGCGGCCAGGAACGGCTTCACCACACGGGTTCTGCTCGACCTGACCGCATCCGTCGCACAGCCCACAATGGACAAAGCACTAACGGAACTGGCGGCAGCGGGCATCGCTATGACGGGCACACCCCGCCTCGGCTGAGCGTCCAGGCCGTTCCCGAAAACGCAACTCGCGGGGGCCGAACGCGAGACTCGCGGCTAGCCTGCTGCCTTGCGGACGCGCCAGTTGCCTGGTTCCGCGACCGAGGCCGGCAACGGGTCGGGGATGCGCAGCTCGCTGGCGCGGCGCTGTAGTAGCGCGCCCTTCGTCTGGTACTCGGTCATCGTGGTGGCGGCCTTGCTCATCATGTCCGTGTACTCGCGGAGGAAGGTCGCCAGTGCGCGGAGGATCGCGGCGCACACGCCGCCCCAGATGTTCTTGAGGTTCTGTGCGACGGAGCCGGCCTCCTCGTAGATCGACGCGGCGCACCTGCCGATGAACTCGATCGCGGACTTGTAGGTGTCCGTGATCAGTTTGCGCATCTCCAGCACGTGGTCGGACATGTCGGTCATCACCTTGTAGGTGGCGTCGATGGTCTTGCCCACCTCGTCGATGTAGGTGTTGAACGCGTCGAACGCCGTGCCTTCCCAGTACGCTTTCAGGTCGGTCTTGGCACTGCTGATGCCTTCCTTGGCGTCCGAGATGAACCGGCTCGCGTCCGGGCTCCACGTGGTGGCGATCGCCATGACGTTCTCGGGGTGGCCGAGGATGTCGCGGATCGCGTCGATCGTCGTCGCCACGGCCCACTGGTGTGCCTTGCCGGCCCACTCCTTGACCGTCCTGGCGGCGTCCTCCGGCCACGTGGGCAGCGGCTCCGCCCGCCCGGTCCACTGCCCGGTCCCCCACGGGTCCACCCCCGTCATCGCGGCCTCCTCAGGCTCTCGTCGTGGTAGCCGAACGTCCGGTAGTACTCCTCGTCCTTGGCCGCGTACATGTCGGCGACCGCCTTCAGTGCCTCCGCGGCGTTGTTGAGCGCGGTGAAGCCGGCGCCGAGCCGCGCCACGATCTCGGTGATGGCCGCGTTGTGCCGGGCCGGGCCGCTGCTGCCGACCGTGCCGAGGTCGTCCTCCGCCATCCACACGCCGGTCAGCTTGAACTGTGCGCCCTGCCAGGCATCCGCGACCTGGTCCAGCTCGGTCACGTTGCGCCGCAACGCCGCAGGCACCACCCGGAAGTCAACCATTCGCCTTCTCCTCCGCTTTCCGTACGGCGGCGAGCACCGCGGCCGCCAGTGCCGATCCCGTTGACCGCTTCAGCCCGGCCCTGTCCAGGTCGACGGCGGTCAGCTCGCCGGTGCCGGCGACGGTCACCGTGCCGAGTCCCGGTTCGATCGGTTCGACGTGCCGTGCGTTCGCCCGCGCCGCCGCCCGCTCCCGCGCCTTCGCCACGTCGTTCTCGATCTGCGCGACGAGCGCGCCGATCTCGTCGGTCATGTCAGTCCTCGCCCTGGTAGAAGGGATCCCAGTCGTCCTCGTCCTGAGCAGGCGCGGCCGCCGCCGGTTGCGGGTACATCCCCGGCAGGAGCGTGTGGAAGCGGCGGGCGTTCTCCTCCGCCGCGGCCTGGCGTGCGCCCGCGACCGCCGTGACGATGTCGCCGCCCAGCTGTCCGGGGTGGGCCACTCTCGGCCCGACGGCGTCGTCGTCGATCCACAGGTCGACCAGCCCGCCCTGGCCGTCGACGACCGCACGCACGTTCCCGGCGACCGACTCGAACCGCCGCCGCGCCAGCTCGGCGGTCAGCTCCTCCACCTCGGCGAGCTTCGCGTCCACGTCGTGCCTGACGCGTTCCAGCTCCTCGATCCGCGCGTCCACGCCACCCCCTTCTCGATGTGACAACTGGGGACAGCTTGCCACAGTCCTAAGAGGTCTATCGCGGGATTCGCGTTATTCGCGTTTGGCGGCGGATCAGGAGCGCGCCGGCGACCAGCGCGACCAGTCCGAGCCCCAGCCACAGGCCGGGCCCCGTGGCCAGCGGCACCGGGTGCGCGGCGAGACCACACGTGGCCTTGGCGAGGACGACATGGCCTGCCCCGATCCGCGCCTTCAGGTAGATGTGGACGGCGTTGACGGTCAGGCTGCCGTCCGCCTGCTGGATCTGCTCGTTGAACACGACCTTCGCGGCCGCCAGGTCCACTGTGGTGTTCGGTGCCGGGTTCGCCCCAACCAGAAGACCGGCGATCCGGCCGTTCCCGAGCATACTGACGCCCTTCGCGCCGGTCTGGGTCGCTTCGCACGTCGCGATCACGGAGCCGAACGTGCCCGTGAGCGCGGGGAGCCTGATGTCCACGTCGTTGACGTCCGCCTGTGCGTGGACGTCACCGGTGTCCTCGTCGCGCGTCGCGTAGCTGGTCGCCATGCCCGCCATGACGAGCCCACTCGCGTTGACGCCCGCGATGTCGGCGTTGGTCGTGCCGCTGGTGCTGGCCAGCGCGAGCGGACCGACGCGCACGGCGGGGGCGTCGCGCAACGTCACGGTCACCTCGGCCGCCACCGCGGAGCCATCGCCCGGCGCGGGCGACGCGCCGAGCACGAGTGACGCGGCCACGACCACACCGCACAGGTGTCGCATGCGCATCCGGGTTCCTCCTGGACTCGGCGGCAAAGCCGGATCTGTCCACAGTCACCTGATCCAGCGATGGGGAAAACCCGTTCCCGGCCGGAAGATCGAACACATGTCGAGAAGGCTTCTGGCCGGGACGCTGCTGCTCGCGGCGGGCGCGCTCGCCGTGTGGCACGGCGCGTACCGGACGGTCGAGTCGGTCCTGGCCGGCGCGCTCATCCGGCTGTACACCTCGGACAGCGTGTACGTGGCCGCCGAGCGCCAGTCGGTCTACCTCGGACTCGGCGGCGAGCGGCCGTTCGGGCTGCGCATGTCCCCGGAGTGCACCTCGGCGTTCGTGCTGCTGCCGCTGCTGGTCATCGGCGCCGGGATGATCGCGCGACGACCGGCGGTCACCAGGCGGGTGCTCGGCGCGCTCGGGATCGCCACGGTGTTGCTGGTGCTGCTCAACCAACTGCGGATGCTGGTGCTGGTCGGCACGGTCAACTCGTTCGGCGCCTACCGCGGCTACCTGCTGGGGCACAGCATGTTCGGGTCGCTCGTCAGCGTGATCGGCGGCGTCGCCGTGCTCGTGTTGTTCGTGTGGCTCGCGACGCGGTCCCCAGAAGGGGTGGCACCCGGCCGTCAGAGGCCGAGTGCCACCCGCGTGCTCAGCTCACCGGGGAACAGAAGACCGTGCCGATGTAGGCGTCACCCCTGGCGGGGCCGCCCTGCGGGAAGATCTTGATGTGCATCAGGTGCACGGTCTGGCTGCCGTTCTGCGGGGTGGGGGCGTGCACCTCGTTGAAGGTGACCGTCGCCCACGGCCTGCCGTTCGGGCCACCGGCGATCGTGACCTTGTGGTTCGCCGGGACCGGCTGGGGCAGCACGCCTGGCACTCCGGACAGCCCCGAGAACTGGAACGCCGACTCGCTGCCCTCCGGCACGGCATCGCACTTCGCCAGGTAGCTGGCCAGGCGGATGCTCGGGCCGCCCCACCTGCGCAGCCAGTCGAACACGAAGCGGCCGCCGGTGACCGTCACCGACGCCTCCTCGCCCAGCGCGTCGATGGTGCAGACGCTCTTGCTGTTCCTGAACGTCACCACGTTCGGCACGGACGTCAGGGTGTTGCTCGCGGTCAGCCTGCGCTCAGTGTGGCACGGGGCGACGGGGGCGACGACCGTCTGTCCGGTGACCATGCCGGCGTGGCCCCATGCCACCGCGTCGCCGGGACCGGACTGCGCCTGTGCGGGGACGGCCACGCCCGTCGACACCAGCACCAGGGACAGCACGATGAATACTCTTCGGAGTGTCATGGCACGAGGAGACTCGTGATCAACCGGACATGCCAAGTTCCGCCACCCGGTCGTGCACACAGACAACCCGGTCGGGCTACGTCGGTGGTCGAAGGTACCGTCTGACTGTGCCGTCAACCACCGATCTCCCAGGCGTCAACGAGCTGCTCGCGACCGCGGTCGACGCGGTCGGCGGCGCCGAACGCCCTGGTCAGGTGGCTATGGCCGAGGCCGTCGCGCGGGCGGTCCGCACCGGCGACCACCTCGCCGTGCAGGCCGGCACCGGCACCGGCAAGTCGCTCGCCTACCTCGTCCCCGCGCTGCGGCACGCGGTGGCCACCGAGTCGACGGTCGTCGTCTCCACGGCCACGATCGCGTTGCAGCGGCAGCTCATCGACCGTGACCTGCCGCGGTTGGAGAAGGCACTCGCCAAGCCGCTGGGTCGCAAACCGACGTTCGCGATCCTCAAGGGCCGCCGCAACTATCTCTGCCTCCACAAGATCGACAGCGGTATGGAGGACGAGCCGGACGACGCGGCGCTGTTCGACCCGTTCGCCATCTCGCGGATCGGGCGGGAGGTCACCCGGATCCGGGAATGGGTGTCGGACACCGAGACCGGTGACCGGGACGAGCTGGTGCCCGGCGTCAGCGAGCAGGCGTGGCGGCAGGTGTCGGTGTCCGCACGGGAGTGTCTCGGCGCGGCCCGCTGTCCGATGGGCACCGACTGCTTCGCCGAGCGGGCCCGTGGCGAGGCAGGCCGGGCCGACCTGGTGGTCACCAACCACGCGTTGCTCGCCATCGACGCCCTGCAGGGCTACCAGGTGCTGCCCGAGCACGACCTGGTGATCGTCGACGAGGCCCACGACCTGGTCGACCGGGTCACCTCGGTGGCGACGTCCGAGCTGACGGCCGGCACGGTCACCACGGCCGCGCGACGTGCCGGGCGGGTGGTCGACCAGGACCTCGCCGACCGGCTGTTGGAGGCAGGCGACGGGCTCGCGCTGATCATGGAGGACCTGCCGACCGGCCGGCTCGACGAGATGCCGAAACCGCTCGCCGGCACGCTCACCGCGCTGCGGGACGCCGCGCACGCGTGCATTTCCGGGCTGGGCTCGGAGAAGTCCGGCGACGTCGACGTGCAGACCGCCAAGAAGCTCGCGCTGTCCCAACTCGAGGAGGTCCACGACACGGCGGTGCGGCTGCTCGGCGCGTGGGACGCCGACGACGCGAACCGCCGGGACGTCGTGTGGCGCAGCGAGTCCGTGGGCAACCGGCCCTCGACGATCAGCGTGGCGCCGCTCGGTGTGGCCGGGTTGCTGCGGGAGCGGCTGTTCGGGCAGACCACGACGGTCCTGACGTCCGCGACGCTCACGCTGGGCGGCAACTTCGAGGCGATGGCCCGGTCCTGGGGCCTGCCACCGGAGCTGCAGGGCCCGAGCACGCCGACGGAGGGCGCGGCGACGGAGAAGTCGATCGAGGGTCCACGTTGGACCGCGCTCGACGTCGGCTCGCCGTTCGACCACGCACGCAAGGGCATCCTGTACCTGGCCAAGCACCTGCCCCCGCCGGGCCGCGACGGACTTCCACCGTCCTATTTGGACGAGATCAACGAGCTGATGCGCGCTGCCGGCGGCCGCACGCTCGGGCTGTTCTCGTCGATGCGGGCGGCGAAGCAGGCCACCGAGGAGCTGCGCAAGCGCACGGACCTGCCGATCCTGTGCCAGGGCGAGGACTCGACCGGGTTGCTGGTGCGCAAGTTCGCCGAGGACGAGGCGAGCTGCCTGTTCGGGACGCTGTCCCTGTGGCAGGGCGTGGACGTGCCCGGCCCGTCGCTGCAGCTCGTGATCGTCGACCGCATCCCGTTCCCCAGGCCGGACGACCCTCTGGCCTCGGCCCGCCAGCGCGCGGTGGAGGCACGCGGCGGCAATGGTTTCCTGTCGGTGGCGGCCACCCATGCCGCACTACTGCTGGCACAGGGCACGGGACGCCTGCTGCGCAGCGACACCGACCGAGGCGTGGTGGCGATCCTCGACCCACGTCTGGCAACTGCTCGCTACGGCGGCTTCCTGCGCTCGTCCCTACCGAGTTACTGGACGACGAGCGACCCGGAGGTCGTGCGGGCGGCACTGCGCCGCCTGGACGTAGCTGATCGAATGGAGAGTTCGTGACCACCAGCATCACAATCGACGACGAGGGCGTCCGCCGGCAGCTGGCCGACGGCACCGAGGAGTCGGTGACGTGGGCGAAGCTGTCCGAGGTGGCCATCCGGACCACCCCGGAGGGCCCATGGAAGGAGGACGTGTTCTTCCTGCTGATGGCCGAGGGAGGCGGTGGGTGCGCGGTGCCGGCGGGCGACCCGTCGGCCGATGACCTCATGTCGCGCCTCCAGTCGTTGCCGGACTTCGACAACGACACTTTCATCGAAGCGATGACGACGATGGAGGACGGCCTTTTCGTGGTCTGGCAGCGCAACAAGTAGCAGCATCGGCAGGGGGATCCGGTTCTCCCTGAAATGATTTCGTTATAGAGAAATATTCCGGTACCCGGGGGGTTGTCGTTCCCGGTGAGTGCCGCTACTTTCGGCTGCGCAACGGAGGACTGGGGCCCGTTCGCAAGCTCTGCGTACTCACGCACGGTTTTGCCCGGCTCCGCCGCCACCGTCAACCACGAAATGGGAGGCGCAGGTGCGTATCGGCGGAAAGATCGGGATCGGCGTGGCCGTCCTGGGGATGGTGCTCAGCACCACCCAGGCGGCGAACGCCGCTCCTGCTGGCGAAAAAAGATCCGGCAGTGCCAATACGATTACTTTGATCACCGGAGATCGGGTGGTCATGCACGGCGGCACCGTCATGGTGCGGCCGGCCGAAGGCCGCGAACAGATGAAGTTCTCGCGGTTCAACGCGGGAGGACACACCTACGTCCTCCCGCACGACGCCAGGAAGCTCGTCTCGACGGGTCAGCTGGACCAGCGGCTCTTCGACCTCACCACGCTGGTCGAGTTCGGCTACGACGACGCGCACCGGGACTCGGTGCCGTTGATCGTCACCCACCAGGAAGGGCAGCGGGCACCTCGGACAGCGGCGGCGGTGTCCCGTGAGCTGCCCAGCATCAACGGCGTCGCGATCGCGGCGGACAAGGACGACGCCGGCGCGGTGTGGGAGGCGCTGACCGACGGCGGGACGACCCGTACCGCGGCCGCCGGCGTCTCGAAGGTGTGGCTCGACGGCAAGCGCAAGTCCACTTTGGACCACAGTGTGCCGCAGATCGGGGCGCCCGCCGCGTGGGAAGCCGGCTTCACCGGGACCGGCGTGAAGATCGCCGTGCTCGACACCGGCGTCGACCAGACCCACCCCGACCTCGCCGACCAGGAGGTCGCCGAGCAGAACTTCACCGACGACGCGGACAACGTCGACACCTTCGGGCACGGCACGCACGTCGCGTCGATCGCGGCGGGCACCGGCGCGAAGTCCGGCGGCAAGTACCGCGGCGTCGCGCCCGGCGCCGACATCCTGGACGGAAAGGTGCTGAACAGCGGCGGTTTCGGCCTCGACTCGTGGATCATCGCGGGCATGGAGTGGGCGGCCGAGCAGGGTGCTGACGTCGCCAACCTGAGCCTTGGCGGGTTCGACGCCGCGGCGATCGACCCGATGGAGCAGGCGGTCGAGTCGCTGTCCGCCGAGTACGGGACGCTGTTCGTGATCGCCGCCGGTAACTCCGGCCCTGGCGCGCAGTCGGTCGGCTCGCCGGGCAGCGCGCCGTCGGCGCTCACGGTCGGCGCGGTGGACCGCGACAACGCGCTGGCGCCCTTCTCCAGCCGTGGTCCCGCGGTCGGCACCGGCGCGATCAAGCCGGACATCACCGCGCCCGGCGTGGAGATCGTGGCCGCACTGCACTCGGCGGGCACCATCAACGCCCCGGTGGAGGACGGCTACACCGCACTGTCCGGCACCTCGATGGCCACGCCGCACGTGGCCGGTGCCGCGGCACTGATCGCCCAGCAGCACCCGGACTGGACCGGCCAGCAACTCAAGTCGGCGCTGTCCGGCTCGGCCACCCCGACGCCGAACGCCACCGCGTTCGAGCAGGGCGCCGGCCGGGTGGACGTAGCGAAGGCGCTGGACCAGACCGTCGTCAGCGAACCGGCCAACGTCGGCCTCGGCGTGGTGGCCTGGCCGCACGACGACGACGATCCGGTGACGAAGTCCGTCACCTACCGCAACCTCGGCACGGCCGACGTGACACTCGACCTCGCGCTGGAGGAAGCGGCCCCGGCGAACGTGTTCTCGTTGAGCGCCAACCAGATCACGGTCCCGGCCGGCGGCACCGCGTCGGTGGACGTCACCGGCGACACCGACCTCGGCACCGTCGACGGCGGCTACTCCGCCACCGTCGTGGCCAGCAATGGTGACTCGGTGACCCGCACGCCGGTGGGCATCGTGCGTGAGGCGGAGAGCTACAACCTCACGCTGAACTACGTCGACGAGAACGGCCAACCGTCGGACGCCGGGTTCCCGCTGATCGTCGGGCTGGACTCGGACGTCTTCGCGTTGCCGTACGACGCCGACGGCTCCGTGACGGTCCGTCTGCCCAAGGGCCGGTACCTGATCGACCACCTGGTCCTCACGGCGAACGACGAGCACACGAACCTGATCGTGCAGCCGGGTCTGGTGCTCGACGGTGACAAGACGGTCGACGTCGATCCCAGGATCGCCAAGTCCATCGACATCACCGCGCCGGAGTCGGCGACGCTGGGTTTGGCCGACATCGGTTACCAGGTGGAGGGCGGGCTCTTCGCCTTCGCCGGCGGCCTGTTGACCGTCGACTTCGCCAGCGTGTCGACCGCGCAGATCGGCGACGTGCCGTCCGGCCTGACGCAGAAGAACTGGGTGAACAGCTTCTGGTTCGGCGGCGAGGGGTCGGTGTACGGGCTGGCCTGGTTCCTCGACCGGTACCCGACCGGGTTCACCAAGGTGGTGAAGCAGCGTGAGCTCGCGACGGTGCGCAGGGACTTCGGTCCTGGCGCCACCGATGCCCGTGGCGTGGCGTTCCTGTCCCCTCAGCCCACGACCGGCTCGGCCTTCACGGGCGCGATCGGGTACGAGCTTCCGCTGCCCGGCTCGGACACGGCGTTCGTGAACACGCAGGGCCTGCGGTGGCAGAACTCCTTGTGGCAGGTGGCGGGCGAGTTCGACATCATCGCCGCGCACGACGGCCCGCTGAGGACCTACCGCCAGGGCCGTACGTACCACGAGCGGTTCAACTTCCCGTCGTTCGGCCCGGGGCTGCCCGCGCGGGAGACGCCGTGGGCCTCCCGGGTGGGCGACAGGATCGACGTGAACATCCCGCTGTACACCGACAGCTTGGACAACGCGGGCTTCTCGGCGGAGGAGACGGCGTCGACGAAGCTGTTCCGGAACGACCAGTTGGTGGGTGAGTCCCCCTTCGGCGGCTTCGGCTTCTTCGACAACCTGCCAGCGGCACGGGGGAACTACCGGCTCACCACGGAGTCGACCCGTTCGGCCCAGTTCGACCTGACCACCTCGGTCAATGCCGAGTGGACGTTCCGGTCGTCCCATGTGGACGGTACGACGCCGGCGGCCCTGCCGCTGAACGTGGTCCGCTTCGCCCCGAAGCTGGCCGAGGACGGCAGCGCCCCGGCCGGCAAGCCGTTCCTCGTCCCGCTGACCGTGCAGGACAAGACCGGCGCGTCCGTTCGACCGAAGCGCCTGTCGGTGGAGGTGTCCTACGACGAAGGCAAGTCCTGGCAACGGGTGCCGGTCGTGCTGAACGCGTCGGCCGTACTGCAGCACCCGGCGGGTGCGCCGTCCGTGTCGCTGCGCGCGTCAGCGACTGACCGGGACGGCAACACGGTCACCCAGACCGTGATCCGCGTCTACAAACTGAAGTAGCACCACGGGATCTCACCACCCGGTCGCTCGATCGGGTGGTGAGATCCCATCCGCGCGGTGTGCGAGTGCAGAGTTGTGGCCATGAGAGTCGCGGTGGAGGGACACGTGGCCACACACATCAGTCCGGTCGTGCTGCGCCAGGAGGTCGGCCGGCGGATCCGCCAGGCCAGGCAGAACGCGGAGTTGACCGTCGTCGAGGCCGCGGAGCGGTTGGAGCTGACGAGAAGCGCGCTGAGCCGCCTCGAGAACGGGATCAGCCGCATCACCGTGCACCTGCTCCGCTCGATGATGGACGTCTACGACGAGCGCATGGACGACGTGCTCGACCTGATCCGCCAAGCTCGGAAGACCGGATGGTGGAAGCAGTACGGCATCTCGGACCATGACTTCGTCGCGCTGGAGACCGGCGCCAGCCGGATCAGCAACTACGAGGTCACCTTCGTGCCCGGTCTGCTCCAGACCGCCGACTACGCACAGGCCCTCTTCGAGTCGAGCTGGAAGGCACGCACCGAGGAGTGGATCACCAACAGGCTCGCCGTACGGCTCACTCGCCAGGAACGGCTCACCGACGAGGAGAACCCTCTCGAGTTGGACGCCGTGGTACACGAAATCGCACTTCGACGGCCGGTGGGCAAGCCGTCGGTCATGCGCAACCAACTCCAACACCTGGCACTGATCAACGAACTGCCGACGGTGACCTTGCGGGTCATACCCTCGGCCGTGGTGTCAACAGAAGCGATGATCGGTCCGTTCTCGATCTTGGACTTTCCCAGCATTGGACTGCCGAGCATCAGCTACGTCAGTCATCCTCTCGGCGAGGAGCGGCAAGACAAATCCGAATACGTGGAACCGGCTAGACTGTTGTTCGCCCACCTCCGTTCGCTGGCGCTAGCGCCTGCCGAATCTGTCGGGCTGATCGAGCAGGTGGCAGACGGGCTGTGACTGAGCCGAGAAAGAGGTGTCCACTGTGGACTTGACAGGCGCGCCGTGGCGAAAGAGCAGCTTCAGCTCCGGAAGCGGTGACACCAACTGCGTCGAGGTCGCCCTTGCCGGTCAGGTCGCGGCGGTGCGGGACTCGAAGAACGCCGCAGGGCCGGTGCTCGTCGTTCCCGCCGTCGCCTGGGACTCCCTGCTGGACCAGGCCCGCCGGTAGCTCAGTTCCGGGCGATGCGGAGCAGGATGGCGCCGCCTGCGGACAGTTGCGTCGAGACCGGACCCGGGATCACGACGAAGTCCCTGCGGGGGTTCGCGCGGAACTCCTCCGCCTTCTTGGCGGACGAGCCGAGGACGATCCGCACTGTGGTGTCGTTCCGGTCGGAGCGGTTGACCACCAGCACCCAGCGGGAACCGTCGTCCGGTTCGGCGCGGAACTGGCCGAGCACCACGGGGCCGCCTTCGACCCGGGAGATGTATTCGTCCGGCTGGAACGCCTCCGTGCCAGGGGGCAATGGTGTGTCGTTGGCGTGCGTGACGGAAACCGACACCAGCGGCTTCAGTTCCCTCCCGATCGGTCTGAGCCAGTTGAGGTTGACTCTTCGCGCGGCGTCGTACAGCGGCGTGCGCTGACCGTCGAGGGCGATGATGGCCGACTCGAACTCCTCGCCGCGCGCCACCTCCGGCGTCCACCACGTGAAGTACAGGATGCCCTTGGCGCCGTAGGCCAGGCTCATGTTGATCTGCCAGCGTAACTGCGCCTCGTTGGGGATCACGCGTCCGCTGAACTTGACCGACTGGATGTACACCCAGGTCGGGATGCCCGCCGCGAGCCCCAGGCGGCGGATGATCGCCCAGTTGTCGAAGTAGTTGATGTCCAGGCCGCTGGAGAGGATCGGGTAGCGGTCGAACGACAGCACGGGTGGACGGACGGTGTCGAGGAAGCTCTGCACGAACGCCTGGTAGCCGGACCCGTTGCCCGGCACCAGGTTCGAGTACGGCAGGAGCGTGGGACCCAGGTCCCGGATCGCCGCGGTCACCGCGCCCACCGTCGGGAACTTCGGCGGCGCCGGCTCGTCGAAGACGTCGAACCCGGCGAACGCGGGGAACGGCCGGTACTCGTCGAGCATCTGCTGCACGAGCCGCCGGGTGTCGACGGTGCTGATCCGCAGCGGCACGGAGGAGTCGTCGGTGACCGACAACGTGTGCGTGATGGCCGACAGCCGCGGCTCCGGTGCGCCCACCAGCACTTTCAACCCCACCTGACCGGCGAGGGCGAGCGCCCGCCGGTTGATGTGCTGGTCGAACATGTAGTTGCCCGTGATCAGGAACGTCATCCCCGCGTCGGCGATCTCCTGGTACCGCTGCGGGTTGGTCGCATAGGGGTGCGGCGGCCAGAAGATCCCGATCGGGAAGTCCGGTCCACCAACGAGCGGGAGGTTGTCAAGTGGCCACGGCTCTGTGGACGTCATGCAGTGAGGGTATTGAATCAACCACTAATTGTCACGACAAGAATACACTGAGTATCCATAGTGGACTGCAGCTGGCTGGTGTCCTGAAGGGCACTCTCGGGACGTTGAGCAACCGGCGAAGTCCCGAACGGCGCTTTCCTGGCGTTGAGCCCAGATCCATCGATGGTCTTGGTGGCTCAGGGTTCGGCCCGGCGGGCTCCGGGCGATGTCTCGAAAGACGCGCTCATGTCGCTGAACGTCCCCAACGCGTCTTTCATGACATCAGCCATGTCCACGTCAGGGCAGTTGTGCCAGCACGGTTACCGTGCCCGGCTCCACCTCGGTGAAGCCCGCGTCCCGGACGGCCACGACCTGGCGGCGACGCCACGCGTTCAGTGGATCGTCGCCGGGGTGCAGGGCGGCCCACTCGTCTCGGGTGGGGATGCGGACCGCGCAGCGGAAGTCCTTCCAGTCCGCGAAGAAGTCCTCTCGGCCGTCCGCTCGCAGGGCCGCGGCCAGCAGCATCGACGCGTGGCCGACCTGGGCGGCCGCCTTGCCCGCGGTCATCGGCACGACCGGGTTCAGCCACAGCACCGGGACGCCGTCCGGGAGCGGGCCGGGGTCGTCGGTCGGCAGCTCGCTGCCCGAGATCTGCAGGCGGGTGACCTCTTTCGGCATCTCGGCCACCCGGCCCGGCACCAGCGCGCGGGCGGACGCGCCGTCCACCGTCACCGTCACGCCCGGCAGCGACTGAACCGCCGCCCAGTGTGCGCCGCGGGCCCGGCGGGCCACCTTCCTGATGCGACCGTCGACCCACGCCTTGACAGGCTCGTGCCACTCGCCGTCCGGTTCGGCCCGTGGGTCCAGGCACACCGCGACCGCCGCGGCGGCCGCCGCCTCCAGCAACCCCGTGCGGGACGGCGGTTCCGTGCGCTCGATGTGGAGGACCACGGGCATTGCCCGCACCTGCGACGGGTCCTCGTCGCTCACGTCGTTCGTCGCCGCCGCTGGCAGACCCAGCCAGGTGATGTAACGCGCGGCCAGTGAGTCGAGTACCTCCGCGGTCATGCCGGCCCCTCGCCCACTACGTGGCACCGGAACGCTCCGCAAGCTCCGCTCCTCCGGCGCCCTCCGTGGTCGAGATGCCGTCCTGGATGTCGACGATTCGCTCCGCAAGCTCCGCTCATTGACGCGGCAGCGGTAGGCCGTCGGCGGCGTCGGCGGCCTCCACCTCGGCCCTCGTCACGCCAAGCACGAACAGCACCACGTCCAGGTACGGGTGCGACAACGCCGTGTCGGCCACCTCGCGCAGTGCCGGTTTCGCGTTGAACGCCACGCCGAGACCAGCGGTGCCCAGCATGTCGATGTCGTTGGCGCCGTCGCCGATGGCCACGCACTGCGACAGCGGGACGTCGAACTGGGCGGCGAACTTCCGCAGCGCGGCCGCCTTGCCCTCGCGGTCGATGACGTCGCCTTCGACGCGGCCGGTCAGCTTGCCGTCGACGACCTCCAGGTCGTTGGCCACGTGGAAGTCCAGGCCAAGGTCCGCCGCGAGCGGTTCGATGATCCGGGTGAAGCCGCCGGACACCACGCCGCAGCGGAAGCCGATGCGCTTGAGCGTGCGGATGGTCGTGCGGGCGCCCGGGGTCAGCGTGAGCGCGTCCGCGACCTCGTCCAACACCGACTCCGACAGCCCGGCCAGGCACGCGACCCGCCGCTCCAGCGACTCCGTGAAGTCGATCTCGCCGCGCATGGCGGACTCGGTGATCTCGCGGACCTCGTCCTCGCAGCCGGCGTGCGCCGCCAGCATCTCGATGACCTCGCCCTGGATCAGGGTCGAGTCGACGTCGAACACCACCAGGCGCTTGGCGCGGCGGGTGAGGCCCTCGCGTTCGACCGCGACGTCCAGGCCGACCCGGACGGACACCTCGGCCAGCGCGGACCGCAGCGCGGCGTCCGCCTCCGGGGTGTCCTGCGCGACCGACACCCGCAGCTCGAGACCGGTGACCGGGTAGTCGGCGACCCGGCGGATCGCGTCGATGTTGACGTCCAGTGCCGCCAGCCGGCGGGCCACCTCCGCGAAAGCACGCGCCGGCATCGGCCGCCCCAGCACCACCAGCACGTGGCTGGAGCCCAGCCGTGCCGGGGTCAGCGGGTCGGCGCCGATCTCGACGGTGACGTGCATGGTGACCGTCGCCATGGCCTGCTCGACGGCTTCCTGCAGGTCCTCCGGGTCGTGGTCGGTGCTGACCAGGACCCCGAGGACCAGCTGGCCGCGGATGGTCACCTGCTCGACGTCCAGGATCTCGACGCCGTGTCTCGTCAGCACCGCGAACAACACCGACGAGACACCCGGCTTGTCCGGCCCCGTCACGGTGATAAGGACCGGTGTGGGGGTCGGCTGAGGTGACATGCTCAGTCAGTCATCCTTGTTGACGTCGTCCGCGCCGGTCGCTTCGGACAGCTTCTCCGACGGGGCGGCCGGCACGGTCACCTTGTGCTTCCCGCTGAACGGCCCGATGTACTTGTCGCGGTGCGCGTCGTCGACGGCGTGCGGATAGTGCAGGTCGAACGCGGGCCGTTCGGACCGGATCCGCGGCAGCTCCAGGAAGTTGTGCCGCGGCGGCGGGGTCGTCGTCGCCCACTCCAGGGAGTTGCCGTAGCCCCACGGGTCGTCCGCGGTGGTGGTCTCGCCGTAGCGGTAGCTCTTGAACACGTTCCAGATGAACGGCAGCGTGGACGCGCCCAGGATGTACGCGCCGATCGTCGAGATCGTGTTCAGCGTGGTGAAGCCGTCGGACGCCAGGTAGTCGGCGTACCGGCGCGGCATGCCCTCGTTGCCCAGCCAGTGCTGGACGAGGAAGGTGCCGTGGAAGCCGATGAACGTGGTCCAGAAGTGCAGCTTGCCGAGGCCCTCGTCGAGGTACCGGCCGGTGATCTTCGGGAACCAGAAGTAGATGCCGGCGAAGGTCGCGAACGCGATCGTGCCGTAGAGCACGTAGTGGAAGTGCGCGACCACGAAGTAGGTGTCCGACACGTGGAAGTCGATGGCGGGCGCGGCCAGCAGGATGCCGGTGAGGCCGCCGAAGAGGAACGTGACCAGGAAGCCGACCGAGAACAGCATCGGCGTCTCGAAGGTCAGCGACCCCTTCCACATGGTGCCGATCCAGTTGAAGAACTTCACCCCGGTCGGGACCGCGATGAGGAACGTCATGAAGGAGAAGAACGGCAGCAGGACGGCGCCGGTCGCGTACATGTGGTGCGCCCACACGGCCACGGACAGTGCCGCGATGCCCAGCGTCGCGTACACCAGGCCGCGGTAGCCGAACAGCGGCTTGCGGCTGAACACCGGGAAGATCTCACTCACGATGCCGAAGAACGGCAGCGCGACGATATAGACCTCCGGATGGCCGAAGAACCAGAACAGGTGCTGCCAGAGGATCACGCCGCCGTTGGCCGGGTCGAACACGTGCGCGCCAAGCTGGCGGTCCGCCAGCAGGCCGAACAGCGCCGCGGTCAGGATCGGGAACGCGATCAGGATCAGGATCGAGGTGATGAAGATGTTCCAGGTGAAGATCGGCATCCGGAACATCGTCATGCCGGGCGCGCGCAGGCAGACCACGGTGGTCAGCATGTTCACGCCACCGAGGATCGTGCCGAGACCGGACAGGATCAGGCCGACGATCCACAGGTCACCGCCCACACCGGGCGAGTGGATCTTGTCCGACAGCGGGGTGTAGGCGAACCAGCCGAAGTCGGCGGCGCCACCCGGCGTCAGGAAGCCCGAGATCACGATCAGGCCGCCGAACAGGAACAGCCAGTAGCTGAACGCGTTCAGGCGGGGGAACGCCACGTCAGGGGCGCCGATCTGGAGCGGCAGCACGAAGTTCGCGAAGCCGAAGAGGATCGGCGTCGCGTACAGCAGCAGCATGATCGTGCCGTGCATGGTGAACAGCTGGTTGTACTGCTCCTGCGACAGGAACTGCTGTCCGGGGAACGCCAGCTCGGAGCGGATGAGCATCGCCATCGCGCCGCCGATCATGAAGAAGGCGAACGCCGTGACCAGGTACATCACGCCGATCTTCTTCGGGTCGGTCTCCCGGAACAGCTGCAGCAGGTATGAACCCTTCGCAGCCGGACGGGCCGGGTACGGCCGCGTGGCGATCGGCTTAGGGGCTACTGCCGTCACTCCATGCCTCCTGCGGGTGAGCACGATTCGAGGCGATCGTAGCCCTCGTGGAACCGGCCGGCGCGGCTGGGCTGCTGGGGGAAATGAGAAGCGCCGCTGGTCCGGCGGGTGCCACCATGTCGACCGTGTCCCCAGTCGGTGCCGCGGTGACGGCCGCCACGTCGCTGGGGGTCACCTGTGACGCCCCGGTCGTCCTCCATGACGGCTCCAATGTGGTCGTCCACCTGCGACCGGCACCGGTCGTTGCCCGGGTCGCGACCCTCACTGCGAGTGTTCGCCCGGGGATCGAGAGCTGGTTCCGCCGTGACGCCCAGGTGGCCCGGCACGCGGCGGCACGTGGCGTTTTGGCGACCCGTCCCATCTCTCCGGCAGTCCATGTGGACGGGTTCGTGGTGGGGTTGTGGCACCACGAGCCGCATGATCCCGATCACGTGGTGGCTCCCGGCGACATCGCCGCCCGGCTGTTCGACCTGCACATGGCGCTGGCGGACTTCGACGGCGACCTGCCCCGGCTTGGCCCGTGTGACGACATGGAGCGGGGGATCGACCTGCTCACGGGCACTGTGCCCGCGTCGGTGCAGGCCCTCATGCGGGCCGAGAACGAGCGGCTGGGCCGTGCGCTGGCCGACCTCCCGGCGCAGCCGGTGCACGGGGACGCCCATCCGGGGAACCTGCTGGCCACGTCGACGGGCCTGATGTGGAACGACTTCGAGGACGCGTGGCGGGGGCCGCTCGGCTGGGACCTGGCGTGCCTGGCCTCGTCGACACTGGTGGACGGGGCCGCGGCCGTGGCGGCCTACCCCGGGTCGGTGTCGACCGAGGAGCTGGCGACCTGCGTCGAGCTGCGGGAGATGTTCGGTGTCTGCTGGCGGTTCGTGGTCGCTCAGCGCTTCCCCGACAGGCGGGCCGAGGCCGAGGAGAAGCTCGCGGCCTGGCTTGCGGGCTTTTAGCGGAACAGGGCCAGCGACACCGCGGCGCCGGCCACGAGGGCGACACCCCACGGTGGTAAGCCGAACGTGAGCACCCACGCGAGCAGGCCCAGGTCCGGGCCGCGGAGGGTCTGCATGATCAGCCGGACCGGCATCGTGCCCATGGGCGTGTCGACCGGGACGAGGTTGTCGTAGGTCGGTGTCTTCCTGGTCATGGTGCGCACCGCGCACGCGGCCAGTACGGGGGCCGCGACCAGCACGTTCGGGTCCCAGCCGCCGAGGAGCCACACGGGCACGCCCCACACGACGGCCAGCAGGGTGGCCACGACGAAGTGGTGCCAGCGCAGTGCCGTGTCGCTGGCTCCGACCCAGCGGCGACGGCCGGGTGAGCGCCACAGCTCTCCCAGACCCGCGGTCAACGGCACGAGCGCGAGGTAACCGAAGATCCCGAACACGACGATCTCCGGCAGCGCGGGGAAGGCGCGGTGCGTGGCCACCGCCGCGATGCCGAGCAGGGCGGCGGTCGGGACGTGGCGGACCCGGCCCGCGACCCCGAGCACGGCGAGTCGGACGCCGCCGGTGAGCGGGCCGGCACGGGTCGGGCGCGCGGGCGGGAGCAACAGTGCGAGGTCGAGGAACTGGACGCCGCTGACCCGCAGGACGCGTTCCCGCCAGCCGTCGACCAACCCCGGGCGGCCGACGTCCGCGACCGGCGGTGGTCCGGGCCGGATGAGGGCGATGCCGGCCAGAGCCAGGACCGCGCCCACCGCGAACAGGGCGGGCGGAGCGGGGACGACCACGGCGAGCGCGAGCACGGTCAGTGCCTCGGCCGTCGGCGCGGTTCGGGGCCGGCGGACGACCGCCAGCGCGAGCACGCCTGCTCCCACGAGGACCGCGGCACCTGCGGTGATCCACACCCATGGCGCCGCGGCGAGAGCGGCGAACAGCGCGAGGACGTAGCCGAGGGCGAGGAGGCGGACGAGCCAGCCTGTCGTCAACCGCCGGCCGATGAGCGCCACCCGGTCGACGCCGCCGAAGTCACGCCACGTCAGGTCGGCCGGGTCCAGCCACACGAACGAGCGCGGCAGCAGCGACCACCACGCAAGGGCCGTGACGACCAGCAGCAGCATGCCCGGCTCGTCGGTGATCCCGAGCTTCGTGCGGAGAAGGTCCAGCCGGAAGAACGCCATGGTCAACACGCCACCGACCAGGAAGACGGCGAGGGTTCGCTCGTCTCCGGAGAACCAGCGCCTCATCCCAGGCGCACCACCTGGTCGGCGAGGTCCAGCAGCGGCGGGTGGTGGGTGGCGACGACGATCGTGCGCCCGTGCTCCTTCTCCTGGGCGACGACCTCCGCGAGCCACTCCTTGCCCTGGGTGTCCAGCGCGCGCTCGGGTTCGTCAAGGAGAAGCACGTCGTGCGGGCGTGCGAGGGCGCCGAGGAGCAGGAGGCGGCGGCGCTGCCCCGCGGAGAGGTAGTAGGCGTGCACGTCGGCGCGCTCGGCGAGCCCCGCGTGCTCGAGCCAGGCGTCCGCGGCGGCGGGGTTCTCGTCGAACGTGCCGAGCAGGAGTTCGAGGTGTTGGCGGGGCGACAGCTCGACGAAGAGCTCGGAGTCGTCGAGGAGGACCGCCACCTGGCGCCGGAAACCGACGTCCCGCTCGTCCGGGCTCCTGCCGGCGACCTCGACAGTGCCTTCGGTGGGTTCGCGTGTGCCGTAGAGGACGTTCAGGATCGTGGACTTCCCGCTGCCGTTGTGCCCGGAAAGCACGAGGCACTCACCGGCCCCGACGTCCAGTTCCAGTTCGCGGAAGAGCCACTGCTCGCCGGCACGCATCCCGAGCCCGGCGGCCTTGACGGTCACCGGGGCGGGTGGGGCTGCTGGTAACCCGGACCACCCAGCAGGTCCGGTCGGTACTGGCGGACCCACTGCCCCATGGGTCCCTGCATCCAGTTCGGGTCGACCCCACCGAGCGGAATGGCGACCTCGGGACGGCCGTCCGCCGGGTTCACCGGTTGGGCGGCGAGGTTCTGGCGCATCCAGCCCGGCGCGTTCGGCGGGATCACGCGATCGCCCCAGCCGATGATCCCCAGCGACTTCATCGGGCCGACGCCGACACGGACGCTGCCGCCGCGGAAGCCGACCGGGGTCGGCCGCGCCATCTGGCTGTCCACCTCGCCGATCCGCGTGATGTCCCGCCACCCCAACCGGATGTGGAAACCCATCTTGTCGAACAGCTCCACTCCGTACTCGGAAAACCGGACCACCGAACCGTCCTGCAGCTTCGTGAACTTGCCGTACAGCACGCCGAGCAGCGCCAGCGGGCCGAGGATCGCCGCGAGGATGCCGCCGACCGGACCCGTGAAGATCCAGAACAGCAGCAGCATGATCACGGCGAAGAACACGAGCACGGCCACGAACGGCTTCACCATCCGGCCGAAACCGCCGCCGGCCATCCGGAACTCATGGGGTAGCTGGTAGCTCACCCACCCGAGGATACGGATGAACGCCGGATCTCCTGGCCGAGCAACCCCGACGGGAAACCCCCGTGTGCCGCAGACGCCCGGCTGGCACGACCGGCGACGGGACCTCGCCCGCGTCCGGTCCGAGCACGCGACGAGCACACCCGGCTCGACGGGGATCCGCGAACGGACCGTGGCCATCGCGTTGCCCGGCACCCTGGACGAGCTGTACACCCCGGACGTGCCATGGGCCTTCCGCTCCTTCAGTGAGGTGATCGGCGGCGAGATCCGCACCTACTTCCTGCAGCTCGATCCGGTGGTGTTCCCCCGCGGCAGGACCACCACCGTGCGCTGGAACAACGCGGTGTTCGGGCCCGCCATGGCGAGTTCGCGGCTCGGCGCCGCGTCGTTCCGTCGTGGGGACCTGCTGTGGTTCCAGCAAGCGCTGGTGTCCGACCAGGGTCAAGGCCGCTGGGGGATGGTCCCCCTGCCCGGGAAGACCCAGCTGCTGCGCGACGGCGAGGTCATCGGCGAGTCCGACACTGCGGGCGAGGGAGTGTTCGAGGTCGGACCGGAGCGCGCGGTGTACACCATGCGCACCACCGCTGACCGGTCGGACTACTCCCGACTGTCGACGAAGTTCGACATCGAGTGGACGTTCGCCTCACAGCGGAGCGAGGATCCCACCTCATCCCCGGAGCTGGGGATGCTCGGGGTGCGGTACGCGCCGAAGCTGGACGACCACAACGCCACACTCCGCGGCAAGCGGTTCACGATCCCGTTCTCGGGGGAGCGCAACGGAAGCGACGACCCGGCCCAGGTCTCCAACCCGACCGTCGAGGTGTCCTATGACGACGGCAGGACGTGGAAGCCGACGACCGTCAAGCGGCACCGCGGTCAGTGGACGGCCACCGTCGACCACCCGGCGGACGCGGAGTTCGTCTCGCTGCGCTCGTCGGTCTCCGACACCGACGGCAACTCACAGCGCCAGACGATCATCCGGGCCTACGCCCTGAAGAAGTAACGGGAAAAGGGCGCCCGGGGACTCCCCGGGCGCCCTTTCACACCATGACCGACTGGTAGGCGGCGATCGTGTCCCGCAGGATCTCCTCGCCGGGCCGCGCCCACAGCTCGGCGTTGAACACCTCGACCTCGATCGGGCGGTCGTAGCCCGTGGCGAGCACGGCCTCGATCAGCGGTCCGAAGTCGACATGTCCCGAGCCCGGCAGTCCCCGGCCCACCAGGACGTCCGCCGGCAGCGGCACCACCCAGTCAGCGAGCTGGAAGGACGCGATCCGGTCGCCGGCCTGGGCGATCAGCTCGAACACCCGCTCGTCCCACCACACGTGGTAGGTGTCGAGCGTGATGCCCACCGCCGCCGCCGGGTACGGCGCGCACAGTTCGAGTGCGCCGGCGAACGACGCGACCACGCTCCGGTCCGCGCAGAACATCGGGTGCATGGGTTCGACCGCGAGGGTCACGCCGACGTCCAGTGCGTGCGGGGCCAACGCTTCCAGGCCCCCAGCCACCCGGTCGCGGGCTTCGGCAAGCGGACGACCGAACAACCCGCCACACACCAGCACCAAAGCGGGCGCACCCAACTCGGCCGCCTCGTCGAGTGCTCGGCGGTTGTCGTCGTACCAGTCGTCCTCGCCGAAGAAACCGCCGCGGCACAACGAGGTCACCGACAGGCCCGCGTCCTTGACGAGGGCGGCGGACCGCGACAGACCGTACTCCGCGACGGGTTCCCGCCACAGACCCACGTGCCGGACACCGGCCGCCGCACAACCCTTGACCACGTCGACCAGCGGCCAGTACTTGGCCGTGGCCTGGTTGAACGAGAACTCTTTCACTGGGGAACCCCCGCCACGGACAGGAACGCCCGAGCGCGCGAGGCGGCAAGGTCGGCGTGCGGCAGCAGACCGGCCTCGTCCGCCAGCACCAGCAGCTTCGCCAGGTGCGTGACCGAACGGCCCGACTGCAGGCCACCCACCATCGTGAAATGCTGCTGGTGGCCGGAAAGCCAGGCCAGGAACACGATGCCCGTCTTGTAGTACTGGGTGGGCGCGCCGAACAGGTGGCGGGCCAGCGGCACGGTCGGGTCCAGCAGCGCGTGGAAGGCCTTCTCGTCGCCCTTGTCCAGCTCCGCGAGCGCCGGGCCGACCGCGGGAGCGATGGCCGCGAACACCCCCAGCAGCGCGTCCGAGTAGCCCTGTTCGTCACCCGCGATCAGCGACGGGTAGTTGAAGTCGTCGCCGGTGTACATCCGCACGCCGGCCGGCAGCTTGCGCCGGACGTCGACCTCGAAGTCCATGTCCAGCAACGACATCTTGATGCCGTCCACTTTGGCCGAATGGTCCTTCAGCAGCGCGAGCACGGTGTCCGCGGCCGCCGCCACGTCCAGCGTGCCCCAGTAGCCCGCGAGCGCCGGGTCGAACATGGAACCCAGCCAGTGCAGCAGCACCGGAGAGTCCACCTCGGACAACAGCGTCGAGTACACGGACAGGTAGTCGTCCGGCCCCTTGGCCGCCGCGGCCAGGTGCCGGCTGCACATGATCACCGGCACCGCGCCCGCCTCGACGACGTCCGCCAGCTGCTCCCGGTACGCCTCGAGCACCCGCGGCACCGTGGCCGGACCGTCCAGCTGGTCCGTCGCCACGCCTGCGACGATCCGCCCACCGACCGACCTGGCCTCGGACGCGCTGCGCCGCACCAGTTCCCGCACGGCCGGGTAGTCCAACCCCATGCCGCGCTGGGCGGTGTCCATCGCCTCGGCCACCCCGAGCCCGTGCCGCCACAGGTGATGCCGGAACGCCAGCGTGCCGTCCCAGTCGAGGGTTGCCGGCGCACCGGGCACGTTCTCCGCCAGCGGATCCGCCACCACGTGTGCGGCCGCGTAGGCGATCCTCGTTCGAGCCGGGGCGGCGCCGGCACTGGACACAGCGCCACCCCGGAGTTCGTACCGCTCCCCGCCTGGGAGCACTATCGACGTCACGACAGCTCCGGAATCTCGATCCGCCGGCCCTCACGCGCTGCCTTGAGTCCCAGCTCGGCCAGCTGAACACCGCGTGCGGCGGCGGCGAAGTCCCACGGGAACGGCTCGCCTGCGTAGACGTGCCGCAGGAAGTGCTCCCACTGCACACGGAAACCGTTGTCGAAGTGCTCGTTGTCCGGCACCTCGGCCCAGTCGCCCCGGGCGTCCACATTGGGTGGTGCGTCCGGGTTCCACACCGGCATCGGCGTGGCCGCGCGGGACTGGGCGCGGCAGCGCCGCAGGCCGGCGACCGCGCTGCCGTGCGTACCGTCCACCTGGAACTCGACCAGCTCGTCCCGGAACACCCGCACGCACCAGGACGAGTTGAACTGGGCGATCATCCCGCCGTCCAGCTCGAAGATCGCGTACGCCGCGTCGTCGGCGGTCGCCGTGTACTCCTCGCCGTTCTCGTCCCAGCGCTTCGGGATGTGCGTGCGGATCGTGGCCTGGACCGCACGCACCGGGCCGAACAGGTTCTCCAGCACGTAGTGCCAGTGCGGGAACATGTCCAGCACGACACCGCCGCCGTCCTCTGCTCGGTAGTTCCACGACGGACGCTGCGCCTTCTGCCAGTCGCCCTCGAACACCCAGTAGCCGAACTCGGCCCGCACGGACAGCACCTGGCCGAAGAAGCCGCCGTCGATCAGCCGCTTCAGCTTGCGCAGGCCGGGCAGGAAGATCTTGTCGGCCACCACACCGTTGCACACCCCCGCCGTGGCCGCCGCGCGCGACAGATCCAGGGCGCCCGCGACGTCCATGGCGAGAGGCTTCTCGGTGTAGATGTGCTTGCCGGCGTCGATCGCCGTCTTGATCGCCTTCTCCCGCCGCTGTGTGGTGAGCGCGTCGAAGTAGATCTCGACGTCGTCACGGGCGAGCGCGGCGTGCAGGTCGGTCGTCCAGTCGGTGAGACCGTGCCGTGCCGCGATCTCGGCGAGTTTTCTCTCGTTGCGGCCGACCAGCACCGGCTCCGGCCAGAGCACCGTGCCGTCCGGCAGCGGGAGACCGCCGTCGTCACGGATGGCCAGGATCGAACGGACCAGATGCTGTCGGTAGCCCATGCGTCCGGTCACGCCGTTGAGCACGATGCCGATCGACCTTCGGGACATGTCGCTTCACCCTTTTGTGAACTCAGTGGGACTCGTGTGCGCCGAGCAGTTCGCGGATCTCGCGGGTGAGCGAACCGAACCGGGTGTCGGTCATCACCTGCGCGTAGTCGCGCTCGGCCGGCAGGTCGACGTGGAACGTGCGCATCAGACGGCCCGGCCGCGGGCTCATCACCTCCACCCGGGTGCCGAGGAACACGGCCTCGGCGATCGAGTGGGTGACCAGCAGGATCGTGGTGCCGGTCTCGCGCCAGATCTTGTTCAGCTCCGCGTTGAGCTGCTCGCGGGTGAGCGCGTCGAGCGCACCGAACGGCTCGTCCATGAGCAGGACGGGCGGCTCGTGCAGCAGCGCGCGGCACAGCGCCACCCGCTGCTGCATGCCACCGGAAAGCTCGTGCGGCAACGCCTTCTCGAACCCGGTGAGCCCGGTCAGCTCGATCAGCTCGTCGGCACGCCGCGCGGCCTTCGCCTTGTCCATGCCACGCATCTCGGCCTGCAGCAGGATGTTCTTGCGAACCCCCCGCCACTCGAGCAGCGCGGCGCGCTGGAACGCGAAGCCGATGTTCTGCTGCGGCTTGGTGACCTTCTGCCCGAACAGCGACACCGTGCCGTCGGTCGGCTTCACCAGGCCCGCCACGGCCTTGAGCAAGGTGGACTTACCACACCCGGACGGGCCGACGATCGAGATGAACTCGCCGGCCTCGATCCGCATGCTGACGTCGTCGAGCGCGGTCGTCGTGGACCGCTTGGAGCGGAACCGGATCGACACGTTCTCGATGTCGACGGCCGTACCGGTCATGAGATTCGTCATGACCCGTCGGCCTTGGCGAAGCTGCTGTCCCAGTACTTCGACGGCTCACCGGCGTCCTTGAGACCGGCGTTCGTCGACATGATCTCGATCGTCTCGCTCCACTGGTCCTCGGTGTTGACGCCAGGCGACTTCGCGGTGTCCAGTTCCAGCAACGGCTCCGCCAGCGTGAGCTGCTTGACGAGCACCTCCTCCGGCGGCTCGTTCTCGGCCAGCTCGGCCATGGCCTTCGCCGCGTCCTCCGGGTTCTTCACGGCCTCGGCCCACGACTTCTGCGTCGCCCGCACGAACTTGCCGACGAGGTCCTTCTTGGACGACAGCGTCTCGTCGCTTGCCACGATCCCGAGACCCATCAGGTTCAGGCCGTTGTCCGCGAACAGCAGGTGGTCGACCTTCTTGCCGGTCTTGGACTCGATGGTCGGGCCTTGGTCGTGGAAGAAGCCCATGATCGCGTCGACCTGTCCCTCGGCCAGCTGCGCGATCTTGTTGGCCGCGTCCATGTTCACGACCGTCACGTCGGAGGGCTGCATGCCGTTCGCGGCGAGCAGCGCCGGGAACGTCGCGTACATCGCGTCACCCGGGGTGCCGCCGACCGTCTTGCCCTTGAGGTCCTTGATGGACTTGATGTTCTTGTCGGCCAGGAACTCGATGGACGCCGGGCCCTTCTGCAGGAACACACCGACGCTCTTCACCGGCATGCCGGTGGTGATCGCGTTGAGCAGCGGCGGGGTGTCCGCCCAGCCGAACTGCGTCTGGCCCTGTGCGACGGCCTTGATCGTGTTGCCGGAACCGCTGCCCGGCTCGATCTTCAGGTCGATGCCCTCGTCGGCGTAGTAGCCCTGCTGGATGCCGTAGTAGAACGGGGCGTGCTCGCCGTAGGGCACCCAGTTGAGGGTGAAGGTGACCGTCTCTTTCGGACCGGACGCGGTGCTGTCGGATCCCTGGTTGCCGCTGCTCTCGTTGTTCTGTCCGCTCGGCGCGCAGCCGACCAGGAGCGCGGCGGCGGCTATGCCTGTGAGTAAACGCTTCATTGAGTTTGACCTTTCAGGACGTGGTGAGCGGCATGGCGGACCGGCGGCTGGCGTGCCACGGGATGAGCAGCGCCTCCAGCACCTCGACGATCACGAACAGCACGATGCCGATGATCGACATCAGGATCAGTGCCGCGAACAGCAGCGGCGCGTCGAGGTTTCCGTTGGCGACCATCAACTGGTAGCCGAGGCCCTCGCTCGCGCCGACGAACTCGCCGACCACGGCACCGACCACGGCCAGCGTCACCGCCACTTTCTCTCCGGCCATGAGGTGGGGCAACGCGTTGGGAAAGCGGATCTTGCGGAAGGTCTGCCACCGGCTGGCACCCATGGTGGCGGACAGGTCCAGCAGCTCAGGATCGGTCGACCGGAGGCCGGCGACCCCCGAGACGACCACCGGGAAGAACGCGATCAGCACCGCCAGGATGATCTTCGGGGCGAGGTCGTTGCCGGCCCACACCACGATCAGCGGCGCGATCGCGATCTTCGGGATCACCTGTGCGAACAGGACGATCGGATAGAGCGTCTTCTCCACTGCCTTGGAGCTCGCGATCGCCAGTGCGGTCGCGAGACCGAGCACACTCGCCAGCAGGAAGCCGACGACCGTCTCGTACAGAGTGACGTAGGAGTGGTACATCAGCGATGACCAGTCCTGGATCAACCGGTCCCACACCTGGCCAGGTGTCGGCACGAGATAGGGCTTCACCCAGCCCTGCGCGGTGGCGAACCACCACACGAACCAGATGAACACAAGCAGCAGCGCCGGCGGCCACGCCGCGCGGGCGAACCGAGCCAACCGCGCGCCGACCGTGACCTTGGGCAGCGGCTCGAGCGCCGGCTTCGACCGCTTCGGTTCAGCTCGTGCTTCGTTCGAGGTCACCATGCTTGACACCTAATGTCGCCACCTTCTTTTTGTCGACCTCTCAGCCGAACTCGAACCAGTCGACGTTGAACAGATCGCCTGTCACACCCGGGTTCCTGGCGACCAGGAACAGCTCGTGCGTGACGCCAGGGTCGGTGACCGCCGCCGTGACGACGGTCCACGTCTGGCCACCTCCGGTCACCGGTACCGCCACGCTGCCGAGCAACGGTCCGTCCGGATTTCCTTGCCGTATCTCGATGGTGCCGCCGTTGGCACTGCTGGCGACCCGGAAGTTCAGGCTGGTCACGCCTTTCAGGTTCACCGGCGCGACGCTGAGCCAGTCTCCGTTGGAGACACCGCCGACCAGGCCGGCGCCGCCGCCCTCGCTGTTGTTGAGGACACGGGTGCCGCTCTGCCGGCTGTAGTGCTCGGCTTCCTTGTGCCTCGGCTGCAGGGTGAGGCGGTCGCTGGCGGACAGGGACGGGCTGCCGGTGTCGGTGTAGCCGGCGTCGAGCACGTAGGTCAGGTTGTCCTTCGGCGTGTGGCCGGCGACCATGCTCGGGGTGAGTTCGCCCGCGCAGCCCCGGTTCTGGCTGACCGGGTGCACCTGTCGGGCGTGCCCGACGCCGCCCTTGGTGAGCGGCAGCTCGCAGTCGACCGTGCCGTCCGGGTCGGTCGCCGCCAGCTCGTACGGGATCGGCACGCCCCAGTCGAAGACCTGGCCGTCGACCGGCCCCGTCAGCTCGACCTTCGGCGCGGAGTTGCCGACCGTCACGGCGACGGTGACCGGTGTCCGGCGGCCGGTCGGGTCGGTGACGACCAGACGGGCCCGGTGGGTGCCGTTCGTGGTGAACGTGTGGGTCGGGTTGGCGCTCGTCGAGTCGGTGGTGCCGTCGCCGTCGAAGTCCCATGCGTGGGTCAGGGTCTGGCCGGTGTCCGGGTCGGTGGACTGGTTGGTGAACCGGACGGTCAGCGGCCCGCGCCCGGACGACGGGGTCGCCGTGGCCTTCGCGATCGGCGCGCGCTCACCGGGCCGCAGGTAGTCGAGGCGGTAGATGCCCGAGTCCCAGTTGGGGTCGCCGCGGCCCGAGCCGCCGTAGTTGGTGCCCCACTCGATGACGTAGAGCGCGCCGTCCGGGCCGATCTCCATGTCGATCGGGCGGAGGAACCCGGCGTTGGGCAGGAACCTGTTGACGGACAAGACGTTTCCGGCGGCGTCCGACTTCACCTCGAACATCGCGTTGCGGGTCCAGTCCGCGATGAACGTGGTGTCGTCGTAGTACTGCGGGAGCTTGTTCTCCGAGTCGAGGTCCGCGTCGTAGTGGTAGGTCGGGCCGCCGACCGCGAGCCGGCCGCCGGTGCCCAGCTCCGGCCACTCGGGGCTGACGCTGTACGGGTAGGGCAGCCACGCCGGCTGGACCGGCGGGAGCTGGGTGAGGCCGGTGTTGTTGGGCGAGTTGTTGACCGGGCCGCCGTCGCAGTCGTACGGCTGGCCGGACACGCCGGTCGTGAAGTCGTACTCCACGTACGCGCGGTTCTTACCGATGCACAGCGGCCACCCGAAGTTGCCGGGTCCCTTGGCGACGTTGAACTCGTCGTAGCCCATCGGGCCGCGGGTCGGGTTGTCCTCGCGGGCGTCCGGACCGACCTCGCCCCAGTAGACCCACCCGGTGTCGGGGTCGATGTGCAGCCGGTACGGGTTGCGCAGGCCCATCGCCCAGATCTCGGCGCGGGTCTTGTCGGTGCCCGGCGGGAACAGGTTGCCCTCGGGGATCGTGTAGGTGCCGTTGGACTCCGGGTGGATGCGGAGGACCTTGCCGCGCAGGTCGTTGGTGTTGGCCGAGGTGCCCTGCGCGTCCTGGTTCTGGCGGCCGGGGCGCTCGTCGATCGGCGCGTAGCCCTGGCAGCACGGATCGACGTTGTCACCGGTGGCGAGGTAGAGGTTGCCGTTCTTGTCGAAGGCCATGCCGCCGCCCTCGTGGGCGTTGATCTCGCGCTGGGAGAAGAACTCCAGCAGGACCTTCTCGTCCCGGACCGTGTTGGTGAACTCGTCGAACCGGACACGGGACAGCCGGTTCACGCCCTTGGTGCGTGGCGAGTAGTAGACGTAGATGTAGCCGTTCTGCGCGAAGTTCGGATCGAGGACGAAACCGTGCATGCCGTGCGTGTGCAGGACGAACGCGTCGAACTGGCCTGCCTCGTGGCTGTAGCCGACCTTCGGGTCGTACACGTTCAGCCGGCCGCCGCGCTGGATGTAGAACACGCGGCCCTTGTGGTCGACCTCTATCTGCAGCGGGTCGTCGGTGTCGCCTTCGAGGAGGGTCTTCTGCCAGCGGCTGTCCTCGGTGGCGCCGCAGTCACCCTTGACCGCCCCGGCCGCCCACTGGATGCCGCCGAGGATGTGGCCGCGGAAGTTCTCGTCGCTGTAGGTGGCCGCGTCGTGGCCGAGGCCGGTGTACCAGGAGCGGCCGCCCTCGAAGTTCTGGCACCACGAGATCGGGTGGTCGGGACCCATCGTGTGGCCGGTGTAGCTGTTCGTGTCGTAGCTCGCGAGGACGTGGACCGAGCCGCGCGGGTTGACGCGGAAGTCGTACGGCTCCTCGGTGCGCTCCCACACCTGCGGGAGGCCCTTCGTCGACGGGTGGGCGCGGTCGTCGACCTGCACCTTGAGCGGCTGGATCGCCGGGTGCTTGTCGAAGAAGGCCCCCATCAGCTGGCCGTACCAGGTCCAGTCGTACTCGGTGCCGCTCGCGGAGTGGATGCCCGCGTAGCCGCCGCCCGCGCGGATGTAGCGCTCGAAGGCGGCGCGTTGGGCGGCGTTGAGGATCGCGCCGTCGCGGCTGTTGGTGTTGCTGAAGACGACCGCGTCGAACGGGGCGAGGCCGGCGTCGGTGAACAGGTTCGCGTCGTCGGAGACCGTGACGTCGAAGTCGTGTTCCTGCCCCAGTTCGGTGATCGCCTGCTGGGCCGCGGGGATCGAGTCGTGGTAGTAGCCGTTGACCTTGGAGAAGACGAGGATGGAGAAACGAGCCTGCGCGGCGGCGAGCGGCGCCACCATGGTGCCGATGACCAGGGACAAACAGAACGCTATGACGTAGCTCCGGGTTCTCAACGAAAGTCCTCCCGCCGTGGGCGTCACTGCCAGGCAAGCGCTTTCCCAGGACTCTATTTGTCCGAACCTGGTCGCGGCAAGGGCTTTCCCGTTATGGGTCGTAACGGTATGTGTCGAGAAGTCCGCACATCCCGAGCCGACCCTCCTCGTCGGGCCCCGGCTTGCCGCTGACCCGGGATTCCCGCAGATGGCTGGGGTCGTTGCCGGCCAACGCGTCGATCTGCCGCCCGGTACTTTCAGCGGCCCGTCGCGCGCCCCGCTCCCACCGCTCGCGCCAGCCGTCGAGGAGCGGCTGCTTGAGTCGCATGGCGGCGGCGTAGAACTCGTCGAGGGTGCCGTGCTCCCGGAGTTCGTGGAAGCCCTGTACGGCGAGGTCGCGGCGGCGGTAGGCGGAGGTGATGTCGGTGCCGGGCGCGCCGCCGTTCGGGAGCGCGACGGCCTCGGCGTAGCGGTCGGGGTCGCGCACGATGTCGAGCGGGAAGGTGAGGACGGCGTCGCCGGCCTCCGGCAGTCCCGTGTTGCTCATGAGCACCGTGATCTCCAGGCCGCCTCGGTTGATCAGGCGGTGGATCGTGCCCGGGGTGAACCAGAGGACGGCTCCGGGCTTGAGGTCGTGCTCTTGGAACCCGTCCTGGCCGGACAGAGTTTGGACCTGTCCCGCGCCGGCGGTCACCACGTACGCCTCGCTGCAGCAGAGGTGTAGGTGTGGCGTGCCACCGGGCAGGCCGTCGGGGGTCGCGGTGTCGTACACGGAGAGTTTCGAGACGCCTACCGCGCCCGGCAGTGGATCACGCATCGGTACCCCTCGGCGTGGCGGCCTTGCTGTTGCGGGGCCGCACAATGGACACTGGCGGTAATCACGCCTTCAGGCGAAGGAAAGGGCTTTCCTTGTAGCCTGACGCTAGGCGGGCAAGTATTTGGTGTCAAACATCGGAGGTCTGGCATGGCGACGCTTGCCGATGTCGCGCGTCGGGCTGGCGTGTCGGCGGCAACCGTGTCACGCATCGTGAACGGTAGCCCGAAGATCGTGTCGGACGAACTACGCGAACGGGTGCTACGCGCGGTACAAGAGTTGCAGTACGTGCCCAACGCGCACGCGCAACTGTTGGCCCGCTCCCATCGCACCACCGTCGGCGTGATCGTGCACGACGTGTCGGACCCCTATTTCGCGGAGATCACGCGTGGGCTGCAACGGGTCGCCTCGGAGCAGGGCCGCCTGGTGATCATCTGCAACTCCTACCGCGATCCGGATCGCGAGCTGGAGTACGTGGAACTGCTGCGGGCACACCAGGTCGAGGCGATCATCCTGGCGGGCTCCGGCTACCACGACCCCGCGTTCACGAAGTCGCTGAACGCGAAACTGGCCGCGTACATGGCAACCGGGGGCCGGGTGTCGGTGGTGGGCCGCCACAAACTGGCCGGCGACGCGGTGATGCCGGCCAACGAGGAGGGCGGCTACCTGATCGGCTCCGCGGTGTTCTCCCTCGGGCACCGCCACGTCGGCGTGGTGGCGGCCCCGCGCCAGCTGACCACGACGACCGACCGCCTTGCCGGCCTCCGGCGAGCGGCCCGCGACCACCGCCGCAGCCTCCCGGCACGGCGCATCGCCTACGCGGAGTTCGACCGGGACGGCGGCGCCGCGGCGACGGCCGCGCTACTGGACGCGGACCCCAAACTGACCGCGATCGTGGCCCTCAACGACTCCATGGCGATAGGCGCACTGTCGACCTTGCGGGACCGCGGCCTGTCCGTCCCATCCGATGTTTCGGTAGTGGGCTTCGACGACATGCCCATCGCCCGCGACGTCACCCCACGCCTGACCACGGTCCGCCTCCCACTGGTTGAGATCGGCGCCCGAGCGATCACCCTCGCACTGGAGGCCCCACAGCATTCCCCGCGCGTGGAGGAAGCAGCGGCAGAAGTGATCCACCGTGAGTCTCTCGCGGCCCCCCGAGCCGAGTGACGAGTTCTGGTCGGTGGTCGAGTCCGCTGACCCGGTGGCCGCACTGCACGCCATGCCGCTCGACGCGCTGGTGCGTTTCCATGAGGAACTGCTGGACACCGCCCAGAGCCTGACACACGACTACCCGTGGGCCGACCACATGGAGGAGTCAGAGGACGGCCGCGAGGACGTCGCGTACTGGGTGATCAGCCAGGGTCGCGAGTACTACACGGAAATCGTGCACAACCCGTCGAAGATCCCGCACTCGGTGTGGGTAAAACCAACGGGTGCCCTACACACGGGCCTGACGATCCGCGAGTCTCGCGTTCGGCCCCCACGAGTTACGTTTTCGGGAACAGCGAGACGCCCCAAGCCATGAGAGCCGCCTGCGGCTAGATCGGTAACCGCCGCACCCGCACCGATTCCTCGCCGAGCACCACGACCGCGCCGGCCGCCAGATCCTCGGCGACCGGCGCCAGGTTCGCGAGGATCACGTCCGTCATGTCCTTTGGCGCGGCGGCCGACGAGTCGCCGGACCAGAACCACGGACGGCGCCGTGGCGTGCAGGCGGGACAGCAGCAACCCGAAGTCCGTGTCGGCGGAGATCAGAACCCGGCCTTCGTCGGACGCTCGAACAAGCACCTGATCATCAGGTGCTGCCTGCATGCCGTAGTCACGGACATGGGCAGCGTCGTGCCCGGCCTCGCGGAGCAACACGGCAACCTGAGGCGACAAGTTGTTGTCGATCAGGAACTTCACGTCACGCAGTGTGCCGCAGTGGCAACGTCCGCTCTCGAACGGCCTCCGCCGCGTATCGGAGGGCCTCTGTGATGTCCTCGGGTGTGAGATCGGGTAGGTCAGCGACGATCTCGTCGGCGGTCATTCCGTCAGCGAACATCGCCACCACCGTGGCTACGGGAATGCGGTACCCCCGGATGCAGGGTGCACCACCCATCACATCCGGATCTATGGTGATCCGCTCAAACGTCACGCTTACAGTTTATGTTGAAGGCAAGTGGTTAGGCCGGGAGGATTGCGTACTGGCGCAGGCACAGGTCTGGGTAGGTGACCGGGCCTCGGGGGCCTGGGACCTTGTCGATGTTGATGCCGGTCTCCGGGACCGCGAGCAGTTTGAAGCCGTCGAGTAGGCGGGTCGTCGCGTTCCAGAAGACGCCGGTGCCGGTGTAGGCGTCCATGAACGCTTCCGCCGTAGCCTGGGACGTGGTCACGATCGACGCGGCCAGGCCCGAGGTTTCCGTGTTCGCGACCGACGCGGCCTCCACTGCCGAGGACACCGGCAGCACGGTCACTGTCGCCTCGCGGGACGAGTCCAGCGCCCATTCGTACCCGATCGGGTGGTTGTGGGGTGGTAGCGACAGCGTGATCCCCAGGTCGGTCAGCAGCGACCGCGCCGAGGGCAGGAAGGACTCGTACACGTCCGAGTGAATCAGCAGCAGGTTCAGCCGGTTGCACACGCCCAGCCGGTCCACGCTGTTGCGCACCAGGTCGATGGCGACCGACACGTCCGCCTCGACGTCGACGTACAGCACGCCACCGCCGTCCGCGTGGGCCAGTGTGCGGACCCCGTGCCGGGCGGCTTCCTGGCCGAGCGTCCGCGTGGTCTCGCCGCTCCCCCGCAGGATCACCAACGGGATGTGCGCCGGCTGCGACACCAGCGCCGAGGCGGCGGCACGGTCGGGGGTGGGCACCAGCTGGATCGCGGCCGGGTCCAGAGACGCCTCTTCCAGCGCCGGGGCGATGACCGAGCGCAGCAACGCCGTCGCTGAACCGAGTGCCGCGCCACCCGTCCTAAGTACGCCGGCGTTGCGGGACTTCACGAGCTGTGACGCGACGTCGACGGTCACGTTCGGCCGGGCCTCGTAGTTGGCGCCGATCACGCCGACCGGGCGGCGGCGCTCGTACAGCTTGAGCCCGTCCGGCAGGTCGCGCACGAAGGCGGACCGCGGCGGGTGTGGGGTCGAGGCCAGCAGTTCCAGCGCCGACGCCATCGTGTCGAGGCGTTCCGGTGACAGGCGCAGCCGGTCCAGCAGGCCGGCGCTCATGCCGTCGGCGGTCGCGGCGGCGACGTCCGCCTCGTTCGCCTCCAACAGAGAAGCCGACGAGGCACGCAGACGGGACGCCATCGCCGACAGCGCGCCGTCGATCGCCGAGTCGGGAGCCGCCGCCAGCGTCGGTGCGGCCCGGTAGGCGGCTTGCGCGCACGCGGAGACGGCCGACGACACGGACTCAGACACCACAGTCATGCGGTAAGTCTGCCTCACCCCAACAGCCACGCCGCCGCGAGCACCAGCGAACCGAGGTTGATGAAGAAGAACATGCCGATCCACAGCCAACCCGGCGCGCCGGTGAGCCGCGCGAGCTGGTCGGCGTCGGAGTCCCGCGCCCGCCCGCGCCGGCGCTTGCTCTGCAGCTCACCGACCGGCCGCACACCGCCGAGCAGCAGGAACCACGTGATGACGTGCGCGAACGCGGCCTGCACCAGCGGGCTCGTCCACCACGCGATGCCGAACAGCACGGCGCCGGTGAGCAGCACCGAGAAGAACCCGTACACGTTGCGCACCATCACGAGCACGCCGAGCAGCAGCACCGCGCAGACCACCAGCACCGCGGTGATGCGGTCCGCGCCGACGAGACCGGCGAACCCCAGTCCGAGCAGCGACGGCGCGACGTACCCGCCGAACGCGGTCATCACCATGCCCGGCCCGTACGGCTTGCCTCTCGTCAGCGTCAGCCCGGACGTGTCCGAGTGCAGCCGGATGCCGGACAGCCGCCGGCCGACCAGTACCGCCGCCAGCGCGTGCCCGGCCTCGTGCACGATCGTGATCACGTTGCGGGCCGGTCGCCACAGCTCGTTGAAGGCCACCACGACCAGTGCGACGACAGCCGTCACCAGCACCATGGTGGCCGGTGGGTCACCCTGGCCGCCGAACAAGTCCACGCGGGTAGCTGATCACACACCTGGTCGGATCGGTGTTACGTCCAACCCGTCCTCCGGCCGCCAGCTGAACGGTCGCGCGAGGTTCCGCGCGAACACCGACATCGGCAGCGCACGCAGCAACGCGTTGCGGACCACCCGCGCCGGCCCCCAGGACAGGTGGCCGACCGCCCCGGTCATCCGCGACTTCCTGACCATCGCCTGCGTGCGCGGCCGGCGCAGCTCGTCGTAGCGGCGCAGCGCGGTGACCAGGTCGGGCTGTGTCTCGACCGCGACGCTGAGGGTGGCCGCGTCCTCGAGTGCCTGGCAGCCGCCCTGGCCGAGGAACGGAGTCATCGCGTGCGCGGCGTCGCCGAGCAGCGCGACCGGGCCACGCACGTAGGTCGGCAGCGGTGGAAGCGCATACAGGTCGTGCCGCAACACCTGGTCCTCGGTCGCGGCGGCGAGCACGGACGGGATCGGTTCACACCAGTCAGCGAACCGGCGACGCAGCTCGGCCAGCTCACCGTCGGCACCGCGCCCGCCGGGTGGCACGGATGCCGTGGCGTAGCAGTACACGAGGTCGTGCGGCATCGGGAACATGCCGAACACCGAACCCGGTCCCCAGGTCTCGGCCCAGACCCCGGCCAGTCCCTTCGGCCTGGGCAGGACGATCCGCCACGCCGTGGTCCCCGAGTACCGAGGTGGGGCGGCCGCGGGCCACAGTGCTTCACGCACGACGCTGCGCACCCCGTCAGCGCCGACGAGCAGGTCGGCCGTGAGCTCGCCACCGTCGTACTCGACGACCGCACGGTCCCCGTCGACCCGGGCGCCGCGCACGCGGACCCCGTTCATCCGGCACTCCTGCGGCACCCGCGCGAGCAACGCGGTCCGCAGGTCGTGCCGGTGCACGATCGCGGCCCGGGCCGCGTGGGCGTCGACGACCGCCGGATCCATGTGCGCGATCCAGCGGCCGCGCCAGTCCCGCAGGCCGCCGGACTCGGCCAACCGCTCACCGTCGACCTCGGCGCCGACCGCCGCCAGCGCGCGGAACGCGTTGGGCCACAACGAGATCGCCGCGCCGACCACGCTGAACTCCTCGGTCTGCTCCAGCACCCGGACCGTCCAGCCACGCCGGTGCAACCCGGCCGCGACGGCCAGTCCACCAATGCCTCCACCCGCGACGATGGCTTCCATGCCAACCCCCTCCTCTACAGCTGTAGTAACTCTACACCCGTAGAGTGCCGGTGTGGCAGACCGTCGGACTGTGATCGCGGACGCAGCGATAACGACCATCGCGCGCGAGGGCCTGCGCGGGTTCACACACCGCGCGGTGGACCGGGCGGCGTCACTGGCGGAGGGCTCCACGTCGTACTACTTCCGCACCCGCGAGGCGCTGATGTTCGCCGCGCTCGCCAGGATGGCCGAGCTGGATGCCCTCGACATCGGCGAACCGCTCGAACGCGGCGGCGAGGTCGACATGGATGCGCTTACCTCGCTGGTCACGGCCCTGGTGTGGCGGTGGCTGACGGACTCGCGGGAACGCACGCTGGCGCGCTACGAGCTGACACTCGAGTCGACACGGCGCCCGGCGCTGCGCATGAGGTTGATGACGCACGGCGCGGCGTTCCGGGTGATGGCGGAACAGACCATCGCCGCGGCTGGCGCGAGCGAACCCAAGCGACGCGCGGGCACGCTGGTCGCCCACCTCGACGGACTCCTCCTGCACCAGCTGACGAGGGTCGCCCCGACAGAGCTGGACCGCCGGGAGATCAGCGCCGCGTGCCGCGACCTGCTCACCATGGCCCTGGCCTGAGACCCGTGCAGGTATACGAGGTCAGGATCGCCGGCGGAGACGAGGCGCTGAAGGAGCGGGGCGCGTGAATGTTGCGCCCGGACGAGAACCACCCGCGCGCTCACTTCCGCACCCCGTGACGATGACCGAGGGTGCACCGGCCGACCACGAGGAGTTGATCGAGCAGTACCGAATCGAAACCACACCTCAGCAGCGTCGTTGACCGCTCACGAAGCGTGCCGGTAGCGTCGTCCGAATGCCGCAAATGCCCTGTTCGGCATGGACGGGGTAGGACACGGATGCTTACGATCACGGCCAACCACGGGGCCGACCCGGCGCATCGGAGCGTGCACACATGAACAAGTCACCCTCTTCGTACGCCACGCTGTGCGCGGCGTTCCAGGAGTTCGCCAAGACGAGCCCGGACGCGGTGATCATCCGCACGCCGGGCGGCGCGACGGAGATCACCTGGCGCGAGTGGGACCAGCGGGTACGCAAGCTGGCCGCGGGACTGGCGGCGCTCGGCGTGAAGAGAGGCGACACCGTCGGGCTGATGCTCTCGAACCGGCCCGAGTTCCACCTCGCCGACGCCGCCGCCCTGCACCTCGGCGCCACCCCGTTCTCGATCTACAACACCTCGCCGCCGGAGCAGATCGCGTACCTGTTCGGCAACGCCGGCAACACGGTGGTGTTCTGCGACGAGCGGTTCCTCCCCCGCATCCAGGAGGTGCGCGGCGCGGTCGAGCACATCGTGTGCGCCGACGACGTGTCCGATGTGGACGGTGTGCTGACGTTCGCCGACCTCGAGGCGAAGGGCGACCCCGACTTCGACTTCGACGCCGCGTGGCAGGCCGTTGAGCCGAGCGACCTCGCGACGATCATCTACACGTCCGGCACCACCGGCCCGCCGAAGGGCGTCGAGCTGACGCACGCCAACGTGATCGCGCAGGCCGACGCCACCAAGGTCCTGTTCCGCGCCGAACCGGGTGACCGGATCCTGTCGTACCTGCCGGCCGCGCACATCGCGGACCGCGTCACCGCGCAGTACTTCGCGATCCTGTTCGGCATCCAGGTCACATGTGTCGCGGACCTGACGAAGCTGGCCGAGGCGCTCGGGGACACCCGGCCGCACTCGTTCTTCGCCGTGCCGAGGGTGTGGCAGAAGTTCAAGGCGGCGATCGACATGGGGCTGGCGGCCGAGCAGAGCCCGGTCAAGCGCAAGATCGCCGCCTGGGCGATCGAGACGGGCATCAAGACGGTCCGGCACGAGCTGGCTGGCAGGCCGGTGCCACCGGTGCTGGCCGCGCAGCACCGGGTCGCCGACAAGCTCGTGCTGTCGAAGCTGCGGCACAAGCTCGGCCTGGACCAGGCGAAGGCCCCGGCGTCCGGCGCTTCGGCGATCTCCCCGGACCTGCTGGAGTTCTTCTGGGGCATCGGCATCCCCATCTACGAGGTCTGGGGCATGTCCGAGACCGGCGGCGCGACCACGGCGAACGCGCCGGGCCGGACGAAGCTCGGCACGGTCGGGCGGGCCATGAAGGACATGGAGGTCAAGCTGGCCGAGGACGGCGAGCTGCTGACCCGCGGCCCGACAGTGATGCGCGGCTACCGCAACGCCCCGGACAAGACCGCGGAGACCTTCGACGCCGACGGCTGGCTGCACACGGGCGACATCGCGGAGATCGACGCCGACGGCTACGTGAAGATCGTGGACCGCAAGAAAGAACTGATCATCAACGCGTCCGGTAAGAACATGTCGCCGTCGAACATCGAGAACGCGATCAAGGCGGCGACCTCACTGGTCGGCCAGGTGGTCGCGATCGGCGACAACCGGCCGTACGTGGCGGCGATCGCGACACTCGACCCGGACGCGGCCGCGGCTTTCGCTCAGCAGCACGGTTTCGGCGGTGCGTCCGCGGCGGAGCTGGTGGCGCACCCGGAGATCCGGGCGGCGGTGCTCGCCGGCGTCAAGGCGGGCAACGAGAAGCTCGCCCGCGTCGAACAGGTGAAGCGCATCCGCTTGCTGGCGTCGGCCTGGGAACCGGGCGGTGACGAGCTGACGCCGACGATGAAGCTGCGCCGCAAGCCGATCACGGAGAAGTACGCCCACGAGATCGACTCGCTGTTCGCCGACACGCCGGGTGAGGACATCCTGCAGCCGTAGTCGTCGGGGGCCGGCCTCCGGCCCCCGAAATCCAGCGTACCGAGGCGCACCGACAAGAACCGCCGGTTGGCCCACAGGCTGTGGACAACTCCGCAGACCTGTGGGCAACCTGGCCCTACGAGGCGCGCAACGCTGCCAGGCCTTGTTCGGTCAGCAGGTGTGTCGCGTTCTGTTCCAGGGAGCGGTCGCGGGACAGGAGTTGCTTCGCGCCGCTCAGGATGCCGGCGCTGAGCTGGGTCACGTCGTACACCGGGGTCGCGTTCAGCACCACCGTTTCGGGTGTCAGGCCGACCGACGCCGCCCGTGCCTTCAGGGTGTGGTGCGTGATCAGGCCGGACAGGATCGCGGCCGGGGCGCGTTCGTCGCGGTCGCGGGGGTCCACCAGCAGTGTGCCGGTCGTCGCCAGCTCCGCGCAGGTCAGTATTCCGACCTCGGCTGGGGCGTCCAGCAGCAGCACCAGTTCCAGCGATGTGCCCAGTGCGGGGCGGACCCGTTCGTACATGGCGCGGCCCAGGATGACCGCGCTTGTCTTGGTGGCGGTCAGGAAGTCGGCGAACTCGTCCGCCGGCATCCTCGGGTCCACCGGGGCCGCCACGTTGCCGCTGCGCACGATCGCGTAGAACGCCGTCGGGAAGTCGAGGCCTGGCAACGCCGACACGGCCACGGTGAGGCCCTCGCCGCCGAGGTGCTGCCGTAGCCCGAACGCGAGCCGGGAGACCGCTCGGTCCAGTTCGGCGAACGTCACCGCGCTGGTGCCGGTGCGGAGTGCCGCACGGTCCGGCCACGCCGTGGCTGCCAGGCGAGGAAGGACATCCGCGGAACCTACTGGTAAGTCAATATGTGTCATGGCGTTCCTCGACAACTGTTTGTCCGAACGGGACCCGGCGGGTCCGACATAACGAACCTTCTGTGAGTTTCCTCACCGCCACTGGAGACCGGCTCGTGTCGTGCTCGACAGTTGTTTCAGCCCGGCGACGCCGAGTACAGAGGTGGCTACCGTTGGTCCTTCGCGCCTGCTGCGGAGGAGGTGGCGCCGGGGAGGAGGCGGGCATGTCGACGGTTCCGAGATGCCACACACCGACGGTGGTCACGGTGGACGCGGGCCCCTTGGCACCGGTCCGCTTCCACTTGCTGGTCGTCCGCGCGTACCGCGAGTGGGAGTCGGGTGCCCGGAGTCCGGTGTGGCTGCGCTGTTCAGCCGACGGTCCAGGTGTCGCTCCCCCGAAGCAGTGACCGCAGATCCGCGGGAGCCGTGGCCGCAGCGAGCTGTTCGCGGGCCAGGTCGTCGTAGGCGGGGCGGCTGACCTTGCGGTAGACACCGGTGACCGTGTGGGACAGGTCCTGCGTCGACAGGCGGGACAGTGCGAACGCGTAGGACGGGTCCGCAATGGACTCGTCGTGGACGACCACGCGGTCCGGGTCGTACGGCCCCACCTCGAGTCCGCCGAGTTCGGGGCGGACGACGCCGTATTCGCCGTCGGGTCCGAAGCGGATGGGTTTGCCGTCCTCCAGCGGGATGAGCCTCTGCTCTTTCTCGCCGGGTTCCTTCAGTACGTCGAAGGCGCCGTCGTTGAAGATGGGGCAGTTCTGGTAGAT
>NZ_DASUVO010000103.1:0-108956 GCF_036378875.1 Actinophytocola sp.
CGGCTCGGGCACCGGCACCGGCACCGGCACGGGCTCCGGCTCGGGCTCGGGCTCGGGCACCGGCTCCGGCACCGGCTCCGGCTCCGGCTCCGGCACCGGCTCCGGCTCCGGCTCCGGCACCGGCTCCAGCCCAGACCCCAACGGTTCGGGCTCAGGCACCGGCACCGGCACCGGCACGGGCTCCGGCTCGGGCACCGGCTCCGGGTCCGGCTCGGGCTCGGGCTCGGGCTCGGGCTCGGGCAGCAGCCCAGACCCCAACGGCACTGGTTCAGGCTCCGGTTCAGGCACCGGCACCGGGTCCGGGTCCGGGTCCGGGTCCGGGTCCGGGTCCGGCAGCAGCCCAGACCCCAACGGCTCAGGCAACCAGAACCCTCCGGGACAGAACCAAGGTCCGGGCAACAACGGCCCGGACCCCAACAACCCCGGTGGCAACCAGGGCAATACGCCAGACCCCAATGCGACCGGGCCGAACCAACCACACAAGCCTTGGGAGGTGTACGACCCGCAGACGGGGAAGTACAACAACCCGTGGACCCCGGAGGGTTACCAGAACCACGCGCAGTTCACGCAGTCGCTCGACCAGCTCAGCCATGTACCGCAGGAGAAGGTCTCGGACATCGCGCACAAGCTGCTTGGGCCCAAGGGCGGCGACATGTTCATGAACACGCTGCAGACCCTGAAGGATCTGCGGGATCCCGGCTACTTCGTCAAGGTCGGTGGCGTCGAGGTTCCCGTTGGCTGGATCGGTGCGACGATGACCGAAGTCATGAAGGAAGCAGTGAAGGTCGACGACAACAAGGAAGACGCCAGGGAGGACGCTGGCGTCGAGGGCTGACGCGGGTCCCGGAAATGAGGTTGACCGGTCCACGCGGCCGGTCATAGCCTTCGACCCGCGCTGTAGAGCTGCGTACCGACGCAGTAGCTGTCACCGACAGCCGGAATTGTGAGCGCTCATCCGAAAGGTTTACCGTGCGCGCCTTTTCCGCGGCGGTGATCGCTGCCGTCCTCGCACTCCTCCTCGCACCGTCCACTGTGGCCGAACCAGCTTCGTGTCGCGGCCAATTTCTGTCCGTCGACCGGTATCCGGGCGATCCCGTGCCGCACCGCGTCTTCGGCGAGTTCTGCCGGCCGGCCCGCATGGGTCCCGACACGCCCGTCCAACTGCTCCTGCACGGTGCGACCTACGACCACACCTACTGGAACGCCTACGCCCGGCTGGCCGCGGCACGCGGGTTCGCGACGTTCAACCTCGACCGTCTCGGGTACGGCCGCAGTGACCACCCGGACCCGATGACACTCGACCTGCCGGCCGCCGGCTACGTCGCGCACCAGGTTGTGGAACGCCTGCGCGGCGGCACGTTCGGCCCTCGGTTCACGAGGGTCGTGCTGAACGCCCACTCGCTCGGCGGGCTGGTCGCCTACGACGCGGCGCGGTACGGCGGCGTTACCGCCATGGTCATCAGCGGCATGCCGGCCGGTCTGCCGAACATCCGCGCGAACGCGCCCTTCCCACCGTTCTACCCGGCCGAGCAGGACCCGAAGTTCGCCGGTCGCGGCTGGGCGACCGGATACCTGACCACCATGCCCGGCACTCGCGTCGAGACCTTCCTCTATCCCGATACGTACGGGCCGGCGGTCCCGTATCTGGAGGAGGCCAGAAAGGACACCGTGCCGGAGCCGGAACTGCTGGCCATCGGCACGTCACCGACGCCGGTCGACGTGCCAACGCTGTCGGTACTGGGCCGACACGACATGTTCTACTGTGGACAGACGGCCGACTGCACGACCGCACCCGCCGGGCAACTGGTGGACGCGGTCATCCCGGACACCGGCCACTCGATCAACATGAGCGACGGCGCGCCCGCGTTCTACACGCTCACCTTCCGCTGGCTTGCCGGGAACAGCTGACCGACTCGGACTACCGGACCGCCGCCGTGTCGAGGGGGCGGTCCAGTGGTTCGTCCGGCGTGATGTCGTCGTCCTTCTGGGTCGTCAGGATCGCGACGATGGGGAGTGCGAGCGCGGCGGCCGAGAGGATGAACACCGGGAACAGGAAGCTGAACACCTCGACGCCGGCCGGGTCGGGGGCGTTCGCGTCCAGGTTCACATCGACCGCGGCCATGCCTACGAAATGCATGCCCACCACGGCGACGCCCATCACCAGGCCCGCCATCAACCGCTGCGGCAGGCCGTCCGTTCGCACCGTGAACCACAGGGCGGCCGTCGCGGCGCCCACGGCGATGATGATCGACAGTACGACCAGGAACGGGTTGTAGCTGAGGTCGCCCTTGACGTTCACGGCCCACATGCCCGTGTAGTGCATGAGGTTCACCGCGAGGCCCGTCACGGCGCCCGCGACGATCAGCCGCCATGTCGCGGACTTCTGCCGCACACCGAACACCACGAGCCCGACGAACACCGCCGTGATCGCGAGCACCGCCGACAGTGCCGTGCGTGCGATGTCGAAGCGGATGGGCTGTCCCGGGGTGGAGAAGCCGAGTATCGCGATGAAGTGCATCAACCAGATGCCGATGCCGCCGATCGAGAGTGCGGCGAGCGCGAGCCAGCCGAGGCGGACGTTCGGTGTCACACCGCGGGCCTGGGCCTGGTGCGCACACGTGAGGCCGATCGTGGCGCCGACAACGGACGTCGCGTACGACAGGAACAGCAGCCACACGCCCATGTCGAAGTGGTGAACCATTTCCTGGCCTTTCAGCCCGCGCGGGCATCCAAAGCGGACAGTGAGTACTCGCTGGCGGCGATCAGCACCTGCTTCGCCGACTGTGTCGACCGGGCGTCACAGGGGATGATCCGGACGTGGTCGCCGAGCACGAGTGCCTCACGGACCTGGTCGGGGGTGAACCGGCGGGCGCCGTCGAACTCGTTGATCGCCACGAGGAAGGGCATGCGGCGGGACTCGAAGTAGTCGACCGCGGAGAAGCCGTCGGCCAGGCGTTCCGGGTCGACCAGCACGATCGCGGCGATGGCGCCCTGGACGATGTCGTCCCACATGAACCAGAAGCGGTGCTGGCCCGGGGTGCCGAACACGTACAGGACGAGGTCCTCGGCGAGCGTGAGCCGGCCGAAATCCATGGCCACCGTGGTCTTGAGCTTGTCGGGGATCCGCGCCAACTCGTCGACACCCACGCTCGCACTGGTCATCAGCGCCTCGGTGCGCAGCGGCGTGATCTCGGACATCGAGCCGACGAACGTCGTCTTGCCCACCCCGAAACCGCCGGCCACCACGATCTTCGCGGACGTGATCCGCTTGCGCCTACTTGGTTGCCCGTAGTCCACTGAGGACCCTCTCGATCAGCTCGCGTTTCTCCGCGTCGTCCGCGTCGTGTGCGAGGGTGGCCTCGACGTTCACCAGCCCTTCGGCGACGAGGTCCGCGACGAGCACCTTCGCGACGCCGAGTGGCACCGCGAGGTACGCGCCGATCTCGGCGATGGACCGCGGTTGGAAGCACAGCTGCGTGACCGTCCACAGTGCACTGGTCAGGCGTGGTGTCAGGTCCCGACCGGACCGCGTGGTCAAGACCCGAGCCTCGATCGCGAGGTCGACACTTGGCTGTGTGCGGCCGTCGGTCCACGAGTACGGGCGTGCCAACGCCGGTGGCGGCGCCCCGGGGTCATGGACGTCACTCAAGTTTCGGCCCTCAGCCCTGTTCTGATGCTCCGCCGCGGACCGGGGTGTCGACCATGCGGCCGACGCGATCGACAAGCAACGTCATCTCGTAGCCGACGAGACCGATGTCGCACCCCGCCGCGGCGATCACCGCGAGATGGGAGCCGTCGCCGACACTCATCAAGAGCAGGAACCCGTGTTCCATCTCGATCACCGACTGGACCACCCGGCCAGCCGTGAACAGGTCTGCGGCGCCGACCGTGAGGCTGGTCAAGCCTGCTGTCAGTGCGGACATCTGGTCCGCGCGATCTCGTGGGAGGGCATCGCTGGCAGCGACCAGCAACCCGTCGGCGGAAACCAGCACCGCGTGCGCCACGCCAGGAACTTCCTTGGTGAACGCGGAAACCAGCCAGCCCAACGACGGTTCGGTCGCCGTCGTGCCTTCAGTCATCGTCTCAGTCACTCCCTCTAGCTGTTCCCGCCTGGCCCGGGCTGCTCACGGGCCCGGCGAGCCGCGAGCACGCCGTCGTAGTGCCGTGAGAGGTTGTTCCGGATCGACTCTGGATCGCGGAAACCCGTATCTGGGGCGGTCTGCTGACGCTCCGCCGGCACGGCTCCCGCGCCGGGCGAGCGGATCGGCAGGCCAGCCGCGGTGGTCGCGGCGGGTCGAGGGGCGGCGGGGGCCTGGCTCAGGGGCCGCACCGCCGGGGTGGCAGGGGTCATCCAGCTGCTGCCGTGCTGGTTCCCGTTGCCGTTGCTGCTACTGCCGTTCCCGTTGTCGTTGGTGTCCGAGTACGTCTCCTCGACGAACCAGCTGGAGGTCTTGGGCTGGTCCTCGAGTTGCGGGGCCGGCCACAGCGGCATGGGCTCGGCGCTGGTGGCCGCGGCCACCAGCTCACGCCGGCCGGCCGCCACGGTGACCATGCTCTCCGGGGTCGTCCCCGCGATCACCAGCGCGCCGGGCAGGTGGATGCTGGCCGTGATGCCGGCCCGCGACGCCCGCTCGAACGTGGGGCGCAGGCGCACGGTCACCCCGTGCCGGGCGGCGAGTCGGCTGACCACGAACAGACCCATGCGCCGGGTGGTCTCCGGGTCGACCGAGTCAACGGCGGCGAGTCGCCGGTTGGCTGCCTCGATGTCGTCGGGCGCCATGCCGAGCCCGGCGTCGACCACCTCGAACAGCAGACCGCCGTCGGCGCCGCGGTCCGCGGACAGCACGACCTTCTGGTCCGGTGGCGAGTAGCGGGTCGCGTTCTCCAGCAGCTCGGAGAGGATGTGCACGACGTCGGCGGCGGCGATCGCGCGGACCGAGCCGCTCGGCGCGTGCGCGAGCGTGATCCGGCGGTACTCGTCGATCTCGGAGGTGGCGGCACGCAACAGTTCGACGACGGTGACCGGCGACGTGTCGCGGCGGGCAGGCGAGCCACCGGCGAGCACCTGGAGGTTCTCGCCGTTGCGGCGCAGGCGGGTCGCGAGGTGGTCGAGCCGGAACAGGCCGGACAGGCGGCGCGGGTCCTGCTCGTCGGCCTCGAGGGTCTCGATGACCTCCAGCTGCGACTCGACGAGCGTCTGGCTGCGGCGGGACAGCGTCATGAACATCTCGCTGACCTGCCGGCGCAGCTCGGCCTGCTCGGCGGCGAGCTTGATCGCCTGCTCGTGCATGTCGTCGAACGCCCGGGCGAGCTGGCCGATCTCCTCGGTGGTCCTCACCGGCACGGACTGCGCGGAGCTCCAGCTGATCGGCTCGCCGGCACGCACGCGCTCGACCGTTCTCGGCAGCTGGTGGCGGGCGGCGGTGAGCGCGGCCTGGCGCAGGCGACGCACCGGCGACAGCAGCGACCTGGCGACGACGAGTGCGACCGCGAGCGCGGTCAACAGCGCGGCGATCACGATCGCGGTGTCCCGCAACGCGTCGGAGCGGGCGTCGCTGGTGCGCTCATCCACCGTGGTGCCAAGGAAGTTGACGAGCTGGGTGGACAGGTCGCGGATGCGGGTCGCCGCGGTCTGCACGTTCGGCAGCAGGGAGGTCAGGTCAACAGAACCGGGTTCGATGACGGCCTGCTGCAGCGTGGCCCGCCGGCCCGACGCGGTCTCGGTGGCGGCGGCGAACTCGGTGGACGTCCAGTCGGGCAACGCGACCCGCAGTTGCTCGCCGAGCACCCGCTCCTCGGCGGCGGACTGCTGCGCGCCGGAGGCGATGGCACGGGGCGGTGGCGTCGGCTCACCGGCGAACCGGATGAGTGCCTCCTCGGCGGCCAGCGCCGAGCGAAGGAGCAGCAGCGAACGGACCGAAGTGGACAGTTCGTCGAGGTCGTCGCTCTGGGCCACCTCGACGACGCCGGGCACCAGCTGGGTGAGGCCGTTGACGACCTCCTGGTAGGCGGCGAGGTCGGTGACCGGGTCGCCGACGTCGTTGCTGGTCTGCACGCGGACCGCGGCGAGACGGCCCAGGGAGTCGCTCAGCGTGCGGTCGACCGCGGAGGGCAGGCGCGCGAAGTCCACCGCGCCGCGCACCTTGAGCACCTGCGCGTCGACGGCCGCGCGTTGCGCCCGCAGCCGTGGCCGCTGGTCCCGGTCGTTAATCACGGCCGTGACCATCTCGTCGACCACGAGGTCGGCGAGCTTCAGCGACTCGCCGAGCACCACCATCTGGTCCCGGATCGTGCTGAGGCGGTTGGCCTCGTCAAGCCGTGACTCGACTCGGATGGCACCGAGCACGAGCGCGATGACGGCCGGCAACAGGAGCACGGCCGCGACCTTGGTTCGCAGGCTCCAGTTGTCGACGCGCCATTTGGTGGAAACCCGCTTTACTGGCTCCGGGGCCCCGCTGCCCATCTGACATTCCGCCTAACTCGAGCTGTGCTCAGCGCACGAAAAAGATGGAGTCGCCGCCTGCATCGGCGTCACGAATTGCCTTTGTTCCCGACCTGGGTGCCGCGTTTGAGGAGACAATCGGAACCAACGGGCTGTGTCAAGACGTCAGCCGGAAGTTAGCTGATCATGACCGTTATGTCCGATTTATCCGATTCGTCGATTGCTCCGTTCGTGTGACACACGCGTCCAAAAATGCAAATTGCAGCATTGTCCTTGCGTGAGTGTCTTTGCGAAGCAGACGAACGGCGGGTGGCCAAAAATCCGACCACCCGCCGTACTGAATCGCGTCAGGACATCACCGCGTCAACAGCCTTCTTGATGGCGCTCGGCTGCGACGGCTTGCGGGGCGCCTTCTTCTTCAGTTCGAGCATCCGCGCGCCCAGTTCCTGCAGCTGCTTGCGACCGAGGCCAGCGCGGACCTTCGGGAACCAGTCCTGCTCCTCCTCGTCCATGTGGTGGGTGACGTTCTCGATGAGCACCGTGGTCTTGGCGTCGAAACGCTCGCTGTCCGGGCTCATCGCGGCCAGCTCCACGCACAGGACGTCGGCCACGTGGTGTTCCTCGTACGACTCGAGAACGTGGTCGGCCAGGTCGGGCATGAGTTTTCGCACCTCGGGGTACATGCACTCGTTCTCGATGTAGGTGTGCACGGTCAGCGCTTCGAGGATGCGTTCGACAATCTTTCCCTTGGTCCTCGCGGGTTTCTCGCTCGCTTGCTCGAACTCGCGGAAGAGCTTGCGGATCTCCTTGTGGTCTTCCTTCAGCAGGACGATCCCGTCGGTCGACATGGCGTGTGCCCCTTTCGACGAAAACCCCGGGACACCGAGATACCCACGGAACCGGGCCTCACACCACGCGTACCGGCAACGCCGTCAGACGCCAGGTCGCCGGGTCCGGGGCACGGAGTTCCGCTGGGTTCACGGTCAGTGTGAGGTCCCTGGCGAGCAGTGCCGAGAGCGCTACCTCCGTCTGCACGCGGGCATGTGCGGCGCCGAGGCAGAAGTGCGGGCCGTGGCCGAAGCCGAGCTGTGTCGCCGCCCCGCGTCGGAGGTCGAACCGCGACGGGTCGGGGAACGCCCTCGGGTCGCGGTTGACCGCGGCGATCGCGATCGTGACCGGTTCGTCGGTCGAGACGGGCACCCCGAACAGGTCCACGTCCTCGGTGGCGTAACGCGGGACGGTCAACAGCTGCGGGCCGCACCACCGCATCAGCTCGTCCACCGCGCCCGGCAGCAGCGCCGGGTCCGCCCGCAGCTCCGCCAGCACGTCCGGTCGAGTCCACAGTTCCGCCACCGCGTTCGCGATCAGGTTGACCGGAGTTTGGCCCGCCAGCACGAGCTGCCACACCAACGTCACCAACTCCGTGTCGGTGAGACGGTCCTCGGCGCGGATCAGATCCGCCAGCGCACCCATGGGCGGACGGGCGGCGATCGCCGCCTTCGCACCCTCGATGATCCCCGGCACGGCCTCGCCGAGTCGCGCGACGTCGAAGGCGGCGACGATCGCGCCCCACTCCACCCAGTCGGCACGGTCGGCCGCCGGGATGCCGACCAGCTCGCAGATCACGTGCATCGGCAAGGGCTTCGCGAAGTCCCGCAGCAGGTCCGGCTCGGCGGGCATGGCGTCCAGAAGCTTCTCGACGAGTGGTTCGACGGCGGGGCGGAACTCCTGCGCTCGCCGTGCGGTGAACGCGGGTGCCGCGAGCCGGCGCAGCCGCAGATGATCTGGACCGTCCATTTCGGACATCGTGTGCAGGTACCGCTGGTACTCCGCCGGCGCGCCGGGAATGCCGAGGAAGCTCGTCGGCCGGATGACGAAGCGCGGGTCGGTCAGCATCGCGCGCGCGTCCTCGTGCCGGGTCAGCGCCAACATCGGCATGCCGGGGATGTTCAGCCGTATCACCGGGGCGGCCTCTCGCGCCCGGTCGTAGGCGGTGAACGGATCGCGGATGACCTCGGGGTCGGTGAGGTCCAGCTCGTACATGTCGCCTCCATATGTTCAGATCATATGATCTCATCATCTGGATGGTGACGATATCTTGTCAAACATGACGCGGCTCAGCAGGGCGGAGATGCAGGAGCGCAACCGGGCGCGGGTGCTGGCCGCCGCACGGGACGAGTTCGCCGAGCAGGGCTTCCGGGACACCAAGATCGACCTCATCGCCGAGCGGGCCGAGCTCACCCGCGGCGCGGTCTACTCGAACTTCCCCGGCAAACGGGCGCTCTACTTCGCGGTACTGGCCGACCTCGCCGAGCACGCACCGCCAGTGCCACACATCGAACCGGGGCGAACCACCGGCGACGCGCTCGCGGCCCTCGCCCGCACGTGGCTCGGCCGGATGCCGCCGAGCGAGGAGCGCTGGCTCGGCATGGACCTGATGCCCGAGGTCCTCTCCGACGAGCTGACCCGCCGGCCGTACGCGCAGCTGATGATGCTCGACGCGGTGCTCCTCGGCCTCTCGCTGGAGAGGCTGCGCCAGGAGGGGCGGATGGTCAAGGTCGCGGAGACCGTGCTGACCACGCTCCACGGGGCGAGCCAGCTGGCGGCCGCCGCGCCGGGGTTCGGCGACCAGTTCAACGTGGCCAAGGCCTGCGAGCAGCTCGCCTACCTCGACGTGCCGGACGAATGGCTGGAGCTGCCGTTCACGGCGCAGGTCCGCGCGGTGAACGAGCCGTGGGCACCGCCGGCCGGGTGGGACTCCGTGCGGAACGAGGAGGTCTCACCCGTCGAGGACGGCGTGGTCGCCGTGCTCGGGCTGCATCGGGCCTCGGCCGTCGAGTACGCGGTCCGTGCCGCGCCGGACACCACGGTGACGGCCGTGCTGGTGTCGGGGACACCGGCCGAGCTGATTCCCCTCGCGCGGCTCGCGATCACCGAGCTCACCGGGTGCCTGCGACAGGCGTTTCCGGAGTTCACCTGGCCCCGCCTGCGCGTGCTGTGCGACGGCACGGGCGCTCTGGCCCGGGCCGCCGGTGTGTCAGCGGTGAGCGACGCGACCGAGGTGGCGATCCGGGTGTCCGACGGGAAGATCGTGGCCCGCGCCGAAGGCTACGGCGCCTGCCACGTGGTCACGAAAACGCAACTCGCAGGGGCCGAACGCGAGACTCGCGGGGGCTGAAAGCGAGACTCGCGGCTAGATGGCTGTGCCGGCCAGGCGGGCTTCCGCCATCGCGTGTTGGAGCAGCATGATCAGGACCTGCTTCGTGGACTCGCGTTCGCGGGCGTCGCACAGCAGGATCGGGACGTGGCCGTCCAGGTCGAGGGCGCCGCGGACCTCTTCCGTGCCGTAGCGGTAGGCGCTGTCGAAGCAGTTCACGCCGATCACGAACGGCAGCCCACGCTTCTCGAAGAAGTCCACCGCGCCGAAGCAGCTGTCCAGCCTGCGCGTGTCGGCCAGCACGACCGCGCCGATCGCGCCTCGGGCCAGCTCGTCCCACATGAACCAGAACCGGTTCTGGCCGGGGGTGCCGAACAAGTACAGGATCAGCTGCGGGTTGATCGTGATGCGGCCGAAGTCCAGCGCGACGGTCGTCGTGTGCTTCTGCTCGACACCGGTCAGGTCGTCGACGCCGGAGGACGCCTCGGTGATCAGCTCTTCGGTGCGCAGCGGCGGGATCTCGCTCACCGAGCCGACCATCGTTGTCTTGCCGACGCCGAACCCGCCGGCGATCACGATCTTGGTCGCGCTGGCGGGGCGGTCAGAGTTTTCGTATGCCATCGAGAACCGCCTGGAGAACATGTTGGCTTGGGCGCTCGTTCGCCGACGAGACGGGCGAGCGGAAGATGATGAGCCGCTGGTTGATAAGGTCCGAGAGGAGCACCTTGACCACCTGCAGCGGCAGGTCGACCTTCGCGGCGACCTCCACCACCGATATCGGGAACTGGCACGCGGACAGAATCCGCTCGTACTCCGGCTCCACGTCGATGTCGACGGCCGAGTGCATCGCGACGACGAGCGTGATCAGGTCGAGTCCGAGGGTGTCCGACCGGGTACGACCGCCAGTCATCGCATAGGGCCGGACCAGCGACCCTTCGGCGTCGTCGAACCACTCCTCGTCTTCGGCGGTCATGGCACCGGACGCTCCAGGAACTCACGCGGCTTGGCGGTGAGCACCGCGCCGACCCGTTTGACCATCATGTTCATCTCGTAGGCGATCATGCCGATGTCGGCGTTCTCGTCGGTGAGCAACGCGAGGCAGGCGCCGTGGCCCGCCGCGGTCACGAACAGGAAGGCGTGGTCCATCTCGACCAGCGTCTGCCGGACCTGCCCGCCCCCGAAGTGCCGGCCGGTGCCCCGAGCGAGGCTCTGGAACGCGGAAGCCACCGCGGAGAGGTGCTCCGCGTCGCCGGCGGACAGGTTGCTCGACCGTCCGATCAGCAGGCCGTCCGCGGAGAGCACCACGGCACGGTCCGCGCCGGCGACTCGCTTGACCAGCTCGTCGAGCAACCAGTCGAGCTCATTCACTGCGGTGTTGGCCATTACGCCCGCTCCCCACACTGTCGTCGAACTTCACTGTCTCGTCGGACGCCTGTGCGTGTCGACCCCTACGGGTTCCCGACTGGAACGCGGCCAACCGGCTGCGTGCCTGCTCGGGGCTGTCCTCCCGATTGACCTCCGGGCTGTCGGACGACTGGGGCCACGTGGGCGCCGGGTCCTCCCGCAACTGCGGTGCCAGGTTCTGCTGGCGGCGGCGTTGCGGCAGCGCCGGACGGCCCGGCGCCTGGGCGAACTGCGGCGCCTGCGGCGGCTGCTGTGCCGACGGTTGCCGGGTGTCGGCGCTCGGCGGCGCCGGTGCGGCGAGGTCCGGACCGCCGGCCTGGACCGGCTCGGCGGAACGCTCCGGGGCGCGCGGCGGCGCAGGCGTGCGCTTCGGCAGCTCCGGGGGCTGCTCGCCCGAGCGCTGCTGCGGCTCCACCTGGCGCGGCGGCTCGGTCGAGCGCGGCGGCTCCTTCGGCTGCTGGGGCGGGCGGCGTACCGGTTGGCTCGGCTCGTGCTCGGCGTCCACCGGTCGCTGCGGGCGGAACAGGTCCTCACCGGGACGCGGCTCCACGACCGGCAGCGGCGGCAGGTCGGGCAGGCTGACCGCGCCGGGGATCGACAGCTTGATCGCGCTGCGGGGCCCTGGCGCGCCGTTGCCGTTGCCGTTGACCCGCTCGACAGGCTGTTCGGGCGTGTCCTGCTTGCTGTCCGGGGCGCTCAGGTCGTCGGTGTCCGGGCCGAGCAGCTCGTTGCGGACCAGCACGATCGCCCTGGTGCCACCGTAGGCCGACTCCCGCAGCGTGACGCCGATGCCGTGGCGGGCCGCGAGGCGGGCGACCACGAACAGCCCGAGCCGGGGCTCGGTGGACAGCGCCATGATGCCGAAGTCCGGTGGATTGACGAGCATGTTGTTGAGATCGTCGATGCGGTCCGCTTCGATACCGAGTCCCTGGTCCTCGATCTCCAGGACCACGCCACGGCCGACGACGTTGCCGCGGACCTCGACCCGGGAACCGGGCGGGGAGAACGTCGCGGCGTTGTCGATCAGCTCGGCGAGCAGGTGCACGAGGTCGCCGACCACCGGGCCGATGACCTTGCGAGGCGGCAGCTTGGCCGCCTTGACCCGCGCGAAGTCCTCGGTCTCCGCCGCCGAGCCACGCACGACCTCGGCGAGGCTCACCGGGTTGCGCCAGCGCCGGCCGGGCTGCCCGCCACCGAGAATGATCAGGTTCTCGGCGTTGCGTCGCTGACGGGTGGTCAGGTGGTCGAGCTGGAACAGCAGCTCCAGCTGCTCCGGGTCCTCCTGCTTGCGCTCCGCCTCGTCCAGCGTCTTGAGCTGGCGGTGCACGATCACCTGGCTGCGGTGCGCGATGTTGAGGAACACCTTGTTGGTGCCCTCGCGGGTCTTCGCCTCCTGGACGGCGGACGTGACGGCGGTCTGCTGCGCCTTGTTGAACGCGATCGCGACCTCGCCGATCTCGTCGCCGCCGTAGTCGCCCAGCTGGGCCTCGTCGACATTCACGTCCGCGCCGGTCCGCACCCGCTCGACGAGCGAGGGCAGGCGCTTCTCCGCGAGTTCCAGCGTTTCGGTGCGCAGCCGGACCAGGCGTTCGATGAGCCGGCGGGACAGCCGCAGCGCGAACACGAACACGAAGCTCACGAGGGCGAGCACGACGATGCCACCGATGATCGACTCGATCAGCGTGCCGTCGACCTTCGACAGGGCCAGCGCATTGGTTCTGTCGTTCTGGATGCTGAGCATGCCCATCAGCGTCTTGCTGACGTCCGACGAGGCGCCACGCCAGAGGTCCTCGCTGATGGGGAGCTCGCTGTCGCCGCGGACCAGCGTCTCCTCGACCGAGTTGAGCCGCAGCCAGGCCGGGCTGCCGGTCAGCTTGCGGTACATGGCCTGCACGGCCGGGTCGGTGAGCGGGATGGTCTCCGCGAGCTGCAGGTGGTAGGCGGCGACCTGGCCCTGGTAGACGGTGAAGTCCGCGTTGGTGAGACCACCACCGACCAGCGCCGCCGCGGCGAGCGCGTCGGAGCGGTGCATCAGGTCGATGCTGCCGAGGAGCGGCGAGAGGACCATCTGGCGGTACGCGATCTCGGCGTCGGGCGCGGACTGCGCGAGCCCCTTCGCGCCGGCGACGAACTGGTCGATGATCCCGTTGTAGAGGCTGGCCGCTTCCGAGATCGCCACCTGGCCGCCGTCAACTCTGGCGCGCATCTCCGGCAGTTGCCGCATCAGGGCGCCGAACTCGCTGACCGCCTTCTTGACCTGGTCCGGGGCTATCTCGGCCAGCTCACCGAGGGAGGAGGTCGCCTTGCCCGTGACGGCGTCGGTGATCTGCCGCTGCTTGATGAGGTCGGACGTGTACGTGCCGTAGCTCGCGAGCCTCCGCAGCGTCAGGCGCCGCTCCTCCTGGAGCGAGACGATCAAAGGCAAAGCCTGATCCTGCGCCGTACTCGCCGTTTGGTAGTAATTCCTGGTCTTCGCAGCGTCGAAGATCAGGTATCCTGCGCCGAGCACGCCGGCGATCAAGAATACGAGACTCGGCACCAGCGCCAGGGTGAGCACTCGCGTACGAATGGACAGAGCCCGGCGCCGCCGGATGGGCGTGATCTTCACCGCGGTCCGCTTTCCTTCCGGCGTTACCACTGGTCATACGTTCAGGGCGCCGCACTTGCCGTCCCGGACCCGCCGGGAACGGTAAACATTTGGACTCGACGAGTCAAATGGCGGACACGTTAGATCCTTCCGGCATGTAAGCGACACCGGGAAAACTGGTAACCCGACTTATCCGGATCGTCTAGGATTTATTCATCCAAACGGGTGATTTCGTGGCAGTACGCAGTCGCCCGATCACTCAGCGGATTGGTCTGGACCTATCTGAATATTGGACGCCACGTCAGTTCGGGAGTTCCGCGACGCCGGTCACACACCGCCGGCTGGAAACTCTCCGTGAACGCGTAGGCACCCTCCGCGTCGCACGGCTCCCCGATACGCACGAACTGGTTCGGCGGCGCGTCATCGGTCGGCACCGTGGGCTGCGTCACGACAGGCGGCGGCGTGACCGTCATCTCGGCGGACTGGGTGTGGACGGGCGGCACGACGAACGCCGGCGTCGAACTGGTCGGACCATTGGGGACGCCACTCGTCCCGATCTGCGGCACATGGGGCGCCCGGGCAGCGGGCTCGTCTTTCCCGGATGTGGTGAGGAGCACGACCGTCGCGACGAGCGCGAGGGCGACGGCGACCGTGGCCGCCTTCAGGAGGACCATCGTGGAGTCGGCGTCCGGACTCTCGTCCTCGGGGGACTCGACCTGCTCCTCGTCGGTGGGCTCGGCCGGCGCCAACGGGCCGCCCTTCGGCTCCTCGAAAGCTAGCCGCGGCATGGTGATCCGTCCCCGTGTGTTCGCGGTTTGGTCGCGCCCAGGGTAACGGTTCCGTCAACTGACGGGGGATAAATGTCGTTGACGCCATCCGGTTAATGCGACAACATTGTCCTCACACGTTTTCTCGAGGAGTAGTCATGACGGGCATTGAGCGACGACCGGAGCAGGGCCGCACTGGCCGCCCACTGCCGGTACCGTGCCCGCGTGAGCTGCGGGAACGCCCGCCAGGCTCCCGAGATGTGACCTACGCGTAGGCACGTCGAGGAGCCGCCCTTCCCGGAATTCCGGTGGGCGGCTCTGTTATTTCCCGCGCGTTTTTCTGGTTGTTTTCCTGCCCCTGTAGCTCAGGTGGAAAGAGTGCGCCGCTACGAACGGCGAGGTCGCAGGTTCAAGTCCTGCCAGGGGTGCTCGACGGAAGGAGGTGTGATGACACGTGGCCTGCTGCTACTCGACGTGGACGGCCCACTGAACCCGTACGCGGCGAACCGCTACCGACGCCCACCCGGCTACCTGACGTACCGCCGCACGGCGACGGGCTGGCACAGCGGCCGCGACGCGCGCCGGTACAAGGGCCTGCGGGTGTGGCTGAACCCCAGCCACGGCGCGCAGTTGCTGGCACTGGCGGCCATGACGTCGCTGGAACTGGTGTGGGCGACGACGTGGCAGCACGAGGCGAACGAACGGATCGCCCCGGCGGTCGGCCTACCGGCCCTGCCGGTGATCGAGTTCCCGGGCTACACCCTGACCACCGGCTGGGACGACGCGTGGAAATGGCCGGCGGTCGCGGCGTACGCGAAGGACCGCCCACTGGCCTGGCTGGACGACGAACACGAGCGTTCCGGCGCGGCCGAGTTCGCACGGCAGCGAGCCGGCACACCGACGCTGCTGTGCCACGTCGACCCGAGGCAGGGGCTCGGGTCGGCACACCTGGCGCAGGTGCGCCGATGGGCCGGTTCGCTGGCCTGACGGATGCGAGGGAGACGGCAACCCACCTGACTTGGGATCAGGAGACACCGCGTTCGACTCGCGGGCATCCGACTGTTGTTTCACCGAAGGCGCGTTGGTCCAGCGGCATGGACACTGGCCTCTCAAGCCAGAGACACGGGTTCGATCCCCGTACGCGTCACCAGCACTGGCACAGGGGTGGGCTAGGTTCGGTCGAATGGGGACGGTCACCTCGGCGGACGGCACGGTCATCGGGTTCGAGACGGTTGGCGATGGGCCGCCCATGGTGTTGGTGCATGGCGGCACGGCCGACCGCACGCGTTGGGCGCCGGTGCTGCCGGAGTTGGCTCGCCAGTTCACCGTGCATGCCGTCGACCGGCGGGGGCGTGGGCTGTCCGGGGACGGCGAGCAGTACGACATCCAGCGCGAGGGTGAGGGCCTCGCCGCGGTGGTGGCGGCCGTGGGGACGGATGTGTTCGTGGTTGGGCACTCCTACGGCGCCCTGTGCTCGCTGGAGGCGGCGCTACGCACAGACGCCATCGGGCGGATGGTTCTCTACGAGCCGCCGGCCGCCACGCCGGGGCACAGTGTCAGCTCGCCGGGCATGATGGCCGCGCTTCGCGCCGCTCGGGACAGCGAGGAGATCCTGCGGATCTTCTACCGCGACGCGCTCCACCTGACCGACGAACAGATCGACGCCATGAGTGGCACGCCGATGTGGCGGGCTCGGCTGGTCGCGGCGCCGACGATCGTGCGGGAGTTGGCGGCCATCGAGGCGTTCGACATCTCGGCGCGGCTGTCCGCGATCGACGTGCCGGTCCGGCTACTGCTGGGCACCGAGAGCCCGGCGTACTTCCGGCCCGCCGCGGCGGCCATCGCGGCGCACCTGCCGGACGCGGCGATCGTCGAGCTGCCCGGTCAGGCGCACATGGCGATCAACGAGGATCCGGAGCTGTTTCTCGCGAAGGCTCTTGCCTGATGAGCAGCAGGCCGACCGCCACCGACGCGTAGAGGGCCACGCCGGACCCGACGCCGGCCACGAGGTTCACCGTGCCGAGTGCGGCGCCGGTGGCGGCCAGTGCGAAACCGATCAGGCCGAGGATCGTCTGCACGATGCCGAGCCAGCGATGCAGCGGGATCCGCCACGCCGCGGCCAGTGCGATGAAGTGGACACCCACGACCAGCGCGATCCACGGCACCGCGAACTCGGGCCGGCCGAACACGCCGTTGATCAGCGCGAGGCCGCCGAACAGGGCCAGGCCCTCGATGCCGACGATGTTCCAGTAGCGACGGCCGATGAAGCCGCCGGACGGGACCTCGCGTTCGGCCACACCCTTGCGGGCCACCAGGACAAGGCCGGCCAGCAGGACGGCCGCGACCACCGCGCCGGCCACCCGCACCACCAGTGGCCAGCTGCCGGGTAGCTCACCGCTGTTGACCTCGATGAACACCAACCCGAACACGACACCGACAAGTGAGCCGGCGACGACGCCGGCTCTCGCGTGGTTCTGCATGATCCCTCAACTGACGTCGGCGAGCATCTCCTCGGCCATGGACGTCAGACGAGACGTGTCGGCGGGAGTTACGGTGATCCACTCACCGTTGCGGCGCAGAGCATAGCGACCGTCCGGAGTGTCCACCCAGTTCACGACGCTGTACGTCCGGATCCGGCCAGTGGCACCCAGTTGGCCACCACCGTTTCTCGTGGTCAGGGCCTGGGTGAGAGTGCTCACGTCCGCCATCCGCAGGCCAGCCGACTGCAGCGTGCGGGCGAAGCCGGACACGCCGTCGTACTCGCCTTCGGCGCATGCGTCCTCGTAGTCCGCCGCGTTCACGTTCACCGGGCGGCCAGGGGCTGCCGGCAGCGGGGTCAGTGAGCCGAGCAGGGACGCCGCCAGCGCGGTAGCGCGGATCGTGCCCAGCCGCACCTCGTCGCCGACCCTCGCGGCGAGTGCGGCACCCGACGGGCCGGCACCAGCGAACGCGAACATCGGGTCACCTGTCCCGTAGACGCGCATGTCGAGCGACGACGTGCACGTGCCCAGCGCGCGGAGCATGCCGGCCAGGTCGCGCGCCGGGGCGGTGACCGTGCCGAGGTCGCGGGCGGCCAGCGCCTCGGATGTCTCCTCGACCAGTTCGGCGCGGCGGGCCGGGGTGCGGCCCACGTGCAGCAGGTCAAGCACCTCGGGGGTCTCGCCCAGCTCCATGGTCGACCACAGGAGGTGGAACTCGACCGCACTCAGCTGGATCCAGCCGGAGCCGGGGTCACGCACGGCGGTTGACCTCCCCGATCACCGGCGGCATGAGCTTGTCATCGTCCAGGCCCCAGATGTCGTCGTCACCCTCCAGGTACTTCTTGCCCGGGCGTTCGGTGTCCTCACCGCCCTGGCCCACGGGGGCGCCACCCATGGGCACCCCGCTCATGCCGCTACTCGCACCCGGCCTGCCCGGGGTGGTGGAGGAGGCGGCCGCCGCGGCGGGGCGTGCCGGCGGCGGCTCGGCCGTGCCCATGCCGCCGCCGGGAGCCAGCGCTGCCGGCGGGGCCGGCATGGCCCGCACACCGCCTCCGGCGGAAGGACCCGCCGCGGGAGCGCCACCCGTGGGGGGCAGCGGTCCCCTGGTCTGCGGGGCGGCAGCCACCAGGGCTTGTTGCGGCACCGTCTGCGGCGGCACTGGCTGCTCGGGAGGCTGCGGCGCGACGAACGTCTTGCGGAGGTTCGGCGGCGCGAACCGCGGGACGGTCGCGTAGACGTCCCGCGTGTTCGTCTGGAACGTCTCCATCGTGCGGGCGGCCTGCTGGTGCAGTGCCCGCTCCTGAGACGTGAACGTCGCCGGGTCGGCCACCACGGACCTGGCCGTCTCGAAGTCGCCGCTGGTGAACGCGGTCGCCTGGGAAGGTACGGACGCGGTGCCCACCGGGTACGGCGGGGTCGGCATGTTGTTGCGGGCCGCGGTCGCGTTGTCGACCTGGACGGTGATGCAACCGGACACCTCGGTCGCGCGGACGCCCGTCTCCCGGGACCAGTCCGCCAGCGCGGACACGCTCTCCTGCGCCAGCTCTGCGGAGTCGCCCTGCCACGCCTGGGCGGTCGCCGCCATCAGCCGGGCCAGTTCGTCGCCGATGTCGGCCAACTCGTCACCAAGCCGTGCCCACTTGGCGGACACGGACATCGCGCCGGTCAGGTCCAGGCCGGTGTGGATCATCGAGTACAGCTCGGGATGCGAGTAGGTCATCCAGTCGACCTGCTCGTCCAACGAGTCCGGCTCCGGTTCCGGCACTGGCGGTCTCGGCGGCCGGGGCCACGTCGTCGGGAGGCAGCCACCCATGGTCAGCTCCCTGGTCATGGGCCCTCCTCGAGCTGGACGCCGAACCGGCCGATGGCGCGCCGCAGGTCCGCCTCGGCCTGCTCGTCGGTGGTCTCGTAGACGCCCGCCGCGAAGCGGACCGTGGCCTCCAGGTCGTCGAGGACCTGGTGGAACGTGGTCAACACCGGCGTGACCGCACCCCGGCGGCCCACCGCCACCTCCCGCAGCCGCCGCGACATGATCTCCCCGACCCAGTTGTCACCGAACTTCAGCGGTGTGTCGAGGTCGGCGCAGTCGCGGACGAGGTCGGCGGCCCGCAGGCGCAGCGTGGCCAGCTGCTTGAGGATGGCGTTCGCGGCGTCCAGGTCGATGCTGAGCGTGCCGGCGAGAGCGTGCTCCTTGGCCTTCACCACCTGCCCGGCGACGGGTGCGAGCGCCCCCGCGGCGGATCCGCCGAACGACGGCTTGGTCATGCGCCACCCCCTGACAAAACAACGTCAGGTGTAACAGTAACGAATGATCAGCGCAGATGGGCGTCGAACCAGTTGAGTACGCGCTGCCAGGACTCCATGCCGGTGTCGGGGTAGATGTCGAACCGGTGGTCGGCCGCCGGGTAGAGCACGACGTCGTTGGCCGTCTCCGACCGCTTCGCCGCCTCCCGGAGCACCGCGACCTCGTCCGCCACCTTGTCGCCGTACAGGCCGAGCCACGGGCAGCGCAGCTCGGAGGCCATGTCCACCAGCGCGGGAAGCCCGGGGGACGCCTGCTGCAGGATGCCGCCCACCGAGACCGCGGCGCCGATGCCCCGGCTCGCGGCGACGACCAGCGACACCGCGCCGCCGAGCTCGAACCCGATGACACCGATCCGGTCCGCCTCGATGCCGTGCTGCGCGAGCCAGCCGAACGCGATGTCGGTGTGCGCGAGCACGGAGTCACCCGACAGCGCGCTGGCCCGGTCCCGCGCGGTGGCCGCGTCGGTCTCCGTGGAGTCGCCGTCGTAGATGTGCGGGGCGACGGTGAGCCATCCCTCGTCCGCCAACCCCGACACCAGCGCGCGCATGGTCTGGGTGATCCCGCGTTCCTCGTGCAGGACCACGACGCCGCCTCTGACAACGCCGTGCGGTTGCGCGAAGGTCATGCGGAGCGCACGACCGTCAGCCAGCTGAACGGTTTCGGTGCGGGTGGTTGCAGACATCTCCATACCCAACCACGCCGAGGTGAACGGCAGTCAACGAAATCCGACCGTTCGGAGTAATCACGAGACGACGAGCTGAATGATCGCTACCGTGCCGACCACCACAATGGCCACACGTAGCCAGAACGGCCGAAGCCGCCGCCCGATTCGGGCACCGATCATGCCGCCCACGATCCCGCCGCCCGCCAGCAGGCCGACGACGAGCCAGTCCACGTTGGCGGCGAAAACGAAGACCAGACCGGACACCAGGTTCGCGAGCGCGGTGAAGACGTTCTTGACCGCGTTGAGCCGCTGCAGCGTCTCGTCCATGAGAATCCCCATGAGCGCGATGAGAATCACACCCTGGGCTGCGCCGAAGTAGCCGCCGTACACGGCGGTCGCGAACACACCGAGCAGCAACGGAATCCCGCCGTGCGGGTGCCGGTCGGGGTTGCGGGCGGCCAGTTTCCGCGCGATGACCGGTTGCAGCAGCACGAGCACGAGCGCCACGACGATGAGCACCGGCACGACCGCCTCGAACGCGTCAGCTGGCAACGCGAGCAGCAGCAACGCACCGACGATCGCGCCGAACACGGTGACCGTGCCGAACCGGACCAGGCGTTTGCCCTGTCCCTTCAGCTCACGGCGGTAGCCGATGGCGCCGGTGACCGAACCGGGCACGAGCCCGAGGCTGTTGGAGACGTTCGCCACGACCGGTGGCAGGCCGACACCGAGCAGAACGGGGAACGTGATGAGCGTCCCGGAGCCGACGACGGTGTTGATGCCGCCGGCCAGCACGCCGGCGACCACCACGATCGTGATCTCGAGCGTGGTCACCGCGGGGCGAAGACGCAGAACTCGTTGCCCTCGGGGTCGACGAGCACGTCCCAGTCGATCTCGGCGTCCTTGCGGCGCACCACGGTCGCGCCGAGCGCCACGAGCTCGTCGACGTTCCCGAACACATCGATGTGCAGCCGGTTCTTGACGATCTTCTTCTCCGGCACGGCGTTGACCCAGATCAGCGGGCCCGCGCCGGCGGGGTCGACGATGGGCACGGGCCATTCGGTCGGCCGCACCCAACCGTCCTCTGGCGGGTCGTGGACATCCCGGCGGACGTAGCCCATCGCGGCACACCACCAGTCGGCGAGTGCCTGATGGTCTCCGGCGTCGAGACAGATGTCCTTGAACCGTGCTGGCATGGACGAATCGTCCCATGTAGCGATCATCAGCACCGGTCGCCGAGCAATACGTCACATGGTGGCCTCGACCGCATCGAGGACGCGGTCCGCCCCCTTGCCGTCCACTGTGGCCATTGCCTTCTCGCCCAGTGCCGCTCTGGCGGCCGGGTCCCGCAGCAGAGTGCGCAGCGTCTCGACGTGCTCACGCGGGTCGGTGCCGAGCCCCGCCGCCACGCCGCGGGTCAGTGCCGCCTCGTAGCCCGCCTTCTGGTTGTCCGCGATCCGTACGAGCGCCGCCGGCACACCGATGCAGCACAGCTCCAGCAAGGTCACCCCCGCCGCGCTGACCACCAGGTCCGCCGAGGCGAACAGTGACGGCAGCTCGGGCGTCGGCGGGCGCACCTCGACGCCCGGCACGGGTACCGACGAGATGGCCACCACGTCCGCAGGCACGCCCGTCTCCCGTACCGCGGTCACCGCGGCCGCGACCGCCGAGGGCGCCGCGCCGCCACCCATCACGATCACGACCTTCGGTGGCGTCGAGCCGGCGCTCCGGTGTGCGCGGGCCGTACGGATCTCGGTACGCAGCGGCGCGTAGGCCGGGCCACGCAGCACCACCGGCGAGCCGTCGTCCGGCCGCGGCACCTCGTACAGGTTCGCGTCCACCACGATGTCCGCCCGCCGCCGCCCGAACGTCGCGTCCTCCATGGACACGACGAGCGACGGCAGCGACACGGCGTCGAGTCCGTAGTGGTCGACCAGCACCACGTCGGCCGGCTGGAGATCCGGCACGACCGGCAGGTCACCGATGAGCCACCGACCGGCCGTGAACGTGCCGCACAACACGACGTCCCAGCCCCGGGTCCGCGCGGCGGTGGCGAACGCGACACACCGGGACAGGTGCCCGACACCCATGGTCGGCGAAGCGTCGGCCCGTAACAGCAAGGAAGCCATCAGTGAGTCTTCTGCACGACGGAGGCGTTCAACGCCACCAGGTCGGGCCGGGACCGCAGGACCTCGACCACGTCCGTCCATGCCGGCACGCCGTCCCCGAGTGCGGCCACCAGCTCGTCCAGCAGGCGGGCGTCCTCCGGGGTGTCGAGCGTCACGCGGAGGTCCGAATTGTCCATTCCGGACAGAACGCCCACGAGCCGGTAGGCCTCCGGTCGCGTGTGGATGTTCGACGTCACGTGCTCGCGGTGCGAGCCCGTCGCCAGGTGGTCCTGCGCCTCCAGCACGTCGCGGCGCACCAGCTCGGTGTCGAACCCACGCGGGTACCGGCGGACGACCACATTGGACACGTAGTCGAGCGTCGGGTCGGCCCGCCACACGCCCACCACCTGCGCGATGAGCGCTGGGTCGTGGAGCGGGCAGTCGGCCGTGAGCCGCACCACCGCGTCACACGGATGTGTACGCACCGCGAGCAGATAGCGGGCGAGCACGTCGTCCAGCGGTCCCCTGACGACCTCCGCGCCGCAGCGGAGGGCCTCCTCGGCGACCGGGTCGTCATCGGGTGAATCGGACGTCGCCAGGATCACCCCGTCCACGTCGTGCGTGCGCGTGGCGGCCCGGATCACCCAGCTCAGCACGCTTCTCCCACCGAGGGGCCTGAGCACCTTGCCGGGCAGCCGGGTGGAGGACAACCGTGCCTGGATGACCGCGTTGACTTGCACAAATGTCATGATGGCGCACTGGCGACCCACCAGACCGCGGAGGTAAGACCATGGCGCTACTCGAGGGGGCCAGCATCCTGCTCACCGGCGGTACGGGGTCCTTCGGCAAGGCGTTCATCACCTACGCCCTGGAGCACCTCAACCCGCGCCGGCTCGTCCTGCTCTCCCGCGACGAGCTGAAGCAGTACGAGGCCCGCCAGCTGTTCGGCGACGACCACCGCCTGCGCTGGTTCATCGGCGACGTGCGGGACCGGCGCCGGCTGGAACGCGCCATGCACGACATCGACTACGTCGTGCACGCGGCGGCGCTCAAGCAGGTCGACACCGCCGAGTACAACCCGTTCGAGTTCGTGCAGACGAACGTGTCCGGCTCCCAGAACGTGATCGAGGCGGCCATCGACTGCGGCGTCAAGAAGGTCGTGGCACTATCCACGGACAAGGCGTCGAGCCCAATCAACCTGTACGGCGCGACGAAGCTGTGCGCGGACCGCCTGTTCATCGCGGGCAACCACTACGCGGCCGGCCACGTGACACGGTTCGCCGTGGTGCGCTACGGCAACGTGATGGGCTCGCGCGGCAGCGTGATCCCGTTGTTCCGGTCACTGGCCGAACGCGGCGAGTCCCTGCCGATCACCGACCTGCGCATGACCCGCTTCTGGATCACGCTGCCGCAGGCGGTGGAGTTCGTGGTCAGCTCCTTCGACCAGATGCACGGCGGCGAGTTGTACGTGCCACGCATCCCCAGCATGCGGATCGTCGACCTCGCGCGGGCGATCGCCCCGAACAACCAGATGAAGGAGGTCGGCATCCGGCCGGGCGAGAAGCTGCACGAGGAGATGATCGCCCCGGACGACTCGCGCCGGACGCTCCTCATGGACGACCGGTACGTCGTGATGCCGCACATCGCGGGCTGGGGCTACGAGCCGCCGGCCGGTGGCAAGCCGGTGGCGGACGGTTTCGCGTTCCGCTCGGACACCAACGACCTGTGGCTGACCGACGAGGACCTGCGAACTCTGGTGGCGCAGTATGGGTGAGTTCCTTCCCTATGGCCGGCAGTCGGTATCCGAAGAGGACATCGAGGCTGTCGCCGCGGTGTTGCGTGGTGACTGGCTGACCACGGGCCCGGCCGTGCGACAGTTCGAAGAGGACCTGTGCGCACTGACCGGTGGCGTGCCGACGGTGTCGGTGACGTCCGGCACCGCGGCCCTGCACGTCGCCTACGCCGCGGCGGGCATCGGCCCGGGCGACGAGGTCGTGTGCGCCCCGATGACGTTCGTCGCGACGGCCGCGACCGCGGCACTGCGGGGCGCGAAGATCGTGTTCGCGGACGTGTCCCCGGAGACCGGCAACCTGCTGCCCGGGGCGGTCGAGGCCGCGATGACCAAGAACACCCGCGTGGTGTCCGCTGTGGACTTCGCGGGGCACCCCGCACCACACGACGAGCTGGTCAAGGTCGCGCACGACGGCGCCGCGCTGCTGCTGGCGGACGCGGCACACTCGATCGGTGGCACGTGGCAGGGCCGCCCGGTCGGTTCGCTGGCGGACATCACGACGTTCTCGTTCTTCCCCACCAAGAACCTGACGACGGCCGAGGGCGGCGCGGTCGCCTCCCCCAACCCGGACCTCGCACGCAGGGCGGCACAGTTCCGCAACCACGGCCTGGTCCGCGAACCGTCCCGCCAGCGTTTCGCCGACGAGGGCGGCTGGCACCAGGAGGTCCACGAGTTCGGACTGAACTACCGGCTGCCGGATGTGTTGTGCGCCTTGGGTTCCAGCCAGCTGCGCCGGCTGCCGGCGTTCAAGGCGCGCCGGGCCGAGATCCACGCGAGGTACACGGCCGGTTTGTCCGATGTGGACGGCGTGTGCACGCCGGTGTCGCTGCCCGGCGCCGATCCCATGTGGCACCTGTACGCGCTGCGGGTGCTCGACGGCCGCCGGCGCGCGCTGTACGAACACTTACGTGCCAACGGAATCGGCGTGCAGGTGAACTACGTCCCGGTCTACTGGCACCCGGTGTTCGCCGACCTCGGCTACCAGCGCGGCCTGTGCCAGAACGCGGAGCAGTTCTACGCCGAGGAACTGTCGCTGCCGCTGTACCCGGACCTGACGGACGCCGAGGTCGACCGGGTGATCGACCTGGTGCGAGGGTTATTCTCAGCCTGATGGACCTGTCGATGTGGGGGTCGCCGCCAGTGGCCGGGCGGCTGGGGGGCGGCCACCGCAACGAGGTCTACCGCGTCGGCGACGACTGGGTCGCCCGGCGCTCCCGTCGGCCGCTCGCGTCGCTGGAGTGGGAGCTGGACCTGCTCGATCATCTGTCCGGCTGCGGATTCGTGGTCCCCGAGGTGGTCCCGGCGCGGGACGGCCGCCGCCACGTGGACGGTGTGGTCGTCCAGAGGTGGCTCCCTGGCCGCGAACCGTCGGGCGACGACTGGCCCCTGGTGGTCGCGGAGCTACACCGTCTGCACGAGCTGATGACCGGCTGGCCACCACGCCCGGACTTCCCCGGCACGCGGGAGTTGCTGACGATCGACCAGGGCGGCGACGTGGACCTGACGGCCATGCCGGTGGACGCCGTACGCGCGTGCCGTGCGGCCTGGCGGGCACTGCCCCCCGAACAGACCGTCATCCACGGCGACCCGTGTGCGGCCAACATCCGGCTGTCCGGCGACCGCGTCGGCTTCCTCGACTGGGACGAAGCACGAGTCGACCACCCGTGGCTGGACCTGGCGGACATCCCGGGCATCGACTTGCCCCCGGCGGCCACCACGGCCACCGACGCGTGGGAAGCCGCCAACGCCTGGCTACTGGAGCCGGACTACGCCCGCGGACGACTCGCCCAGCTGTAGCTGTCCACATGGCGCTGTCCACATGGCGCTGTCCACGTGTCGCTATCTACACGGCGCTATCTACACGGCGCTGTCCACGTGTCTGTGGACAACCCTGTGGATAACCGGTCCGACTGTGGATAACTAGATGATTTCCCAGGTCAGGGGCGTCCCCTTGGTGGCTTTCACCCGGAACCGGCGGCCCAGGACTGTGGACAACTCGCCCGGCGGCAAGCCGCCCGCCGGGCGGATGGACCGGACGTTCTCCGGTGTCACGGGGTCGCCCTCCGCGACATCGGCAACCACGTAGAGCGATCGCCGAACCCGCAGCACCTCCTGCTCACTGTCCTTGGGCCCGATGCGTGGCCGCCCCAGCGCCTGCCAGGCACGCTCGGTCTCGGTGACGAGGGCGGTCAGCTCGGCGGGCTCCAGGGAGAAGTCACTGTCCACCCCGCCGTCGGCACGGGCCAGGGTGACGTGCTTCTCGATGGCACAGGCCCCGAGCGCGACGGCGGCCACGGGCACGCCGATCCCCATGGTGTGGTCGGAGAGGCCCGGGACGACGTCGAACGTGTCGGCGATAAGTGGGATCCCCCGCAGGTTGCTGTCGGCCGGCGAGGCCGGGTAGGAGGCTGTGCACCCGAGCACGACGAGCTGGTCGTTGCCCGCCGCCCGCGCGGTGGCGACCGCGTTGTGGATCTCGGCCACGCTGGCCGCGCCGGTGGAGATGATCAGCGGCTTGCCGGTCCGCGCGCACAGCTCGATCAGCGGGAGGTCCACGATCTCCGCGGACGCGATCTTGTAGGCCGGCGCGTCGAGGCCTTCGAGCAGGTCGACTGCCGTGGGGTCGAACGGGCTGGAGAAGACGGTCAGCCCCAGCGACGCCGCCCGCTCGAAGATGGGCGCGTGCCACTCCCAGGGCGTGTGCGCCTTCTCGTAGAGGGAGTAGAGGGTCTCCCCGCCCCACAGAGAGTGATCGGCCGAGATTCGGAAAGAGGGCTTATCAACATCAATTGTGATGGTGTCCGCACGGTACGTTTGCAGCTTGAGTGCCTGCGCCCCGGATGCGGCCACGGCGTCGACGATCGCGAGGGCACGCTCGAGCGACCCGTTGTGGTTCCCGGACATCTCGGCGATGACGAACGGCCGGTGGCCGGCGCCAACAGTGTGCTTGCCGATACGAACCTCACGCATGCGGGCAACGTACCCCCGCACGGGAAGCACGTCACGAAGCGCGCCAGACCGCCTCGCCATACGTGCTGGCCAGCAGGTCACCGAAGATCAACATACAGGCGAGACACCGCTCACCCTCATCGGTGCACTGGATCTTGGTGTTGGGCACGCTGTGTTCACAGAGCGCCTCACCGAAGTCACGCCCAGCCTGCTCGTTCGCGAAGGCGTGCACCCGGTTGTCGTAAGCCGATCGCCACCACTGCACGTTCACCATGCCCCGGACCCCTTTGCGCCTGCATACAGGATTCAGGGTCCACGAATGGAGTAACGAACAACAGGGTTGACTCCATAACTACACAGCTCAACATTTCCCACTTGAAAGTTAAACTGTGAATACTGGCAACGGAACGTGATTCTCCAACCCTCGCGACTACTCGGAGCGACCTTCCAACTGCCGAAGGCGATCCTCGTACTGCGCGACCGCCGTCAGGCGCACGCGCACCTGCGCGTGCTCGCGCCGGATCTCGTCGATGAGCGACCGGGCCTCGTCGATCTGCGGCTGGTCCGACGCGGGTATCGCGCCGATCCTCTCCCGCAGCGACTCAAGCTGCGACTCCTGCGCAGCCACCTGCGGGATGATCCGCTCCAGCTCGTTGGCCGACCACTTCTGCAGCCGGTCGATCTCGTCGAACTGCCTGGTCAGGTCGTCGACGCGCTGTTTCAGTTCGTTGATCGACGCCCGGTGCTCATCCGCGAGACGGTCGACCTTCTCGTAGTGGTACTCGAGCCGCGTCAACGGGATCTTCTCGTTGATCCGGTAGTCGATCAGTCGCTTGACCCGGTCGGACACGAGCTGTCGTGCTCCGAACAGGTCGCGCAGTGAGTTGTTCCGCATGTCTCGTCCTCAGCGAAGCAGCTTGGTCCGGCCTGTCCTGGTCCACGACTTGAGTAACCGCCCTTCGGCGGCGATCTGGTGCTCAGGGCCGACGATGCAGGAGTCACCGGCGGCATGCATCCAGGACGTCTGGTACGGGTCATCGATGAACGAGAACCCGGCAAGCAGCAGCTCAGCTTCGGGATAGGACGTTCGGGCGATCCACGCGGCCATCGTGCCGGTGGTCGCCCAGGTGCCCTCGGCGCGCGTCGGCAGGCCCAGCGCGTCCGACAGGGGCAGCGTCACCTCGGTGTTGTTGACCGGCACGAGTCCCAGGTCCTCCGGCCACCAACCGGGCAGACCGTCCGGTTCCCAGTGCAGCCGCCCCGGCTCGACCATCAGGTACAGGCGTCTGCGGTAGTTCTCGAACACGTATCTGGTGGCGCGCAGTGCGCGGTTGAACACCACCACGTGGCAGCGGCTGCCAACGGTGGGCGGGCCGTCCGGTTCGTCTGTGACGAAACCGTTAACCCGGAGAACCAGGTCGCACGAGTCGATGGCCTTGGCACGTTCCTCGTCGGGCGGCAGGGGCATGTTGCCGACGACGGCCACGGATCGGGGCTCCGGATGTTCGGCGTAGACGTCGAGTAGCGCGCGCATAGCGCTCTGTACTGGGACGACGTCGACCATGAACGCAGAAGCTACCAGGAGGCAAGCAGGATTTACGAGCCCGCGTTCCCCATCCCAAATTGCGTGCCGCATCCCCTGCGGCACGTACTGTGGCCGCCGGTACGCTCGACAGCCGTGTCAGTAACGAGTACTGCCGAGCAGGAGCAGGCGCCTCCGCCCCCACCGTCCAGCCGCAGCTGGTCGCGCGCGCGGGAGGACATCGTCGAGGGCTTCAGACAGCGCGAGCTGTGGGGTCATCTCGGTTGGCAGGACATCAAGCAGCGTTACCGGCGGTCGGTCATCGGACCGCTGTGGATCACGCTGTCGATGGCCATCACCGCCATCGGTCTCGGCCTGCTCTACTCACAGTTGTTCGGCGCGCACATACAGACGTTCCTGCCGTACATCACGGTCGGCTTCATCGTCTGGAACTTCATGTCCGGCTGCCTCCTCGAGGGCACGGACACGTTCATCGGCAACGAGGGCCTGATCAAGCACCTGCCCGCGCCGCTGACCGTGTACGCACTGCGCACGGTGTGGCGCCTCACGCTGATGTTCGCGCACAACCTCGTCGTCTACGTGATCGTCCTCGCCATCTTCTGGTCGGACCTGACCGGCCCCTACCGGATCACGCCGGTCACCGGCACCCTCGAACCGGGCATCGGCCTGTCGATCCTGCTCGCGATCCCGGCGTTCATCCTCCTCGCGATCAACGGCGGCTGGGTCGCGATCCTGTTCGGCATCATCTCCACGCGGTACCGCGACATCCCGCCGGTCATCAACAGCCTGGTGTCACTGATCTTCTTCATGACGCCGATCGTGTGGACCACGGACATCCTCACGGCCACCAAGATCGGCGGCGAGGGTGACGGCAGCTGGCGCATCCTCATCGCCGAACTGAACCCGCTGTACCACTACGTTCAGATCCTGCGCGCGCCACTGATCGGCACCGAGCAGAACTGGCATCACTGGGCGGTCGTCGGTGGGCTTACCGTTGTGGGGTGGGCAATGGCCTTCGTGGTCATGCGCAACTACCGCGCCCGAGTCTCCTACTGGGTCTGAGTGAGGCGATTAACGACATGGTGAGCATCAACGTCTGGAACGCCTCCGTCGACTTCCCCATCTTCGACGCGAAGTCCCGTTCACTGAAGAAACTCGTCCTCGGCAAGGTCGGCGGCAAGATCGGCACCGAGCAGAAGGTGCCGATCATCGAGGCCCTGCACGACATCACGCTGTCGCTCAAGGAAGGTGACCGCGTCGGGCTGGTCGGCCACAACGGCGCCGGCAAGTCGACCCTGTTACGGCTGCTCGCGGGCATCTACGAGCCGACCCGGGGGTCCGCGCGGACCCTTGGCAAGGTGGCGCCGGTGTTCGACCTCGGTGTCGGCATGGATCCGGAGATCTCCGGCCTCGAGAACATCATGATCCGCGGCCTGTTCCTCGGCATGACCCGCAAGCAGATGGAGAAGAAGGTCGACGACATCGCCGAGTTCACCGAACTCGGCGACTACCTGCAGATGCCGCTGCGGACGTACTCGACGGGCATGCGGGTCCGGCTGGCGCTCGGCGTGGTCACGTCGATCGACCCGGAGATCCTGCTGCTGGACGAGGGCATCGGCGCCGTGGACGCCGCGTTCCTCGCGAAGGCGCGGACACGCCTGGTTGATCTCGTCAATCGCTCCGGCATGTTGGTTTTCGCCTCACATCAGGACGACCTATTGTTCGAGCTGTGCGACTCGGCCATCTGGATGGACGAGGGACACATCAAGATGCACGGCTCGCTGCGCGAGGTGATCACGCAGTACAAGGGCAGGGACCCGTTCGCCAGCATGGACCGGGAGACCCTGGAACGTCTTGGCATCGAGCCGGCACTCACGACCAACCCCAGCGAGGTCTGATGAACGTCGATGGGCAGTTGCCGCCGAACGCCGTCGTGGCCGTGGTGGTCACGCGGCACCGCAGGGAACTGCTCGCCGACTCACTGAAGGTGATCGGCGCGCAGACCAGGCCGCCGGACCACCTTGTCGTGGTCGACAACGGCCCGGACGACCCGGTGCGCGACATCGTCGACAGCTGCCCGGTCCCGTCCACGTACCTGGTGTCGCACCGGAACCTGGGCGGTGCGGGCGGCTTCGCCCTCGGCATGCTGCACGCGCTGTCCATGGGCGCCGAATGGGTGTGGTGCGCGGACGACGACGGCCGCCCGGCGGACGAGAACGTGCTGGAGGTCCTGCTGGCCGAGGCGGAGTCCCGCGGCCTTGCGGAGATCTCCCCCGTGGTGTCGAACATCGAGACCCCGACGAAACTCGCGTTCCCGCTCCGCCGCGGCCTGACGTGGAAGCGCAACGCCGCCGAGCTGGGCGTCGACTTCCTGCCGGGCATCGCGTCGCTGTTCAACGGCGCCCTGTTCCGTGCCTCGGCGCTGGACGTCATCGGTGTCCCGGACTACCGGCTGTTCTTCCGCGGCGACGAGGTGGAGATCCACCGCAGGCTGGTGCGGTCCGGTCTCCGGTTCGGCACGAGCCTGCGCGTGTCGTACCTGCACCCGGACGGCTCGGACGAGTTCAAGCCGATGCTGGGTGGCCGGTTCCACGCACAGGACCCGGAGAACGAGGTGAAGCGGTACTACACGTACCGCAACCGCGGGTACCTGCTCTCCCAGCCGGGCCTACGCAAGATCGGCATGCTGGAGCTGTTCCGGTTCGGCCTGTACTTCATCGGCACCAAGCGCGACCCGAAGGCGTTCCTGCAGTGGCTGCGCCTGGTGCGTCAGGGCAGGCGGGAACGCTTCTTCCGCTTCTAGCGGATCCGCTGCGGGCGAACCCCTGTTGTCGCGGGGTTCGCCCGGTGATGGTGTTGTCGCATGGCTGATTCCAAGCGCGCACTCGTACTCCACCTCCAGGGCGGCGGCGAACCGGTGGTCTTCGCCCTGGCGGACGACTCCGCCAACGACCTGGAGCCGCGACTGGCCCAACTGCTGACCGAGGGCCAGGTCCACGCCGCCGCGTTGGCGGACGGCTCCTCGGTGGCGGTCAACTTCGCCCACGTCGTGACCGCACACCTGGACGAACTGCCCCCGCTGGCCCGCGTCTACGGCAGCGGACAGCCCAGAAAACACGGCTTCGCGACGTCCTGACTCGTGATGCCCTCGGAGGCGAGCGAGGGGGTGGCTCGCCTCACCGGGCAGGTTGTCTGAACACCACGGTCCGCAGCATCACGAAGTTGATGGTCGTCGCGACGCCCTGGGCGATCACCCACGCGAGTGGGATCGGCAGGCCGAGGCCGAGCATGAGCGCGTTCGTGCCGACGTTGACGAAGAACGTCACCGTGTAGAGCAGGACGAAGCCGCTGAGCTGACCGACGCCGCCGGACGCCTCGAACGTGAAACGCCGGTTGAGGAAGTAGGCGGTCGTCGTGCCGGCGACGAAGCTGAGCGCCTTCGCCAGGTGCACCCACACGTCCGGCCAGAGCAGCAGCTGGTAGACGCCGAAGTCGACGAGCGCGCAGAATCCGCCGATGAGGACGAACCGGGTGAGCTGTCTGACCAGCCCGGTCCTGTTGTCGACGGCAGTCACGGAGCCAGTGTAGGAGCCGGCCACCGCCCGGATACCCTCGGTGCGGTGAAGCCACTCAAGCTCACCGGTTGGGGTCGCACCGCGCCCACCTCGGCGCAGGTGCTCCACACTGCGGACGTCGGGACCATCGCCGAAGCGGTGCGGAACGCGGGGCCGCGCGGGGTCATCGCCCGCGGGCTGGGCCGCAGCTACGGTGACCCGTCGCAGAACGCCGGTGGTGTGGTCATCGACATGACCGCGCTGAACCGGATCCACACCGTCGACGCCGACGCCGGCACGGTCGTCGTGGACGCGGGTGTCTCCCTCGACACGCTCATGCGCGCGCTGCTGCCGTTCGGGCTGTGGCTGCCCGTGCTGCCCGGCACCCGTCAGGTCACGGTCGGCGGCGCGATCGGCAGCGACATCCACGGCAAGGCCCACCACGTCGAGGGCAGCTTCGGCAACCACGTCCTGTCACTTGACCTGCTGACCGCCGACGGTGAGATCACCACACTGACCCCGGACGACGACCTGTTCTGGGCCACGGTCGGCGGCATGGGCCTGACCGGCATCGTCCTGCGGGCCACCCTGCACGTGAACCACGTGGAGACCGCGTACTTCCTGGTCGACACCGACCAGCTCGGCAGCCTCGACGAGCTGATGGCCCGCCAGAGCGTGGACGACGAGCGGTACGTGGAGTCGGTGTCCTGGTTCGACGCGGTGACCACCGGCCCGCACCTCGGCCGCGGCATCCTGACCCGCGCCAACCACGCGAAGGTCGACGACCTGCCGGCGAAGCTGCGCAAGAACCCGCTCAAGTTCGACGCACCGCAGCTGCTGACGGTCCCGGAGGTCTTCCCGCCCGGCATGCTCAACCGGTTCACCGGCCGGGTCTTCAGCGAGGTCTGGTACCGCAAGTCGCCGACCAGGAAGAACGTCGTCCAGAACATCACCCAGTTTCTGCACCCGCTGGACATCGTCGGTGAGTGGAACCGCGGCTACGGCCCGCACGGCTTCCTGCAGTACCAGTTCGTGGTGCCGTTCGAGGCGGAGGACGTCATCCGGCGCACGGTCCGGCGAATGACCGAGACGGGCCAGGTCAGCGCGCTGAACGTGCTGAAGCGGTTCGGCGCGGGCAACCGGGCGCCGCTCTCGTTCCCCATGCCGGGCTGGACGCTGTGCGTGGACCTGCCGGTCGGCAAGGGCGTGCACGAGCTGTGCGAGGAGCTGGACGAGCTGGTGCTCGCGGCCGGTGGCCGGCACTACCTTGCCAAGGAGTCCCGCGCGACGCCGTCGGTGATCGAGCGCGGCTACCCGCGGCTCGACGAGTGGCGCAAGATCCGCGCATCCGTTGACCCACAAGGCGTTTTCGCCTCGGACATGTCGAGAAGGTTGTCACTGTGATTGACGCTGTCGGGAACCCCCAGTCGCTGCTGCTGCTCGGCGGCACCTCGGACATCGCCCTCGCGGTGGCCATGAAGTACGCGAAGCGCCGCCCACTTCGGGTCGTGCTCGCCGCGCGCCAGTCGGAGCGCCTGGACAACGCCGTCTCGCAGCTGCGTGAGGCGGGCGCCACGGTGTCCACAGTGGAGTTCGACGCGCTCGACACCGCGTCCCACCCCGCGGTCCTGGACAAGGCCTTCGGCGACGGCGACATCGACGTGACCGTGGTGGCGTTCGGCCTGCTCGGCGACGCGGAACAGGTGTGGCAAGACCACGCCAAGGCCGTCGAGCTGGCGCAGGTCAACTACACGGCCGCGGTGTCGGTGGGCGTGGCGCTGGCCGAGCGGCTGCGGCGCCAGGGCCACGGCCGCGTGGCGGCGCTGTCGTCGGTGGCCGGCGAGCGGGTGCGCCGCGCGAACTTCGTGTACGGCTCGACGAAGGCCGGCATGGACGGCTTCTACCTGGGCCTTGGCGAGGCACTGCGGGACGAGGGCATCTCGGTCACCGTGGTGCGGCCGGGGTTCGTGAAGACGAAGATGACCGACGGCATGAAGCCGACCCCACTGTCGACGACCCCAGAGGCGGTGGCCGACGACATCGTGACCGCCGTGGCCAAGCGCAAGGAACTGGTGTGGACGCCGGCGCCGTGGCGCGTGGTGATGTCGGTGTTCCGGCACGTCCCGAGGGCCATCTTCCGGCGTCTGCCGATCTGAGGCTAGGTCGCGGGCCGTCCGCCGTCAGTCGCCGCGCTCCGGTGGACGACCCGCCAAGCCGGCGTTACGTGGGGCACGCCGACCACCCTTACTGCAACTTGCAGATCCGCAAGCTCCACGGAGAGTACTGGATCGGTTACAGTGATCGGAACCCCTCGCGTGTCAGCAGCATGGGTGCCGGCGGCCGTAGCTCACGGGTGTTCATCTCCGAGAAGAACCCGGGTACCCCCTGGGTGAAACGAGCGGGCGAATCAGCTCCACCGCTTGGCTCATGCCATATCGATCGTCGAGAACGTCCAGGATGTCGGAAGAGGTCAACTCCCGACCGCGTCGGCCCGACCTCGCCGCGATGGCCCGAATCGCCGCGAGCGCTCGGGTTGGGTTCAGTTCAACGGTGTTGGCGGCGAATGTCCAGGGCGGCAGTACCTGGATTGCTGCGGGGATTCAGGCTTCGGGGAAGTCTTTGACGTTGAGTGTGATGATGGCACCAGCACCACCAACGACAGCCGCTGCGACAACATGCTCATCATCCGGATCAGGGAGTTCGTAGGTACCCTCCAGCCCCTCCCAACCCTCGACTTCGGCGTCATCGAACGCCCGCCTCATCTCACAGATGAGGTGCTGCGCACGGCTGACCGCTTGCGCGGGCTCCTTTCCGCGCTCGATCAGCTTCCGTTCCTCCCCGTACTCCAACTCCTCGAGAATCGTGGCGCTCCAGATTGGCCGGTACAACCCTTCGACCGCCAAGGACAACAGGAAGTCGCGCTGAAGGTTGGGCCAGAGGACACACGTATCAAGAAGAGCCGTAAACACTCCGTAATCGTGCCAGTACTGTGATCAATCCGCCTGTCCACGCCGACGCATGGCGATCTCCTGACGAGCCGCGCGCATTCGGCGCAACGCGTCATCGAGGTCGTCGTCTTCGTCGACCGCAGTGGCGTCCAACACGGCGTACTGCGCGGCCCGGCGCTCGTCACGATAGGTGAGCAGGTCACGGAGCTCGATGCGTCGGTGACTGCCGATCTTTTCGTAAGGAAGCCGTCCTTCATCGAGGAGTCTGATCACCGTCGGTCGACTGACGCCGAGGAGTTCAGCGGCCTGCTGGGTTGTGACGGTTTGCGTTACCGGCACAACCGAGACAGCCAGCCCGTCCTGGAGTGCCTGGACCACCTGCCGCAACACCCGGTATAGCTCCACTGGGAGCTCCACACGATCGCCAGGATGCGTGCCACTGAGGAAACACGGCACATCCGGCCGCCCCCGACCGGCGTCCTCATGCGCCCTCAGGAAGTCGAGGACCTGCGCGAACTGCTCCTCATCGACCCCCGGCAGGTAGGTCTCCTGCTTCACAGACACACCCACAACGTCCTCCCTAATCGAACGAAACGTAACACATTTCGATTCAACCGTCTATGCTGTGCCGCAGGACTACCGAGAACAGGTCGAGAAAGGGGAGACGATCGAAACCGTCGTCACGTACGACAACGGTTGCGGGACGCCTCGGTGCTCACTGATCTCCGGTGAACACGCCGGGAGTAGTTCACCTAGAGGAACGCGGAAAGGGCCACGCACAGGACCCACGAGGCGCCCAGTACCTGGAGCACGCGGTCACGGAGGGCGATGTCCTCCGGTTCGCCCGCGTTGCCGCCGTCGACGTCCACCGCGTAGCGCAGGACCGCCACCACCATCGGGACGATCGAGATGACCGCCCAGACCGAGTTGGTGCCCGTGCGCTGCCGGATCTCGAACGCCCACAGCGAGTAAGTCATGATCATGATGGCGGCAGACGTCGCCCACACGAAGCGCAGGTAGCTCGCCGAGTACTTGGACAGCGACGCCCGGATCTGGGCGCCTGTCCGCTCGTACAGCACGATCTCCGCGTAGCGCTTGCCGGCCACCATGAACAGCGAGCCGAACGCCGTGACCAGCAGGAACCACTGCGACAGCGGCAGCCCGGCCGCCGCGCCGCCCGCGATGGCGCGCAGCAGGAAACCGGACGCGACGATGCAGAGGTCGATCACCGGTTGGTGCTTGAGGCCTATGCAGTAGCCGATCTGGACCACCGCGTACACGCCGATCACGACCAGCAGCCGCCAGCTCGACACCAGCGACACCGCGAACGACGCCAGGAACAACACCACTGCCAGCGAGTACGCCACCCCGACCGGCACGATGCCCGCCGCGATCGGGCGGTTGCGCTTGGTCGGGTGGGCGCGGTCGGCTTCGGCGTCGATGGCGTCGTTGACCAGGTACACCGCCGACGCGACCAGGCAGAAGGCGACGAACGCGATGGCGGCGTCGACCACGACGTCCATGCGGAACACGGGGTTCGCCGCATACGCCGCGAACGGCGCCGCCAGCACGAGGACGTTCTTGACCCACTGGCGGGGTCGCGCGGTCCGGATCAGCCCGCGCACCAACCCGCCGCGGGAAGCACCGGCAGAGGGCATCGCGGTGTCGCTCTCCGCCGTACTGCTCATCTCGCCCGCTTCCTGCTCAGCACTCGGCGGACCACACCACCGACCACGGCGCCGAGGGTCGCACCCGCGAGCACGTCGCTCGGGTAGTGAACACCCAGCACGAGCCGCGACACCAGCATCGGCGGCACCAGCGCCGGCACCAGGTTACGACCGGTCAGACCGGAGTACACCACCGCTGCCGCGGTCGTCGACGTGGCGTGCGACGACGGGAACGACAGCGAGCTCGGCGTCTTGACCAGCACCTCGACCGACTCGTCGACCGGCCGGCGCCGCCGCACGACCCGCTTCACCGCGATCGACGCGGCGTGCGCGGCCACCACGCCTGCCGCGCCGACCAGCCAGTCCCGCCTGCGGTCCCGGTCCCCGGCCGCGCCGACCAGGCCGAGCGCGAACCAGCCACCGGCGTGCTCGCCGAACAGCGACAGCCCGCGTGCCGCTCGCACCACCGGCCGTCGGCCGATGGTGCGCTGGATCGTCGACAGGACCTTGACCTCGACCGACCGCTCCGGCTCTTGCGGAGGCGTGCCGGGTTCGACCAGCCGCAGCCGGGCCGGAGCAGTCGACGTCATCAGGCGTCCAGGGAACCGTCGAGCGGAGCGCCGTCGGTCAGGTGCGGTGCGACCTTGTTGTCGAACACCGACAGCGCCGACCCGATGGCCATGTGCATGTCGAGGTACTTGTACGTGCCGAGGCGACCACCGAAGATCACGTTCCGCTCCTTGGCCTCCTTCTTGGCCAGCTCGCGGTACTGCTCGAGCTTGTCGCGGTTCTCCGGGGTGTTGATCGGGTAGTACGGCTCGTCGTCGTCCTTCGCGAAGCGGGAGAACTCGCGGAACACGACCGTCTTGTCGGTCGGGTAGTGCTTGCGCTCCGGGTGGAAGTGCCGGAACTCGATGATCCGGGTGTAGGGGACCTCTTCGTCGTTGTAGTTGACGACGGAGGTGCCCTGGAAGTCACCGGTCGGCACGACCTCGGACTCGAAGTCGACGGTGCGCCAGGTGAACTTGCCCGCCGAGTAGTCGAAGTAGCGGTCGAGCGGGCCTGTGTAGACGGTCGGGGTGCCCGCCGGGATCTGGTCGCGCACGTCGAAGTAGTCGACGTTCAGCCGGACCTCGATGTTCTCGTTCTCCGCCATCTTCGTGAGCCACGCGGTGTAGCCGTCGACCGGCAGGCCCTCGTAGGTGTCGTTGAAGTACCGGTTGTCGAAGGTGTAGCGGACGGGCAGGCGCGTGATGATGTTGGCGCCGAGGTCCTTGGGGTCGTTCTCCCACTGCTTGGCCGTGTACCCGCGGATGAACGCCTCGTAGAGCGGGCGGCCGACCAGCGAGATCGCCTTCTCCTCGAGGTTCTGCGCGTCCTCGGTCTTGTATTCGGACGCCTGCTTCGCGATGAGCTCGCGTGCCTCGTCCGGGGTGTGCGACTTGCCGAAGAACTGGTTGATGAGGCCCAGGTTCATCGGGAACGAGTAGACCTGGTCCTGGACCCTGGCGAACACGCGGTGCTGGTAGTTCGTGAACTCGGTGAACTGGTTCACGTAGTCCCACACGCGCTTGTTCGAGGTGTGGAAGAGGTGCGCACCGTACTTGTGCACCTCGATACCGGTCTCGGGCTCGGCCTCGGAGTAGGCGTTACCGCCGAGGTGCGGCCGGCGCTCCAGCACCAGGACCCGCTTGTTCAACTGGGTCGCGACCCGCTCGGCGATCGTGAGACCGAAGAACCCGGAGCCCACGATGACCAGGTCGTAGCCGGAGTAGTTATCAGATTGGTTTGCTGGGGCGCTCACGGGCAATCAGGCTACCGACCGTGGAGCGTCCGCTTCACGCGGCTCTGTCCGTCACTCTGCGCGCACGGCATCGGCGAGCTTCTTGTCGAGGCTCACACGGACGAGCGCCGCGGCGAGCCGGTGCACGTCATCACCCGCGAGCTTCGCCAGCTTCTCGGGGTTGGTCGGGAGTCCGACCCTCCTGGCGCCGTCCAGCGTCTTCTTGTCCAGGTAGGGCCGCAGCTCGGGCCAGACCACCTGCGCCTCACGGCAGAAGATGTCCACGCCGACCGGCCCCATCTTGGGGAACCGGCGCAGACGTTCGGCGAGCTCGTCACCACGGATCGTGCGGAGATCGCCCTTGTACTCGTCGAGCAGCAACTGGGCACCGTCACCGAGCGCGGTCGCGGTGCTCTCGTCGTAGCGGACGTAGTGGGCGCGGCCCAACGCGTCGACCCGGTCCTGCCAGCTGGCCTCGAGCATCGCGCGGGGCGTGCCGTACCGCTTCAACTCCCGCGCGGCCGCGACGGCGATGTCCGCCTTGATGCGGGTGGACAGCAGCGTGCTCAGCACGAGGAGCCGGTAGAGCGGCGCGGGCTTGTCGGCGAGCCTGATCCCGGCGTCCTCCGCGTAAGTGCGGCCGGCCTTGTCGAGTAACGCCTGGACAGTGTCCATACCGGCCGGTTACCCGTACGTCCCGACCCATGAAACGCCGAAGACCCCCGCACCCGTTTCCCCCGGCACGAGGGTCCTCTCCCCTGGCGTTTCCCCCTGATCCCTTCCGGCCTTGTGGGCCTCGCCCATAGAGACGCCTGGGCCCCCCGGAACGTTCCGTGCCCTGGGTCACGAATTTCAGCCGAGTGGATAGCCGACGAGCGCCGGCCGCCTCGGGTTCTCGTGAACGACGAGGTAGTCTCCACTCACCGCGACGGGCGCCCCGGGAATCCGATCGATCTCATTGCCCGCCAGGTCCACGGTGTAGTGGCGGTCGCCGATCGCGTTGACGAAGATCCGATCCCGCCACACGGCCTCGACGACGTCGTCGTTGGGCACCGACGTGACTGACTGGTCCGCGAGACGGAATACCGACAGGGTGTCGTCCTCGGAACCACACACGATCGTTGCCTCACCGTCGGTCTCGCAGTTCGCCGTGACCTCGCCAATGTCCACCACGCGCTTTCCGGTTCCAGCCGACAACAACACCAACTCGGCCTTGTCCTCGGTCGACTCGGTGCCACGGACCAGCACGACCTCCCCCGCCGTGAGCAGCACCTCCGAGCCCTCGTACCGATCGGCGATGTCCCAGCGTGGGTCACCGGTCGCAACGTCGAACGCGAACACCGAGGGTCCCGGACCAAGGGCGTCCAGCGGGAGATCCTGCTCCAACCCGTTGACGCCGAGGACCGTGTTCCCGGCGATGGCTGCCGGCCAGGCACCGGTCCGTTCCCAGAGCTGGTTGCCGGTGCGTGTCTCGAAGGCGATCATCCGTAGATCGGCCGGTTTGGTCAGCGTGGCGACCTCGGTGGTCGTCACGAGCGCGATCCGCTCGTCGGCGGCGTGCAGGAACAGGTGCTCACCGGTGGTCTTCTGCCACAACACGCGACCGTCCATGGCAGACAGGAGCACGAGCCCGTACTCGTTGTCCTGCCCGAAGCGGTAATAGGCGCTGAGCACGGCGAGGTTCGCACCCTCACCGACGAGGAACGGCGTCCCGACCCGCGTGTCCCACCTGCCGCCGCCGAGGCCGGTGTTCTCGTCTGTCTTCCACCGAACCGCGCCACTGGCGAGATCGATCACCTGGAACGTCTTTTGGCCCACGGCAAGCGCCGTCCCGTCCCGCAACCGCGCCTCGGACGTCCCGTCGCTGGTCCATGCCGCTTCGGCGGCCACGTCGAGCTTCGGCAGCTTCGGCTTCGCGGAAATGGTCGTCGGGACCGGTGGTGGCGCTGCCGGCGTCGTGCAGTTCGTCGCGGCCAGTGTCACGAGAACGGCCAACACGATCTTGAGTCTCACGTGCCCCCTCCCCCTGAGAGCGGGAAGGTACACGCGGGGCCGGCGGCGCGCTCAGTTTTCGCGAAGTCGCGGCAGGTCGTCGACCACGGCCTCCAGTGTGCTCAACTGGCCCGCGTACACGCCTTCCTCGCGGGGCCAGTGGGTGACCACGTCGGTGAAACCGAGGTGTGCCGCCCGGTCGACGGCCTCGCGGAAATACTCCGCGCTCGACAGCGAGTACACCGGTGCCGCGTCCAGGCTCAAATAGCGGTCGAGGCCTTCGGCGCCGGGGAGGGCGGCGAAGGTTTTCGCCAGCGCGGCGACGCCGGCCCACCAGTCCTCGATCGTCTCGCCGCCCTTGCCGGTGGTGACCCAGCCCTGGCCGAAGCGGGTGGCGATCCGCATGTTCCGGGGGCCGTTCGCGGCCACCACGAACGGTGCCCTCGGGTGCTGGGCGCAGCCGGGAGCCGAGCGGGCGTCCACGGAGGTGTAGTACTCGCCGGTGATGCTGGTGCGCTCGTTCGTGAGCAGGGAGTCCAGCTGCTCGACGAACTCCGCGAACCGGTCGGCACGCAGGCGTGCGGGAAGCGGCTCGCCGCCCATGACCTGGTTGTCGTAGCCGCCGAGGCCGCCCGCGCCGACGCCGAAGAGCAGGCGGCCGTTCGAGATGTCGTCCAGGGCCAGCAGGCTGCGGGCGAACGGCACGGGGTGCCGGAAGTTCGGGGAGGCCACCAGCGTGCCCAGCTTGATCCGCCTGGTGACGGTGGCCGCCGCGGTCAGCGTCGGCACCGCGTCGAACCACGGGCCGTCGACGAGCGAGCGCCAACCGACGTGGTCGTAGGTCCAGGCGTGGTCGAAGCCGTAGCTCTCGGCCGCACGCCAACGCTGTTCGGCCAGCAGCCACCGGTACTCGGGGAGGATCACGACGCCAACACGCACAGTTGGCACCGTAACTCAGTACTGCGGCGGGTAGCCGGGTGGCGGGTAACCGGGCATGCCTGCCGGCTGCTGGCGGCGGCGCATGGCCCGGCCGGTCGCCGGCAGCACCGCGAGCACCGTCGCGGCGAGCCACAGCAGCCACGACACGAGAACCATCGCGATGACCTCGCCGCCGTCGTTGCTCAGTAGCCAGATGATCGCGTAGATGTAGTAGGCGGTGGTGAGCGCACCGACCACCGCCAGGATCCAGCGCACGAACTCCAGGCGGGCGAACAGGAGCAGCGCGAACGTCATCGTCGTGCACGCGACGCTCATCGTGAGCGAGACCGCGAAGTCGAAGTTGCCGGTCAGGTCCTCGCTGAACGCGGCGCCGACCATGGCGGCCACCATGATCTGGTTGTCGCCCTGCACGCCTCGCCAGCCGACGATCGCCAGGATCAACGCGAGAACACCGCACACGACGAACACGATCGCGGTGATGTAGGCCAGTGCCGTGCTGGGCCGGCCGTAGCCATACGGAGCGTAACCAGGAGGGGGCGGCCCGTACGGCGGATATCCCTGTGGCCCGTAACCCTGTGGTGGGTAGCTCACGAAACGCACCGTAGCCGATTCGGGCCGGGGAAGATGGCGTTGTGGACAAACCCGAGCTCGTTGCCTCAGACGTCGACGGCACCCTGCTGGACCCCATGCAGCAGATCACCGAACGCACCGCACGGGTCATCGCCCGGGTGCTCGCGGCGGACACCCCTTTTGTGCTGGTCAGCGGCCGACCGCCGCGATGGATCCCAGGGGTGGCGGAGATGGCGGGCCTGTCGGGGTACGCGGTGTGCGCGAACGGCGCGTCCGTGTACGACATCGGCGCCGACGAGGTGCTGGCGGTGCGGGAGATGCCGGCGATGCGGTTGCACGACGTGGTCGAGGCGGTGGCGGCGGCGCTGCCCGACATCCGCGTCGCCGCCGAGCGGACCACCGTCGGCCGGGAGCAGGAGGAGCCGTTCGCGACCGAGCGTGGTTTCCGCAACCCGTGGGGCAACCCGAAAGGCGAGACCGACGAGCCGGACATCGTGTCGAGAGCCGAGGTGCTCGGCCGGCCGGCGACCAAACTGCTGCTCAGACACCCAGGCCTGACGAGCCAACAGATGGTGGAGGTCGTCGAGACCGTGCTCGTGGACGTGGACCTGGAGGTCACGTACTCGTCGAACAACGGGCTGATCGAGATCTCGGCGGCCGGCGTGACCAAGGCGTCCGGGCTCGGGTGGGTGTGTGACCTGCTTGACGTGCCGGCACGCAAGGTCGTGGCGTTCGGTGACATGCCCAACGACCTGCCGATGCTGGAGTGGGCCGGACACGGCGTCGCCATGGACAACGCGCACCCCGAGGTGCTGGCGGTGGCCGACGAGGTGACGGCACCCAACTCGGAGGACGGCGTGGCACAGGTTCTGGAGCGCTGGTTCTGACGGGCATGCCATGCTGGGGCGCATGGCTCGGACCCTCGTCGTCGTGCGGCACGCGAAGTCGGACTGGCACCGGGACCTGCCCGACGAGAAGCGTCCGCTGGCCGCGCGAGGCCGCCGCGAGGCTCCGCTGATCGGACCGTGGGTGGCCGACAACGTCGGCAAGGTGGACCTGGTGGTCTGCTCGACCGCGACCCGCGCCCGTCAGACGCTCTCACTGTCCGGCCTGGTCGCCGGCGAGGTCCGCCACGACGAGCGGGTGTACGCCGCGACCTACCAGGAACTGATGTCGGTACTGGACGAGCTGCCCGACGACGTGTCGACCGCCGCGCTCGTCGGCCACAATCCTGGCCTGTCGGACCTCGTGCGAATGTTGACCAACGAGTCGCTGGAGCTGAAGACCTCCGCGCTCGCCGTGATGACGTGGCGTGGTGGCTGGCCAGACGTGTGGTCGAGGAGGGCAAGCCTGGTCAGCCACGCGACACTGCGCGGCTGACCAGCACCTTTCGCCTGTCTAGGAGTTGGTCTTGATGTCACGCATCGCGATGGGGGCGCCCGCGAGGTCCTCGTCGTTGCAGAGGAGCTTCACGTCGTAGTACGGAGAGTCACCGCTGTCGTCATAGTCCAGGTGGATGGCGATGACGTCGACTGGTTCTCCCAGCCATTCCTGCGTCTGTCGCAGCCAGGCGGCCGAGCGTTCCAGCGCGGTCGGCAGGTCGTCGTCGCGGAACTCGACCGGGCGGTACGGAACGCCGTACACCTGGTCCTCACGATGGGCAGGACGGGGTAGATCGACCGAAACCCCCGCGTCGTCGAGATCGAGAGCGATGGAACGGGGCTGGTCACTAGCGAGCTCACTCACACTACGAGCGTGTCTCAGCCCGTGATTCGCCGCAACCCTTCGCAAGGGGTTTCACGGTCCGGTGGACCGCAGCGTCATCATGCGAGCACTGTAACCGTCATAGTGCGCTCTGTCGGTCCCGTGTGGTTGACTGTCCCTGGTCGTAGTTGAGTTCGTGTTCGATCACGCTCGCGAACGATTGCGGGCGCGCGGGTTAGCTGTAGGTTGAGTCGCCGTCTGAACCGGCCAACAGGTTGTCGCAACCGCGGCAGCCTGCACAGCAGTATCAGGAGATTGTGTAGTGGCACAGGGAACTGTGAAGTGGTTCAACTCTGAGAAGGGCTTTGGCTTCATCGCCCCGGACGGTGGCGGCGATGACGTCTTCGTCCACTACTCGGAGATTCAGGGCAGCGGCTTCCGCAGCTTGGACGAGAACCAGCGCGTCGAGTTCGAGATCGGCCAGGGCCAGAAGGGCCCGCAGGCCACCGGCGTCCGCGCCGTCTGATCTCGTCAAACGCTGAACAACGCGAGGGCCACCGGGTTCGTCCCGGTGGCCCTTTCGTTTGTCCGTACTAGCTGGTGAAGACCTTGCGCCACGACTCGACCGAGGTCAGCTCCGGCACCGCGGCCCGGTACTGCTCGACGAGCCTCGGCCACTCGGCGATCAGACGGCGGTAGTTGTGCGCCGTGCGGGCGGCCAACTCGCGGAACACCTTCGGGTCGCGGCGGCGGAACGCCACCCCACTGCCGTCGGCGTTGGACACCGTCGCACTGTCCAGGTTGCCGAGCAGGAACCACAACGCGCTGTTGGCCGAGACGTTGACCTGAGGGCGCTCCACCGCGTTGGGGTCAGTCCCCCGCAGGTTGTGGACCAGCGCCTTACCGGCCCGCAGCGCGATCCGCGCCGGGTGCACCGGCGGGTGGAGCATCTGCTCGGCCTTGACCATGTCGAACGACGGCGGCGGGAACTCCCGCGCGGACGGCGCGAACTGCGCGTCCGTGTACTGCTTGCGCAGTGCCTGGATCTCCGGCAGCCCGTTCTTCAGTGAGTCGAACAGCCGCTCCGGACCGGCCATGAAGTCCTCGAGCGCCTTGTTCTCCAGGGCGGCGGTCGAGTACTCCATCGAGAACAGCCGCCGCACGGCGACCCGGGCGCCCTGCACCAGCAGGGTCTTCCGCAGGTCGTACGGGCTGTGCAGCGCGCCCATGATGAGGCGGTTGCGCAGGTGGAAGTACGCCGTCCAGTCCTTGGTGTCGTTCTTGTCGGTCCACGGCTCGTGCCACACCGCGGAGCCGGGCAGTGTCACCGTCGGCATGTCGAGCTTGCCGGCACGCAGCGAGTACTCGGCGTCGTCGCACTTGAGGAACAGCGGCAGCGGCAGGCCGGTCTTCTCGAGCACCTCACGCGGGAACAGGCACATCCACCAGCCGTTGTAGGTGGCGTCGATGCGCTTGTGCAGCTCGGGGCTCTCCCGCAGCGAGTACTGCCCGAAGTCGTGGTCCATCTTGGCGCCCGGCGCGGCACGCCAGACGCAGGTCGCCATGTCGACGACCTCACCCATCGTGTGCAGGCGCGACTTGGCCTGCAGGTTCAGCATCTGGCTGCCGACGATCACCGGCTTGGCGGCGGCCCGCGCGAACATGTTGGACCGCAGGATCGAGTCGGTCTCGATCGCGATGTCGTCGTCCATCAGCATGATCTGGTCGACCGTGCCGGGCGAGGTGTGCTCCAGCGCCTCGTAGAACGCACGCGTGAAGCCGCCGGCGCCGCCCAGGTTGCCCTGCTCGATGACCTCGAGCCGGTCACCGAGCGCGTTCACCAGCTCGCCGTAGCGGGCGTGGTCGCGCACCTTCTTGGGGCCCTGGTCGGCGACGAAGACCTTGCTGACCACGTCGAGCACGGCCTGGTCCTCGCCGAGCGAGAGCAGGGCGGCGACACAGTCGTCGAGCCGGCTGAACGTCGTGGTGCCGATCGCCATCTTCTGGCGCCGCAGCGGCTTGTTCGACAGCCAGCACGCGTCGGTGATCTCGAGCGGGATGTTCTCGGTGAACACGTCGAACCACAGCCAGCCACCGTCCTCGAACGGCGCGAGCGACACGTCGAACTCGAAGGCCTGCCAGTCGTCCTCGGCGTGCACCGGCGCACCGGTCAGGTGCACGAGGTCACCGTTCGGCTTCGAGCGGTACACCTCGACGCGGCCGGCGCCCCGCACCCTCAGGTGCAGCGTGACCTGCTCGACCGTGGTCCAGCGCTTCCAGTAGCTGGCCGGGAACGCGTTGAAGTACGACGCGAACGACACCCGTGCCGACGGTGGCACCTGGAGCTGGCGACGGGAGGAGACGTGGCAGTTCACGTTTTCCGGCTCGTCGAGGTACAACGGCCGGACATCGAGCGGATCGCTCTCTTTTGGCAGGATCACGCGCCAGAGCACGCGATCGGCGTCAGGCTTGCTGGCAGTCGCCGGCTCGGCCACGGTTCTGCTCCTCCAGGAAGTGACTAGGACTTGCGGTCGTCAACCCGCACCCCAGCCGAGATGGTTGGGGGGTGGCGCCGAGACTCGGCACCGTCCACCTACTCCAACCGCATCCTAGCCGCCCGTGGCTGGGCGGCGCCCGCGGGACAGGATCACTCCAGCCCGTAGAGCCGGCGCCAGTTGTCTCGGCTGGTGAGATCGGCGGCGGCGGCCCGGTACTCCGCACGCGCGCGCGGGAGCTCCGCGACGATCCGGCGGGCGAGCTTGCCGGCCTGCTTGGCCAGCTTGAACGTCAGCTCGCGGTCCCGGCGCCGCACGCGCACGCCGCCCTGGGAACCGTCGGTGACGACGACCGTCTTGAACTGCGAGAGGTGCCACCAGGTGGCGTCCTCCTGCGCGACCGAGCCGATCTCGTGGACGGACTTGCCGAGGGCGAAGTAGATCAGTCGCTTGAGTAGCACCACGCGGTTCATGCTCGGCGCCGGCCCGGCCTGGACCATCGGCATCTCGCCAGCCCGCAGGCCGGGGACGTCGGTCGCCGAGTGCATGACCGTGTCGGGGAAGTCGGCACGCAGGGCGTGCACCTCCCGCGCCGCGGCCGCGCCGCCGTCATGCAGGAAACCGGGGCCCTTCAGGTAGTCCTCGACCGCCTTGAGCACCGTGGCGGCGAGGCCGTACTGCATGGACAGCAGGCCGCGGACGACGCGGGAGAGGATGACCCGCGCGATCTGCTTGGGGTCGATCTCGGCGTGCAGCGAGGAAACGATCATGGCGTTGCGGACCGCGAAGTACTCGTTCCACTTGTCCGCGTCCTTCCAGTCGAAGTCCGCGTGCCACAGGCCGGCGCCCGGCAGTGTGACGGTCGGGAAGCCGTTGGCGCGGGCACGGTAGCCGTACTCGACGTCGTCCCACTGGAAGAACAGCGGCAGCGGCAGCCCGATGGTGGCGACCACCTCGGCCGGGATCAGGCAGGACCACCACGCGTTGTAGTCGGCGTCGACGCGGCGGTCACCCCGGTTGGGCTTGCCGGTCGGCACGCCGTCCTCGTCCTCCGCCTCCTCGGTCACGTCGACGTCGTCGAGCGCGCCACGCACGACCTGGCCCGGCACGAGCTGCGCGAAGTCCGCGTACTCCGCGCCGGCCAGCAGGATCGTGGGGTGCAGGAGCCGCAGCATCTGGCCGCCCACGATGGTCGGCTCGGAGGTGCGGTTGGCGAACGCGGTGAGCCGCACGGCGATCTCCGGCTCGCACAGCACGTCGTCGTCCATGAGCAGCACGTTCGCGTGTGCGGAGCCACGCTCGGTGACCTCGTACATGCCTCGGCCGAAGCCGCCGGCACCACCGAGGTTGGGCTGACGCAGGTAGCGCAGCCGCCCGGCGAGGTCCTGCTCGATCGTGGCGAACGCCGGCCGGGACTCGACGGTGTCGGTGCCCTGGTCCACCACGTAGATCGCGTCGAGCACCTCGAGCGCCTCGTCGTCGGCGGCCAGGGACTGGAGGGTCTTGGTGCAGTCGTCGGCACGGTTGAACGTGCAGATCACGACGGCTGTCGGGCGGAGGCGCTCCGGCGACTCGACGGTCCAGCGCAGGCGCTCCACGACCAGCTCGGCGTCGGACGCGGCGAACTCCAGCCACAGGAAGCCGCCGTCGAGGAACTTGTCCAGCTTGGTGCGCAGCGTGACCTGCCCGCCGTGCTGCGCGGTGACCTCCTCGGCCGCGACCGTGCGCGTGTCGCCCTTGCTGTCTGAGGCGATGAGCGCGACGCGGCCCGTGCCGGCCACGGTCAACTCGGCCTGGACCTCGGTGACCACCGTCCAGCGCTGCCAGTAGCTCGCCGGGAAGCGGCCGAAGTACGTGTCCGTGGACACCTCGGAACCGGCGTGCACGACGAGCCGCTGCCGATGCCGCGCCGCGGTGCCGACGACGATCTGCGCGTACAGCTCGTCGGGGCAAACCGGGTCGGGACCGCGGAACAGGCCGCGCTGCGCGACCAGGCGGCCACTTGGCACGTGCTCCACGAGTCGCTCGTCGGGGGCCGAGGTCTCACTGGCGGTCGAGGTGCTGCCGAGCATGTCGAGTCCAGTCCTCCTGGGAGTAGGCAGGTTGTCCCAGGGTACCTACGCAGCACCGTGTGGTTACCGTTAGGTCACAACTGGGCGGCTGCCAGGCCACAGGTTCATCTCCGAACATCGACAACCCAGCCATACAACGAGTTGTAGAAGATGTAGCCGCCCTGGAAGTCCGAACGGCGCCCGCCTGGCACCGCCCGTTCGCCGGTGATCGGGTAGCCCAGGTACGAGCGCTCCCACCCCAGCGCGGCGTACCGGCCACGGATCGCGCCGACGACCTCCCACGCGCCGGTCGCGGGTGACCAGAAGATCGTGCCGCGCTCGAAGTGCTGGATACGACCCGTGCGGTTCGCGGTGTAGCCCTCGGGGCCGGTCGGGAAGCCGAGTGCCGGCCCGCCGCCGAGCGTGGCCCACCGGCCGAGCACCGCGCCGTACAGCTCCCACGCGCCGTACCACGGTGTCCAGTAGATGGAGCCGCGCTCGAAGTGGTTGAAGCGGGCGTTGGGAGCGCCGCCCTCGTCGGTGATCGGGTAGCCGAGGGCCGACGTCTCGGCGCCGATGGCGCGGTAGCGGGCGTGGATCGCGCCGATCAGCACGTGTACGCCGGTGTTCGGGTGCCAGTAGATGCCCTGTCCGCGGGCCAGCAGCTGGAACCGGCCGCCACCCGCGCCGGCGAGCTCGTCCGTTGCCGGCATGCCGAGCACCAGGTGCCCGCCGAACGACAGGTACTTCCACCGGATCGCGCCCACCATCACGTGTGCGCCGGTCGCGGGCGACCAGTACATGCTGCCCCGCGCGTAGGTGCGCCACCGGACGGTCGCGTCGCCCTGCTCCACGGCGGTCGGCTCGCCGAGGCTGGACCGGAGCGTGGCGTCGGCGTCGTACCGGCGGTCGATCGGCGTGGCGTAGCGGACCTCGACGACCTGGTCGGCGTCGGGCAGGGTGATCGTGCGGACGCGTTCGGTGGTGCCGTCGCCCCACCGGTCGAACGTGGCCACACCGTCGAGTGCCTGGTCCGGCGCGGTGATCGTGAGCTGGGTGCCGACCGTGAACAGACCGGACGAGGTGGTCTCGCCGCCGATGCTGAAGGCGGCCGGTGTCGTGCTGTCGATGGTCACCCTGCGTTGCCGCGGCCATACCACGAACGTGGACGACGTGATGGCGCCTGTCGAGTCGGTCGCGAACGCCGTGACCTCGAGCCTGCTGTCCCCGGGATGGCCATCGAAGGTGAGCCGGAACGCCGGACCGTCCTGCCGGGCCCCGGGGTGCCGGTGGCAGTCGGCCGGTGCCACGCAGTGGACGAAGTCGGTCGCCCAGGTCACGGTGACCGGGCCGTCCTCGGCGTCGGTCGCGGAGGCGTCCGCCGCGACGAGGTCGCCGACCGCGTACGTGTAGGCGGGGTCCGGTGCCCGCAGGGACAGTTCCGGCGCGTGGTTGCCCGGATAGACGGTGGCCGTCGTGGTGGCCGTCGCGCCGCCGGGGTCACTGGCGGTCAAGGTGACCGTGAAACTCTCCTGCGTGGCCGGGTAGACGTGGCTGACCTGCTCGCCCGTACCGGTCCCGCCGTCGCCGAAGTTCCACGTGTAGGTCAGCGGGTCGCCGTTCGGGTCGGTCGACTGGGCGGCGTCGAAGGTGACCGTGCGTGCCGCCGCCTCGACCGTTGAGGTGATCGCTGGATCGGGTGAGGAGTTGCCGGGCGCGTACACGAGCCGGCGCAGCTTGCCGGACGCGATGTCGGCGTAGACGACGTCCCCACCCGTCGGGACGGTGCCGAACTTGACCGGGGCGCCGATCCCGTTGCCGAACCCGGCTGTCTCCGGCGACGTGGTCAGCACGCCGCGGCCGTCGAAGTCCAACGTCCACAGCACCTGGTCGACGTAGTCGCCGAAGAAGTAGCGGCCCCGGTACTGGGTCGGGTACGAGTCCCCGGTGTAGAACACGCCGCCGGTCACCGCGCTGCCACCGACGTGCGGGTACGAGTACAGCGGCTTGGCCGTCGAGACGCCCGCGCACTCCGGGTACTCCTGCCAGCCGGTCTGTTGCCCGCCCTCCCAGCACGGCCAGCCGTAGTTGTTGCCCGGGGTGACGAGGTTGACCTCCTCGACGGCGCCTGCCCCGACATCGCCGAGGACCGGCCGGCCGGTGCCCGGCTCCAGGCTGAACCGGAACGGGCTGCGGAAGCCGCTCGCGAAGACCTGGCTGCGGGGTGCGCCCGGGTTGGCGGGGTCGTAGTAGGGGTTGGTCGCCACGCCGGAGCCGTCCGGGTTGACGTGGAGGAGCTTGCCGTGCGGGTCGTTCAGGTCGAGCGCACGCAGCGAGGCGCGTGGGATGCCCAGGTACTCCGCGTTGTCGCCGATGGAGATCCACACGGTGCCGTCGGCCGCGGCGACCAGGCCGGTCAGGCCGTGGGTGTGGTAGTCGGCGTAGGTCTGTAGGACGGTCTGCTCGTCCGCCAGTCCCACCGGGCTGCCGTCGGCGTCGGTGGTGGCGGTCCAGCGGCTCACCCGCAGCACCCCGTTCGCGCCGGAGCCGGGACCGGTCGCGGACACCGCCCGCGCGGTGTAGACCGCCCGGCTGGTCGCGTAGTCGGGCGCCACCGCCAGGCCGATGAGACCGAGGTCGCCCGTGCCGTTGGTCGGGAGGTTGGCGATCTGCACCGGCGAGCCCACCCTCGGCAACCACATGACCTTGCCGTACTTGCCGGCGACCAGGATCGTCTCGTCAGGCAGGTAGGCGAAATCGGTGAGGCCGTCGCCAAGACCGCCCGAGGAAATGCCGCGTAGACCCGTGTCGATGTCGCGGAGCACGAAGCCGTTCGCGAGTGTCGGCGCAGCGGCTGCGGTCGTCGCCGGCAACACGGTGAGGAGCGCCGCCATCACCGCCAGCACGGACAACAACACGGCACGAGACGAGGTCGTCACAGGGCGGCCCCTCACGATCGGGTCGGCAGGATCGACTGCGAGTTAGCTGGTCCTGCCCTGGGTCGCCCGAATAGGTGGCCGCGTTTCAACCAAACGGGTTAATACGTTCGAACGGCCGACACGAACGTCCGGTGAAAGGTTGACGGGGACGTCGCGCGAAAGGCACCTATCTATCCCTTTTAGAATCGGCTCCGCCCCAACGCTGGGATCCGGTCGAGACACGAGGTTGCCCCGCCGATGAACTGGTTCGAAGCCCTGCCCGCGATCGGTGCGACCGTGGCCTGGCTGCTGGTGCCCGGTCTGGCCGTCAGTTATCTGGTTGGACTACGCGGCATCGCCGCGTGGGGTCTCGCACCCGTCACGAGCATCGCGGTGATCGCCACCACCGCCGTCGTCGTCGAGAAGCTCGGGATCGGCTGGAGCGTGGGCGCCGCGCTGATCGCGTGCGCCGCGGTCGTGGTCGTGGCCGGGGCCGTGGGATTCCTGTTGCGCCGCAAGGCGATCTTCGCCGCGAACGCCGACCCGCGGGGCGTGTCGCTCGCCGGGTTCCTCGGGCTCCTGCCGGCCGTGGTGCTCGGCATGATCGGCGTGATCGCGGTCATCAGCGCGCCGGACGCCCTCAACCAGACCTACGACGCGTTGTTCCACTACAACGCGCTCGCCTACATCCGCGACTCCCACGAGGCGTCGTCGCTGACACTCGCCACGCTGGGCAACCCAGAGGTCAAGGGCGTCTTCTACCCGGCGGCGTGGCACGACGTCACCTCGCTCGTGATGATGTCGACCGGTGCGAGCATCCCGCTGGCCGCCAACGTGGTGACCATCGCGTGCGCGGTGCTCATCTGGCCGCTGTCCTGCCTGCTGCTGGTACGGCAGCTGTTCGGCCGGAACATCGGCGCGCTGGCGATCACCGGAACCCTCAGCATCGGCTTCACCGCGTTCCCGTGGGACCTGCTCGGGTTCGGGATCCTGTGGCCGAACCTGCTCGGCATGTCGTTCGCGCCGGCCGCGCTCGCGGTCGCCTTCACCGTGACGCGCTGGGTGAACGACGACGCGATCGGCGTGGGTCGCGGCTTGCTCGCCGCCGGGATCGCCCTGATCGCCGTCGGCTTCGCGCACCCGAACATCTTGTTCTCGGTCGGGGTGCTCTCGCTGTTCCCGATCGCGGCGCGGCTCGGTGTCCGCGCGTGGGAGTTGCACAAGGCCGGCCGCACGGTCCGCGGGGCCGTCGAGGTGGTCGTGGTCACCGCCTTCGCCGGGTTCGTGTGGTGGTACACCGCCACCGCGCCCGCGTTCGCCGCCACCCGCGACCAGTACTGGCCGCCGTTCGAGACACCGGCCAACGCGGTCGGCGAGGTGCTGCTGAACGCCACGCACGGGGCCAACGCGCTGTGGATGCTCTCGATCGTGGTGGTGCTCGGCGTGTTCGCCGCAAGCCGCGACTGGCCGGTGCTGCGACTCGTCGTCGTGGGACACCTGGCCACCACGTTCCTGTACGTACTGACCGCCGCCGTGAACGTGCCGGAGACCAAGAAGTTCACCGGCTACTGGTACAACGACTCACACCGGCTCGCCGCCGTCCTGCCGATCACCGCGGTGCCACTCGCCGTCGGCGGCATCCTGTTCATCGCCTCGAAGATCCTGACCAGGGACACGGAGAAGGTGTGGCGCGGTCGCACCGCCACCACGGTCACCGTCGGACTGGTGGCGCTGCTGCTCGTGGTCACCGGCGGTCTGTACCCGACCGACCGCGAGGGCCGGATGGCCGCCGGCTACCACGTGCCGGAGAAGGAAGAGCTCGTCAACTCCGAGACACAGGCGTTCTTCGAGCGGATCAAGGACGAGATCCCGGAGGACGCCCTGGTGGCGGGCAACCCGTTCAACGGCAGCGCCATGCTGTGGGCGCTCGAGGACCGCGAGGTGCTGTTCCCGCACTTCCGCAGCGTCCAGAGCGCGGAACAGGACTACATCGCCGCCCACCTGGACGACGCCGCCAGAGACCCCAAGGTGTGCCGCGCGGTCCGGAGCCTGGGCATCGACTTCCTGCTGGTGGGCGGCGGCACGTTCCGCACGACCGACCCCAAGTGGGAGTACTACGAGGGCGTGGACGACCCAGGCCGTTCGGCAGGCTTCGAGCTGGTCGACACGGACGGTGACAGCAAGCTGTACCGCATCACGGCCTGCGGTGTGCTGGGCGACGACACGAAGAGCCAGGCGTCCGGCTCGTAAGCTTTACGACGGGCTGCGGGGAACCCCCGCAGCCCGTCGTGATCAGCTGCGGCCTGGGCCGAAAGCGTGCCGTAGCAAGGGCTCCACGCCGTTCCGGGCGCGGAGCGCCTGCGGCAGCAGGGTCAGCGCGAAGAACCGGGACGACAGGTGCAGTCGCGCGACCCTGGCGGCCTTGTGCCAGCCGTGGGCGTCCATCTGGTCGGCCACGTCCGCGAAGAAGTTGCCCGCCTCGGTGAAACGGGAGCCGTCGAACGCGGTGGCCGACGACTCGCTCGCGTCGTGCCGGCGGTACTCGAAGCACACGGTCTTGTCCGCGATCAGGCGCTCGCCGCGCTGCACCAGCTCGATCAGCAGCGCCAGGTCCTGGATCACCTTCAGCTCGGGCCGGAACCGCAGGCCCTTGAGCGCCTCGGAGCGCCAGCAGATCGACGGGAAGTACAGCCAGTCGCCACGCAGCAGGCTCACGGCCAGGTTCTCGCCGGAAAGCCCGTACCGGCGCTCGAACCTCGGCGCGTACAGACGCTGCTTGGCCTCGTCGGCCAGCGTCCTCGTCGCGTTGCCCACGCTGTCGATGACCCGCACGCCCGGCTGGATGATGCCGACGTCCGGGTGGTCGGCGTGCACGCCACGCACGACGCGGACGTAGTTGGGCAGCATCAGGTCGTCACAGCCGATGATCACGGCCAGCTCGTGCTCGACGAGCTCGAGGCAGCGGTTGAAGTTGCCCGTCAGCCCCAGGTTCTTCGGGTTGTGCAGGTACCGGACCCGCTCGTCGTCGATGGTCGCGAACCACTCCGGCACGGCCGGGTCGGAGCTGTCGTCGACGACGGTCAGTCGCCAGTGGGGGTCGTCCTGGGCCAGGACGCTACGGACGGACGCCTGCATCAACGCGACGTCGCCGTAGAACGGCATCATGATGTCGACGGTGGTCATTCGGTCACGTTCTCGCGCTTGTCCTTCTGCAGCTGCTCGACCTCGAGCCGCAGGATGGCCTGGTCCTCGGCGAGCTTGCGGGTCTCGTTCTCCAGCCGCGACACCTCCCACGAGAGGTGCAGCACGACGCCGACCAGGAACACGATGCCGACGAAGAACAGGAGGTTGGACGGGACGGCCACACCGAGCAGGTCCGAGGACCAGCCCAGGATGCCCGGGAACACCGTGAAGACCAGCAGCAGGATGCCGACGAACAGCCACAGGACGGCGTACTTCTCGGTGAGCTGACGCCTGCGCAGGAGCTCCACGATGCCGGCGAGGACCAGCACGCTGCCGACCAGTTGGGCCAGGTACGTAGTGGTCATTGGACCACGCCTTCCTTCACGGGGCTCGGCTGCGACTTGCTCTCGAGCAGCTGCTGATCGAGGTCGTACCGGCGAATCAACGCGAGCAGCAGGGCGAAGCCGGCACGGAAGAGGTAGATCATCGACTTGATCGGCCGGTGACTGGGCTGGCCTCCGCGGCGGGGGCGCATGTGCGCGGGCACCTGCACGATCTTGCAGCCGGCGCGCAGCGCGATCACCATCGACTCGATGGTGTCACCCAGGTACTCGACCGGGTAGTGCTCGGCGAACACCGGCAACGCACGGCCACCGGTGGCCTTGAACCCGGACGTGGCGTCGGTCAGCTTGGTCTTGGCGAGCCGGGACAGCACCTTCGACAGCACGACCATCGCCCACTTGCGGGGGCCACGCACCTTGTAGGTGTCGTCCTTGCTCGTGAAACGCCCGCCGATGACGAGGTCCGCCTCGGACAACTTCTCCAACAGGGCGGGCACCTCGTTGGGGTCGTGCTGACCGTCGGCGTCCACCTGGACGGCGGCCTCGTAGCCGTGGCGGACGGCGTAGCGGAAACCCGCACGCATCGCCCCGCCGACGCCGAGGTTGAACGGAAGCTCCAACACGAGCGCGCCCGCCTCGCGGGCCACGTCCGCGGTCTTGTCGGTCGACCCGTCACTCACGACCAGCACCGGCAGGTCAGGTGTGGCGGCGCGAATCTCCCGCACCGTTTCACCTACTGTCAGCTGTTCGTTCCAAGCCGGGACAACGATGATCGCGCGGGCGGCAGGCACCTTGCTTGACACGGTTGGAAAGACTAGCCGGAAGTCACGACAGTCCCGGCACCGGCCGCCGCCGTGGCTGCCTCGCCGCCTTCACGCAGCGCTTTCGCCAGCGCACGCAACATGATGGCGACGACGAGCGCGGCGCCGGCGAGCTGTGCTATCACCCCCGCGTGGATGGGATCGCCTGGCAGGGCGAGCAACGCGACCAGCACCACCGTGCCCGCGGCCCACCCGTAGGTCACCTGCTTGTGGGCACCGAGGGCGATCAGTCCGGGCTGCAGCACGAGCGCGGTCATCAGCCCGACCGTGCTGACCCCGAGCAGGCCGACGACCGTGGTGGGGAGCCGGACCTCGGCGCCGAACAGCACCTGCACGGCCCAAGGCCCGACCGTGAACGACGCGAGCACGCCGAGCAGGCCGATCGCGAGCACGGCCATGAGGATGACCCGCAGCCGGGCACGGACGCCGGCGAAGTCGTGTGCGGACGCCGCCCTGGTGAGCGACGGCAGCAACATGGCCTGGACCGGCGCGAACAGGAAAAGCGGGATGCGGGCCAGCACGAACGCCGACGCGAACGCGGCCGCCGTCGCCGCGTCCTCCGGCAGGCGGGCGGTCACCACGATCGGTGCCACGTTCATCACGAGCAGCATCAGCATCGTGCCGCCGACCAGCAGCGACAGGGAACGTGCCATGCGCTTGACCGACGCGGGCTCGACGGTCACCTCACCGACCGTCACCTCACCGACCGGCTCGACCGGCTGGTTCACGCCCCGCCGCAGCCAGAACAGGCCGGCGAGCGCCCCGAACCCAGAGCCCGCCGCGAAGATCATCGCGTACCAGGTGGGGTCCGGCAGGCCCAGCGCCGCGATCACGATGCAAGGCAGGATCCGGGCGATCCCCTCGGCGCCCAGCGTCGCCGAGTAACCGGTGAACCGCTGTCGCCCGCCGAGCAGGCCGCGCACCACGTAGACGGCGGCCGAGGTGACCACGCTCAGCAGTACGGCCAGGAACAGTCCCCACTGCCCGGCGAACGCCTGGTCGGTGAGGATCGGTGACGCCACGAGCAGCACCACGAGCACCACGGCCAGCAGGCCGGCGGCGAGCAGCCAGGCGTGCCGGGTGACCGCGGCGACGCCCCGACCGGCGGCGGCCTCCGAGCTCACCGAGCGGCTGGTCTCCTGCTCGAGCGCGGAGAACACGCCCGGCCCGATGATGTTGACCATGAGATAGAGGCTCGCGATCGCGGCGGCGTGCGCCGGGTCGAGCGTGTGGCCTGCCAGTGCCACGAAGCCGTAGCCGGCAGCGCCGACCAAAGCGAGGCCCCCTGCCATGTAGATGGCGGGACCGAGACGAATACCGAGGCTGACCACGCCAACACGGTAGAGAACGTTCCTGTGCCCGGTGGTCCAGGGTCCACCGGAAAGCAACCCTCGGGGCGCCCCCGGTGTGTTGGGTAGTGACCTCACACATGGGGGAAACCAAAGTGGATAAAGGGAAAGCGCCGCGGGAGGACCGCGGCGGGTTACTCGTGCGCCCGTCATCCGGGTTCCGCACCGACATCCAGGCCCTGCGTGCCGTGGCCGTGCTGGCGGTGGTGGTCAACCACCTCTCGGCGAGCTGGCTGACCGGTGGCTACGTCGGCGTGGACGTGTTCTTCGTCATCTCCGGCTTCCTGATCACCGCGCATCTGGACCGCGAGATCCTCGCCACCGGGCGAGTCAGGCTCGGCGCGTTTTACGCACGCCGCGTACGGCGCCTGCTGCCCGCCGCGCTGCTCGTGCTGGGCCTTTCGGTGGTCGCGGCGTACTTCCTGTTGCCGTACCCGAGGTGGGCGGCGACCGCGGAAGAGGCCGTCGCGAGCGCGACGTACTGGGAGAACTGGCTGCTCTCGGCCAAGTCGGTCGACTACTCGGCGGCCAACACGGCGGCGAGCCTCGTGCAGCACTACTGGTCGCTGTCGGTGGAGGAGCAGTTCTACCTGGTCTGGCCGCTGCTGCTGTGGGTGCTCGCGCTGCGGCGCGTGCGGGTCGCCGGTGTCGCGGTGATCGGGGCCGCGTCGTTCGGGTTCAGCGTGTACTACACGGACGTCTCACCGAGCGAGGCGTACTTCGCCACCCCCGTACGGATCTGGGAGTTCGCGCTGGGCGCGCTGATCGCGCTCGCCGGCTCGCGGATGGTGGTGCCGCGCGTCGCGGCGGGGTTCGCGTCGTTCGCGGGCTTCGCGCTGATCGCCTTTGCCGCCGTGTCGTACGACCACCACACCGCGTTCCCGGGCTTCCTGGCACTGGTCCCGACCCTCGGCACGGCCCTGGTGATCGTCGGCGGGCTCTACCCCGGCCGGCAGTGGCACACCGCGGTGACCGCGGCCGGGCCGGTGCAGCTGTTGGGGAACATCAGCTACTCGCTGTACCTGTGGCACTGGCCGCTGATCGTGCTGGCACCGTTCGTGCTCGGCGACGTGCTGGACGCCGGACGGGTGACGACGCCGTACCTGCTGGCCGTGCTCGGCGCGTCCCTGGTGCTGGCCTACCTGTCGAAGGTGCTGGTCGAGGACCTCGGCAAGGTGGTCGTCCGCCGCACCGGGGTGACGTTCGCCGCGATGGTCGTGGGCGTCGCCGCGTGCGTGGTGGCGGCCTCGACACTGAACTGGACCTACGAACGGCACGTCGCCCAGGCGGAGCGGGACGTGACCGTGGCCCCGGATTTCACGGTGGTCCCGTGCCGCGGCGCGGTGGCCATGGTCAACGACTGCCCGGACCGGCTTGGTCCGGCGGACATCGTGACGATGGGTCCGGCGAACAGCTACGTCAACACGCCGGGGGACTGCGTCCTCACCGAACATGTCGACCAGGACAAGTCCGACCGGGACAAGAAGCTGTGGACCTGCGACTACAGCGGCGGCGACCCCGCCGCGCAGACGGTCTGGTTGTTGGGGGACTCGCACGCCCAACACTGGCAGCACCCGCTCTTCGACCTCGCTCGGGAGAGGAAATGGGTGCTGAAGATGGCGTTGGCACCCGGATGCCCGTTCGCGGACGTCGAGTTCACCGGCATCTTCGGCGCGGAGTCGGAGGAGGTCACGAAGAGTTGCGGAGAGTGGACGCGGCGGATAACCGACCTCGTCGCCGACGACCGGCCGGCGATCGTGTTCACCTCGTTCTTCGCGCGCCAGGAGCGTGCGGACGACGGCTCCGACCGTTCCCAGACCGAGCAGTACCGCGAGGGACTGGAGTCCTACTGGCGCGCATGGACGGACGCAGGCGCCCAGGTCGTGGTCCTGGTGGACCCGCCACTCACCACTGGACGCGACCCGAACTGTGTGGAGCTGAACCCCGACAACCCCGTGGCCTGTGCGGTGGACCGCGCCTCGGCGACCCCGGTCGACCCGTTGACCGAGGCGGCACGCGACGTGCCCGGCGTGACCATCGTGGACCTGACCAGTTACTTCTGTGACAGCCAACGGTGTTACGCGGTGGTCGGGAACGTGGTCGTGTACTTCGACGACGACCACATGAACTCGGAGTTCAGCCGCAGTCTGAAACCAATGATCGCGGAAGCGGTGGGTCTGTGTTCGGATTGCGTGGCCGCCGCGCCGCGCTAGCGTTGCCGGCGTGCGGCATACAGCTGTTGTCGGTGGTGGCATCCTCGGTCTCGCGGTGGCCCGTGAGCTGACCATGCGTGGTGACCAGGTGACGGTCCTCGAGAAGGAGGCCCGTTGGGCGGTCCACCAGACGGGGCACAACTCGAACGTCGTGCACGCCGGGCTGTACTACGAACCCGGCTCGTTCAAGGCGCGCATGTCGGTGGCGGGCAACCGCTCGATGATCGAGTTCGCCCGCGCCAACGGGGTGCCGGTCGACGTGTGCGGAAAGCTGGTCGTGGCCACGAGCGCCCAGGAGTTGCCTGGCCTGCACGCACTGGCCGCCCGGGCGTCCGCGAACGGCGTACCGGCCCGGCTGATCACGCCGGCCGAGGCCCACGAGCACGAGCCAGAAGTGGCCTGTGTGGGCGCCCTGCGGGTGGAGAGCACGGCGGTCATCGACTTCGTCGCGGTGTGCGAGGTGCTTGCCAAGCAACTGGAGGCGGACGGGGCTGACCTGCGCCTTTCCACACCAGCACTGGCGATCCGCCCTGGCCGGACCGGCGGTGTGGAGATCGCCACGGGCACCGACGTGATCCGCGCGGACGTGCTGGTGAACTGTGCCGGTCTGCACTCGGACCGGGTGGCTCAACTGGCCGGCCTGACCCCGCCGGTGCGGATCGTGCCGTTCCGCGGCGAGTACTTCACGCTGCGGCCGGAGTCGGCGCACCTGGTGCGAGGCCTGATCTACCCGGTGCCGGACCCGACGCTGCCGTTCCTGGGCGTGCACCTGACCCGCATGCTGGACGGCAGCGTGCACGCCGGCCCGAACGCCGTGCTGGCGCTGCGGCGCGAGGGATACCGGTGGCGTGACATGTCCGGCCGCGATCTGGCGGAGGTGGCCCGCTTCCCGGGTGTGTGGCGCCTGGCGAGGAAGTACCCGAAGACGGCGGTCGACGAGGTGCTGAGGTCGTTGTCCCGTCGGCGTTTCGCCAACAGCCTCGCTCGCCTCGTGCCGGCGGTGGGTCGGGAGGACCTGGTCCGGGCGGGTGCCGGGGTCCGAGCGCAGGCACTGCGCCCGGACGGAACCCTCGTGCACGACTTCATCATCGAGACGGTCCCGAACCAGGTCCACGTGCTGAACGCGCCGTCACCGGGTGCGACATGCGCCCTGGAGATCGCGAAGCACGTAGCCGACCAGGTCGCCTAGCCTTCCTGTGTGCCGGGTGCGAGGTAGTACAGGGCGAGCGCCCCGGCGATCAACAAGGCCCCGACCACTCCCGCCGCGGTGAGCCGCTCCCCGTGCAGAGCAACCGCCAGCACGGTCGCCGTCAGGGGTTCCAGCATGGTCGCGAGCGCCGCGGCAGTGGGATGTGCGTGCCGTAGGCCGAGAAAGTAGGAGCCGTAGGCCAGCGCGGTGGGGACCAGGCCGAGGAACCCGATCAACGCGAGGACATCCCCAGCCAGCGGTACCGACATCCCGTCGAAGCCCGCGAGCGGCAACAGGAAGAGTCCGCCGAGCAGCAACCCTGCAGAGGTAACCACGTGCTGTCCCGGCACCGGCCGCGCCGAGACGAGCGTCAACGCGGCGAACCCGGCCCCGGCGACCAGCGACATGACCACACCGCTGACCACCTGCCACCCATCGGCGCCGGCGGCTCCTCCGGACAGCAGGGCCAACCCGAGCACCGCGGTACCAACAGCGAGCAGCACCCGCCGCTCGCGTACTCCACTGATCACGACCACGAAGACAGGCACACAACCGATCGTGATGAGCGTGGCCAGGCTGACGGCGATTTGAGCAACCGCCACCTGGTAGGCGGCCTGGAACTGAGCAAGCAACCCTCCGGCGACGAGCAACCGCGAGAGCGCGGCCCTCCCACGGAGGTACCGCAACTGCCCAGCGACGACGACCGTTGCGAGCAACCCACCGACCAGCAACCGATACGCGGCCACGGCGACAGGCGACAGGCCGGCGGCAGACTGCAACATCGCGCCGGCAAGGCCGCCGGTCCCCCACAGGACCCCGGCGAGAACGAGCAGCGCGACGGAAAGCCGCGCAGGACGAACCGACAAAGAAGACAAGAGAAACGCTCCCAGGCGTCGAAGATTCGAGATGAGGTCTTCGCTCGCGGGGCGTCTGTCGTCGTCAGTGCAGCATCAGGCAGGCGTGGCGCAGAACCACACCGTCAGAAGAACACCCCGCTCAGCCGCGGGGCGGCGGGGTGATGGGAAAGGTCCGATGCACGCCCGCAGGCTAGCTGGCCCCCGCGCAACGGCCCACCGCGTTTCATATGCCCACCTTCGGTGACATCCGGCCGAACGCGAAACGTGCCACGGGCCACGCCCGATGAGCGCGGTGACTCATGGGGAGGTCACTTCAGTGCGAACCATCGCGACGATCACGTCCATCGGTGCCTGTCTTGTCGCCGTGCTGACGACAGGCGGGTGCGACGGCAGCGCATCGCCCCAAGGCCCGGACGCACCCGCCGGCGAACAGTCCGCCCAGCAATGGACGATGCCGGACCTCGTGGGCGCGACCCTGCAGGACGCACAGGACCAGATCCAGGCTCTTACCGACGGCACGGTCTACTCCACCGACTCGCACGACCTGACCGGTGCGGACGGAACCAGGTCGTCGATGCGAACTGGCAGGTGTGCACACAGAACCTCGAGCCAGGCCAACAGTTGACCAGTAAGTCGCGGATCGACTTCGGCGTGGTCGAGCTCGAGGAGTCCTGCCCCTGACTGTTACGCCGGTTCCAGTACCTCTCGGCCCAGGTAGGGCCGCAGCGCGGTCGGCACTCGTACGGAGCCGTCTGCCTGCTGGTGGTTCTCCAGCATCGCCACGATCCACCTCGTCGTTGCCAGCGTGCCGTTCAGCGTGGCCGCTGTCTGCGGTCGGCCGTTCTCGTCGCGGTAGCGGATCGACAGCCGGCGAGCCTGGAACGTCGTGCAGTTCGAGGTGGACGTCAGTTCCCGGTAGCGGGACTGCGTCGGTACCCACGCCTCGCAGTCGAACTTCCGTGCCGCGCTCATGCCGAGGTCACCACCGGCCACGTCGATCACGCGGTACGGCACCTCGATCTTCGCGAGCATCTCCTCCTCCCACGCCAACAGCTTGGCGTGCTCGTTCTCCGCGTCTTCCGGCCGGCAGTAGACGAACATCTCGACCTTGTCGAACTGGTGGACGCGGATGATCCCGCGGGTGTCCTTCCCGTAGGACCCCGCCTCGCGCCGGAAGCACGACGACCACCCCGCGTACCTCCGCGGTCCCGCTGATAGGTCGAGGATCTCGTTCGCGTGGTAGCCCGCCAGCGGTACCTCCGACGTGCCGACCAGGTACAGCTCGTCGTCGGCGAGGCGGTACACCTCGCTGGCGTGCGCACCGAGGAAGCCCGTGCCCGCGATGATCTCCGGGCGGACCAGGACCGGCGGGATCATCAGCGTGAACCCGTTCGCGGTGGCCTGCGCCGCGGCCAGGTTGAGCAGGGCGAGCTGCAGCTGCGCGCCGACCCCGGTCAGGAAGTAGAACCGCGAACCGGACACCTTCGCGCCTCGCTCGATGTCCAACGCGCCCAGACGCACGCCGAGGTCGAGGTGGTCAGCCGGCTCGAAGTCGAACGCAGGTGGTGTGCCCACCTCCTTGAGCACGACGTAGTCATCCTCGCCACCAGCCGGTGCCGCCCGGTGCACCACGTTCGGCACGGCTACGTGCAGCTCCGCGAGCGCGGCCTCCGCCGCCGACTGCTCCGCCTCGGCGGACCGGACCCGCGCGGCGAGTTCCCGTCCCGTGGCCAGCAGCGCGTCCCGCTCCTCGCCCCGCGCCATGCCCACCTGCTTGCCCAGCTGTTTCTGCTCGGCACGCAGTGCGTCGGCGGCGGCGACCGCAGACCTGCGTCGTTCCTCGGCGGACAGCAGGGCGTCGACCACCGCTTCGTCCTCGCCGCGTGCACGTTGCGACGCGCGCACGGCCTCTGGATTCTCACGCAGAGTCCTCAAGTCGATCACAGCCGGGAGCGTATCCGCGAGGTGGTTTCGGGCACCAACCCGATTCGGCCCCTACCACGTTGCGTAACGCTGGCATCATGGACGCGATGTCTGGACGCGGCGGTCGGTCGAGCTCCCGAGGGAGCACGCTCAAAACACGGTTGGTGATGGCGGGCGCCTTCGTTGGCGCCCTGGTGGTGCTCAGCATGAGCATGCTGTTCTCCTGGCCAGTGTCAGTGAAGGGTGCAGCCGATACCGCGGCCGAGGAGGCGGCCGCCGCGTTCAACTCACCGAGCGGTACCTGTCTCGACTGGCCGAACGACGCCCCTCAGAACATGCGGCCCGTGCGATGTGCCGAGCCGCACACGTTCGAGGTGACCCAGATCGTCGAGATCGGCCAGGACTACTCCAAGACCGCCCCGCCACCGAACGAGCAGGGCTGGCAACAGATCGTGACCGAGCGGTGCACCCAGGTGGGTGCGGACTACCTCGGCGGCAAGCTCGACCCGTTCGGCAAGTACACGGTGGGCGCGCTGAAGCCCACCGAACAGCAGTGGCGAGAAGGCGACCGGAAGCTGCGGTGCGGCCTGCAGCGGGTGACGCCGTCCGGCAAGCGTCTGCTGGCGACCACCGGGACGGCGGCCAAACAGGACCAGTCCAACGTGAACGATCCCGGTACGTGCTTCGCCCTGGTGAACAAGCAGGAGGTCGGGGACCCGGTCGACTGCGCGAAGGCGCACTCCTACGAGGTGGTCGGCAGTATCGACCTGTCGAAGGACTTCCCCGGCGAGTACCCGAGCGAAGAGTTGCAGCGCGAGAAGACCGTGGACCTCTGCCCGCCGGTGGCGGCGGCGTACACGGGCAACAAGGACCTGGCCGCGCTCCAACTGTCGCTGTACTCGGACACTCTGAAGCCCGAGAGTTGGGCCGTCGGCTCGCGGAAAGTGAACTGCAAGGTCGGCGCACTCGAGGTGGACGGGACGCTGAAGCCGGTGCTCGGCAGCGTGCGGGCCCAGCCCGCGACGACGTCGTCCAACGCGCCGAAGTAGGGACGACACTGACATGGGCGTCACCATGACGCGCCAGCGGTTCGAGGAGCTGGTCGGCGACGCGCTCGACCTCATTCCGCCCGAGTTCGCGGCCGCCATGGACAACGTCGTGATCCTCGTCGAGGACCGCGACCCCGAGAACCCCACACTGCTCGGGCTCTACCACGGCGTCGCGCTGACCGAGCGCACGTCGCAGTACGGCGGCGTGCTGCCGGACCGGATCTTCATCTACCGCGAGGCCATCCTCGACATCTGCGCCGACGAGCAGGACGTCGTCGAGGAGGTCGCGATCACTGTCGTTCACGAGATTGCCCACCACTTCGGTATCGATGACGCTCGGTTGCACGAGCTTGGCTGGGGGTAGTTTGACACTGTCATCAGACACTGTCAAAATTGCAGCATGAACGACGAGCTGTGGACCCTCGAGCAGCTTTCGAACCGCGTGGCGGACCTACTGGCCGACGGATACGAAGGCCAGACGAACGGCCGTGTCCGGGAGCTGCCGAACGGGCGCACCATCCGGTGGTACACCACCATCGGCCTCGTCGACCGGCCGCTGGCGACGAGGGGACGGACCGCGCTCTACGGCCCGCGTCACGCATTACAGCTGGCAGCGATCAAACAACTGCAGGCTCGGGGCCTGACGCTCGCCGAGGTGCAGCACCGGTTGCTGGGCATCTCTGACGAGGAACTCGCTGTCGTCGCCAGAACGAGGATGGACGTCGTCCATGTGCAGGAGGGCGCCGCGGTGCCGTCCGACCGCTTCTGGCGGCACCAGCACCCGCACGACGACACCAAGAATGACACTGTCACGAACAGGGTTCCCGCTTTCCGCGTCGGTGACAGTGTCACCGTTCTGCTGGACGGCGCCACCAGGCCTGTTGACGACGCCGACATCGCGGAGCTGACCGCGGCCGCACGGCCGCTCCTCGACGCGATCGACCGGCTCGGCCTCTCCCCACGAAAGGAACGCCGATGAGCACCGACATCGAGCTGATCGACCAGGCTGAGGTGACCGCCCGGCCAACCGAGGACGACGGGCTCGGCTGCCTACGCACGAAACGTGGCAACCTGCCGTTGGAGTCGATCGACGTCCGCACCAGGATCACCGGGCTCGCGTCGCACACCGAGCTGACCCAGGGCTTCCGCAATACCCACGACGAGCCTCTCGAGGCCACCTATGTCTTCCCGCTGCCGCCACGCGCGGCGGTCACCGGGATGCGGATGGAAGCGGACGGCCGCGTGGTCGAGGGCGTGCTCAAGGAGCGCGGCCAGGCACGAGCCGACTACGACCAGGCCATCCAGGAGGGCAAGCGGGCATCCATCGCCGAGGAGGAGCGGCCCGGGGTGTTCACCATGCGGGTGGGCAACATCCTCCCTGGTGAACGAGTCACCGTGCACCTGACGCTCGCGGGGGCGCTGTCCTACGAGGACGGCGAAGCGACCTTCCGATTTCCGCTGGTGGTGGCACCGAGGTATGTCCCGGGCGCCCCATTGGACGGCGACCAGGTCGGCGACGGCACCGCGTGGGACACCGATGCGGTGCCAGACGCCTCACGCATCTCACCGCCGGTCCTGCTCCCCGGCTTCCCGAATCCGGTACGGCTTTCCCTCGAGGTGGAGGTGGACACGGCCGGTCTGCCGCTGGCCGGCGTCCGGTCGACCCTGCACGCGACCGCCACCGAGGACACCGCGAGCGGGATGCGGATCCGCCTCAATCCGGGTGAGCGGGCGGACCGCGACTTCCTGCTGCGCCTTCGCCTCGGCGACGACAGCGCCGTGAGCACGTCGCTCGCGGTGCTGCCGGACGACGACGGCGGCGGCACGTTCGCCCTGACGGTGTTACCGCCGGCCATCGAGGCGGCCCGCCGTGGCCGTGATGTGGTGTTGGTGCTGGACCGGTCCGGTTCCATGGGCGGCTGGAAGATGGTCGCCGCACGGCGGGCGGCCGCACGCATCGTGGACACCCTCAGCGGTGACGACCGCTTCACGGTGTTCGCGTTCGACTTCGAGACCATGTCCCCGCCAGGGCTTCCCGACACGTTGGTGGAGGCAACCGACCGAAACCGCTTCCGTGCGGTGGAGTTCCTGTCCGGTCTGGACGCCCGAGGCGGCACCGAGATGCTCTCCCCGCTGCGGCGTGCCACGGACCTGTTGCACGGTGCGGCAGATCGAGAACGCGTGTTGGTGCTGGTGACGGACGGCCAGATCGGCAACGAGGACCAGATCCTGAGCGAGCTCGCACCCAAACTGAGCGGGGTGCGGGTGCACACCGTGGGCATCGACCGCGCCGTCAACGAGGGCTTCCTGCAACGGCTGGCCGGCTCTGCCGGCCGCTGCGAGCTCGTCGAGTCGGAGGATCGCCTCGACGAGGCAATGCACAACATCCACCGCAGGATCGGCACCCCACTGGTGACGGACCTGCAGGTCACACCGGATGGCCTAGCGGTGGAATCGGGAACGCTGGCACCCGCGCCGGTGCCGGACCTCTTCCCCGGGGCACCGGTTGTGGTGATGGGCCGGTTCACCGGAAGCGCGGAAGGCGGAGTCGTCGTGAGCGGCCAGCCGAAGTGGCGCACACCGGTGACCATGACGCAAAGCTCCAACCCAGCACTGGGTGCGCTGTGGGCACGGGCGATGATCCGCGACCTGGAAGACCGGTACGTGACGGGCCAGACCTCACTGGAGGGGCAGATCGTCAGCACGTCCCTGAACTTTGGGGTGCTGTCCCGTTTCACCGCGTTCGTGGCAGTGGACCAGCGAGTGGTGAACGAGGGCGGCACCACACGCCGAGTGACCCAACCGGTCGACCTGCCAAGCGGTTGGGAAGTGCCAAACGCGGCGCCCCCAGCTCCCGCGGCAGCAGCAGGCATGCCCACGTTCGGCGCGATGGCCCGCTTCGGCGTGACAGGCGCCGCATCGGCCCCCCGCTACGCCGAGTCGGCATTCGACACAGCCGAAAAACAGGCCAGCTATGACCTTCCGCAACCGGGCGGCACCTTCGGCAGCAGCCCTGGTGCACCCGGAACCGGCTTCGGCAACCCACCCATGCAAGGCGGCCCGGGCTTTCCACCCGCGGGAGGACCGTGGACCCCACCGGTGGCACCACCGCCGCGCAGGAAGCAACCCCAACCCACCCCACCACCGGCGGGCACCACAACGTTGGCGAAGTTCGTAACCGATGAACTAGCACGCCTACGCGACAACGAAGGCCAAGACGTATGGCTGCGAGCGGGCTTACTGACAGCACTGTCCGAACGCATCCGACTGCAACTGGCTGTGTGGGAACTAAACAACGAGCCCGCAGCCGCCCGCACCACACTGGGCGCACTGTCAACAGAACTGACCACCCCAACAGCCGACGCAGCAGAGGTAGAAAGCCGCTGGCAACGCGCCATCACAACACTGACCTCCCTAACCAACGGCAACAACCCCCGCACCCGCCAACCATTCTGGAAGCGCTAAGAGTTCCTAACAAAGTCGGGTGACATGTCGCCAGGTGATGATGCAGGTGGCCAGGGCGAGGAAGGCTTCGTGGATGTCGTCGCGGCGTTCCCAGCGGATGCGTAGGCGTTTCATGCCGTGGTACCAGGCCACGGTGCGTTCGACGACCCACCTTTGCTTGCCCAGTCCGGATCCGTGGGGTTGGCCTCGGCGAGCGATGTGTGGTCGGATGCCTTTGGCGCGCACCTTCTTGCGGTACTTATCGTGGTCATAGGCACGGTCGCCATACAACTCGTCCGGTCGCCGGCGCGGCCGGCCACGCCGGCCTCGAACCGGCGGTATCGCCTCGATCAACGGCTCCAGTTCGGTCACGTCGTTGCGGTTGCCGCCGGTCAACGAGAACGACAACGGGAAACCGGCACCCTCGGTCAGGACGTGGTGCTTCGAGCCCGGGCGGGCGCGGTCAACCGGGCTCGGACCGCTTTGGGGCCACGCCTCGCAGCCCGGACATGTGAGGAGTCGATGACCGCCCCAGACCAGTCCAGCTTCCCGGCACCGTGCAACTCGGCCAACAACAACTCGTGCAGTCGCTGCCAGACTCCAGCTCGATTCCATTCTTCGAGGCGCCGCCAGCAGGTCATGCCCGACCCCGAACCCCAACTCCTGTGGGAGGACGGCGTTCGGGGCGTTGGTCAGGTTCCGTGAGGGGTTCTACGGGTGTCTGACCGCGCGGGCGGACGCGTTGTTCGAGTTGACCGACGCGGTGCTGTGTGATGATGGCCCGGTCGGTTCGCTGGTCGGGCTGTCGCTGGTGCCGGAGTACCGGCGTAGGCACGGCGCGTTGTATGACGGGATTAACCGCGGTCGTGTCGTCTGCCACACCTACGGCCGCGGCAAGAATCAGCATCTGATGCTCCCGGGCTGGCCGTACTCGGTCGTGGCCGCGTTGGAAACCGGCCGCACGTCGTGGACCGCGCTGCTGGACGCTGTCCGGCTGCAGCCTGGCGCGGATGTCGCGGCCGTAACCACTGCTCAGACCCGCGAGGTCGTCGAGCGCCTTATCGCCGCCGGCCAGTGGCGGCTCGGTGACCCGGAGATCCTGGTCGTGCTGGATGCCGCGTACGACGCGCCCCGGATCGCTCATCGTCATCGCGTTTCGCCGGCGGATGCGCGAGAAGGAGATCGGCAAGCTCAGCCGGACTTGACGAGACCATTGTGGACGCCATGGTTGTCCAGTCAGGACATGATCCGGGCCGGCCGGTGGGCCGCTCGGTTTCGAGCGGCCCACCTCGTCAGCCCTTGATGCAGATCACCTGCTTGAGCTTCGCCACGATTTCGACCAGGTCGTCCTGGTTGCGGATGACCTCGTCGATGTCCTTGTACGCGGCCGGGATCTCGTCCACCACGCCCGAGTCCTTGCGGCACTCGACGCCGGCGGTCTGGGCTGCCAGGTCCGCCTCGGTGAACTGCTTGCGTGCCTTGTTGCGGGACATGCGGCGGCCAGCGCCGTGGGACGCCGACTCGAACGAGTCCGGGTTGCCCAGGCCGCGGACGATGTACGAACCCGTGCCCATCGAACCCGGGATGATGCCCATCTCGCCGCGGCCCGCTCGGATCGCGCCCTTGCGGGTCACCAGCACCTCCTCGCCGAAGTGGGTCTCCTCGGCGACATAGTTGTGGTGGGCCGAGATCGGCTCGTCGAAGCTGATCTGTCGGAACTGCTTGCGCAGGACGTCACAGACCAACCGCATCATCACCGCGCGGTTGCGGCGGGCGTAGTCCTGTGCCCAGAACAGATCATGCCGGTACGCCTTCATCTGCGGGGTGTGCGCCAGGAACACCGCCAGGTCCGGGTCCGGCAGCGACTGGTTGTGCGCCAATCTCTGCGCGACCTCGATGTGGTGCTGCGCCAGGAGGTTCCCGATACCGCGTGAACCCGAGTGCAGCATGACCCAGACCTGCTTGTCCGTGTCGAGGCAGACCTCGATGAAGTGGTTACCGCCGCCCAGCGTGCCCATCTGGTGCAGTGCCTTCGCCGAGTTCGCCTTCACGGCGGGCGTCAGCTCGTCGAAGCGGCGCCAGAAAGCGTCCCAGTCCGACGCGTCCCTGTTGGTGAACGCCGTCGCGCGGTGCTGGCCGAAGCCCACCGGGACCTCGCGCTCCAGCAGGGAACGCAGCCTGGACAGCGAGTCCGGCAGGTCCTCGGCACGCAGCGACGTGCGCACCGCGGTCATGCCGCAGCCGATGTCGACGCCGACCGCCGCCGGGGACACGGCGTCGCGCATCGCGATCACCGAGCCCACCGTGGCGCCCTTGCCGTAGTGCACGTCCGGCATGACGGCGACGTGCTTGAAGGTCCACGGCAGCGCGGCGATGTTCTGCAACTGCCGCATCGCCTGTTCCTCGATCGTCTCCGGTCGAGTCCACATGCGAATGTCGACGTGCTTCCCTGGAACGGTGGTCGCTGCCATGACTTCAGAGTAGGCGCCAAAAAATCAGTGGCACGACCTAATTACAGGAGGTACGCCTTCTGCCAGATCCGCTTCGACGGGCCGCCGATCATGCCGACCTCCGTCAGGAACGCCACGATCTTCTCCGCCATCCACCGACGAGACTCGCGGTGGTGTGGGTTCGTCAGCGCCACCGCGCGTGCCTCGCGCGGGTCCAGGCCGACGGCCGCGTAGACACCCGGGTGCACCAGCACGTTGATCACCGCGTACGCCACCAACGCCGTGACCAGGCGATGCAGCTCCAGTGCCGGGCCGCGAAGCGACGTCAGGCCACGTACCAGCTCCTCGCGTGCGTACCGCACGTGGCGGGCTTCCTCCACCACATGGATCCGGTTGATCATCCGGATCATGGGCTGGATGCTCTCGTCGTCGAGCATGGACCGCTGCAACCGGTCGGTCGTCTCCTCCACGACCAGCACCGACGCGAACATGGCCGGGCCGCCGATCACCGCCCCGAAGAGCTTCGCCGGGAGCCGCACCACCCGTGGTGGGCCGTACGCCGGCAGGCCGAGCCGGGCGATGCCCTTGCCGAACATGATCGCGTGCCTGGTCTCGTCGCCGATCTCGGTCAACGCGTAGTGCGTGTGCGGGCTGCGTGGGTCGAGGTCCGCCGCGTACCTGGCCAGCAGCTGCATCAGCACGATCTCGGTCCACAGCCCGACGCTCGTGATGCTGCCGATCTCGTGTTTCGCCAGTTCGAGGCGCTGCGACGGGGTCAACCGGTCCCACAGCGGAGTCCCGTACAGCGACACCCGCTCTTCCGGCATGAAGCCCTTGCCCTCGACCAGCGGCGCGTCCCAGTCGATGTCCACGTCCGGGTCGTAGGCGTTGCGCATCGACGAGTCCAGCAGCCGCTCCGCGGTGACGTCGCGGTCCTTCGGGCGCAGCACACGAGCCATGGCGAACCTCCCGGACTGTTATGTGTTACCTCACGTAACAGTTACTTAGGTTCCGCCGACTGTCAAGCGTCCGGTCGGGTCAGGTCTCCGATGAGCTGCACGATCTCCCTGGTCACGGGCCGGAGGAGCCGCAGGCGGGACAGCCCGATCACCCGGTCGAGCAGCGGCACGGTCCGGTCGACCAGCATCCGTGTGCGGCGACAACCCGGCGAGCGGTCATGCACCCAGAACAACACGACCCCCATCTCGTACAGCCACAGCAATTCCGGCAGCTCGGGACGCAGGTCCGGGTCGACCCGGGCCGTCGAGCCCTCCAGCACCCGCCGGTACAGCGCGATCTGCGCGTCCCGCGCCGGCGAGGACTCGGGCGAGAACGGGCTCAGCGGGCTGTCCGGGTCGGCCGCGTTCACGAAGAACTGCTTGCCGAACTCGTGGTACGGCGCGGCCACGTCCAACCACGTGTGCACCACGGCGCGCAAACGTTTGGCAAGGTCCGGCTCGGTCGCGAGGACCTCCGCGCAGGCCTCCTCGTGCAGGTGGGCTATTCGGTCATAGAAGCCCTGGACCAGCTGTTCCTTCGACGAGAAGTAGTAGTACGCGTTGCCGACCGAGACCCCGGCCTCACGGGCGATGGCCCGCATCGTCGTCTTGTCGTAACCGTTCTCCTGGAACAGCCGCAGCGCCGTCTCCACGATCAGCGTTCGGGTCGCCTCACTCTTGGGAGTCTTGATCACCGATCCAGGGTCCGACACATCGTTAACCGTATCTCCGGTGTGCTGTTCACGGGTCCATGTCAGGGTGGTCCGCCACAACCCTGGAGGAGGTCCCCATGCGTCTGTTACCCGTGCTGGCACTCGCCGCCGGGCTGGTCACCGCACCGGTTGCCCAGGCCGACAGCGGCCACACCGTTCGGTTCGCGACGTTCAACGCCTCGCTCAACCGGAACGCGCCGGGCCAGCTCGTCGCCGACCTGTCGACCCCGGACAACCCGCAGGCCCGCGAGGTCGCCGAGGTCATCCAGCGCAACCGGCCGGACGTGCTGCTGATCAACGAGTTCGACTTTGCCCCGCAGGCCGTCGACCTGTTCCGGGACAACTACCTCGAGCGCGGCCAGAACGGGGCCAGGCCCGTCGACTACCCGTACGCGTTCATCGCGCCGTCCAACACCGGGGTCCTCACCGGGTTCGACCTCGACCGCAACGGCAGCACCAACACCGGCAACGACGCGCACGGGTTCGGCCTGTTCGAAGGCCAGTTCGGGATGCTCGTGCTGTCGAAGTACCCGATCGACGCACGCAACGCCCGCACCTTCCAGCACTTCCTGTGGAAGGACATGCCGAACGCGATGCTGCCGGACGACCCGGCCACCGCGGCGCCGAAGGACTGGTACTCCCCCGAGATCCTGAACGTGCTGCGGCTGTCGTCGAAGTCGCACTGGGACGTGCCGGTGAAGATCGGCCGGAAGACCCTGCACTTCCTCGTCTCCCACCCGACGCCACCCACGTTCGACGGCCCGGAGGACCGCAACGGGACCCGCAACAACGACGAGATCCGCTTCTGGGCCGACTACGTGACCCCGGGCAAGGGCCGCTACATCTACGACGACAAGGGCCGGCGCGGCGGGCTCTCGCCCAGCGCCACGTTCGTGGTGGCCGGCGACAACAACTCCGACCCGCTCGACGGCGACAGCGTGCCGGGCGCGATCGACCGGCTGCTCGACGCGCCTCGGGTGATCGACCCGCACCCCGGCAGTTACGGCGGCGTGCTCGCCGCACGGGAGCAGGGCGGCGCCAACGCGACCCACGAGGGTGACCCGTTCTTCGACACGGCGGACTTCAACGACAACGCGCCGGGCAACCTGCGCGTCGACTACGTGCTGCCGTCGAAGGGCCTGATCCCGGTGCGTGCCGCCGTGTACTGGCCGACCGACGAGCTTTCCCGCCTCAACGACGCCTCGGACCACCACCTGGTGCGGGTGGACGTGTTCGTCAGCGGGCGGTGACCGCTCACCTACGTCGTGTGTAAAGCCGCTGCCCGATTGGGCAGCGGTTTCCGTTCGACGGGGTTTTTGTTGCAGCGAGGACGTATTTGTACTGCCTGTCCGTGCTCTCTTGAGTCGAACACAACCGCCGGGGGGCATCAGGAGGGCGCGCGATGTTGTGCACAGTCGAGCCAGATGTGGACCTGGCCCAGCTCGAGGCGGAGCTGGCGAACGTGGGGGTTGCACCGGCGCCGGCACCGCCGGCCTGGTCGCGTCCGGTGACCAGGAAAAACCTGGACACGGTCGCCGCGGCCGCGTCGGCGGGCGACTCCGCCGCGGTCGACGAGCTGCTCAGCTACCTGCGACCGATCATGGTCCGGTTCTGCCGCACCAAGCTGGGACGTGTGCGGCCGATCAGCTCCGCCGACGACGTGGCCCAGGAAGTGTGCATCGCGATCTTCCGCGCGCTGCCCACCTACCAGCACCTCGGCCGGCCGTTCCTGTCGTTCGTCTTCGGCGTCGCGGCACACAAGGTGGCCGACGTCCACCGCGCCGCGGCCCGCGACCGCTCGATGCCGACGGCCGAGACACCGGACACGGTGACCTTCGCGGAGAACCCGGAAGAGATCGCGCTGCGCCGCGAGCTGGTCGAGCAGACCAGCGACCTGCTGCGGACGCTCCTGCCCAGGCAGCGGGAGATCGTCGTGATGCGGGTCGTCCTGGGCATGTCCGCCCAGGAAACGGCGGACGCCGTCGGGACGACCCCCGACGCGGTCCGCGTGGCACAGCACCGAGCACTCAACCGCCTACGACGGACGATCGCCCGCTAGACGACCGGCGGCGCGGGTAGCTGCAGGGGGCCGCCCGCGCCGCCGGGGTTCATCGACGCGTGACGTTCCGGCAGGTCAGCCGACCCAATATGTACTGGCCAAGCGGTCACGAAGCGCCGCTCGACGCCAGCGATCCGCAGGGTGCCCTTCAGGGCATGGCTCTGGCCGCGAACCACCGCACGGGATCAACGCCCCGACATCGGCTGAGCGGTTTCATGATCAACGCCAACACAGATGGTTGCGTAGGCATCCCCCACCCATACCCGGGGGGCCACCCCGAGGCCATCGTACCAACCGACACAGACAAAACCCCAGGTCGCGCAGCCCTGTGGACAACTTTCGGTGGCCAGTCCGAGCGAATGGGACTCTCGTGCGGCATTCGGCTTTGCTGGGGGACTGTTTCGACGTCGTTCGGACCTCGAATGTCTGGGCCGGAGGTAGTGTTTTCGTCTGGCGTCGAACAGAACGAGAGGCCGGGCATGACGATTGGGCGCTGGGCGCCGGTGGCCCACCCGGACGTCGAGTCCGTCGTGGTTGACGATGTGCTTCGGGCACTTGCCGACCCGACGCGGCGGCAGATCGTGCGTCTTCTGCTTGCCGAGGGCGACCGGGCCTGTGGCACGTTTGGCCTGCCGGTCGCCGCCTCGACGCTCAGTCACCATTTTGCGACTCTGCGCAAGGCCGGCATCCTCCGTCAGTACGACGACGGCCGGCAGCGCATGAACACGCTGCGCCTGGACGAGCTGGAGAACCGCTTTCCTGGGCTCGTTCGCGTCGTCCTAGACGCTGGCTAGTTCGCGCCGCCGCTGCTGCGCCTTGCGGGCGTGGCGCCGGAGCTTGCGCTCGTACCACCACGAGTCAGCCTCGACGATGATCGGGCCGAGCGCCATCAGCAGCAGCACCGAGAACCCGAGTACTGCGCCGGTCCACACCAGAATCGCCTGAAGCATCTTTTCCTCCTCCTGAGAACCTGCTGGTCACAGCTTCTCTCCGGCGAGGTGTCCTGCGGATCGGTCGAACAGCCGCGGCCGCCCGGCCGACCGGTCACCGCCTGGCGCGACCACACTGGCCGATCGGCTGACCACCGGACGCCGGTTGGCCGAGGCGACACGCCGAGGTGTTCCCCTAACGTGTGGTCGCATGACACCGATTCCGGTGCCGCACCGCTGGCTGGCCGCACTGCTCGGCGTCGCGCTGCTGCTCGACACATCGATGGTCCTCACGGGTAGCCCGACGAGAACGCTGCTCGTTCTCCCAGGCGCCGCGTTGCTCGCCGTCTTTACCTGGTTCGGGGTGAACCGGCCGGCGGCAGGGGCCACGTTCGGTGCGATCACGCTCGTGGTGTCGTCGGTCCTGATCCGGTTCGCCAACGTCGAGGCACCGTCGATTGGCCTGTCGCACATCATGCTGACCGAGCTGATCTCCGGGGTCGTGCTGGTCGTCATGGTGGTGTGGCGGTGCTCCCCGACCGTCGCGTTCTCGTGCGTGCCCGCGCTCGTCGTGGCGTGCCTTGCCTCGATGGTCATCCGACAGGCGAACTGCGACTGGTACTCCGGCGACTGCACCACGTCCCCGAACGGCTACGTCGAGATCATCTCGCCGAGGGACATCCTGCAGTCGATGGTCTTCGGGTTCGTCCTGCTGGCGGGCGCCATCGGAACCGGCTACTACCTGCGCCGCTCCTCGCGGCTGCGGGTCGAGACCGAGCTGGGCACGCTCGTCCGCAAGCAGTGGCCGCTCGGCGCGGCGCTCGCGGTCATGGCTCTGCTGGAGCTGACCGACGTCGACCAGTACGACCTGCCCACGTACATCGCGTCGGTCGGCGTCGGTGTGTGTGCCTTCTTCGGGCCCAGGTACCCGCTGCGTAACACGCTCGTGGCCGCTGCGGCGCTCATGTTCTCCGCGGTCGCCAGCCTCCTGTACGGCCCCTCGAGCAGCTCGATCCTGCCGTTCACCGCCATGGCGGCGAGCATGGCGCTCATCGCGTACGTGGTCCGCTATGTCGAGCTCCGGCAGGCGGCGTGGAGCACCGCCGCCCTCGCGGTCGCCATGCTGCTGGCGATGTCCGTCCGGACGAACAGCAACAGCTTCTCGGCCGAGGATCTGCTGTTCCTGCTGGCGTTCGTGCTGCTCGTGTCGATCGCCACCGGATGGTACTTCCGCAGCCGGGACCGGGAACGGAACCAGACCGTGGCGGCCGCGGTGACCTCCGCACAGCAGGGTGAGCGGATGGCGCTGGCACGCGAGCTGCACGACGTGGTCGCGCACCACGTCACGGGCATCGTCGTGCAAGCGCAGGCCGCGCTGATGGTGGCGGAGAAGAACCCGGGGGTCGCCCTGCCCGCGTTGGAGAAGATCGAGCGCAGCGGCACGGAGGCGTTGACGGCGATGCGCACGCTCGTCGGCAGCCTGCGGGAGGGCACGGCCGCGTGGACCGCCGGCAGCGCTGACGCCACCGGGGACGCCACGACCGACCTGGTCGCGGACCTGGGTGCGGTGGTCGAGAACTTCGTCGGCCCGCCGGTCGAGGTCGACCTGAACCTGCCGTCGCAGCTGCCGCACGAGATGGGCCGCTCGGTGCTCCGGCTGGTGCAGGAGTCGTTGACGAACGTCGGGAAGCACGCGCCGGACGCCTCCGAGGTCCACCTTCGCGTGGCGACGATCGACGACACGCTGCACATCCGTGTCAGCGACGACGGCACGAAGCGACCTGTCAACCCGGCCGGCGGCTCGGGTGGCTACGGTCTGGTCGGCATGCGTGAGCGGGTGGAGTTGCTCGGTGGCCGGTTCGAGGCGGGGCCGAGCGGTTATGTCGGCTGGAACGTCGAGGCGTGGTTGCCGTTGCGGAAAGAGGGGTCATGAGCGGAGCTTGCGGAGCGAATCATCGGCACTCAGGACGCCGGCTCGACCGCGGAGGGCGCCGGAGTAGCGGAGCCTGCGGAGCGTTCCGGTGCCACGGAGCGGGTGAGCCGGCGTCGTGATTCGTGTACTGATCGCCGACGACCAGGAGATGGTGCGTGCGGGTTTCCGGATGATCCTGGAGACGCAGGACGACATCGAGGTGGTCGCCGACGTCCCGGACGGGTTGTCCGCGGTGCGCAAGGCACGGGACCTGCGGCCGGACGTGTGCCTGCTGGACATCCGCATGCCGGGTCTTGACGGGCTCGAGGTGACCAAGACGCTCGCCGGTCCCGGGGTCACCGACCCGCTGAAGGTCGTCGTGGTCACCACGTTCGACCTGGACGAGTACGTGCACGCCGCGCTGTCCAACGGCGCCAACGGCTTCCTGCTCAAGGACGCCGGGCCCGCGCTGCTGCTGGAGGCCGTGCGCGCGGCCGACCGCGGTGACGCGCTGGTGTCGCCCCAGATCACCGTGCGGCTGCTGCGGCACTTCGCGACGGCGAACGCGACCGCGCCGGCCGACACGGCGGCCGAGCCGTTGACCGAGCGGGAGCGCGACGTCGTGCGTGCCGCCGCCCGCGGGTTGACGAACACCGAGATCGGCACCGAGCTGTACCTGTCCCTGTCCACGGTGAAGACGCACCTTGCCGCGGTGCAGGCCAAGATCGGGGCCCGCAACCGCGTCGAGGTGGCCGCGTGGGCGTGGCGCACCGGCCTGATGGCCAGCTAGGCCCCGGCGCCTGCCTGCACAGTCGCGACGGTCAGCTGGTTGCCGGGCGGACTGCCGGCGCAACCGGTGCCCGGGTTGGGCACGAACGCCGAGTCGTAGTCGTGCGGCGGGTAGATGCGCAGGCCACGAACCTCGGTGGGCTGACACGTCGCCGGGTCGTAGTTCTGCACCTGTACGAACCCGATGTCGGCGAACGCGCTGTCGCCCGGCTTGAGGGTGATCACCGGGCCCTTCTCACCGGTCCGGAAGGCGGCGGGCCCGACCTGGTGCCCGTCGTCGCCCGCGACGTAGGAGACGCCGGGGAAGCCCTGGATCGTGCAGGTCCGGGCGCCCTTGTTGGTGAAGACGAGGCTGCGGTAGGTCGTGCCGGCAGTGCCTTCGGCCTCGCTCAGGCGCAGGTCCAGGTCGGCGACCTTGCACTCGCCGCCGTCGGCGGCCGGCGCCGGCTGCTGGGGTTGCGGCGTGGCCGGTGGGGCCGTGGCCGAGGTCGTGGGGGTTGTCGTCGTGGTGACCGACTGGGGGATGGACGGCACGTCCGGGTTCCCGGTGCTGGCCGTTCCGCCACCGCTGTCACAGCCGGCGAGGAGAAGCGCGACCGCCGCGCCGCGGATGAGTACGCCTGTCCGGATTCGTGTTCGCAGCATTGGTCATTCGCCTCCGTCTGGCCCCGACACCACTGGACGCTGCTCTGATGAATAGACGTTGCTCTCGCAGGAGGGGTTGCTTCGTCACCGGATGTACCCCTGAACGGGTAACAACAAACGGTGTTCGCTCACCTACAGTGAGCAGAACGGCGGCCACGCCCCCGAGGGGGGACGTGGCCGTCAGTCGTTGGGATCAGTGGATGGGCGCGCTCTTCGGCTTCTTCGTCTCGTAGGCCGCCAGCGCGCGGATGATCTTGTCGCGTTTGCGACGGGTGTCCAGGTACGAACGCGGGCTCGCGATGAGGATCGCGTCCGTCCACCCGTACCGGGTCCAGACTTTCGCGAATGTCCGGTTCGGACGGTCGCGAAGGTCGGAGACCGCCACCTGGATCACGTTGCGGCTCTTGAGATGGCGGGTCCGCAGACCGTTCTCGGTGAGACCCACCTCCCACAGCACGCCGCGGGCGGCGGTCGCCGCGGCGAGGAGGGCGCGGTCACGACCGCAGGCGAGCTCGAGGGAGAAGTCCCTGTCCAGCTCACGGGTTCGCCACTTCCCGAGCACGTACCGAGTGACGAAAGCCAGAACGATGACCACACTGGCTGCGATGAGAAATGTGTACATGATGCCCTGCACCTCCTGCCTGCAAGCCGTCCAACCCCAGGAAGACGGCGTGGTTCGGCAGGCCGACCCGGCTGCGCCGACGGGTCATCAGGTCATCCGAAGCACCTCTTACCGTTTCCAGGTTGTTACGAATCCACCCTGCTTCAATATCCATTAGCGACTAGCCACAGAGGTTCGTCAAGCCTTCCGTCAAAACTGGAACTTCGGGAAAAGTTTTCCCGCTTGACCTCTACCTAGGTGGAGCATCGACCGTAGACAGTATGGACTTCGACACTGTCACCCAGTACCTCGACCGCATCGGGGCCCGCCTGCCCGCGGCGCCCTCGGTTTCCGCACTGCGGGAGCTACACCGCCGGCATCTCGAGGCCGTGCCGTTCGAGAACCTGTCCATCCACCTCGGCGAGCCCATCGTACTGACCGAGGACGCGCTCGTCGACAAGATCGTGCGGCGGGCACGAGGCGGGTTCTGCTACGAGCTCAACGGGGCGTTCGCCGGGCTCCTCACCGCGCTCGGCTTCGACGTGCAGCTGCTCGCGGCCAGCATGGTCCGCAAGGACGGCACGCTCACGCCCGCCTTCGACCACCTCACCCTGCTCGTCGAGCTGGACCAGCGCTACCTCGTCGACGTGGGTTCCGGTGAGGGCGCGGTGTACCCGCTGCGCGTGGACTGGCCCGAGCCGCAGCACGATCCGGCCGGCTCGTTCCTCGTCCTCGACGCGCCGGGCGGGGACTTCGACGTCCTGATGGACGGCGTGCCCCAGTACCGCGCCGAACGGCGGCCGCGAGGGCTGGCCGACTTCACGCGCGGATGCTGGTGGCACGCCACCGCACCGGAGTCCCACTTCCGCGAGGCGCCGCGGTGCTCCCGCCGGACCGAGACCGGACGCGTCACCATCGCCGGCAACCGCCTCCTGGAGACCGTGCACGAGGAGCGCGTCGAGACCACCCTCGACACGGACGCCGACGTGCTCGCGGCCTACGAGAAGCACTTCGGGATCCACCTCACCCGGGTGCCTACTTGCTAGCCACCTTCCGGTACTTCGCCACCGACAGCGGCACGAACACCGCCAGGATCACCAGCGAGGACAGCAGCGCGTACAGCACCGCGTTGTCCGCCGGCCAGCCCGGCGACGGCGCCATGCCCAGCGGCGCCTCATTGCCGAACAGGTCGCGCACCGACTGGATCACCGCCGTGAACGGGTTCCACTCCGCGATCGCACGTAACGGCCCCGGCATCGTGCCCGCACCGACGAACGCCGACGAGATGAACGACAGCGGGAACAACCACATCAACCCGGCACTCTGCGCGACCTCGACACTCGGCGCCGACAGCCCGATCAACGCGCCGATCCACGACATCGCGAACCCGAACAGCAGGAGCAGCAGGTATGCGAGCACCGCGTCCAGGAAACTGCCCCGGATCCGCCAGCCGACGAGTAACCCGCACAGCGACATGATCACGAGCGCTATCGACGACACGACGAGGTCCGAGACCGTCCGGCCCATCAGCACGGCGAGGCGCGACATCGGCAGCGAGCGAAACCGGTCGATGATGCCTTTCTGCAGGTCGTTACACAACCCGATCACGGTGAACGCCGAGTTGAACGAGATGGTCTGCACGAAGATGCCGGCGATCAGGAACTCGCGGTACTGGGTGCCGCCCAGCGCGCCACCGAACACGTACGCGAACAGCAGTACGAACATGATCGGCTGGATCACCGCGGCGAACAGCCAGTCGGCGCTGCGCCGGACGTTGAGCAGGTTGCGCCACGTGACGATGCCGCCGTCACGCAGGCCCTGGGCGAGCACAGTCACTGGGAGTCCTCCGTCACGTGACCAGTAAGGGACAGGAACACGTCGTCGAGCGTCGGCCGGTGCAGGCCGACGTCCAGGACGGTCACGCCTTCGACGTCGAGCCGGCGCAACGCCTCGATCAGCGACTTCGGACCTCCGTCGACCACCACCTGGACCCGCCGGCTGTGCCGGTCGGTGGTCGGCTCGCCGGCACCGACCTCGGCCAGCACCCGCACCGCCGCGTCCAGGTCGGCCTCGTCGGCCACCACGATCTCCAGCTTCTCGCCGCCGACCTCGCTCTTCAGCTCGTCGGCGCTGCCGCTGGCGATCACGCGGCCGTGGTCGATCACCAGGATGGTGTTGGCCAGCTGGTCGGCCTCCTCCAGATACTGGGTGGTCAGCAGCACCGTAGCGCCGTCCGACACCAGCTCGCCGATGACCTCCCACGTGTCGAGGCGGCCTCGCGGGTCGAGACCGGTGGTCGGCTCGTCGAGCAGCACCACCTGCGGTTCCGCGACCAGCGCGCCGGCGAGGTCGAGGCGCCTGCGCATGCCGCCCGAGTACGTCTTGGCCGGGCGGCCGGCCGCGTCGGTGAGCCGGAACCGGGTGATCAGCTCGTCGGCGCGTTTGCGTGCGTCCGGTTTGTTCATGCCGTACAGCCGGCCGACCATGTACAGGTTCTCGAAGCCGGTCAGGTTCTCGTCGACGGCCGCGTACTGGCCGGACAACCCGATCGACTCACGCACCTTGTTCGGCTCGGCCAGCACGTCGTACCCGGCGACCCACGCGCGGCCGGAGTCTGGACGTAAGAGGGTGGTCAGGATCCGCACAGCGGTGGTCTTGCCTGCCCCGTTCGGGCCGAGCAGGCCGAGTACCGTGCCGGTCGGTATCTCAAGGTCGATGCCGTCCAGGGCGCGTGTGGACCCGAAGGTCTTGACCAACGCCTCGGCACGGACGGCCACGTCCGTTGGCATGTGAGGTCTCCCCTGCCTCGTCTGATGTGACGGGGCGCACTGTAGACCTCGGCACCGACAGTTTCGCGTGGTTTATCTGGTGCGCCCGTCCCGCACGTTCGCCACCCACCGCTCCGCCGCCGCGTAGTCCTCGTCGGCGTTGTAGGCGCCGGCGATGGTGGCGCTGCCGTCGACCTTCGGGTACGAGCCGAGGAAGCGAACGTCCTGGCAGCGCCGGTGCAGGGCGGCGAGCGCGTCGCCGACCCGCCGTTCGGCGACGTGTCCGTCGAAGTCGAGGTAGAAGCGGTACTCCCCCAGCCGGCCCTTCAGCGGGCGGGACTCGATGCGGCTCAGGTTGATGCCGCGCAGGGCCAGCTCGGTGAGCAGTTCCGCCAGCACGCCGGTGCGCTCGTAGGCCGCGACCACGGCAATCGAGGTGCGGTCCGAGCCGGTCGGCGGCGGCAGCTCGCCGGGGCGCTGCAGGACGAGGAAGCGGGTGACCGCGTCGGCGACGTCCGCGATGCCGGTCGCCAGCACGTCGAGCTTGTAGTGGGTGACGGCGACCGGGGCGGTGATGGCGGCGTCGTAGTTCCCGTCGAGCACCCCGACCGCGGCGGCGGCCGTCGAGGTGGACGCCAGCTGGGTGGCGTGGCCGATGTTGGCGGCGAGCCAGCCCTGGACCTGGGCGAGCGCGTGCGGATGGCTGGCCACGGACTTGACGTCGGCCATCGTCATCCCCGGCCGCACGAGCAGGGAGAACGTGACCGGCAGCACGACCTCGGCGACCGCCACCAGTGGCTCGTCCTCGGTGAGCGCGTCCATGGTGGCCGACACCGCGCCCTCGACCGAGTTCTCCACCGGCACACAGGCCAGGTCGGCGCGACCATCCCGCACCATGGCAAGCGCTTCCGGCACGGTCACCGCCGGCACGAGCGTGTCGTCCGGGCGGGCCGCGCGGGCGGCCTGTTCGGAGAAGGTTCCCTGCGGCCCGAAGTAGGCGATGCTCGGCACCTGGACACCCTATGCCGTCCACCTGACCGCCCGTTCGACGTAACCCGATGGTGGCAACAGTTATCGGATGGCGGTTACGTCCAGTGCCGTCGAGATGCAATGCTGAGGCCCGTGACCGCCGCCGAAGAGGCTGAGAAGGCAGGGACCGCGGCCGGAGAACCGCTTCGCCTGGTGCTGTGTGCCGTGGAAGATCCCCTGGCCGAAGCATGGGAAGCGGCCGCGGACGGGCGGCTGGAGGTCTACACGCACAGAGGCTCGACCCTGGACGTGGCCGCCGAGGCGGTCGTGAGCCCGGCGAACTCGTTCGGGTGGATGCGGGGCGGGATCGACGCCGTCTACGCACACGCGTTCCCGTCCATCGAGCAACACGTGCGCAGCGCGATACTGGCCTACCACGGCGGTGAGCTGCCGGTCGGCCAGGCGGTGATCGTGCCGACGGACGCCTCCGCGCCGGCCTGGCTGATCAGCGCGCCGACCATGCGGTCACCCGGCGAGGTCCTGCCCCCGGACACCGTGCACCCCTACCTCGCGGCGCGGGCCGTGTTCAAGCTGTGGCGGTACGGCCGCCTCGAGGACGACCGTCCGGTCCGCGGCGTGGTGTCCACGATCGCGATGCCCGGCCTCGGCACCGGCGTGGGCGGGGTGCCACCGCAGGTGTGCGCCCGCCAGGTGATGGCGGCCTGGGACGAGGTCCTCGCCGACGCGCGGTGATTGCCGAAACGACACGGTCACCAAATTGGCCGCCAGATTCACACTAAGGACGGCTCGCCAATATTGTGTCGGGCGGGTTAGCTGGGTAGCGACCGGAAATTCCTGGCAAGGAGGTCCAATGTCGCTGACCGTCCCAGCCGACCTGTTGGAGAAAGCCCAGCAGGGCCCGGTGTCCGACGACGAATTCATCGCGTGCATCCGTGACTCGCTGCCCTACGCGTGGTCGGTCGTCACGGATCTCGCCGACCGGCTCTCGGCGGGCGAAGGGCCGTTCGCCGACAACCAGAAGGAGCCGCCGGACGAGCAGGCCCGTGGTCAACTCCTGCGCCTGGTCGGCAGCGATGCCATGCGTGGCGCCGTCGAACGGCACTTCAACGTGCGACTGGCGTTCCAGAACTGCCACCGCGTCGCGCTGTTCGACCCGGCCGCGCACAACGCGTACGCCGACTTCGTCAGCCCGAGGGCGCAACTGCTGAACCAGAGCCCCGAATTGGTCAACTGCTGACAAGTGCCGAAAAGGGAGTCCCTGTGGCTCCCTTTTCGACAATTGACATATGCAGCTATTGCAATTCCATTGTCAGTTCCAGCTCGTCGCGGATGGGAATGCCGTCCAGGCCGAGCGACGGAATCTCCGGTTTGATCTTTCTCGTCTCGTCGACGGCGCCGACCCGAAGTGCGGAGAGCCGGAAGCCGGCGCGTTGGTAGAAGCGCAGCGCTCGGGTGTTGTCGTTCGTGGTGGTCACGTGGACGCGACGGACGCCCGTGGCTCGGCACTCCTCGACCAGCGCGCCGAGCAGTGCCGAGCCGACACCGCCGCCCGCGAACGCGTTGATCGTCACCAGCTCGGCCACGCCGTCGCGCACGAGGTAGGTGAGCAGGCCCACCACCTCGTCGCCCGACTCCGCGAGCCAGCCAGGCAGGGTCGACGCGTCCACCACGCCGCCCAGCGACAGGGCCACCACCTCGACCGCGCCCCACTCACGCACGAGCAGCGGCGTCACGACGGGCTTGTCGGCCGAGGTGAGCGGGCGGAGCGTGTACGGAGTCACAGTGCTCATGCTGCCCGGACCCCTTAACGTTTGTTGACGTGGCCGTAAAGACCCGCGACCTCAGCCCGTACGTGGAGTTGCGTCGCGAGCAGTGGCGGGAGCTACGGCGCGCCACACCACTGACACTGACGCTCGACGAGCTGGTACGGCTGCGTGGCCTCGGCGACCCGGTCGACCTGGACGAGGTGGTCGACGTCTACCTGCCGCTGTCCCGGCTGATCAGCCTGCGGGTCGCGGCACGGCAGCGGTTACACGCGGACACGACGTCGTTCCTCGGCGAGCCCTCGACCCGGCAGGTGCCGTTCGTGATCGGGATCGCCGGCAGCGTCGCGGTCGGCAAGTCCACGACGGCGCGGCTGCTGCGCACGTTGCTCGCTCGCTGGCCGCACCACCCACGGGTGGACCTGGTGACCACCGACGGGTTCCTGTGGCCGAAGGCGGACCTGATCCGGCGCGGCATGATGAGCCGCAAGGGTTTCCCGGAGAGCTACGACCGACGTAGTCTGCTGCGGTTCGTCACCGACGTGAAGTCCGGCGCGCCCGAGGTGCACGCACCCGTGTACTCGCACCTGCTGTACGACATCGTGCCCGACGAGTTACAGGTCGTGCGCAGGCCGGACATCCTGATCATCGAAGGCCTGAACGTGCTGCTCCCCGGCCAGGGGCTGACCGTGGCGGACCTGTTCGACTTCTCGATCTACGTGGACGCGCACACCGACGACATCGCCCGCTGGTACGTGGAGCGGTTCCTGACCCTGCGGGACACGGCGTTCGCCGACCCGGACTCGCACTTCCACCACTACGCGGGCCTCACCGACGAGGACGCTCGCGCGGAGGCCACGAAGCTCTGGCAGAAGATCAACGAGCCGAACCTCGTGCGGAACATCCTGCCGACCCGACCGAGGGCGTCGCTGGTACTCAGGAAGGACGCCGACCACCGGATCAGCCGGGTTCGCCTGCGGAAACTCTGATTCTCGGTGCCTTGTGGTTGGGTAGTCGGAGTGGACGAGCAGAGATTTCTGGAGTGTCTGGAGGCCGACTACACCCGGCTTCGCGAGGTCGCTCCGGACGCGCTGGACGAGCCGGTGCCCACCTGTCCTGGGTGGACCGGTCGTGACCTGGTGCGGCACGTGGCGGAGGTGTACCTGCACAAGGCGGAGACCCTGCGCCAGGGCACCTGGCCGACGCCGTGGCCGCCGGAGCTACCCGGCGACCCGATCGTCGAGCTCGATGACGCCTACCGGCGGCTCGTCGGGGAGCTGACCGCACGCAAGCCGACGGACCACGCCCTGACCTGGTACGAGCCGGACCAGACCGTCGGGTTCTGGTTACGCAGGATGGCGCAGGAGACCGTGATCCACCGGTTCGACGCCGAACTGGCGGCGTCGGTGCCGCTCGCGCCGGTCCCGACCGATCTCGCCGAGGACGGCATCGAAGAGCTGCTGGTGTGCTTCCTCACCTACGCGTCGGACGAGTACCCGGACGAGCTGGGCGAGCACCTGACCGACTGCGACGGCCGGACGGTGCAGATCGCGACCGAGGGCGCGGGCTGGCAGGTGCAGATCGGTCCGACCGAGGTCACGGTCGAGCGCGGGCACTTCGACGCCGAGGCGGGGGTGGCGGGGGAAGCCGCCGCCGTGCTGCGGTGGGTGTGGCGACGCGCGGGGGACGACGCGGTCACGCTGGAGGGCAACAGGTGGGTGCTCGGCAAGCTGCGGACACTGCTGGGGGTCACGACGCAATAGGCTCTCGGGTATGGCTGTGCGCGTGGCACTCGTCGACGATCACGAGGTGGTGCGGCGCGGGCTGCGTGACCTGCTCGACGGTGAGCCCGGCATCGAGGTGGTGGCCGAGGCGGGCGGCGTCGAGGAGGCGCTGACACGGGTCGGAGCGACGTTGCCGGACGTGGTGGTGGTCGACGTGCGGCTGCCGGACGGCGACGGGGTGGCGCTGTGCCGTGCTTTGCGGTCTCTGGACCCGGCACCGAAGTGCCTGGTGCTGACCGCGTTCGACGACGAGCGCGCTCTGGTCGAGGCGATCATGGCGGGGGCGTCCGGGTACCTGCTGAAACAGGTGCGTGGGCAGGACCTGGTGGACGCCGTGCGCGAGGTCGCGGCCGGCCGGTCGCTGTTGGACCCGGTCACGACCGCGCACGTGCTGGACCGCATGCGCGAGTCGGCGAAGACCGACGAGCTGACAGCGCTCACCGAACGCGAGCGAGCCGTGCTGGAGCTGATGGGCGAGGGCATGACCAACCGCCAGATCGCCGAGCGACTGTTCCTGGCGGAGAAGACGGTCAAGAACTACGTGACGTCGGTGCTCGCGAAGCTCGGCATGGAGCGCCGCACGCAGGCGGTGGCGTGGATCGCCCGGCGGTCACAGCGGGACTGACACCCGGCGGGCCAGCATGTAGGCCTGTGCTGTGTCCTCCGGGTAGTCGCCGCCCTCGTCGGGGGCGCGGTGGAGGGTTGCGCGCACGGTGAAGCCCGCCGCCGCCAGTAACTCGGCCATGTGGTCCGGTTGGCGGTGGTGGAAGTGCAGCGACACGTCGTGCGTGCCCGCCCTGGTGCGGTGCACCACCTCGTCGCCTGCCTGGAATGCCAGCAGTAGGTGGCCGCCCGGTGTCAGGACCCGGTGGAACTCCGCCAGGGCCGTCGGCAGCTGAGAGTCCGGGACGTGGATGGTCGGGTACCAGGCGACCACGCCGCCCAGTGTGGCGTCCTCGATGGCCAGTGCCGTCATCGTGCCCTCGGTGAAGCGCAGGTCCGGGTAGGTGCGACGGGCGATCTCGATCATTCGTGGCGACAGGTCGATGCCGAAGGCCGAGACACCTCGGTCACGCAGGAACGCCGTCACCCGGCCGGTGCCGCAGCCGACGTCGACCACCGGGCCCGTCGCCAGCTCCGCGAACGCCGTCAGCATGGCTCGGTCGAAGGGTTTGGTCGTCAGCTCACCGTCGATCCACGTCGCGTAGTCCTCTGCCGTGGCGTCGTAGGAACGTCTGGTGTCGTCCACGACCGGTGACCGTAACGTGCCCGCGGGCGCCTCCGTGGAGGTCGCCCGCGGGCGGTGTGACCGGGCCGATCAGGCGGGTGCGACAGCCGCCTGGGCCGGTCGGGTCCTCAGCCCCAACCAGGTGGAGATCAACGTGGCGCCGAAGGTCAGGACGGCAGCCGCACCGATCACGCTCAGGTACACGGCCAGCGGCCCCTTCGGCAGGAGCGAACCGTCCGTGACCAGGGTGAACGGCACCAGCGCCATGGACGCCACCACCGTGCCGAGCAGCACACCGATCACCGTCGTCATACCCGCTTCGATAGTCATCATGCGCAGCACCTGGCCCCGGGTGGCGCCCGTCAGGCGTTGGAGAGCGAACTCGCGACGGCGTGCGGTCGTCGACATCACCAGGCTGTTCACAACACTTATGGCGGTGTAGAAGATGATCATGCCGGACATCAGGTAGTTGATCCACGCGCCGAGTTCCTGGTCCTGCGCGTAGCCCGAGACCAGCGTGTCGCGGTCCACCACGGCGATGCCCGGCCGGTCGGCGAAGGCCGCCGCCACCGCGGCGGGGTCGTCCGTGCGGACCATGATCTGCGACGGCAGGCCCGACGTCGTGTGCTCGGCCACCAGCGTGGCGGGCATCAGCAGCGTCTCGAAGCCCTCCTGCGCCGGGTACAGGGCCACGATCCGGACGTCCTCCTCGGCGCCGTCGCCCATCCGCATGGTGATCGTGTCGCCCACTCCCCGGCCCAGCTCCGCCGCGTGTGCCGCCGGCAGCGCCACGGTGTTGCCGGTCAGGTCGGCCAACGTCCCGGACGTCGGGCGGAACGCGGTCGTCTCAGCGGCGGCGGAACCCGTTACGCCCTGGACCGGCCAGCCGTCCTCGGCCTGGGACGAGTCGTACGGTTTGGCGACGAAGGCGATGCTCGTCGTGTACTCCGAGGCCGCCTTGACGCCCGGCACCGCGGCCACCTCGTCCACCAGGCCAGCCGGCACGTCACCGGAGAGCACGACGTCCGCGCGCAGGTTCTCCACGAACGCCTCGTTCGCCACCGCGATCGACGTGGTCTGCAGGTAGATGTTGGCCGTCGCGATGCCGGTGGCCAGCATGATCGGCGTGACCACGGCCGCCACCCGCACGGCGCGGGTCTTCGTCGACAGGATCGCCAGGTGACCCGCCACACCGGTCACCGCACGGACCGGCCAGCGCAGAACCGCCATGACCATCTTCGTGAGTCCCGGAGACACCAGCGCCAGCGCGATCGCCCACAACATCACTGAAGGTCCAGCCGTCGAAGCGGCGATCGGTCCGGTCATCACCGCGATCGTGACGATGAACAACGCGAGCCCGCCGCCGAACGCCAGTACCGCGAACAGGACCCGCACCCAGCTCAGCCACTTGCGCTGGATGGCGGCGTCGGCGAGTGCATCGGTCGGCCGGGTCCGCGCCGCCCGACGGCCCGCGATGAGCGCGCCGAAGAACGAGCCGATCAGCACCGCGCCGACGGCCACGACCATGGGGATCCAGCCGGTCTGGTGGATCATCTCCGCCGGCACGATGCCGCGCGAGGCCAGCCGGTCGAACAGCCACTCGCCGAACACCGAACCCAACAGGCAGCCGATCCCGGCCGCGAACACTCCCATGAACAGGGCCTCGCCGAGGACCATCCGTCGCAGCTGCCCGGGTGTCGTGCCGACGGCCCGCAGCAGGGCCAGCTCGCGCTGCCGCTGCTGGATCGACAACCCCAGCGTCGTGGACACCACGAACAGCATCACCCCGGTCGCGAGCCCGCCGAACACCGCGGCCAGCACGATCAGGTTCTCCCCCGCGGAACCGGACTCGAGGTGCTCGGCCCAGCCCCGCTCGTCGCCCGCCAGCAGCGTCGCGTTCTGACCCGGCAGAAGCTGCCCGATCCGGTCGGCCACCGCACCGAGGTCCGCGCCGGCTTCGGTGCGCACCCCGATCAGGTCCACCGTGTTCGGATGACCGGCGAGCCGCGCGGCCTGGCTGTCGGAGAAGAACACCGCCTGCCCCGGCACGAGGCCGGACACCGTGAAGGTCTGGGCCGTCCCCCGCACGACCAGGTCGACCCGGTCGCCGACCGCCGTGCCCGACCCCTGCCCGAGCACGACCTCCCCCTGGGCGGGTGCCTTCCCCGACACCAGCGCGACGGGGGTCAGCGAGGCCGACGACCAGCCGTGGGCGTCGACGCCGGCGCCGTTCAGCAGTGCCGGCACCGACACGTCCCCCACCGCGGCCGCCACTCCCGGCACCCGCGCGATCTCCTCGAGGAGGTCCGTCGAGAGCCGCACACGTTCGGGCAGGTAGGCGCCCTCGGTGTCCTCCTCCGGGTCGTCGGGGTTCTCCTTCGGCAGCACCCACGTCTGGCTGCCGGTCACCACGAACTGTGTGTTCGCCAGCCGCTGCGCCGGCAGGTCCCCCCGGATGCCGGTCTCCATCAGCCCGCCGCACGCGAGCACCAGCACCGCGCCGAACGTCATCGCGAGGAACGTCGCGACGAACGCGCCCTTGCGGAACCGCAGTGTCCGCAACGCGATCCGGAACATCACCGTGCTCCCACCGGCTCGGCCCACGCGCCGAGGTGCGTCATCCGCTCGGCGACGGCCTCGGCGGTCGGGCGGCGCAGCTCGCCGACGAGGCGTCCGTCGGCGAGGAACACCACGCGGTCGGCGTAGGAGGCGGCGACCGGGTCGTGCGTGACCATGACGATCGTCTGCCCGGCCTGGTCGACCGACGCACGCAGCAGGTTCAGCACGTCCCGCGCGGTGCGGGTGTCGAGCGCGCCGGTCGGCTCGTCGGCGAAGATCACGGCGGGGCGGGTGATCAACGCGCGGGCGATCGCCACCCGCTGCTGCTGGCCACCGGACAGCTCGCCGGGCAGGTGCCGACGCCGCTCGGACAGGCCAACCTGCTGCAGGACGCGCTCGACGGCGTCGCGGTTCGCGCGCCGGCCGGCGAGGCGCAGCGGCAGCGTCACGTTGTCCTGTACGGAGAACGCCGGCAGCAGGTTGAACGCCTGGAAGACGAAGCCGATGCGGTCGCGGCGCAGCTTGGTCAGCTCGACCTCGGAGAGCTTGGACAGCTCCTGGTCGTCGAGGAGCACGGAGCCGCGGGTGGGGCGGTCCAGCCCGGCCGCACAGTGCAGGAAGGTGCTCTTACCGGAGCCGGACGGGCCCATGACAGCCGTGAAGGTGGCCCTGGGGAAAGCGATGGTGACACCGTCGAGCGCGGTCACGCTGTTGCGGCGCCCGCCGTAGGTCTTCACCACGTCGGTGAGTCGCACCACGTCGGTGCTGATGTCATTTGTGTGTCGCACAAGGAAAAGCGTCGCGTCTGCGCGCCCGAAGTTCACTGGTGTCGGCAGGCGGAACCGAGGTGGGGGTAGCCCTACCCTTTGGCGAGAGGCACGGTCCAGGTGACGGTCGTGCCCTGCGGCGAGGACCGCACGACGCAGTGACCGCCGGCCTGCTCGGCACGTTCCTCGAGGTGTTTGAGGCCGCGGTGGGTCACGCCTTCGGGAATGCCGCAGCCGTCGTCGGTGACGACCAGCTCCAGCGCGTGGTTTCGTCCGATGTGGACGGAGACGCTGTGTGCGCCGGAATGGCGGACCACATTGGACAGTGTCTCCCGCAGCGCGGCGCGGGCGTGGTCGGCGACCGTGGCCGGGATACCGGTGAGGTCGCCGTCGACACTCAGCTTCGGGGCGAACCCCAACAGTTCCCCTGCGATGGCGACCTCGGAGCGAGCGGACTCGGCGAGGTCGGCCACGTGGTCCTCTGGGTCCGGGTTGCGCAGGGCACGGACCACGGCACGGACGTCCTCGATCGACGCGTCGAGCTGGTCGATGGCCTCGGCGAGCCGTTGCGCGTCCTTGCGGGCGAGCTTGCGCGACGGGCGGCGGGCGAGCAGGTCGAGTTGCATGCCGGCGGCGTACAGGCGTTGGACGAGCACGTCGTGCAGGTCGCGGGCAATGCGTTCGCGTTCCTGGTAGAGCGTGAGGCGGGCGCGGGCGGTGGCGCCCTCGGCGAGCACGAGGACGAGCCCGGCCTGCGCGGCGAACGCGGTCAGCACTTCAACGGCGGCCTCGGCGAACGGTCGCGCGCCGCGGTGCCGGTACACGGTGAGCGCGCCGAGCCTGCGTTGCGTTGTGCCGAACGGCGCGGCCGCGAACGGCCCGAAGCTCCGCAGCTCACGCGGCACGAACGGGGCGGTGCGCGGGTCCTCGGCCACGTCGTCGACGACGATCGCGACACCGCTGCGGGCGGTCCTGGCGGCCGAGCTGCGCGGCGAGAGGACGAGGCCGACGGGGTTGGTGAACGTCGGGCCGGGGCTGCCGTGCGCGGCCTCGACGGTGAGGGAGCCGTCCTCGGCGCGGGTCATGACGAGGCCGAGGTCGGCGTCGGCGAGGTCGGCGGCGTGCCGCACGACGAGGCGCAGCACCGCCTCCGGGTCCTCGCCGGAGAGCGCCGCCGTCGCGATCTCGGTGGAGGCACCGAGCGCCTGTGCAGCGAGAGCAGGTTCCATGGCCGTGTTCAGGCTAGACCGCTTGCGGCGTGGCGGGTGAACCTCCACGGGGTGACCGTCACAGGTCATGGCGCCAGCTCGAGCACGGCGTCGGCGCGGGCGGCCTCCTCCGGCCGGTGCGTGACGTGCACGACCGTGCGGCCTTCGAGGCGTGCCATGACGCGATGGGCGGTCGGCTCGTCCAGGTGGGCCGTCGGCTCGTCGAGGAGGAGCAGGTCGGCGTCGGCGAGCAGGGCACGGGCGAGCGCGATGCGCTGGGCCTCGCCGCCGGACGCCGTGGTCGGGTCATCGTCGAGGCGGTCGGCCCACGTGCCGATCTCGGCCTGGCGAAGGGCGTTTCTGAGCTGGTCGTCGGTGGCGTCCGGGTCGGCGATCCGAAGGTTCTCGCGGAGCGTGGTGGCGACGAGGTGCGGTTCCTGCGGGACCCAGGCGGTCTTCGGCAGGCGGATGGTGCCGCGTTCGGCGGGCAGGAGGCCGGCCATGAGCGCGAGCAGCGTGGACTTTCCAGCGCCGGAAGGCCCGACGACGGCGAGGTGCGTGCCGGGTTCGAGCCGCAGGTTGAGGTCGCGGAGGGTGGGCTTCGCGGCTCCCGGCCAGCGCACGTCCACGCCCGTGAGCGCCAGGTGCCCGCGTTGAACGTCGTGTGGGTGCCCTTCGGGGCATTCGGTGTGGGCCGCGCGGAGTGGGGCCAGGTGCTGGGCGACCGCGGGGAGTTGGGTGAGGGTTTCGGTGAGAGCCAGCGGAAGAAGGGCCAGGACGGGGAGCAACAGTGGGTCCACTCCGGTCGCGAGGCCGACGCTGGCGACGCTCGCCAGCCCCAGCGACAGGATGATCAGCGCGGTGGCGGCACCGGAACTGAGTGCCTGACGGCGGGCCTTGCGAGCGAGTTCGGCGTCTTCACGCGCGAGGTCGACGCGGTGAGCTTCGTGGGCGCCGAATGCGATGAGATCCGGGGCAGCGTCGAGAAGGGTGAGGACCTTTTCCGAGACACGGCGACGCCCGTCCGCGAGCCGGCGGGTGGCGTGCCGGTCGACCGCGAGCGCGACGGCCGGTGCACCCAGGCCGGCCGCCGCGACCGCGATGGCAAGCACGAGACCGGCCGCCGGCAGGATCGCCGACTGCACGGCCACGGCCGCCACGCACACGAGAACCGCCACGAACGGCGGCAGGAGCACGCGCGGGGTGAGGTCACGGACGGTGTCGAGGTCGGTGGTGAGGCGCTGGAAACCGGCTGTACGCCACAGTTTCTGCCGCTGTGCGGCGCTGGCGCGGAAGGCGGCGTCGTGGGTGACGAGCCGCTCGGCGTAACGAAGCCCGGCACGCGCCAGCCCAAAAGCGCGGACACCGACAACCGCGACGCCGAGCGTGAGGATCGGCGGCTGGGTGGCGGCCTTGGCGATGAGCCAGGCGGAGGTGGCGGTGAGCGCGACCCCGGCGCCGAGCGCGGCTGCCCCGAGCGCCGCACCGACGAGGAGACGCGGGGTGAGGAGGGTCCGCAGCGGGAGGCGGCGCGGTGCCTCGGTGCTGGTGGTTGTGTTGTCGCGCCGTGCCGCGGGCTCGTCGGCGGGCGTGGGATTGCGGTGGCTGGCGAGGATGACGGCGGCTGTGGTGTCGGCGATGGCAGCCTGGACGCGAGCCGCGTTGGCGGGATCCTGGTGGGCGGTGGGCTCGTCGAGGAGAAGAAGGTCGGCCCCCTGCTCGACACGCAGAAGCGCACGAGCCACGGCAACCCGCTGCCGCTCACCAACCGACAACCGCGCGACGGACCGGTCGAGCAGATGGGAGAGGTTGAGCCGCTCCGCGATAGCGACAACGGCATCTGCCCGAGCGAATGGTCCATCGATGCGGCTCGACACCCCAGCACTGTCGGTGCCCACAGGTAGCGTTGAAACCGGGGGGCCCCCGGGTGCACGAGTGGGACTTTCGCTCGGGCTGCACCCGAAGGTGTTGCGGCCAGTGCGCTCTGAGGGCACTGAACTGTCGGTGCCCGCGCGTAGTGTTGAAACCGGGGGACCCCCGGGCGCACGAGTGGGACTTTCGCTCGGGCTGCACCCAAAAGTGTCACCGCCAGCGGACCCTGACGCCGCCGACCTGTCGGTGCCCGCGCGTAGCGTTAGAACCGGGGGACCCCCAGGCGCACCAATGGGACTTTCGCTCGGGCTGCACCCGAAAGTGTTGCGGCCAGCGCGCTCTGAGGGCACAGAACTGTCGGTGCCCGCGGGTAGCGTTGAAACCGGGGGACCCCCGGATGCACCAATGGGACTTTCGTGCAGAGCGGTTGTTAGTTCTTCTGCCACTGTGCCGTTCGTGAACTTTGGGGTTTGGGGTACCCACGCCACTCGCGACCGCCATGCTTTTATGTCTACTTCAGACAGGTCGTGGATGCCCACCTGGATGCGGCCTTCCGTTGGGGCCACGAAGCCCAGCAGTGCCGCGAAGGTTGTCGACTTGCCTGAGGCGCTTGGGGTGTTCAGGTGGATCGTCTGTCCCGGCCTTGCGGTGAAGGTGACGCCGTCTGGGGCGTAGCCGTCTCGGCGGCGGACCTTCAGGTTCGTCACGGTCAAAACACCCAGTGGGGGGTGGTTGCCGAAGGTCGGCGGGTGGGGCAGCTCGGCCACCTCGCGGACCGCTTCCATGCCGGCCTCGCTCGCGTGGTGGGCCGCGCCCGCCTGGCGTAGTGGGAGGTAGCACTCCGGTGCCAGGATCAGCACGAACAGGCCAACCGCCAGTGACAGGTCGCCACCAATCATCCTGATGCCGATCAGCACCGCGACCAGCGCCACCGACAATGTGGCCACCAGTTCCAGCACCAGCGCCGATGCGAACGCGACCCTCAACGTCGCCATCGTGCTTCGGCGTTGGGTTTCCGAGATGCGGCGGATCGTTTCCACCTGTGCGTCCACGCGGCGGAACGCCGTCAGGACCGGGCGGATACGTACCAGTTCGCGCAGATGGTGTGCCACTCGCTGCTCGGTTGCCGCGGCCTCCTGCACCCGGTCTCGCGTGCGCAGCCCCACCAGTGCGGCGAACAGCGGCACCAACGGGAGCGTCGCGCCCACCACCAGCGCGGACGGCCAGTCCGCCGCCAGCAGCACCGCGGCGATGCCGAGCGGTAGGACCGCCGCGTTCACCAATGCCGGCAGGTACATGGTGAAGTAGTCGTCCAGGGCGTCCAGGCCGCGTGTTGCCAGGACGGTCAGCTTGGCGCTTCGCGGCACTGTCCATTCCGGACCTAAGGCCAGCGCACGGTCCAGCAGGCGGGCGCGAAGCTCTTCCTTCGCGCCTGCCGCGGCCCTCGCGGCGACCACCTGCGTCGCCCACGCCAGGATCGCCCTGGCCACCACCGCGCCGGCGAGCACCCCGAGCAGCGACTCGCCTGTCACCACCCCGGCCAGTGCCCATGCCTGCGCCACGAGCGCGCATCCCGACAGGGCCGCCAGTACCGCGCAGCCGGCCAATGCTCGGCGCGCCGCACGCGACAGTCGCGGCAACGCGCCGAGCGGGCCGGTTCGTCCTTTCACGCCGTCACCCGCTTGCGGAAGACCCAGTACGTCCAGCCCTGGTAGATCAGGACGGCCGGGGCGCCGAAGGCCGCCACCCAGGTCATCACCGTCAGCGTGTACGGGCTCGACGCGGCTTCCACAATGGACAGCGAGTAATTCGGATCCACAGTGGATGGCAGGACGTTCGGGTAGAGCGCGCCGAACAGCGCAAGCACCGCCGCGGCGAGCGTCACCCCCAGCAACCCGAACGCCTGCCCCTCCCTCCCCATGTTCAGTCGCAGCCACGCGAAGACCGCGGCAACGAAGCCGCCGAACACGACGAGCCAGGTCCACTCCGCCCCCGACCGGACCTGGGCCGCGACCGCCAGCATCACCAGCGGTGCCAGGCCGACCGGGGCGAACACCAGCGCGAACCGGCGTGCCCGGTGCCGCAGCGGCCCGTCCGTCTTCAGTGCCAGGAACACCGCGCCGTGCACCAACGCGAAACCGGTGAATGCCAGTGCCCCGAGTGCCGTGTCCCATCGCAGCGCGGCGAACGGTGAGCCGATTCGGTTGCCGTCGGCGTCGATCGGCACACCCAGCACGTTCCACGACAACAGCAGCCCCACCCCGAGCGTGGCGACCAGCGAGCCGGCGGCGATCACCGCGTCCCACGTGGCGCGCCACCGTGCCGTGTTGACCTTGCCGCGCCACTCCAGTGCCACTCCGCGACCGATCAATGCCAGCAGCACCAACAACATCGGCAAGTAGCCGGCGCTGAACAGCCCCGCGTACCAACCCGGGAACGCGGCGAACGTGGCACCCGCGGCGACGATCAACCACACCTCGTTGCCGTCCCACACCGGGCCGATCGTGGTGAGCATCGCGCGGCGGTCGGACTCCTCGCGGCCCAGGACCCGCAGCAGCATGCCGACCCCGAAGTCGAAGCCCTCCAGGAACAGGTAACCCAACCACAGCACCGCGATCGCGATGAACCAGAACGTCTCCACCGCAAGCTCCTCAGTACGCGAAGGTCAACGTGTCGCCGGATTTCTCCTCCGGCTCGGCGGGTTCGAGCCCGGTGCGGACGTACCGGCGGATCAGCGCCACCTCCACCACCGCGAGCACGCCGTACACCAGCGTCAACGCGATCAGCGACGTCAGCACCTCCCCCACTGTCAGCCCGGACACCGCACGGGCGGTGAACATCCACACTCCGTCCACACCGGACGGGTTGGGCGCCACGACGAACGGCTGCCTGCCCATCTCGGTGAAGATCCAGCCGAAACTGTTGGCCAGGAAGGGAGTCGCGATGCTCGCCAGCGCCAAGCGGGGAAACCACCGGGACTTCGGCATCCGACCGCGACGGGTCAGCCACAACACGGCGACGCCGGCGGCGGTGGCGATCGCGCCGAGGCCGATCATCAGCCGGAAGCTCCAGTACGTCACCGGCAGGTTCGGCACGTAGTCGATCGGTTGGCCCGACAACTCGCCGAGCCGCGGGTCGACGGGGTAGTTCGTGCCGTAGCGCTCCCGGTACTGCTCGACGAGATCTGTCACGCCGCTGACCTCTGCGTTGAAATCTCCCTTGGCCAGGAAGGAAAGCAGCGCCGGCACGGTGATCGACTTGACGTTCTCGCAGTCCGGACTGGACACGTCCCCGAGCGCTAACACCGAGAAGCCGGCCGGCTGTTCGGTGTGGCACAACGCTTCCGCCGACGCCATCTTCATCGGCTGCTGGGAGAACATCAGCTTCGACTGCAGGTCCCCGCTGATCGCCAGCCCGGCGAACGCGACGACGCCGACCCAGGCACCGAGCCGCACCGACGACCGCCAGATCTGTTCGTCCTTGGCGCGCCACAACCGCCACGCCCCGATGCCGACCAGGAACGTCGCGGCCACCGCGAACGCACCGAAGATCGCGTGCGGGAAGGCGGCCAGCACCGTCGAGTTCCCCAGTACCGCCCAGATCGACGTCAGCTGTGGCCGTCCGTCAACCAGCTCGACGCCGACCGGGTGCTGCATCCACGAGTTCGCGGCCAGGATGAAGTACGCGGACGCGACCGTGGCCAGCGAGAACGCCCACACGCAGGCGAGGTGCACGCGCTTGGGGAGACGGTCCCAGCCGAACATCCACAACCCGAGGAAGGTCGACTCGACGAAGAACGCGACGAGGCCCTCCATGGCGAGCGGCGCGCCGAACACGTCGCCGACGAAACGGGAGTACTCGCTCCACGCCATGCCGAACTGGAACTCCTGCACGATTCCCGTGACCACCCCCATCGCGAAGTTGATCATCAGGAGCTTGCCCCAGAACTTCGTCATCGCGAGGTAACGGGGGTTGCCGGTTCGCACCCACGCGGTCTGCATGCCGGCCACCAGCAACGAAAGGCCGATGGTTAGCGGCACCATGAGGAAGTGATAGACGGTCGTGATGCCGAACTGCCACCGGGCCAGATCGAGAACGTCCACGCGTTCACGATGCCTGCGACGACCCCTGCTCCGGCAGGTCCTCGGGTCCCGTTCCGGCAGGACCAAGGTCCCGTCACGTACACTGGCGACTGCCAGAGGGGAGTAGTTCCCGTGGTGAGCCTCGGCTCACCCGGCGAGCGCATCGACATACTGACCCGTTTCGGGTCCGGTGCCTCACCCGCTTTCGAGTGGGCGAACGAGACCTCCGGCCGGGTTGCCGTATGCCCGGCCGGAGTCACAATGCCTCCGTCCGGGTTGGATGGAGAGGACGTTCGCACGTGCTGGCCTTGTTGACCGCGTTCGGTCTGGTGTTTCTTGTCGAACTGCCCGACAAGACGATGATCGCCACGCTCATTCTCACCACTCGTTACCGTGGGTTGCCGGTGTTCGTCGGGGTGGCGGCGGCGTTCGCGGTGCAGTGTGTGATCGCGGCCGCGTTCGGCGGGGTGCTCACGCTGTTGCCGGAGCGCGTGGTCGCCGGGATCGTGGCGGTGCTGTTCGGCCTGGGTGCGGTGTTGTTGCTGCGCGAGGGGTTCGGGCGGGAGGAGTCGACTGTGGATGCCGATTCCGGTCAGGTTCGGGTGTCCTTCGCGCGGGCCGCGGTGACATCGTTCGGGGTGTTGTTCGCCGCCGAGTGGGGTGACGCGTCCCAGTTCGCCACGGCCGCGTTGTCGGCGCGGTTCTCGGCACCTGTCCTGGTGGGGGTCGGCTCCTGGCTGGCGTTGTGTGCGGTCGCCGGGATCGCGGTGCTGCTCGGCGCGAAGATCCGGGATCGGATACGGCCGCGTCTCGTGCAGCGGGTCGCCGGGATGCTGTTCGCCGGGTTCGCGTTGTTCGCGGTCTGGCAGGCGATCTAGCGGAGGGACCTAGGATGGAGGGTGACAGCCTTCACCACGAGGAGGTGCGGTCATGCGGCGGCCGTTCGAGCCGGACAGCCGGCTCTGGGACGAGACCGGGTTGATCACGTTCTCCCTCACCACCGGGTCCGCGTTCGCCTTGCAGGTCATGCATCCCGCGGTCGGCGCGGTGGTCGGTGAGCACTCGGTGTTCCGCACCGACGCGATCGGGCGGGCGCGGCGCTCCATCGCGTCGGTGATGACCTGGGTGTACGGCGGACCGGACGCACTGACCGAAGGTGACCGGCTGCGGACGTTACACGCACCTTTGAAGTCCACTGTGGATGGGACCACCTACAACGCGTTGGCGTCTGGACCGTGGGCGTGGATCATCCTGACCGCACCCTACGCGTACACCGTTGGCGCGCGGTACTTCTCGCACCGGAAGCTGTCCCGTGTGGACGAGGAGGCGTTCTACGCGGAGATCGTGCAGCTGGCCCGCAACCTGCACGTGGCGGAGAAGGAGATCCCGCCGACCTACGACGCCTACCTGAAGTACTTCGCGGACATGCTCGACAACACGCTGGTGGCACACCGGACCGCGTACGAGTTCCTGGACGGCACGCGTCGGATCCCGCCGCCACCAACGTTTCCGAAGGCGCTTCGTCCACTGTGGCGGATCGCGATGAACGTGCCGGGTCGGGTCCAGCACTTCGTCACCGTGGGCACGCTGCCGGCGAAGGCACGCGAGATCCTCGGTCTCAAGTGGACAGACACGGACGAGCGAAGGTTGCGGTTACTGGGATCCGTGGTCGGCCGGGTGGTGCCTCTGCTGCCGGAACGGGTGCGGTACTTCCCCATCGCGTACGAGGCACGGCGGGTCCAACGCGCCCAGCGGGCGCTGCGCAGAGCGTTAGCTCGACGCCCCCTGTGAACGGTACTGGCCCGGCGCAACCTCGTACGCGCGCTTGAACGCCTTGCCGAACGCGTACTCCGAGGCGTAGCCGCAGCGAGCGGCGACCGAGCGCAGTGGTGCGTCGGACTCGCGGAGCAGCCGCGCCGCCGTGGTCATGCGCCACCAGGTCAGGTACGCGAGTGGCGGCTGGCCGATGATCGTGGTGAAGCGCTTCGCGAACGCGGCGCGGGACAGACCGGCGACCGCGGCCAGGTCGACGACCGTCCACGGCTTCTCCGGGTGCTGGTGTATCTCCCGCAGCACGGCGCTGATGGCCGGGTCACGCAGTGCCGTGGCCCAGCCGCCGAGGTGGTTCGGCTGCTCGTCAAGCCAAGCCCGCAGGACGTAGAGAAGCAGCATGTCGATCAGGGCGGGCAGCGCGGCCTCGGTGCCGGCACGAGGGTCACGCAGCTCACTGCCGAGCAGGTCGACCGCGGCACGCAGCGACGGGTGCTGGCCGACGCGGGCCGGGACGTGGATGAACCCGGGGAGGTCGGCGAGCAGCGGGTGCGGGCGGGCCGGGTCGAACAGGTAGGACGCGCACAGCAGCTCGGTCACCGCGCCGGTTCCGTCGATGTGCATCTCGTCCAGCGGCGCGGCGGGCTCCGGCTCGAAGTCCACGACCGGGCTGTCCGGTTGGTCGACGAGTGCGTAGCCGTCGCCGTGCGGGGTGAACAGGACGTCGCCGACGTTCAGCGGCACGGGGTCGTCGTGCCCGGACAGGAACCAGCAGCTGCCGGTGAGGACCACGTGGCAGCCGGCCGCCTTGCCACGGTGGAAACGGACACCCCACGGCGCGTGGCTGGACGTGCGTGCCCCCGAGGGTCGTCCGGTTCGCATGGCCACCAGCACGTCGCTCAGCACGTCCATGCCGAAGACTCTAGGACATCTTTTCGAGCTTCTGGGCCATCGATGGTCCACGCGACGCTGAATAGCGTCGGAGACATGACATTCCACGTTGTGGTCGGCGCCGGGCCGACCGGAACCGCGACCGCACTCCAACTCGCCGAACTGGGCGACGACGTCCGAGTGATCACGAGACGTGGCACCGGACCAACGCACCCTCGGATCGAACTGGTCGCCGCCGATGCGACCACGGGGCTCACCTCGCTCGCCTCCGGCGCCGCGACGATCATCAACTGCGCGATGCCGGCGTACGACCGGTGGCCGGAGGAGACGCCGGCGTTGTCGGCCGCGCTGCTGGCGGCCGCCGAGAAGACCGGGGCGGCCTACCTCAACCTCTCGAACGCCTACAGCTACGGCCCCGTCGACGGCCCACTGACCGACGACCTGCCCATCCGGCCGACCACGATCAAGGGCCGCGTCCGGGCGTCGATGTACCTCGACGGGCTCGCGGCCCATGAGGTCGGACGGCTGCGGTTCGCGGAGGTGCGGCCCGGCGACTACCTGGGCGTCGACGCGCTGTGCTTGTTCAACCTGGCGATCGGGCCGAAGGTGCTGGCCGGCGAGGAGGTCGTCTTTCCCGCCGACCTGGACGTGGCGCACAGCTGGACATACACCGGCGATGTTGCGAAGACGCTCGTCGCCGTGGCGCGGTCGGAGGAGTCGTGGGGCCGGGCGTGGCACACGCCGCAGACCTCGGACATCTCGGTGCGGGAGTTGGTCGAGCGGTTCGCGGCCGTGGCTGGGGTGCCGGTGCCGCCGGTTCGGGAGATGACGCCAGTGGAGCTGCACGCGGCGATGAAGGCAGATCCGATCATGGCCGAAAGCGTGGAGATGCAATACCTGTACCTGCGCCCATCGGTCCTGGACTGGTCCCGAACAGCGGCGACCTTCGACCTCAAACCGACCCCGCTGGACGACGTACTGGCAGAGCTGGCAACACGCTGACCTGCGAAAACACTCGCCCTACAGTGTAAAACGGCTGCCCCCACCCGATCCCGGGGGGCGTCCCTGGGCCAGTCTATCGGCAGGGGGTGACAGTGGTGGAGATGATGATCTTGTCTGTGGATGACTCCTGCGGCTGTGGACAACTGGTTCGGATTGCGCGAAACCGCAGCTCGCGGGCAGAGCCTTGGGGGCGTTGGCCCATTGCTGCGGCGGCCTGATGTCTCGAACACAGCAGGCACTCGGAAGAGGCCCCAAAAACGAAACTCGCAGGGGCCGAACGCGCGACTCGCGAGTCGGGTGCGTACACGCGGGGGTTCAGCGCAGAGCTTCCGCCACTGATGCTGCTGCCGTCAGTACCCGCGGGCCCACTACCTCGCCGTCCAGGGACTGGAAGCTGATGACGCCGACGCTGGCTCGCAGGCCGGGGACGCCGCGGACCGGGGCCGCGATGCCTGAGGCGCCGGACTGCAACTCGCCGGTGGTGGCCAGCCAGCCCGGGTCCTCCTCGCGCAGGCCGATTGCCTTGCCCGCGGCTCCTCTGGCGAGCGGGTGGCGGGTGCCCACGCGGTACGCCACGTGGTAGGTGGTCCACGACGGTTCGATCACCGCGATGGCCTGGGCCTCTTCGCCGTCTGCCACGGTCAGGTGGGCCGTGGCGCCTACCGCCTCCGCCAGCTCGCGCAGCGCCGGTAGCGCGGCCAGGCGCAGCTGCGGGGTCACTCGGGTCGCCAGGCGGAGTAGGCCCAGGCCCAAGCGCACCTTCGAGCCGTCCCGGCGGACCAGGCCACGGTCCTGCAGCGGCACGAGAAGCCGGTACACGGCTGCTCGGGAGGCGCCGATCGTCGTGGCCAGGTCGCTGATCGTGGGGGCCTCCGACTCCGAGTCCGCCACCGCCTGGAGGAGGGCCAGGCCGCGTTCCAGGGTCAGCGAGCTTTCCTTGCCGGGCGCCACCGGAGGGCGGGGCGCCGGCTGGATCGGGCGGATCGGGCGGGCCATGTCAGAGGTCCACTGCCGGGAGGATCGTGCCCTCGACAGGCGAGATGCCGACCACGGAGCCGTCCTCGCCAGGGGCCGTTGCCGTGATCACCACCGTGTCGCCGTCCTCCAGGAACGTTCGTTCGGTGTCGCCCACCGTGATGGGTTCGCGGCCGCCCCATGACAGTTCCAGGAAGCAGCCGCGCTGTTCCTTCGACGGGCCCGACACCGTGCCGGACGCGAACAGGTCGCCAGGGCGGACCGTGGCGCCGTTCACGGTCATGTGGGCCAACTGCTGCGCGCACGAGTAGGACATGTCCGCGAACATCGGCCTGGACACCACCGAGCCGTTCCACTCGATCGCGAGCCGCAGGTCCAGGCCCCACGGCGAGTCCTCCACCAGGTACGGCAGCCGGGGGTGGCCGATGTCGGGCACCTTCACCCGCGCCATCGCCAGCGCGTCGAGGGGGGTCACCCACGCCGAGATCGACGTCGCGAACGACTTGCCAAGGAACGGACCCAGTGGCTGGTACTCCCAGCCCTGGATGTCCCGCGCCGACCAGTCGTTCACCAGCACCACGCCGAAGATGTGCTCGGCCGCCTGGCCGGTCGGCACGCGCCGAGAAACCGGGCCACCGCACACGAACCCGACCTCGGCCTCCACGTCCAGGCGACCGGTCGGGCCGAACTCCGGACCCCGTCGCTGGCCGTGTGGGCGTTCCACCGGCGTGCCCGACACCACGACCGTGCCGGAGCGGCCGTGGTAGCCCACCGGCAGGTGGGTCCAGTTCGGCAGCAACGGCTCGGTGTCCGGCCGCATGATCCGGCCGACGTTCTCCGCGTGGTAGCGCGAGCAGTAGAAGTCCACGTAGTCGCCGACCGTGAACGGCAACACCGCCCGCACGTCGGACAGCGGCAGCAGTTCGGCACCGGACGGCGTGGACGACTCGGTCACCAGCGACACGAGCCGGGCCCGCAGCGCGCTCCACTCGACCCTCGTCGCCGCCAGCAGCGGGTCGAGCGACGAGCCCGACACCAGGTCCGCCAAGTCACCGAGGTCGTGGGCAATCGATCGGAGCGGCAGGGCGTGGTCGCCCAGCCGGACCGCCACGCGTGGCCCGTCCCCCGCGTCGACCACGCCGTAGGGCAACGTCTGCGGCCCGAACGGCTGGTCCCGGGCGAAGGCCGGGTCACGCACCCACGAGGTCACAGCAACCCCAGTTCCTCGAGGTCCTTGACGGGGTCGGTCAGCGAGCACGAACCGTACGAGGCGAACACCCCTCGCACGGACAGCGCCTCGTGCTCGGTCAGGTCGCGTGCCTCGTCCGCGAGCGCGGTGCCGTCGGTCGAGGAGATCGCCTCCTGCACGACGGAGGAGTCCGCGCCGGCCAGCAGACGGGACGTGGCCAGCAGCAGGTTCAGGAACCCGTGGTGGGTGATGCCGGTCTCCGCGTCCGTGTGCCGGACCGCGTTGTGCAGGCCGGCGGTCGCCTTGAACGACGCTCCCCCGTCGTTGATCACCGCGAGGAAGTCGGCCACCTCCGCCACGCTCGGGAAGTTCTCCCCGGACGGCCCGCCGCAGCGAATCTTGGGCCAGCTGCCGTGCTCGATCACGCGCTGGATGCCGTCGAGCCAGCCGACGGCGGCGCGCCGCGGCTCTATGACACGGATCACGTCCTCCGGCACGAACTCGGACACCCGTTCCAGCCACACCTCGTCGACGTCCGTCGGCGCCGGCATCTCCACCATGCGCAACGCGAGCAGTTCCGCGCGGGACTCGACGATCGACAGCGCCTTCGGTACACCTCCCAGGCCGGTGTCGATCACGAGCGACAGCTCCACCGGCTTGGCCGGCTTCACCTTGATCAACTCGGTGATCAACTCGGGTAGTCGGGAGGCCGGACAGAGGAATAGTCCCAGCACATCGGCGTAGTCGCTTGATCGACCCGCGAGGTGCAACTTGACCGCGTCTGGCACGGTCGCGTTGCACGGCGGGAACAACGCGGCGTCGTCGACGAGACGGGCGAGCAGGGACGGGACATCCCGCTGATCGGACGCGGACTGTGGTGCGGCGCTTGACACGGCTGACACGCTAGTAGCGTATCGGCAACTGAACAAAGATGTCCGACTATCGGACACTGGAGAGGCCATGCCTTACTACCGCCGCGTCGGGGAGATCCCCCGAAAAAGGCACACTCAGTTCCGCTCACCGGAGGGCACCCTTTACGCCGAAGAGCTCATGGGTGTCGAGGGCTTCTCGTCCGATTCAGCCCTGCTCTACCACCGGTTTCTGCCGACGGCGATCGTGAACGCGGAGGCGGTCGACGACCACCGCGGCACACTCACGCCCAACTACCCGCTCATGCCGAGGCACTTCCGCACCCAGGACCTCAAGTCCGAGGGCCAGCAGGAGGTCGACGCGGTTACCGGCCGCCGCACGCTCTTCGGCAACAGCGACGTGACGATCACCTTCGCCATCGCCACCGCGCCAAGCCCGCTGTACCGCAACGCGGTGGGCGACGAGCTGATCTACGTGCAGACCGGCGCCGCGACCGTCGAGACGATCTACGGCGTGCTGGAGGTGACCGACGGCGACTACCTCGTGCTGCCGACCTCCACCACCTACCGCGTCCTCCCGCACGGCGAGACCCGCCTGTACATCCTGGAGGCCACCGGACACATCGGCCCGCCCAAGCGGTACCTGTCCACCAAGGGCCAGTTCCTGGAGCACGCGCCGTACTGCGAGCGCGACCAGCGTGGGCCGGCCGAGCCACTGCTCAAGGACGGGACCGACGTGCCCGTGCTCGTCCGGCATCGGGCGGGGATCACCCGGTTCACCTACGCCAACCACCCGTTCGATGTCGTCGGCTGGGACGGCTGCCTCTACCCGTGGGCGTTCAACATCCGCGACTTCGAGCCGATCACCGGGCGCGTCCACCAGCCGCCGCCGGTGCACCAGACCTTCGAGGGCCCCAACTTCGTCGTGTGCTCGTTCTGCCCACGCAAGGTCGACTACCACCCGGACGCCATCCCCGTGCCCTACAACCACGCGAACGTGGACTCCGACGAGCTGATGTTCTACGTCGGCGGCAACTACGAGGCACGCAAGGGCTCGGGCATCGCGGTCGGCTCGCTGTCGCTGCACCCGTCCGGGTTCACGCACGGCCCACAGCCCGGTGCCGCGGAGGCCGCCCTCGGCGTGGACTACTTCGACGAGACCGCGGTCATGGTCGACACGTTCCGCCCGCTGGAGATCGGCGAGGCGGGTGTCGGGTGCGAGGACCCGGCCTACGCGTGGTCCTGGTCAGGCCGAGGCCCCACCGGCTAGGTCGATGAAGGCGATCCAGGCGGTCGGCGTGACGGTCAGTGCTGGGCCAGCGGGGTTCTTGGAGTCCCGCACGCCGACCGCCTCGGCCCCGCGAGCCACCTCAACACATTCACCACTTGCGGTACTGAACGTGCTCTTGCGCCATTCCACGCCGTGCAGGTTCGACATGGTCCCTCACATCTCGTCGTACTTGCGCAGCGCCGACTTCAGGTAGACGTCTGTGCCGCGCGGCTCGATTGCCTTGGTACGCAAGTGATCCAGGGCGAGTTTACAGCGCCGCACATCCTCGGTGGCCTCCAAATACAGCTCACCGGCACTGCATTGCACGTAGACGACATCCGCGTCAGCGGGCTCAGCGAAGCTGAGAACGCTGAACGCACCAGTCACTCCCGGATGCGCGCCGTGATGCGCGCGCAGGATCTGCAGGTTCACATTCGGCAGCTCGATCAGCTCGAGCAGCCAGTTCATCTGCTCTCGCATGACATGCAGGTCTCCGACGAGGTGGGTGAGCACTTCCTCGTTGATCACCGCCCACACCCGTAGCGGATCGGCCTCGAACAGGCGGGCTTGGCGAGCCAGCCTTACCGCCACCAGCCGCTCGAACCGATCACCTGGCTCATCCGGAAACTGGCCGTCGGCCAGCGCCCGGGCGTATGACTCGGTCTGGAACAGGCCGGGGATCAGCTGCGGCTGGTAGGTCTGCACCTGGAAGGCCTCGGTTTCCAGGCCGATGTACTCCGAGTACTGCGTGGAGATCACGTCCCGGTACCTGCGCCACCAGCCCGGCTCGTTGGCGGCCTTCGCCTGGTCGACCAACCGTTCGCGGTCTGCGAGGTCATCCACCCCGTAGAGGTCGAGCAGGTCGATCACGTCGCGCGGCTTGGCGCCCACCATCGCCGTCTCGATCTTGTAGACCTTGGAACGGGACCAACCCAGCATGTCGGCGACATCGTCGCGTCGGAGGAGCTTGTCTTCGCGTAGCCGGCGCAGCTCGATGGCCAGCCTGCGGCGCTGGACGGTGGGGCTTTTCTGCACGACCTAAATCTCAGCCCACCTGGAATTGTGATGTCAATCACACGACAGCGTGGCCATGCCGTAACACCGTCGAGTGAAACGTAACGCGCGCGCGGGCCGACGTTTGGAGCAACGACACGCCGGCATTAGGGGGCATCGTGCGTACTCATCGTGGATTCGCGCGCCCGAAAACAGGACTGCTGCTGACCGCCGGCCTCGTCGCCGCGGGATTGACCACGGTGCCGGCCGTCGCCGGGGCCGCCGTGCCGACCGGCTTCACCGACACCGCGGTGATCAGCGGGCTCAGCTCGCCGACCGCCGCCGTGTTCGCGCCGGACGGCCGGGTGTTCGTCGGCGAGAAGAGCGGGCTGGTCAAGACGTACGACTCGCTGTCCGACACCACCGCGACCATCGCCGCCGACCTGCGCACGCAGACGCACGACTTCTGGGACCGCGGCCTGCTCGGCATGACGCTCGACCCGAGCTTCCCCACCCGGCCGTACCTGTACGTGCTGTACACGTACGACGCGGTACCCGGCGGCACCGCGCCACGATGGGGTGACACGTGCCCGACCCCGCCCGGCGCGACCGAGGACGGCTGCCTGGTCACCGGCAGGCTGTCCCGGCTCACCATCGGCGCGAACGGCGTGGCGACCGGCGCCGAGCAGGTGCTGCTCACCGACTGGTGCCAGCAGTACCCGTCGCACTCGATCGGCACCGTCGTGTTCGGGCCGGACGGCGCCCTGTACGTCGGCGGTGGCGACGGCGCGAGCTTCAACTTCGCCGACTGGGGCCAGCGCGGCAACCCGTGTGCCGACCCGCCCGGCGCGGCCGGCACGAACCTGTCGCCGCCGGACGCCCGCGGCGGCGCGCTGCGGTCGCAGTCGATTCGGCGGCCTGCCGGCGAGCCGGTCACGCTGGACGGCACGATCGTGCGGGTCGACCCGGACACCGGCGCGCCCATGCCGGGCAACCCGTTCGCGAGCAACCCGAACGTCAACGCGCAGCGGATCATCGCGTACGGCATGCGCAACCAGTTCCGGTTCACGTTCCGGCCCGGCACCAGCGAGCTGTGGGTCGGCGACGTCGGCTGGAACACGTGGGAGGAGATCGACCGGATCCCGAACGCCACCGACGGCGTGGCGGAGAACTTCGGTTGGCCCTGCTACGAGGGCGCGGGCCGGCAGCCCGGCTACGACGGCGCGAACCTGACCGTGTGCGAGTCGCTCTACACGACCGGGCAGAACGCGCCGTACTACACCTACAACCACAGCTCGTCGGTCGCGACGGGCGACGGCTGCCCGACCGGTGGCTCGTCGATCGCCGGCGTCGCGTTCGAGACGACCAGCAACTACCCGGCCGCCTACGACGGCGCGCTGTTCTTCGCCGACAGCTCACGTGGCTGCATCTGGGCCATGCGGCAGGGCGCCAACGGCCTGCCCAACCCGGCGGACATCGTGCCGTTCGTGACCGGCGCGAACATCCCGGTCCAGCTGCTGACCGGGCCCGGCGGTGACCTGTTCTACCTGGCGCTCGGCGCCGGCCAACTGCGCCGGGTGAGCTTCACCAGCGCGAACCGGCCGCCGACCGCGGTCGCCACCGCCACCCCGCAGTCCGGTCCCGCGCCGCTCACCGTGCAGTTCAACGGTTCCGGCTCCTCGGACCCGGACGGCGGCGCGCTCACCTATGCGTGGGACCTCGACGGTGACGGCGCGTACGACGACTCCACGGCCGTGAACCCGACCTTCACGTACGTGTCGCCGGGCGTGGTGCCCGTGGGCCTACGGGTGACCGACCCTGGCGGGCTGTCCGGCACGACCACAGTGACCGTGACGGTCGGCCAGCCGCCGAACGACGCTCCCGTGGTGACGATCGACAACCCGACGGCGGCCACGCAGTGGAGCGTCGGCCAGACCATCCCGTTCGCGGGCCGGGCATCCGACGCGCAGGACGGAACGCTGCCGGCGTCCGCGTTCACCTGGCAGCTGACGTTGCAGCACTGCACGACGCAGACCAACTGCCACGCGCACAACGTGCAGAACTGGACGGGGATCTCCTCAGGCAGCTTCGTCGCGCCGGACCACGAGTACCCGTCGTTCCTCGACCTGACCCTGACCGCGACCGACTCGGCCGGCAACTCGACGTCGCAGACGGTGCGGCTGAACCCGCGCACCGTGCAGCTGACCTTCCAGTCGAACCCGAGCGGCGCCCGGCTGGTGGTCAACTCGGTCGAGCAGGTCTCGCCGTTCACCCGGACGGTGATCGTCGGGTCGAGCAACTCGGTCAGCGCGCCGAGCCCGCAGGTCTTCAAGGGCGGCAAGCTGTACCAGTTCGTGAGCTGGTCGGACGGCGGTGCGCAGAGCCACAACATCACCGCACCGGCGGCCGCGACGAACTATCGCGCGACCTTCCGGCGGGCGTGAGGCTATTGGGTGACGGCGATCCGCACGCCGATACCCACCAGCAGGGTGCCCATCACCGCGTCGATGGTCCGGCGGACCTTCGCCGCGGTGAGGAACCTGCGAAGCACCGTGACCACGTTCGCGAGCACGGTGAACCACACGAGGCTCACGCCGGACGCGACGAGCGCGAGCACCGCGGTGTCCAGGGCGGTCGCGTTCGCCGGCAGGAACTGTGGCCACAGGGCGAGGAAGAACACGGCGACCTTGGG
>NZ_DASUVO010000104.1:0-97081 GCF_036378875.1 Actinophytocola sp.
CGGCGGGGTGGCGCGGGCGGGTGTGTCGGCCTTCGGGTTCGGCGGCACCAACGCGCATGTGATCGTGGAGGAATGGCCGGCTGGGCGCCCCTCGGCACGTGGTGTGGACCGGCCGGAGGTGTTCGCCGTCTGGGGCGCCGACGAGCAGCGACTGCGGGACCGGGCTCGCGGTTTGGCGGACTGGCTGCCGGAGAACGAGCCTGGTCTCGCGGAGCTGGCCGCCGCCCTCGTGCACGGCTGTGACTCCGGTGCGGCTGGCGCGGTTCTCGTTGCCGGGGACCGCGATCAGCTGCGGGAGCGGTTGTGTGCCCTGGCCGAGGGGCGGCCCGATCCGTCGGTACTGCCCAGCACGTCCGAGGCTTCCTCGCCAGTGTTCGTGTTCTCCGGGTACGGCTCCTACTGGCCGGGTATGGGCCGCCGGCTCCTCGCCCACGAACCCGCCTTCCGCGCCGCGGTCGAAGGTCTCGATCCCGACTTCCGAGCGCGGATCGGGGTCACGCTCACCACGCTCCTCACCGAGGACAGCGAGGACCTTGCTCTGCGGCAACCCGCCACCTTCGGCATGCAGGTCGCGCTCGCCGCGCTCTGGCGTGCCTACGGGGTTCTCCCGGCCGCGGTGATCGGACACTCCGTCGGGGAAGTGGCCGCCGCCGTGGTGTCCGGAGCCTTGTCCCCGGCCGACGGGTTGCGGGTCGTCGTGGCACGGGCGTCGTTGCTGTCGAGAATCGACGCGTCCGGGACCGGCGCGATGGCGGTCGTCGAGCTTCCGGCCGGCGAGATAGTGCGGCTCGCCGGCCGGTTCCCCGGCATCGGGGTCGCCGTCCACGCGTCACCGCGGCATTCGACCGTGTCCGGTCCGGCGGCCAGTGTGGACGGTCTGGTGTCTCATGTGGCCGATCAGGGTGGCCTCGCCCGGCGCCTGCGCGTGGGCGGCGCCGGGCATTCCCCTGCCGTCGACCCCATCCTGGCGCCGTTGCGTGAGCGGCTCGCCGGACTCGAGGCGGCCGAACCCGCCGTCCCGTCGTACTCCACAGTGGACGAGAGGCGACCGATCGGCGCCGGGGTCGACTACTGGGTCGCCAACGTTCGCCAGCCCGTCCGGTTCGCCCAGGCCATCACGGCCGCGCTCACCGACGGGCATCGCGACTTCATCGAGATCGCGCCACATCCGATCGCGGCCGTGTCGGTGGAGCAGACCGCGACGGCCCTCTGCATGACCGACGTCAGGATGACGGCGACGCTGCGCCGTGATCCCGACGGCACCCTCGACGGGTTCGCCGCCGCCCTCGCGGGCCGGCAGCACGACGTACTGCGGGTCCGCTATCCCCAGCGTGCGGTCGTCGACCTGCCCGGACCGGCGTGGCGGCGCAGGCGGCACTGGACCGCGGCGCGCCCGCCCGCGGCGCGTTCACTGCTCGGCACGCGGATCGACCTTCCCGAGCCAGGCCGGTACGTCTGGTACAGCGAGATCGACTCCGCGCAGGGCCACACCACGTTCGGGCTTCCCGTGTTTCCCGCCGGCGGAATAGTCGAGCTGGCCATGGCGGCGGCGCGGAGCGTGCTCGGCGGGGCTGAGCTGACCGACGCGCAGGTGGTCGCCCCGCTCGTGCTCAGTGCGACGACCGAGGTGTGCGTGTCCGCGTACCACCGGACCGGTGGGCTGGATCTGTCCGTGTACGCCCGCTCGGCGTCGCGTCCGGAGTGGACACTGCACGCACTGGCGGTGGCCGAGCCGGGTGGTGGTTCGCCCGCGGAGCTGCCGGATGTACCGGTGCGACGGTCCGATCTGGTCGCGCCCCCGGAAATGCTGTGCTACCAGCCGGTCTGGCAGGAGGAGCCGTTGCCCTCGGTGCCACGGGAGCCTCGGCGGGTGGTGCTGCTGCACGAGGACGCCGAACGGGCCGAACGGGTCGCTGCCCTGCTGTCCGGCGACGACGTGCAGGTCCTGCCGCTCGGCACCTCGCCGCCACCCGCGGACGTGGTGGTCGTGCTGGTGCCCGCCCGTGACGTCGTGCTCGCGGTGGCGGACCTCGTGCGGGTGTTGGCGGACGGCCCGCCTGCGCGGTTGTGGCTCGTCACCCAGGCCGCGGCGGCCGTGGTTCCCGGTGAGCGTGGCGATCCGGGGCCGGCGGCTTTGCGTGGGCTGGTGCGGGTGCTCGCGTTCGAACACCCCGAGCTGCACGCCGGCTGGTTGGACACCGACGCGGACGACGCGCTCGTGGCGGAGGTGCGGGCCGGCACGCCCGAGGACGAGGTGGCGTGGCGGGCGGGCCGACGTTACGTGCACCGGGTGACACCGCTGTCCCCGGCTCCGGACCCGACCGCGCCGGTCGTCCGCCCGGGGGCGTACGTCATCACCGGTGGCACGGGTGGCCTGGGCCGGGTCGCCGCGCAGTGGCTGGCCGAGCGTGGCGCGACCCGGGTCGTGTTGTCGGGCCGGCGACCGCGCTCGGTCGAGCTGAGCTGCGACGTACGGGTGGTCACGGGAGACATCGCCGAACCGGGCGTCGCCGAACGGCTGGTGGCCGCCGCGACCGAGGGCGGTCTCCCGTTGCGCGGTGTGGTACACGCCGCGGGTGCGCTGTCCGACGCGTCCGTGCTGGCCATGGACAAGGCCGGCATGATGGCCGCCTGGCACGCGAAGGTTGTTGGTGCGCAACGGTTGTGGGCAGTCTGCGAGGATCGTGCCCTGGACTGGTGGGTGGCGTACTCGTCCGCCGCCGGACTGTTCGGCTCGCCGGGTCAGGCCGCGTACGCGACGGCCAACGCATGGCTGGACGCGTTCTGCGAACAGTTGCGCGCACAGGGCGTGCCCGCCACGTCCGTCCAATGGGGAGCGTGGGACGAGGTCGGTGGCGCCACGGAGAAGGACAACGCGGTCCTCGACCGGCTGAGCCCGGCGGAGGCGATGCCGGCGCTGCGGGCGATCCTGGGCTCCGACCTGCCGCAGGCGGCGGTCGTGCGCTTCGACCCGGCGCGGATCGTCGAGCTGTTTCCCGCGCTGGCCCGGCGACCGTTCATCGGCGCGCTGCTGCCGGAGCCCACGGGCGAGACGACGTGGTCGGGTGTGGCGGAGTTGGCGGCACAGTCCGATCCGGACGCCGTCCGCGCCGCGGTCACCGCGCACATGCGGGCCACGGTGGCGGAGATGATGCGTACCGCGCCGGACCGGCTCGACGTCACGGCGCCGCTGACGTCGTTGGGCCTTGACTCACTGCTGGCCATGCGCGCGCGGGCCGCCATCGAACGGGACTTCGGCCTGCACCTGCCACTGCCGCTCCTGCTACGCGGTGCGAGCCTCGACGACCTGGCCCGCCACGTGGCCGGCGAGCTGGCGACGAACAACGCTCCCGTACCCGCGAAGCCGGCCGGGCCGGGGACCCGTGACTTCGCCGAGCGGTGGGTGGCCAGGATGTGGCGTGAGGTGCTCGACGAGGACGTGGTGAGCGTGCACATCCCGTTCGAGGGCGCCGCCGAGCGGCTGCGGGCACGGATCGCCTGTGAGCTTGGCGCGGCCATGCCACAGGTCGACCTGTTCGCCCAGCCCACCATCGCGGGCATGGCCGATCTGCTGCGGCCCGTGCTCGAGGAGCACGGCGGCGGGGCCGTCCGGGTGCTGTCGGACCGCGGGGACACCGATCCGCTGTTCCTGTTCCACCCCGCCGGCGGGTCGACCGCCGTCTACGGCCCGCTCGTCAAGCTGCTCGGCGACGACGTGCCGTGTCTGGGCCTCGAACGCCTGCCCGACCTGGCGACCGTCGAGGAGAAGGCGGCCCGCTACGCCGAGTTGATCCGGGAACGTCAGCCGGAAGGGCCCTACCGGCTTGGCGGCTGGTCGTTCGGCGGCTGCCTCGCCTACGAGACCGCCAGGCAGCTCGGCAGTGACCAGGTCGGGTTGCTGTTCCTCGGCGACACGATCCTGCCGCTGGACACACCTCGGTCCGAGGACTACCTGACCGGCCGGTTCCGCCGCTTCGTCCAGTACGTGGAGCGCACCTACCAGGTCGACCTCGATCTGTCCACAATGGAGCACCTGGCCGAGGACGAGCGGTTCCCGCTGGTCATCGAGCGGTTGCGGGAGCGGGTGCCCGGCATGGGCGAGGCCGTGCTCCACCACCAGTACACGTCCTACGTGGACGCTCAGGTGGCCGAGCAGTACCGGCCAGGCCCGTACGAGGGAAAGGTTCTGCTGTTCCGCGCGGAGCAACCACATCCGCTCACCACCGAGCTGGATCCCCGCTACCTGCGGGCCGACCGGGCACTGGGCTGGGACGCCTACTGCCCGCACCTGGAGGTTCTCGACGTGCCCGGCGACCACATCTCGATGGTCGACCCGCCGAACATCGACGTGCTCGCGGAGCGTGTCTCGGCGACTCTGGAGGCACTGTCATGACGGAGGAACTGACCACCGCCTACCGGATCGCCGACCTCGCCGACCGCGACGAGGAGGTGTTGCGCACCGCGGAGAAAGAGGCCGCCGACCGCCAGCACGCCAAGGGCAAGCTGACCGCGCGCGAGCGGATCGAGGAGCTGACCGACCCCGGCTCGTTCGTCGAGCTGGACCGGTTCGTGCGGCACCACTGCACCGACTTCGGCATGGCCGCCAACCGGCCGTACGGCGACGGCGTGGTCACCGGACGGGCCACTGTGGACGGACGGCCGGTTGTCCTGTTCTCGCAGGACTTCTCGGTGCTCGGCGGCAGCCTCGGTGAGGCCTTCGGCAAGAAGGTCATCAAGGTCATGGACCTCGCCGAGGACATCGGCTGCCCGATCATCGGCATCAACGACTCCGGCGGCGCCCGCATCCAGGAGGGCGTCACCGCGCTCGCCTACTACGCCGAGATCGGCGCCCGCAACGTGCGCCTCTCCGGTGTGGTCCCCCAGATCTCCATGATCATGGGGCCGTGCGCGGGTGGCGCGGTCTACTCCCCCGCGATCACCGACTTCACCGTGATGGTCGACGAGATCGCGCACATGTTCGTCACCGGCCCGGAGGTCGTCACCGCGATCAGCGGGGAGACGGTCAGCCGGGACGACCTCGGCGGCTCGGTGGTCAACAGCGAGATCTCCGGCAACGCGCACTACCGCGCCGGCGACGAGCGGGACGCCATCGACTGGGTGCGCACGCTCGTCGGCTTCCTGCCCGCCAACTACCTCGAGCCCGCGCCGGAGTACGCCAGCACCGGGAGCCCCGAGCTCACCCGGCGCGACCTCGCGCTCGACGAGCTGATCCCGGACGCCCAGGCGCGGGCGTACGACATGCGTCAGGTGATCGAGACCGTCCTCGACGACGGCGAGTTCCTGGAGATGCAGCCGGTGTTCGCGCCCAACATGATCTGCGGGTTCGGTCGCGTCGAGGGTCGGTCGGTCGGCGTGGTGGCGAACCAGCCACTGTGGATGGCCGGGGTGATCGACATCCACGCCTCGGAGAAGGCCGCCCGGTTCATCCGGTTCTGCGACGCGTTCGGCATCCCGTTGGTGACGTTCGCGGACGTGCCCGGCTACCTGCCCGGCCGCGAGCAGGAGCACGGCGGCATCATCCGGCGCGGCGCCAAGCTGATCTACGCCTACGCCGAGGCGACCGTGCCGAAGGTGACGGTGGTACTGCGCAAGGCGTACGGCGGCGGTTACGCCGTGATGGGCTCGAAGCACCTCGGCGCGGACGTGAACCTGGCCTGGCCGACCGCCGAGATCGCCGTGCTCGGCGCGGAGGCGGCGGTCACCGTGCTGCACCGCAGAACCCTGCGCGACTGTGCACCCGCCGAACGCGACGCCCTGCGGCGGCGGCTGGTGGACGAGTACCGACGCCAGTTCGCGAGCCCCTACGCGGCGGCCGAGCGCGGCTACGTCGACCAGGTGATCCGCCCGGCGACGACCCGCCTGGAGGTCACCGCCGCCCTGCGCGCGATGCGGACGAAACGGCGGCGCCCCCCGGCGAAGAAACACGGCAACATCCCGCTTTAGGCGCGTAGCGGAGGAGCCCCCCGCCGGACTGACCGAGGAGCGTGCTCGTGAGCGAGGTACGAGCGTCGAGCACGCGATTACGGAAGGAGGCGGCCGGGCGGAGGAGCGGAGCGACCCATCCAACACGTGAGGAGAGAACATGAAATTACGAGGTAGGCGCAGCGCCGCGCTGACCGGACTGCTGGCAGCCGCCCTGGCAGCCGGCGCGCTGGCCGACCAGCCGGCGACCGCCGCCGCACCGGTGACCGCCGACACGGGCGCCACCGTGGTGCAGGAGACCCGGATCGACGCACGCACACTCGACCTGAAGATCAACTCGCCGTCGCTCGGCGCGACCGGCATGGTGCGGGTGCTGCTGCCCCAGGGTTGGGACAGCCAGCCCAACCGCACCTGGCCGCAGGTGTGGCTGATGCACGGCTGCTGCGAGCCGGCCGACTACAAGTCGTGGACGCAGTTCACCGACGTCGAGGAACTGACCGCGAACGTGCCGGCGATGATCGTGATGCCGACCGACGGCCCCGCCGGGATGTTCAGCGCGTGGTGGAACTTCGGCCTGTCCAGCAAGCCGGACTGGGAAACCTTCCACGTCACCGAGGTGCGGCAGATCCTCGAACGCGGCTACCGCGCCGGCACGCAGCGCGCCATCGCCGGGATCTCGATCGGCGGGTTCGGGGCCATGCACTACGCGTTCCGCCACCCCGGCATGTTCACCACGGCCGCCTCCTACAGCGGTGTGCTGGACACGATGGGCATCGGGGTGCCGGCCATCATCAAGGCGATCCTGATCCGTGAAGGCTTCTTCAACTACCTGCTGCTGTGGGGATCCGAGCTGTTGGCGCCGGACCGGTGGCGCTCCCACAACCCGACGGCGAACCTGGAGAAACTGCGCGGCACGGCCTTGTACGTGTCCAGCGGAAATGGCCAGGCCGGCCCGTTCGACCCCGGCACGAGCAACGAGGGCGGCGATTTCCTGCTGGAGCCGAACGCACAGGCGGCGACGCAGAGTTTCGTCAACCGCGCGCAGCAGCTGGGAATTCCGGTGACGGCGAACTTCTACGGCCCGGGCACCCATTCCTGGCCGTACTGGCAACGCGAGCTGCACCGCTCGTGGTCATTCCTGACGGCCCGTCTCGGTATTTGAGGGAAATGCGCTGAAGGGCACCCTCGAAGCGGAGGGTGCCCTTCAGGGTTTGCGCAGTGATCGGCCGTGCAGGACGAGGCTCGCGGCGAAGCGGAAGTCGGGGTCCTCCAGCCGGTCACCGAACAGGGATTCCAGCTGCCGCAGGCGGTAGCGGGCGGTCTGTGGGTGGATGCCCAGTGCCGTCGCGACCTCGGGTGCCGACCTGTTCATCGAGCGCAGCAGGGCGTGCAGTGTCTCCTCGAGCCGGGTCGCCTTGCCCGCCGGCAGCCCGGCCAGCGCGGCGAGCACGTCGTCCGACAGCAGGCGTCCGATGTGCTCGCCGCCAAGCAGGATCAGGGTCGCGAGGTGGTCGTCGGCCACCACCAGGCCGTCCTTGGCGGTGAGCATCCCGCGGCGGGCCTGCCGCAGCGCGAGCCGTGCGCAGTGCGCGGACAGCCAGGTGTCGGCCGGGGTGACGCACGGACCCAGCGCGCCAACCCGCCACGACAGCAGCTGTCGCAACCGGTCCACCCGCGCCGGCTCGTCCGGGCCAGGCACGAACAGCACGGCGTCGCCGCCGCGGGCCAGCACCAGGACGTCCGTGTCGAGCGTCGCGTCCGGCACCAGTTCGAGACCGGGCGCCTCGACGACGACACAGGCCAACGTGGCGGGCAGCGGCCATTCCGCTTGGTAGGAAAGGGTCTCCGGCGAGCTGCCGCCCGGGTCGGGGCTGCGTTCGAGCAGCCGTTCGGCGAGCGCGCGGCGTCGGGTCGCCAGGTCGCCCGCGCTGCGCAGGCGGGCCTCGGTGTACCCGCGGACCGACTCGTTCGCCAGTTCGTTGATGTGCACCAACACCGCCTCGCTAAGTAGCAGGACGGTGCCGGTCGGCATCCCGACCGCCTGCGCGATCTCGCTGTAGCGACGGCTGCCCACCCTGGCGCCCACCCGGTAGGCGGCCTGCAACTCGTCCATGTTGCGCCCGGTGAGGAACTCCGCCTTGCCGAGCCTGCGGAAGAAGGTGCTGTTGTGTTCCTGAGGGGCGTTCGGGTTCTCGATCAGCTCGACGAACTGGACGAGCGCCCGGCGGACGGCCGCGACCAGGTCACGACCCAGCTCCGAGTCCAGCGGGCGCCGGTACCGAGGCACCTCGCGCCGGATCACGTCGATCATCTCGGTGGCGATCGCGTCGAGGTTGGGGCGCAAGGCGTCCGCGATGGTGGCGGGCAGCTCGGCCCACGGGTTGCGGACGAGGCTTCTTGCTCCCTGCGGACGTGTCATCGGGCGCACTCCAGTGTGTGACCAAAACCGCGCACTCCGTCACCGCCCACTACTACGCAGTAGGTTAGAAGACCGGCACGAGCGAGGTCAACAAAAAGGTGTGCCCGGCCGAGTGGTCAGACCGGGCAAACCCTTGTGTCACACGAGATGTCACGGCGTGTAGGGACAGGTGGACAGGTAACGCGAGATGGCGGTGTTCGGCTGCGGTGTCGGGCAGAGGAACTGGTCGTACCGGGTGTCGTCGTCGATGAACCGCTTCAACCAGGAGATGGCGAACCTGGCGGTCGTGACGTCCGGGGAGTTGGTCTGGTTGTGCCCGGCGCCGCGCAGCTCCAGGAAGGCCTTGTCCACGGTGTTCGCCAGCGAGTTGTAGAACGGGAGCGAGTGGTCGTTGGTGGGGGCGATCGCGTCGTTCTGCGCCGCGACGACCAGCGTCGGCACCCGCACGGCCGACCAGTTCTTGGTGGTGTGCCAGCCGGCGAGCGGAATGGCGGCCTGCAGCGCGGGCCGCTTGTTGGCCGCGGACATCGACGCGCCGCCGCCCATCGAGTGGCCCATCACGCCGAGCCGGTTGCGGTCGATCCGGTTACGCACCGAGCTGGTGTTGGTGAGATAGTCGAGCGCGGCGAGTAGCTGGTCGGCGCGGGCGTCCGGGAAGTCGAACACACCCAGGGTGTCGATGGTGATCACCACGAAGCCCTGTGACGCCAGCCGGGGCCCCAACCACGAGATGGCGAGCTGGAGCTCGGTGAAACCGGGCGAGATGGCCACCGCACCGAACGTGCCCTGGCTGGTGTCGATCGGGAAGTAGACCGTCCCACCGCCGAAACCACTCTGGGCCGGCACCGTCATCTGCGAGGTCGCGAACGGGCCACGCTCCGCCTCGATGCTCTGCGGGGTCGGGTCAGGCCCACGCTGGAACGGGTTGTCGGCCGCCAGGGCGGCGCCGCTGCCGATACTCGCCCCCACCAGCCCCATGACAAGGGCCAGCACCGCGAGCACCACCAACCGCCAACGCCCGAAAGATTTTCCTCTTCGCGTCGTCGTCGTCATTCTCGGCGAGGGCACGTCGTTGTTCCTCCTGATTCCGGGAATACCACACGAACCTGTAGCTACTCGACGGTAACCACGCCGTACAGGCCGTTTCAACGAAGCCCCCGAGAACTGTCACCACCGTTAGCGAAAACACCCACCCTTTGTCACCGGCGCACCGAACAGGTCCGTTTCCCGCCAGACAGCCCGACCTGACACGGGCACGCTGCCCCGGGTGCGTAACTACCTGGCCGTCCTCCGGCACACCGGTTTCCGGCGCCTGTGGCTCGGCGCGACGATCTCGTCCGTCGGCGACGGGATGACGTTCGTGGCGCTGTCCTGGCTCGTGCTCGCGCAGCCGGACGGCACGTCCGGCCTCGGCCTGCTCGGCGTCTGCTACACCGCGCCGGTCCTGGTGGGCGGGCTGCTCGTCGGACCGGTGCTCGACCGCTTCGACAAGCGGGTCGTGCTGGTGGTGGACAGCCTGCTGCGGGCGGCGGCGGTCGCGTCGGTGCCGGTCACCTCGATGCTCGGCGGCACGCCGAGTTGGCTGCCGTTCGCGGTCGCGGCGACCTACGGCCTGCTCAAGATGGTGCCGTTGGCGGGGTTCCCGGCCGCCATCCCTCAGCTCGTGGCCGAGCGGGAGCTGGAAGCGGCGAACGCACTGGAGAGCATGAGCTTCAGCGTGGCGTTCGTCGTCGGCCCCGCGCTCGCCGGGCTGTTGGTGAACGCGGCCGGGCCCGAGGTCGTGCTCGCGGTGGACGGCGTGTCGTTCCTGGTCTTCGCACTCGCGGCGGCGACGGTGCGGGAGCCGCTGTCCCCTGTGATCACTTCCAAGGCCCGGCGCCCGTCGCTAGCCGGGTTGCGCCGCGATCGTGTCATCGTCACCACGACCATCGCGTTCATGGCGTTCAACATCGCCGAGGGCATGCTGCTCGTGACAACGCCATGGCTCGCGAAGAACCACCTGCCGGGTGGCGCGGCCACCCTCGGCCTGCTGCTCGCGGCGCTGGCGGCCGGTGAGATCGCCGGTGCCGCGCTGGCGGGGCGCCGACAACGCTCACTGGTCGCCGGTATCGCGGTGGCGCAGGCGGGTGCGGCACTGGGTTTTCTCGGACTGCTCGCGACGCCGAACCACATACTCGTCGGCGCCGGCTTCTTCGTGGTCGGGGCACTGAGCGCGCCGATGACCGTGTGGGCACAGTCGCTGCGGATGCGGCGGATCCCGGCGGAACTCCACGGCCGCGCGTTCGCCACGCTCCGCACGCTCATGCAGGGCACACCACCGGTCGGCACGCTGCTCGCCACCCCGCTGCTGGCCGGTGACCACCTGGCCCTCGCGGCACTCACCATGGCGCTCGTGGCGGGCCTGCCGGCCGCGCTGGTGTACGCGAACGCCGAAACTTCCGGCCGTCGTGAGCGCTCCAAAATGCGAAAATCGTCATGCTACAGTCCAACCAACGAAAGATGATTTCCGATATTTTCGGAAATTTTCAGACATTCGAGATATCTCAACGAGGAGATCTCGCGATGGTCAGAAAACGAATCCTGGGTTGGCTGGGTGCTGCTCTCCTGGTCGCGGCGGCCCTCGTGGGGCAGGCGAGTCCCGCGGCGGCCGCGTCCCTGGTGGAGGTCACCAACTTCGGCACGAACCCGAGCGGCCTGCGCATGCACCTGTACGTGCCGGACAACCGCCCGGCGCGGCCGGCGATCCTGGTCGCCGTGCACTACTGCACGGGAAGCGGGCCGGCTTTCTTCAGTGGCACGGAGTTCGCCCGGCTCGCCGACCAGCACGGCTTCATCGTGATCTATCCGTCCGCGACCCGCAGCGGCTCGTGCTTCGACGTGTACACCGCCGAAGCGTTGCGCCGTAACGGAGGCAGCGACCCGGTGGGGATCAAGTCGATGGTGGACTGGGTGATCCAGAACCGCGGTGGCGACCCGAACCGGGTGTTCGTCACCGGCGCTTCCTCCGGGGCCATGACGACCAACGTCCTGCTCGGCGACTACCCGGACGTGTTCAAGGCCGGCGCGGCGTTCGCTGGCGTGCCGTTCGCGTGCTTCGCCACCACCCCACCGAACACATGGAACAGCGAGTGCGCCAACGGCCAGGTCAACCGGACTCCGCAGCAGTGGGGCGACCTGGTCCGCAACGCCTTCCCCGGCTACACGGGCGCACGGCCGAGGATGCAGGTCTGGCACGGCACAGCCGACACCACGCTGCGCTATCCGAACTTCACCGAGCAGGTCGAGCAGTGGACGAACGTGCACGGGCTGAGCCAGACCCCGTCGTCCACCGACAGCCCGCAGTCCGGGTGGACACGCACCCGGTACGGCGGCACCGGCACCACCGCGCCGGTCGAGGCGATCAGCCTGAACGGCGTGGGCCACAACCTGCCGACGAACGGCATGGCGGCCATGGTGATCGCGTTCTTCGGCTTGAACGGCGGGGGCTCGGAACCGCCGCCTCCCCCACCACCACCGCCACCGCCCGGCGGGCCCTGCCGCGTCGCGTACTCGGTGAACCCGTGGAACACCGGCCTGACCGCGGAAGTCTCGATCACCAACACCGGCACGGCCGCGATCAGCGGGTGGACGCTCCAGTTCACGCTGCCCGGCGGACAGACCATCACCTCGGCGTGGAACGCCACCTACACGCCGGCGAGCGGGCAGGTCACCGCACGCCCGGTCACCCACAACAACACGATCAACGTGAACGGGACTGTGGGTTTCGGCTTCCAGGCCACGCACACCGGCAACACGGCCGAGCCGACGTCGTTCACCCTCAATGGGACCGCCTGCACGGTCGCCTGAGAAAACCGGGGCCCGGCCACGCGCCGGGCCCCGGTTTCCCCTACTGGTTCAGATAGTTCGACAGGACCACCATGTCCGGCTCGAACCCGAGCGTCTGCCAGAACCCGTGGTCCTCGGTAGCGCCGGCGCAGGACAGGCACCGGATCGTGTGCGCGCCGCGCGCACGCAGCCACGCGACCGCCGCCTCGGCGAGTGCCCGGCTGACTCCCTTGCCCCGCAACGGGGGCACGACGTAGAGCGAGTCGATCCGTCCTTCCTGCCCGGGAAGCAGCCCGTCCTCGTCGTCCACGCGCCCGTTGACGAACCCGACCAGCTCCTTGCCGTCCACGGCCACGAGGCAGAACGCGTTCCGGTGCCACGCGGCGATGTCCAGCATGCGGGACAACCTGCGTCGCCCCTCCTCGGTGAGCGGGCCGCCGTCCGGCACCTCCCGGCACATGCGATCCCACAGGTGACCGGCGACCTCGCCCTCACCGTCGTGAATCCTTCTGATCTCCATGCCGGAAGCGTCCCCGGGTCAGTTCAGCGGTGCGACCGGACCGGGATACCGCGCCGGGGACAGGCAGCTGTCCAGGGAGACGATCGAGCAGAAGGCCGGCGGCTTGACCGGCGCGTAGCCGGCGGGCACACCGTGTCCGGTGATCAGTGCCCGGTAGGTGGCCACGGCGTCCGTGGGCCGGCGGGTGAGCGTCGGGTCGGTCAGTGCGTCCACTGTGTACAGACCGAAGCGCGGCCGGTAGCTGCCCCACTCGTAGTTGTCGGTGATGCTCCAGTAGTTGTAGCCGATGACCTTGATGCCGTCGGCCTTCGCCCGCTGGATCCAGTAGATGTGGTCGCGCAGGTGGTTGGAGCGCGTGTAGCCGTCCGGCCGGGCCAGGCCGTTGTCGGTCGGCATGCCGTTCTCCACTATGTACAGCGGAAGCGTGGGGAACTTCTGGGCGTAGTACCGCAACGCGTAGTAGATGCCGTCCGGCTGCGGGTCGATCTTCCAGAACTCGCCGCTCGCGCCGTGCACAGCGGAGATGTTGTCCAGGCTGGCGCCGTAGTAGTAGTCCAGGCCGAGGAAGTCGAGCTTGTCCCGCACGTGGTCGACGAACAGGGTGTCCTGGCCGATCTGGACGCCCGCCGGCAGGTAGGCGGTGTTGCTCGACACCAGCGTGCCCGGGTCCAGCTGGTGGATCATGTCGTAGGCGCGGCGGTGGACGGTCACGAGCCGCGACATCATCCACGGGGTCTGCCACGCTTCCAGGCCACCGTTGGCGATCTCGTTCTGCAGGTAGATGGTCGGCTCGTTGATGGTGATCCAGATGGCGCCCTTGCCCTTGTACCGGTCGACGACGCGCCGCGCGTTCGCGAGCCAGTCGTCGACGGTCGCGTCGGCGTCCCAGCCGCCCTGGTCGGCGACCCATCCCGGGTACACCCAGTGGTCCAAGGTGATCATGGGCCGCATGCCGGCGGCCAGGATGCGCGCGACCACGTCGTCGTAGTAGGCGAGCTCCGCCTGGTCGACCACACCCTTGCGCGGCTCGATCCGCGACCACTCGACGCCGAAGCGGAACACTTCCACGCCAAGGGCTTTCGCGTTCGCGATGTCCTCGGCGTAGCGGTGCCGGAAGTCCACCGCGTTGACGTACGGGTCCTTGATGGAGGCCGTGCCGGCCTGCTCGTAGCGGCGCCAGTTGCTGTCCGGCGCGGAGCCTTCCGACTGGTAGCCGGAAGTCGCCACACCCCAGAGGAAATCGTCCTGTGCCGCCGCGGCAGCGCGCCCCGGCGGCGCACCGACCGAGGTGATCACGCTTGCGAGAACAGCGAGAACGGATCCGAGGACGGTGCTACGACGCATGGTTCCTCCTGCCCGGCGGTGGACGCGGAACCTACACTACTCACGAGTAGGTAACTGGGCCAAGTGGCCAGACCAGAGTCAGCGCGAGACCTGCAGCAACGCGTGCGCCCCGTTGGTACGCCACGACTCCCCGGTGGCGTCGAGCCTTGCCAGCACCTCGGGGGGCACGCCGACCACGACGTCGGACTTGCACGTGCGCACCGCGACCACCGGGCCGGGGAAGTACTCGGTGACCTTCTCGAACGGCGTGTCCGCCTGCCATGAGCAGTCCCCGACGAGACGCCGGTAGTTGAGATCGCCCTTCATGATCGTGACCGACGCCGCGGCGAACTCGGCGGCGAGGTCGGCCGGCATGTGGTGATAGGACCACGGCGCGCACGAGAACGGATGCGCACGCACCACGAGATCGCCCTCCCGCATCGCACGCCACAACCGCCCGCCCGCTTCCTCGGTCTCGGACAACCGCCGCAGGCAGGCGAGCACGTCGGCCATCGTGGCGTCGGACGTGAAGTACGGATACGCCTTGACGTGCAGGACGATGCGGGCCGCCCGGCCGGTGCCGAGCAGGTGGTCGGCGAGCAGCAGGTCCGGCACCAGCTCCCGCCCGGAGTTGTCCGCGACCACGCACACCGTGCCGGCCCCGTCGAGCAGCGACCACAACGCCGCACTCTGGTCGACCACCAACGCCGACGCACGTCCGCCGGCCACCTGCCCGAGCTGGAATCCAAGGTCGGCCTGGTTGCCCCACAACGACGCGGTCAGCAACCCCGCGTCCCGCTCGTCGGCCGTGAGCCCGCGGAGCACGGCCAACTCGTCCGCCAGCGCCGCACTCCGCAGCTCCGCGGACTTGACGGGCTCGAAGGGGTCGACGCCCTGCCACTCCCCCGGCGCGAAGTAGCCGACCGCGTCAAGGAGCTTGCGGTAGAAGAAACTCTCCGCCCACAGGAACGGCACGTCGTACCACCGCTCACCGAAGTAGTCCCGCCCCCACTCGGCCCACACGTCGTGGTCGTGGGCGGACCGGCCGAGGGGCCGGATGGCGCCGGTGATCTCCTCGGCGAGCGCGTCGAGCGCCCGTGACCGTTCCGGCGGGTACGGCAACCCGTCCCGCACCTTCTCGATCAACGCGGGATGCCGGTCGTGCAACACACTCCACGGAAACGACCCGGGCGCACTGCTCAGCACCGCCGGCGCGGCCGGCGACCACTCGGAGTTGACCACAACCGAGTCTCACACACCTCCGCCGAGGGCCGCCGATCGCGTCCGATGCGCCTGCCGCGACCACGAACGCCTCCGACATCGATTCCGGGTCGATGACGCCTACCCGCGCGGCGCGTACATGATCACGGCAACACCGATCAGACAGATCGCGGCACCGAGGTAGTCCCATCGGTCGGGCCGGAACCTGTCCACGATCACGCCCCAGGCCAGAGATCCGCCGACGAACACGCCGCCGTAGGCCGCCAGGATCCGCCCGAAGTGCGGGGCGGGCTGAAACGTCGCCACAAAGCCATACGCCCCGAGCGCGAGCACTCCCGCCGCGATCCACAGTAGACCGCGATGCTCCCGCACCCCTTGCCACACCAGCCACGCACCGCCGATCTCGGCGAGTGCGGCCAACGCGAACAGCAGCAGCGAACGCGCAACGGTCATGACCGCGACGATAGTCCGAGGTCACCGGCACGACAGTCCCCCGCATCAGCGACGCCTTCGCCGGGGCGCAGGCAGCACGCCACACAGGCCGCGCCGGCCAGCCACGCCAGACGAAACGGCGGTGAACAAGTACCACCAGGTCCGCAGCCCGCGCCGCGGCGTGTCACACGGTGGTCGCGACGGGCTCTTCGGCCAGGGTGGTGTGGCGGCGACGAGTCGGGAGCATCGACGTCGGGTGGGAGATGCTCCAGGCCGCGGACTTGCAGATCATCTCCTTGAGGCGTGCGGCCATCCTGCCGGTGACCGCGGACGGTTTGGTCTCGTCGTCCGGGGTCACCCACTGCACGATGGCGTCGCGGCGGCCGAGGCTCATGCACTGGCCGAGGTAGCCGATCTTGTTCTGGGGGATCTGGCGTCCGGTCAGGCGGGCGGCGATGACGTCGGCCGCGTGCTGGGCCGAGGGGACTCCCGAGGCGCAGGACATCCGCAGCGGTTTGCCGCTCGCGCCCGGGGCGAGTGCGGCATCGCCGACGGCGTAGACGTCGGGGTGCGAGACCGACCGCATGGTGTCGTCGACGACGATCTGGCCCGTCGCGGCGACCCGCAGGGTCGTGGCCGCGGCGATGGGGTGGACGGCGAAGCCGGCCGTCCAGACGGTCACCTGGGCCGGGATCGCGCGGCCGTCGGCGGTGACCGCGCCGGTCTGCTCGACGCCCGTGATGTCGGTGTGCTCGTGCAGGGTGATGGCGAGCCGGTCGAACGCCGTGCGCAGGTGGTGTTGGGCCTTCTCGCTCAGCCAGTCGCCGAGGCCGCCGCGGGCGGCGAGTGCGACCTCGAGGTCCGGTCGGGCTTCGGCGATCTCGGTGACGGCTTCGATGCTGGTGAGGCCACCACCGACGACGAGCACGGTGCCGCCCGCGGCGAGACCGGCCAGACGCGCACGCAGCCGCAGCGCGGACTGCTTGCCGGCGATGTCGTATGCGTGCTCGGCGACACCGGGAACGCCGTGGTCGGCGGCGGCGCTGCCCAGGGCGTAGACCAGCGTGTCGTAGGCGCTCTCGCCGGGGCCGTCCGCGTCGACGATGGCGACCGTCTTGGTTTCGGCGTCGACGGCGGTGACCCGCGCCAGCCGCACCCGCACGCCCGTGCCCGCGAAGACGTCGGTCAGTGCGCGGGGCTTCAGGTCCTGGCCGGCCGCGAGTTGGTGCATGCGGACCCGCTCGACGAACTCGGGATCGGCGTTGACGAGGGTGATCTCGGTGTCTGCGGAGTGCAGTCGCTTGGCCAGGCGCCCGGCTGCGTTGGCTCCGGCGTATCCGGCCCCGAGAACGACGATCTGGTGCTTCATGGTTTCACTCCTGTCTGGCTGGTGTCGCCTCCTGAACCGGGCAGCGGCACGAAACCTGACAGCAGTGAGTTGTGATCCAGGTCACCAGTTGTCGACGAGCGGTTCCCCGTGTTCGGAGGTGGCCCACCAGCGCGTCGCGCGTTCGAGCTTGCCGGGGTTCGCCTGGGTGTGGACAGCCGCGATGCCGTCTGCGGTCACGTCCAGGGAGACGACGGTGGCGACCCGGTCGCCGACCACCAGCACCAGGGCGGGCACACCGTTGGCGACCGCGGCGAACAGGACCGGCTGGCCGCCGATCATGTCCCACTTGGCCTGGCTGGGCTCGACCAGCCCGCGTAGGAACCTCGCGACCCGCAGCGCACCGGTGATCGGCAACGGCAGTGAGAAGACCACGCCGCCTCCGTCACCCACGTGGATCGCGTCGTCGGTCAGCATCCTCACCAGTGAGTCGGTCTGGCCGCTGAGTGCCGCGGCGAGGAACTCCTCGACGATCTTGCGGGCCGCGGCCGCGTCGACCTCCACCCTGCGCCGGTCGGCGGCCAGGTGCTGCTTGGCACGCCGGTAGATCTGCTGACAGTTCGACTCGGTGACATCGAGCACCTCGGCGATCTCGCCGTGCGAGTAACCGAACGCCTCGCGCAGCACGTACACGACGCGTTCCTTGGCCGAGAGCCGCTCCATCAGCATGAGCATCGCGATCGAGACCGACTCACGCTGCTCGACGGTGTCCGACGGACCGAGCATCCGGTCCCCGGCGAAGACCGGCTCGGGGAGCCACTGGCCCACGTAGGTCTCCCGCCTGGCCCGCGCCGAGGTGAGCCGGTTGAGGCAGATGTTGGTGAGCACCTTCGTCAACCATGCCTCGGGCGTCTCGATGAGCGCCCGGTCGGCGGACTGCCAGCGCAGGAACGTGTCCTGCACCGCGTCCTCCGCATCGTTCGCCGACCCCAACACGCGGTACGCGATTGCCTCCAACCGCGCCCTGGACCCCTCGAACACCTCGACCTCGGACGCACCGACCAGCATGGTTCGAAGTTAACCATCCGCCGGTCGTGTCAGGTGTGAACGCTACCCTCACTGACCGGTCGGCCTCGGGGGCGATGAGGGCGGGTCGCGGGACGAAGCGGGGAAGGTGTGTCGTGCTCTCAGCGCTCGCGAGGTGGTGTGGACGCCACCGCAAGTTGGTGGTGCTGTTATGGGTGTTGCTGGCCGCGGGTTTGCTCGCCGGGGCGCGCGTGGTCGACGGCAGCACGGCCGACGAGGTGGCGGTGCCGGGCAGCGACAGCGAGGCCGCCAACGCGTTGCTGTCCGCGGCGGACGTGTTCGGCCAGCAGTCCTCCCAGCTCGTGCTGACGGCACCGCGGGGCCAGCACGTCGACTCGCCGGAACTCCAGGCCGCGGCACGGGAAGCGGCCGACGCGGTGTCAGCGGTGGCAGGTGTCGGCACTGTGCCCGGGCCGGGCGAGCCGAGTCCGGACCGGACCGCGGTGCGGTTCAGCGTGCCGCTCGACGCGGGGGTCACCGCCGACAAGGCGCTGGGGCAGCGGGTGCTCGACGCCGCGAAACCGGCCCGTGCCGCGGGGATGGACGTCGCGCTCGGTGGCGTGCTCGGGCGACAGCTGTCCGCACTGAACTCCCGGCCCAGCGAGATCATCGGCATCGTGGCGGCGCTGGTGGTGCTGCTGCTGGCGTTCGGTTCGGCCGTCGCGGCGCTGCTTCCGGTCGTCACCGCGCTGCTCGTGGTCGTCGGCGGGTTGGCCGGGCTGGACATGCTGAAGAGTGCGGTCAGCATTCCCGACGTCGCGCCGACGCTCGCCGCCATGATCGGGCTCGGGGTCGGGGTCGACTACACGCTGTTCCTGGTCGGCAAACAACGCAGGCTGCTCGCCATGGGGTTGCCCGTGCCGGACGCCGTTGGCCGGACCGCGCAATCTGCCGGCGCGGCGGTGGTGTTCGCCGGTGCCACCGTGGTCGTGGCGATCAGCGGGTTGATGCTGACCGGCGTCGATTTCGTGTCCTGGCTCGGCTGGAGCAGCGCGTTGCTGGTCGCAGGCGCCGTGGCCTCCGCCGTCACACTGACCCCGGCGGTGTTGGCCATGGCTGGCGAGCGGCTCGGTCGCGGCCGCCCGGCGGCGGCCACCGACGAGGCCCTGGACCGGAGTGTGTGGGGCCGGCTCGCGTCATGGTCGGCCCACCGCCCCGTGACGGTCGCCGTCGCCAGCGCGGTCGTGCTGCTCGGGCTCGGCGCGCCGACGCTCGCGCTGCGGCTCGGGCAGTCCGACGCCGGTGACCGCGGCACCGACCAGCAGACCGTGCTGCACTACAAGGCCGTCGCGGCGGCATGGGGTCCTGGGGAGAACGGCCCGCTCACCGTCGTGATCACCGACCCGGCCCAGGTGGAGCCCGCGGTGGCCACGCTGCGCGGGACCAGGGGGGTCGCCTCGGTGTCGCCGCCGCGCCCGCTGCCGTCCGGAGCGGTGTCGCTGCGGGTGGTCCCGACCACGGCGCCCTCCGACCCCGCCACCGACGATCTCGTCGCTCGGCTGCGCGACGAGGTGTTGCCGAACGTCGGCGAGGCACATGTCGGTGGCGGCACCGCCACCCGCATCGACCTGGCGAACCGCATCACCGAACGGTTGCCATGGCTCATCCTGATCGTCATCGGCGTGGCGGGCGTCCTGTTGTTGCTTGCGTTCCGGTCGGTGGTGCTGCCGATCAAGGCCGCGCTGATGAACATCGTGTCGGTGTGCGCCGCGTACGGCGTGGTCACGGCGGTGTTCCAGTGGGGCTGGGGAGCGGGGTTGCTCGGCCTCGACGGGCCGGTGCCGATCGACAGCTATGTGCCCATGGTGCTGTTCGCCGTCCTGTTCGGACTGTCCATGGACTACGAGGTGTTCCTGCTGTCCGCAATCCAGGAACACTGGGCCCGCACCGGTGACAACCGTGTCGCCGTACGTCGCGGCCTCGCGGAGACCGGCGGCGTCATCACCTCCGCCGCCCTGATCATGGTGTGCGTCTTCGCCAGCTTCGTCCTCGTGGACAACCCGACGGTGAAGATCTTCGGTCTCGGCCTGGCCACCGCGATCGTCATCGACGCCACCATCACCCGCTGCCTGCTCGTGCCGGCCACGATGGTCCTGCTGGGCCGCTGGAACTGGTGGCTCCCGCGCTGGCTCGACCGGCTCCTCCCCCACGTCCTCGACCACCGCGCCGCCGAACCCGAGCCCGTGGTCAGCGTGACGACACTCGAGACACAAGGCCAAAAGCAACACTAGGGCGCTACCCCAGTTGGTCGCGGCGACGTGTCAGGTGGGCGGACTCTGCGGTGTTGCCCGCCAGCTCGATGGCCGTGTCGTACGCGGCGCGGGACTGCTGGCTGCGGCCCAGCCGGCGTAGCAGGTCGGCGCGGGTCCCGTGGTAGAGGTGATAGCCGGCCAGCTTGTCCTCGAGGCGGTCGACGGCTGCCAGTGCGACCTCCGGGCCGTCGAGCTCGGCGACCGCGATGGCACGGTTGAGGGCGATGATCGGCGAGGGGTCGAGGCGGACGAGCTGGTCGTACAGGGCGACGACCTGTGACCAGTCGGTGTCGCGGACGTCGCGGGCGGAGGTGTGCACGGCGTTGATCGCCGCGAGGATCTGGTAGCGGCCCGGAGCCGCCCCGGTGGCCAGGCGTTCGCGCACCAGCTGGTGTCCCTCAGCGATCATCGCCGTGTTCCAGGCCCCTCGGTCCTGCTCGCCGAGGGGGACCAGTTCGCCGGTCGCCGCAGCGTCCGATGTTTCGCTCCGCAAGCTCCGCGAAATCCTGGCGGTGCGGCGGGCCTCGATGAGGAGCATCAGTGCCAGCAGCCCGGCCACCTCACCGTCGTCCGGCAGGAGGGCGCGGATCAGGCGGGTGAGCCGGATCGCCTCGGCGGTCAGGTCCTGACGGACGGGATCGGTGTCGGGGCCGGTCGCCAGGTAGCCCTCGTTGAACACGAGGAACAGGACGGCGAGCACACCGGACACGCGCGCCGGGAGATCCTCCGCAGACGGCACCCGGTACGGGATGCGCGCCGCCTTGATCTTGGCCTTCGCGCGGGTGATCCGCTGCCCCATGGCGGACTCCTGCACCAGGAAGGCGCGGGCGATCTCGGGCACGGTCAGGCCGCCGACCATGCGCAGCGTCAGCGCCACACGCGTTTCCTTCGCGAGCGCCGGGTGACAGCAGGTGAAGATCAGCCGGAGCCGCTCGTCGTCGATGGCGCCGAGAGGCTCGGGCGGGTCGTCGTCGTACATCATCCGGGCCTCCTTGTGCTTGTCGTCGCGCTTGTTCTCGCGCCGGATCCGGTCGATGGCCTTGTGGTTGGCGGTGGTCGTCAGCCAGGCGCCGGGGTTGGGGGGCACGCCGTCGGCGGGCCACCGCTCGACGGCGGTCGCGAACGCCTCGGCCGCCGCCTCCTCCGCGATGTCGAGGTCCCCGAAACGCCTGGTCAGGGCAGCGACCACCCGCGCCCACTCCGCGTGGTGGACCTGGGTGATCGCCTCCCGGACATCGACACTGTTCACAGGAACGGCCGCACCTCGACCTTCCGGTTGCACGCCTTCGACCCCTCGGCGGCGAGCGCGAGCACCACGTCGAGGTCGGCGGCCTCGATGATCCAGAAGCCGATGAGGAACTCCTTCGACTCCAGGAAGGGTCCGTCGGTGAACATCGCCTCGCCGCCGCGGTTGTCGACGACGGTCGCCACGCTGGGCGACGTCAGGCCACCGGCGAAGACCCAGTAACCCTCGGCCTTGAGCCGGTCGTTGAACACCTCGATCGCGGCCTGTTCGTCCGGGGTGGCCAGGTCAGGGTTGTCGGTGATCACGGAAACCAGGTACTGCATCTCTCGTCGTCTCCTGTCAGTCGGCGGTCGCATACCGCGGGCGGCCGCCCGCGCGGTAGACCTGGATCGTTATCCCGGTCGGGGTGGCGCGCGACTCCACGAGGTCGAGCGCCGTGTCCGGGCCGGAGCCGGGGAACAGCCGCGTGCCCTGGCCGAGGACCACGGGGCAGATGAACAGGGTGATCTCGTCGACGAACTGCTTGGCGAGCAGCCACCGGATCAGCGCACCGCTGCCGTGTACCTGCAGTTCCCCGCCCGGCCTGGCCTTCAGCTCGCCGATCGCCGCCGCGACGTCACCGGAGAGGACGGTCGTGTTCGCCCACCGCGGTTCGGTCAGCGTGGTCGACGCGACGTACTTCGGCCGCGTGTTCAAGGGCCCCGCGATGGGGCTGGAGCCCGGATCCGCCATCGCTCCCCAGGAGCCGGCGAAGATCTCGTAGGTCCGCCGACCGAACAGGAACGCGTCCGCGCGCCCGTAGATCTGGTGCAGAAACGTGGCGGCCTCGTTGTCGTCCTCGTACAGCGGCAGGGCCCATCCGCCGCGTTCGAACCCGCCGCCTCGGTCCTCGTCCGGCCCGCCGAGCCCTTGCATCACACCGTCGACGGTGACCCATGTGGTGGTGGTGAGCTTCATGATCGTGGTTCCCTCCTCGAGGGCGTGGGCAGCCTCTCACCCCCTGCCACGAACACCTCGGCCCCGATCCGACACCGCTGCCCGGACTTTTTCAAGATCTTTCTGGGCGGAGCGCCGTCAGGGCCGGCGGCGGTCGAGCGCGAGCTGGGCACGCCGCATCTGCCACCGACAGGACGGCGAGATGGTGCCCGTGCCACGGTGGTTGAACGCGCGCCGCAGCTGCTTGAGCGCCGCGGCGACCGACCCGCCGGGCTCGGCCGTGGCGATGGCGGCCAACTCGTCCATGACGGGCGAGACGGATTGGGCGAACGTGCTGAGCACGGCGTGGACACTCTCGGCCGCGTCGGGGTTGTCGTCCACGAGCTGGAGCGGCGTCAGTGCGGCGCCGATGGCCTCCCGCAGAACGCTGACCGGATCGGTCGACACAGCGGGCACAGGCTGGTCGTTCACCAGATCCAGCCTACAAGGCCGTCACCCCCACGGGCGATGTCTCGTGTCGTGGCTGATGTCATGAAAGACGCGATGGGGACGTTCAACGACATGAGCGCGTCTTTCGAGACATCGCCCGAAACCGTTCACGGCGGCGACCCGACGAACCCTTGCTGTCACAGCGAACAACCCGTGGTTGTGGCGCGCCGGCGGTTCGGTTGTTTGTTTTCCTGCCTCGCCGCTCGCTTTGATCTGTCCGGATCGGACAGAGAGAGGGGCGCGCTCGACATGGCGAGACGGTCGCTGGGGCGACAGTTCGGGTGGTTGTGGGCGGCGTACGCGGTCAGCGCGTACGGCACGGGGTTCTCCTTCGGCGCGTTCGCCTTGATCGCGGTCCTGGTGTTGCGTGCCGGGCCGGTCGAGATGTCGTTGCTGTCCGCGGCGGGGCTCGTGGCGGGGGCGGCGGTTGCGGTGCCGCTCGGCCCCTGGGTGGAGTTCCACCGCAAGCGGCCGGTGATGATCGCGACTGATCTGGTTCGGTTCGCGGCGTTGATGAGCGTTCCCGTCGCCTTCGCCCTCGGCTGGCTCAGCTTCGCCCAGCTCCTCGTGGTGTCGGTCGTCGTCGCCGCGGCCAAGATCGCTCGCAACGCGGCCAGCGGCGCGTATCTCAAAGCCCTCGTGCGACCGGAGGACCTGCTCGTCGCGAACGGCCGGTTCGAGTCGACGACCTGGACCGCCACCGTGGTCGGCCCACCGCTCGGCGGGGCCGCGATCGGCATGTTCGGGCCGGTGACGACCGTGGTGGCCGACGCGGTCAGCTACCTGCTCTCGGCACTGGGGATCGTCGCGATCGGCGGGAAGGAGCCGAAACCCGCCAGAACCGCCGCACCTCGGCTGCGCGCCGGCGACCTGCTGGACGGGTGGCGCTACCTGCTCAACCATCGCACGCTGCGCCAACTGTTCTTCAACGTGCTGCTGGTCAACGGCCTGATCATGGCGACCGAGCCGTTGATCGCCATCCTCATGCTCGGCGACCTCGGGTTCACGGCGTGGCAGTACGGTCTCGCGTTCGCCCTCCCCTGCGTTGGCGGCCTGATCGGCGCACGGCTGGCACGCCGACTCGTCGCGCGGTTCGGACAGCACAAGGTCATGCTCGCCGCCGGCGCGCTCCGCGCGTGCTGGTTGCTCGGGCTGGCCTTCGTCGGCCCCGGCGTCCCCGGGATGGTGCTCGTCATCGCCGTCCAGTTCGGTTTGGTCACGTGCATCGGCGTGTTCAACCCGGTTCTGGCGACCTACCGGCTCGACCAGGTCGCGCCGGACCGAGTCGCCCGCACCCTGACGGCGTGGTCGATCACCAGCAGCGCCACCATCGCGGCCCTCACCGCCCTGTGGGGCCTGCTCGGCGACCTCATCGGCCCCCGCGCCGCGATCGCGGTGGCCGGGCTGCTCATCCTGGCCACCCCGCTACTGCTTCCCCGGCACGTCCCCGCCTCACCTGCGCTGAGCACCTTGACTTGAACCTTTGTTGAAGTTCGATGCTTCCGGCATGACCATCGACGACAGCGAACTGATCGACAGCCCCACGGACTGGGTCGCCAAGCACATCCGCGACTACGTGGCGACCGACGGCGAGAGCGGGCATCTGTACCAGGGCTGGCCGACACTGCTGATCACCACCCGGGGCCGCAGGTCCGGCAAGCTCCGCCGCACGGCGTTGATCTACGCACAGGACGGCGACCGCTACCTGCTGGTGGCCTCGAACGCCGGCTCGCCGCACCATCCCGCGTGGTACCTCAACCTCAGCGCGGACCCGCACGTCACGGTCCAGGTCCGCGACGACACGTTCACCGCCCGAGCCCGCACGGCCACCGCCGAGGAGAAGCGACGGCTGTGGCCACAGGTGACGGCGATCTTCCCGCTCTACGACACCTACCAGGCCACGTCGAGCCGGGACCTGCCGATGGTCATCATCGAGGCGGTGACGGTCGAGGTGGCGGGAGTCGAACCCGCGGCGGGCGCTTCATGAGAGCGTCGCAAGGACCACCGTGCACCTCGTTCCCGGTGGCGGACCGGGGGCCGTGCTGCCCGTCGAGGAATCGAACCTCGGTCTCCGGAGTCAGAATCCGGTGTCCGTGCCAACTGGACCAACGGGCATCGTGGTAGCTCCCGGTCCAGGGGTCGAACCTGGGCTCACGACTTCAAAGGCCGCGGTGCTACCGATTACACCAACCGGGAAAGGTGGTGCCGTGCCCTTACCAGGATTCGAACCTGGACTGGCCGGATTCTGAGTCCGGTGCCTCTTCCGTTGGGCTACAAGGGCGCGTGCGGTTGCGGGGAGTCGAACCCCGACCTGACTGGTTCTCGACCAGCCGCCTCTGCCATTTGGGCTACAACCGCGGAGAATGAGAAAATGGGCGCACAAAATAAAGAAAGCCGCCCGGATCGGTTCCCCGATGGGCGGCTCCCTCGATGTGACTAGTGCTACGTCACGGCGGGGAGCCGCTGCCGAGAAGGAGAAGCTGTTGCATGCGCATGGCAGCGACAGCCAGGCACTGGCCGCGCATCCGCATGTTCGCCATGACCACTCCTCCGATTTGGTGTGCATTCATCATTGCCCACGCGCGGGTGGCGCGTCAATCCCATTTGAAGAAAAAGACTAACGCCGGTCCGAGTGGCCCAGATCGCGGCTCGGTGCAATACGGTCGCGCACCATCTGTTTCAGCTCGGCGAGGTCGGGAAAACCGCCCATCGCCTTTCGGGACCACACCAGTTCACCGTCGAGGCGGACGTCGAACACGCCGCCGGTGCCCGGGACGAGCGCGACCTCGCCGAGCTCGGTGGTGAACGTGGTCAGCAGCTCCTGCGCCGTCCACCCGGCACGCAGCAGCCACCGGCACTGGGTGCAGTACTCGATCTCCAGACGCGGCTCTCTCACGCGTCCAGTATGACGCCACATTTACATACATACTGTCTGTATGTACTCTGGCGGTCATGAGAAGCGCATCCCTCGGTCAGGAACGCCGGGTCACGCTGCCGCAGGGCGAGGTCCGGTACTTCGAGCGCGGCGAGGGCAGGACCGTCGTGTTCGTGCACGGCGTCCTGACCAACGCGGACCTGTGGCGGGCGGTCGTGCCGGAGCTGGCCGCCGCCGGGTTTCGCTGCCTCGCGCCGGACTGGCCCTTGGGCGCGCACGACATCCCCATGCGACGCGACGCCGACCTCTCCCCCGCCGGGCACGCGAACGTGCTCGCCGACTTCCTGGCCGCGCTGGACCTGCGGGACGTGATCCTGGTCGCGAACGACACAGGCGGCGCGTTGACGCAGCTCATGCTGGCCAGGCGGCCGGAGCGGGTCGACCGCGTGGTGCTACTGCCGTCCGACTGCTTCGAGTACTTCTTCCCGCCGATCTTCAAGCCGCTTCCCCCGCTGGCCCGCGTGCCAGGCTCGATGCTCCCGCTCGCGGCGTTGCTGCGGGTCAGGGCACTGCACCGGCTGCCGATCCTGTTCGGGTGGGTCACCAAACGGGTGCTGCCGAGGGAGATCGCCGCGTCGTACCTGTGGCCGCTCGGCCGTTCGGCCGGCGTGCGGCGCGACCTGCGCAAGCTGCTGCGGGACGTGCATCCGAGGCACACCCTCGAAGCCGCGGAGAAGCTGCGCGGCTTCGACCGGCCCGTGCTGTTGCTGTGGGGCAGCGAGGAGAAGCTGTTCCCGATCCGGCTGGCCCGCCGCCTCGCCGCCGTGCTGCCGAACGCCCGGCTGGTCGAGGTGCCGGACACCTACACGTTCGTCTCGGAGGACCGGCCCGAGGCCGTGGTGGCACACGTGGTCGAGTTCGCGGACGTCATGGCAGATTAGGGCGCGTGCGACGCACCCAGCAGGATCGCTCCAGCAGCACCAGGGAAGCCCTGGTCACGGCCGCCCGCGAGCTGTTCGCGGCCCGCGGCTACCAGGCCGTCCCGGCCGACGAGATCGTCCGGTCGGCGGGCGTGACCCGTGGTGCGATGTACCACCACTACGCGGACAAGCAGGCCCTGTTCCGCGCGGTGGTCGAGGAGCTGGAGAAGGAGATCACCGCCGAGGTCGCCGACGCGTTCCGGCGGGCGCCCGACGTGCTGACCGGCATGACCGCGGCGCTCGAGGTGTTCCTGGACGCCTGCCTACGCGACGACGTCCGGCGGATCTCGCTGACCGACGCCCCGGCCGTGCTGGGCTGGACGACGTGGCGCGCCATCGAGGCGGAGTACGGCCTCGGCCTGCTGGCGGACGTCCTCGCCGAGGCCATGGCCAAGGACGTGATCATCCAGCAGCCGGTGCGCACGCTGTCCCAGCTGGCGCTGGCCGCGGTGATGGAGGCGGCGCACATGGTCGCCGAAGCCGAGGACCCCGCGGCCGCGCGCGTGGAAGCCCAGCAGGTCCTCGGCACCTGGTTCGCGGCGCTGATCCGCCGGTAGCCGGTCAGGCCAGCGCGGACCAGTGACCGAGCCAGTACTCCCGCCACGCGACGGTCACGCCGAGCACGTTCGTGCCGCTCGCGTCGGAGTCGAGCTGGCTCTTCCACGCGTCCTCCAGGCCGACACAGAGCTGCGCCTGGGGCGACTCGGTCGAGTGCTGCGGGAACATCATGCGCACCAGCCCGTACGGCACGGAGAGCTTGCCCTTTCCGTACAGCACGGAGTTGCCGACGTCCCGGCAGATCAGGTACTCGATCGACGGATCGACGGCCAGTTCGTTCTTCCACGCCGGGTTCTCCGCGCACAACCGCCGCCACGCACGCATCAGCGCGTCGATCGGGGTGACGAGCCCCTCGACCCGACGAGTCATCTGCCACGACACCCACACGGCCATCCGCCGCTCCCGCTGCACAGGGACATAGCGCAACACCGGCCCGGCCAGGGTCTGGTAGTCGCCCGCGCGGTCGATGAGCTTCAACGCGCTCGCCTCGTCGTGCACGACCACGGCGTCGCCGAAGAAGTGCGTCAGCAGTCCGGTGAGGTGCATCGCGGGGTTCTCGCCGTCGCTGCGGGCCAACGACGCCGGGAACCTCCTCGACACCATGGCGCGTTCCTGCAACGCGAGTTGGAGGTGCACGAACGCGAGGTCGTCGAGCGCGGTGATCGAACAGCCGAGCACGCCCACCTCGTCGAACTGCTGGAGGAACGACACGATCGCGTGGGTCGAGCCGACCCGCGCCGGCCCAACGAACGTCACGGGCAGCACGTGGCCGATCCGGTCGTCGACGATCGTCAGCCACTTCTTCCTTCGTTCGTCCACATCGGACCGTGCTCTGATGCCGAACCAGTTGCCGACGCGGTGGCCGGGACGGGTGTCGGACAACCACATGCGGTACCCGTTCGTCTCGCAGTAGGCGGCGAGGCGTGAGGCGAGTTCCATCCGCACCGACACGCTCGGCCGATCCAGTGCGATCGCGAACCGCACCGCCAGGGACGAGGACGGCGGCATCTTCCTCGGGTCGAGTTCGACGTTCGACTCGATGGGCCGCTGGGCCGGACACTGGACCGAGAGCACCGGCGCCTTGCCGTAGGTCGACGCGATCAGCGACAGCTCGCCGATCAGCTTCTTGACCAGGACCGTGTGGAGATGGGTCGCCGCCTTCGGTTGGTCCTCGAGCGCGATGATTCCCTCGAGTCGGCTCGCCGTCTCGTACAGGAACGTCAGGTTGGGCCGCGCCACCCCCTGGAAATGGTGGTCGCCCCCGTCGTCGGTGAACTGGATCCGCGGGTCCGCCCCGCTTCCCTGGTCGCGGAACCAGAGCGATCCCGGTGTGTCGCCGAGGCGGGTGCCGACGACGACCCCGCCGCCGTTCGCCCCGCACGACATGGTCTCGAGGAAGCAGGCCTGCCGGTTCTCGTCCCGCAGCAACTCCAGCAACCGCCCTGGTCGGTCCGCCACGTGGTGCACCTCGAACGCGACCTCCGTGAACGGTTGCCGCATCAGGTTGTAGCCACTCCTGGCCAGTTCCGACAGGGTGCGGATCGACCGGGACCGAGGCTCCGCTGTCATGACGCCCTCCACGAGAAGATCACGTCAGGAGCCACGCTCTTCCCGTCGGCGCGCCGGCCGGGATCGACCCAGGCGGGCACCCGCATCCCGCGTAGCTGCTGCTCGATGCTCCGCTTCTTGTGCCTGCGCCTCGCCAGCCAGGCGACGAACTCGGGGTAGCCGACCGCGATCGCCGCGACGACGGACAGGGAGACCGTGATGGCCGCGATGACGACCAGTCCCATGCCGCCGACGCCGGCCGCGAGCGCGGCGGCCATGAACGCCATGACCACGATGCACGCCTTCGCCGCCATGCGCGGCACCGCACGGAGATGGCCGGTGATCGACTGCCGGTCGGGCAGGGTGAGCCTCGTGTAGAGGAGGCCCGGCACGAGGAGCAGCACGGCGATGATGGCGTCCCGATCGCTGATCTCTACCAGGTTCCTGGCACCCTCGGCGGAGTAGGGCCAGAGATGCTTGGTCAGGAACCACATCACCGAATGGGCGATCGCGGCGACGGACAGCGCGTACCAGAAGACGCTTCCCGGCCCCGCCGCGGTGGTGTCCCGCAGAATCAGGCCCGCGCGGACGGTGATCTGCGCACCTCCGTTGTCGCGGGTGTCCCGCCTGCGCCAGTACACGTGGGCGCGACGCGTGGTCGGGTCGTTGCCGAGCGACAGATCGTCGGACAGCCGGGCGTCGCGGACTTCCTCGGCGGCCGCGCCGAGTTTCTCCGGGGCGACGAACGGGTGGTTGAGGATGGAGTTGTCGGCCTGTCCCCCGGCCGACTCCGTGGCCTCGCCAGAGACGGCGGCCCAGCACAGGTCCGTGACGGCCCGCAAGCGTGAGCTGTCGAACACGAAGCCGGCCTGGTCCGCGTCCCAGCGCCGGCGCCTGACCAGCTCGGACAGATGGCGCAACGTCGTCTGTGTCTCCAGTTCCAACAGCTTCGTGGTCGGCCTGTCCCGTGTGCCTGCCTCCTTGCCCGACAGCTCGGCCAGCGTTTCGAGGTCCTCGACGATGCGGTCCGCGGACGCGCGGTCCGCGTCCGTGGTCAGGTACATCCGCTCGATCTTCAGCTCGTCCTCGACATCGACCACGAGGTGGTAGGAGCGAAGGCTCGCGGGCACCCGGCCCTCGTACTCGATGTGGTATCCGCGGCTGTTCGCCCGGAGCATCCTGGCCACCCGGTTCGGGGCGTGGTCGGACACCTTGACACGCACCGGGGCCTCGTAGGTCAGGAGGTGCTCGTCGGATTCCGTGTCCAGCGCGACGACCAGGAGGTACTCGTTGATGGCGATATCCAGGAGCCGGTTGTAGTCCTCGAGGAGTTCGGCGTATTTCCCGTTCTCGTCCAGGATTTCCAGCGCGACCCTGCGCACGTCCGCCCCTCTTCCCTCGATGACGCCGGAAGGGGTTCGTCGTTCGTATCGACTTTCCGGTTGGCTCCGGTCGGTCAGCAATGTCTGGAGTCCCCACTGGATCAACCACCGCAGTTCGTGGTTCTGCTGCAGGAGGTGGTTCAGCCGCGTTTCGCTGCGTGCGTCCTGGTGGCTCATGAGCACACTGCGGAGCAGTCGGTACAGACCCGACGCCAGCAGTCGGGAGGTCTCGTACTGGGTGAGCCTCGGCAGTTTTCGTCCGCTGCCGTCGAACACGTCGACCGGGGCGACGCTCTGCCGGGAGATGCGGGCGACCGGTACCCACAGCGTCGATTTCTCCGCTAGCGGGCCGGACTGTTCACTCCCCTCTCCCCGCTCGTGGCTCATGTGCGTGTGACACAGTGCGGCGGCCTGCCGCTGCCCCTCGTCGAGCATGCGCAGGTTGACGTCGACCTCGATCGTCCGGCGGGCGGCCCGGTGTTCCACCACCGTGATTCGCTCCGTCAGCCGCCGCACGTGGTTGAGCCGGAGACTGGTGTCCAAAAAGGACATTCCGAGAGCGGCGCCGTCGAGGGACATCCTGGCGGGTGCGCCCGGCACGGGCACGGTTCTGATGGCTTCGCGTAGCGACTCGATTCCGCGCATGGAATATCTCCCCATGGTCATTCATCCCGACCGGTTGGGAGATCGCCCAGATTTAACGGAGAGTTACAATCACGGTTACCCTTGACCCGAATTTCTCCGACTCGTTATACGGATTTCGGTTGGTGATTTTCCGGGTGTTCGCGAGCATCGCTACGCCCTCAACCGGGCCGTCGCGGGCGGCGCCGGTGGGATGTTCTTCGCCAGGCCGAACATGTTCTCCGGGTCATAGGTCCGCTTCAGCTCGCGCAGACGGGCGTGGTCGGCGGCGGTGAACGCGGTGTGGACGCGGGACGGGTCCGCCAACGCGTTCAGGAACGAGAAGCCCGTGGCGTGCGCGGCGATCCCGGCCGCCGACTCGGGTGGACCGTCGACCGCCACCGTGAACGGCACGTCGCGGTGGCTGATCGGTCCCGCGTCGCCGTTCGGCCGGGCGATGGCGCCGCCCCACGGGCGTACCTCCACGGCGGCCGCGTCGCCGTGGACGGCGTCGACGGCCGCCTCGATCATCGGGTCCGGCAGGTCGCGCAGCAGGTTGTACTGGCTCGGCGTGGTGGTGCCGATCGTGCCGCTCTCGGTGTAGGGCATGGTCCGCCAACCGTCCTCGGTCGGGGTGCCCGCCACCCGCCACAGCGGGGCCAGCGCACGCCGCGCGTCCTCGGCCGGTCCCGCGTACATGCCGCGGATCCCCAGCGCCTCCTTGGTGATCACGATGTTCGCGGCCAGCTCGTCCGGCAGGTCCGCCAGGTGGTCCCGGTAGTACGCAAGGACGTCGGCGGCCCGCTCGATCGGGAACCAGGCCGCGCCGGCGTGCACGGTGGTGACCGGGTACAGGCGGAACTCCAGGCCGGTGACCGCGCCGAAGTTGGCCCCGCCGCCCCGGATCGCCCAGAACAGGTCCGGGTCGTGGTCGGCGGACACCGTGCGCGGGTCGCCGTCGGCCGTGACGATGTCCGCGCGCACCACGCTGTCGGCGGCGAAGCCGTACCGGCGCGACAGCCAGGCCATGCCGCCGCCGAGGGTGTAGCCGACGACCCCGACCTCGGGCGACGTGCCGGACAGCGGGGCAAGACCGAACGGCGCCGCGGCGGCGACGACGTCGCCCCAGACCGCACCAGGACCGACCCTGGCGACGCGCCGGTCCGGATCGACCAGCACACCACCCATCCCGGTGGTCTCCAGCACGACCACGTCGTCGTCCTCCGGCGGCGGACCGCCGTGCCCGGTCGCGTACACCGCGAACCGCAGCGACCGCTCGCGTGCGGTCAGCACCGCTTTCCGTACGTCAGCCGGGGTAGTAGCGGCCACGATCATCCCTGCGCTCCCTGTCACACACCCATGTCGAACGGGGTCGCGCCGGATCGACAGCCGGCGCGAACCTTTTTCAGAGTGTCTCGGACAGGCCTTGGGCGAAGCTGAACACCGAGTCGGGGTCGTAGGCCTTCTTGACGGCACGCAGGCGCGGCAGGTTGACGCCGTAGTACGCCCTCGGCCAGTCGGGCAGGTTCAGGTCGGGGTAGTTCGGGTAGCTGGCGCCCGAGCCGACCTTGTGGGTGATCGACCACGAGTCGTTCACCCAGTCGGCGGCGTCCGCGCGGGTCTCGGGCGAGGCGCGGCAGCCGGTCTGGACGGAGTGCTTCACGAGGAACCGCGCGTCGCGGTGGGCGAAAGCGCCACCGATGGGTTCCGAGAGCGCCGCGCCCCACGGGATCAGTTCCAGGTCCCGGTACACGCCGTACACCCGGTCGCCTGCCAGGTGCTCGGTCATCTCGGCCACCACCGGTCTCGGGATCGGGCCGGTGAAGAACTCCGACCGCGCGAGCCGCAGCGCCGGTCGCTCCCCCGCCGGCAGCCGGGGCAGCACGTGCTCGGCCACGTCACCGGGATAGTCGCAGTGCCGTGCGGCGGTCACCGGGGACAGCCCGGTGCAGGAGGACGCCGACGGTGTGCCGGCGCGATCGGTGAACGCGGCGAGCACGGTGTGCGCGTCGGCGAGTGTGCCGACCACGACGCCGAACAAGGCGACGGCCGCGTCCTCGTCGGGGAAGTCGCTGGCCCACGCCGAGACTTCCAGGTTCACCTCCCGGGGCGCGTCCGGCACGAGGTGCTGCCACGCCGCCACCACGTCGACCACTCGCTCGTACGGCCACGTCGCCCGGATCGCGGTCAGGGCCACCGCCGGCCTGGTCCGCAGCTCGGCCGACAGCACGACGCCGAAGTTGCCGCCACCCGCGCCGCGCAGGGCCCAGAGCAGGTCCGGGTGCTCGTCGGGGGCGGCACGTACTACCCGGCCGTCGGCCAGCATGACCCGCGCCGACACCAGGTGGTCGGCACCCAGCCCGTAGTAGCGGCCCAGTACGCCGTAGCCGCCGCCCAGCACCGCGCCGACCACGCCGACCGACCGGCACCAGCCCACGGGCACCACGCGCCTGGCCGGTGCCAGCGTGTCGGTCAGCGCGCCCACCCGCACGCCGGGGCCGACCACGACGGTCTCGTTCCGCACCTCGATCGAGGCGAGGCGACCGAGGTCGACCACCACACCGTCCGAAGTGGAGTGTTCGGCGAAGCTGTGGCCGCCGCCCCTGATCGCGAACGGCCCGCCCCGCGCGATCTCCAGCGCCGCCGCCACGTCCGCCTCGGTCTCGCACTCCAGCACGGCCTTCGGCAGCATCTCGGAGTGCCGGCCGATGAACATCTTCCGTGCGCGCTGGTAGCCCAGGTCGCCCGGCCGCTGCGTGATCATGACGCCGCGTACATGTCGGCCTGCAACCGGTACAGCTCGGCGTACCGGCCGCTGGCGGCCATCAGCTCGTCGTGCGTGCCCTGCTCGGCGATCTCCCCCTGGTGCAGCAGGTAGATCCGGTCGGCGTTGCGGACGCTGCCGAGCCGGTGCGTGATCAGGACGACCGTGCGGCCCACCGCGAGCCTGCGCAGCGACTCGTACACCGCCCACTCGGCCTTCGCGTCGAGCGCCGCGGTCGGCTCGTCGAGCACCAGCAGGCGGGCGTCCCGGAACAGCCCCCTGGCCACCGCGATGCGCTGCCACTGCCCGGTGGACAGCTCGGTGCCGCCGCGGAAGTACTTGGACAGCAACGATCTCCAGCGCGAAGGCAGCCGGTCGACGACCTCGTCGGCGCCTGAGAAGGACGCCGCCGCACGCAGCGCCGCGTCGTCCGGGTCGTCGCGGTCGGGGCGGCCGAGCCGGACGTTCGTGCGCGCGTCGTGCGGCCAGCGCAACGGGTCCTGGGCGACCATCCCGACCCGGTCACCGACGCTCACCGGGTCGAGTTCGGCGATGTCCTGTCCGTCCCAGCGGATCCGCCCGGCGTTCGGCCGGTACAGGCCGGTGATCAGTTTGGCGAGGGTCGTCTTGCCCGACCCGTTCTCCCCCACGAGTGCCACGACTTGTCCTTTGTAGATGGTGAGATCGACGCCGGTGAGCGCGTCCCGCTCGGCGCCCTGGTAACGGAACCCGACTCCACGCAGCTCGTAGCGGTTCGGGTCGGCCGGGGCGACGCGACCGGTGGCGGGCCGGGACCGGCGTGCCGCGTCCGTGCGGAACGCCTCGTAGTCGGCGACGTACAGCCCCTGTTCGAACACGAGGTTCGCGGCGAGCACGAGCCGCCCCAGCGCGGCGGCTGCGGACCGGATGGCGATGAGCGCGGTGCCGGCGACCGCGAGCGGTACCCACCCGGCATGCAGGAGCAGGCCGAGCAACGCGATCGTGCCGGCGAGGGCGATCCCCGACAGCGCCCTGCCGACCGCCCTGACCCGCGCCTGCCCGACGCCGACCGCGACCTCCTGTTCCCGCAACCGTTCCGCGACCACGCGGTACTCGGCCCGCACGAACGCCTCGGCCTGGCACGCGCGGATCTCCGCGGCCGGTTCCCGCCCGGTGGCGAGGTCGGACAGCATCGCCGCCCGCCGGTTCAGCGTGACGGTCCGCGTCATGTTCGCGTAGCCCAGCCGCGCCGCGTGCACCACGGCCCAGCCTTCTGGCAGCACCGAGAGCGCGAGCACCGGCACGAGAACCGGGTGCAGCACACCGAGGCTGCCGGCGGCCGCGAGCACGGCGAACGCGGCGCCGAGCAGTTCGACCATGTTGTCCGTCGCGCGTTCGAGGTAGTACACGCCGCGGTCCCGGGCCCGGTGCAGCCGGTCGTAGAACTCGGGGTCGTCAAAGGCTTCCAGGCCAACGCGGAGTCCGGAGTGGACGAGCTGTTCCTCGGCTGCGCGCCGGACGGCCGGTGTGATGCTGGCGTGGGCGAGCGCGACACCCGTGTCGAGCAGTCCCCGCAGTGTGAACGCGCCCACCACGAGCAGCAGCGCCGGCAGCGCGTCCACAACGCGCTGCGCCGTCGGGCCTGCGGCGAACAGCTCCTCGAGCACCCCGGTGGTGGCGAGCAGCCCGAACGCGAACGCGGCGCCGGAAGCCAGCTGCAGCACGAGGATCACGACGGCCGCCCTCGGTGCGGCGGTCCGGATCATCCCGACGACGGGCCGAACGCTCGCGGGCAGCCGCCGCAGCAGCCGGGGCAGGCTGAGCGTCGCCGCGCCCTCGTCGAGCCGCCAGTACGGGTCGTCCATCTCCAGCTCGGGTTCAACGGTCATGAGCAGGTCCCGGATCCGGCAGCAGCACCGAGGGCAGGTCCGAGTCCGGGTGCAGCCGCAGCAGTTGGTACGCGACGCCGCCGGCGCCCGGCAGCAGTGCCGGCGAGAACGCCTCGCGTGCCATGCCGGTCACCACTCCGAATTCGTCCAGCGCCGCCACGATGTGAGCGTCCACGTCGACTCCGACGACATCGGGGACGGCACGGACCAGCTCCCAGACCCCGAGGTCGCCGTGGCACAGCGTGTGGTTCCAGCCGGTGCCGTGGGTCCACGCGGACCGCGCCGCGCGTGTCGCCACCGCGCGCCACGACTCGTCGAACGGCAGCAGGTCCAGCGCGGCCAGCCCGATCCCGCCTGCGCCGTGGCACCACGCGCCGCCGACGTGCTCACGTTCACGCAGGTCCAGCCAACCGCCAAGCTCGGGTGAGTACAGCGTCTCCTCGTACGCGAACGCCGCCCGTGCCGCGTCGGCGTGCGCGGGGTCGCCGGTGACCGCCGCGAGCCGGGTGAGCGCCCAGCCGATGCCGGTGGCACCGTGGGCGAACCCGCCGATGCCCTCCGGGAACTGTTCGTTGGGCCAGCACATGGTCTCGCCACGCGGCTCGCCTTCCGCGATCAGCTGGTTGCCGATCATGCCGGCGTGCCGGACCAGGTCGCCGTCCCCGGTTAGCTCGGCGAGGCGCAGCAAGGGCACGATCACCCCGGCGCGACCCACGAGCACGTCGTACGCGGTGTCGTCGACCACCGCGCGCGCGACCTGCCCGGCGAGCCAGCGCGCACGCTCGACCGCCTCGTCGCCGACCGCGCCGAACCGGCGCAGCAGCAACCAGGCGGTGATCCGGGAGCCGATGCCGACGTACCCACCCGGCGGTTCCGGGCGCAGCGGCACGCCGGCCGCGACGTCGGCACGCCAGCGATCCTCCGCGAGTGTGAGCGTGCGCATGGCCGCCGCCAGCAGGGCACGCAGTCCCGGCACCTCGTCGGCCCGGCCCGCGGCCTGTTCCCGAAGGTAGGCGGCGAGCAGCACGGCCACCCCGCCGACGCCGCTGTACAGGTCGGCGGACAGCGCCTGCACGGACCACCCGGTGGGGTTGAGCACCGACGCGACCCAGCTCGCCGTGCCGTCGGCGCCGAGGACGGCGGTCGACACGATCTGCTCGACGATGCCGAGGGCGTGCGCGCGGCGGCGCCGGTCCAGGTCCTGTCCGTCCACTGTGGAGGGTAGGCGGCGAACCTCGTCCGGCAGCCAGCCCTCGTTCAGGTACGCGCTCACGAGCGCCGCCTGGATGACCCGCCGGTCGACATCGGGATCGGTGGCCCGCCACCGGTCTAGCTCCAGTGACAGGAGATCACCGGCACGGCCCCAGCGGGTGCCGCGCGGCCCGGTCAATACACCGGTCGCCGGGGTCGTGGTGAAGAACGGGATGTCGCCGGTGAGCAGCTCGGCGACCTCCGCGGCGATGACGTCGGGCGCGTCCGGCGCGTCCGGGGCGTTGCCGGCGTGCCGGGCCAGCAGGTCCTCGGCGCGCGCGACCGCGCTCGCCTCGTCGTGCAGTGACGCCGGGTGCCACAGCATGCGGCTCAGCTCGGCGTAGGTCTCGGTGGCCCGCACGACCGCACGCACGGGCACGTCGGCGAACGGCGCGAGGAGGTCCGCGAGCCGCCCGGCGCGGTCCTCGGCACGCAGCCGCGCGGTCTGCTCGGTGAACGCGGAAACCACGTGCTGCCAGTACTTCCCGAGCACCGGCTCCGCACACGGATGGTTGGCCGTCGGCGCGCGGAACCCTTTCGCGAAGCCGATGTGCGCGGTGTCGGTGCCCGCGCCGACGATCACGGGCACGTCCGGCACGGGTTGCTGGCCGGGCAGTGAGCCGATGGCGGAGGTGTCGATGCCACGCCATCCGAGGACGAGCCCCCGGCCGGGCAACAACCCCGTGCCGAGCACCGAGCCCGCGACCATGGCGTGGGCGGCGTCGGTGGCCTCTCCGTACCCGGACGGCGGCGCCGGTTGGCGTGGGGTGAACAGGGTTTCGCAGTCGACGACGACCGGCACCGGGCCGGCCGCGATGAGGTTCTCCTGGTGCAGGTCGGTGCCGCCGACGAGCCGCGTGATCGCGAGCCAGCGGCCAAGGTTGCGGTAGAACCGCGTCAGTTCCGCCTCGGACCCGCAGTACCGGTGGGCGACATGTTCGGCCCAGCCGTAGCCGTCCCGGACGTGCACGGCGGGCACGCGGACCGGGTCGTCCTCGTCGGGTACGACGGCGGCGAGCAGGTTCGCGAGCGCCCGGTCGACGGCCACCGAACGCGGTTTGTAGACGGCGGCGCCATCGGTGCCACGCACGAGCACGACCGTCCGCCCGCCGCGGTGGCTGTCGCCTGCGCCGAACTCCGCGCCGGTCAGCTCGCCGATCCCCAGTACCTCGCGGTCCCCGACGAAACGGGTCGCGAACTCGACGGCGGCGGCGACCCGGTTCGCGACGACCGTGCGAAGGCGCGCGAGCATCGTCGGGTAACGCGTGCCGAGCGTGTCCCAGTAGCCCGGCACGCAGGTGCGGTCGACGAACTCGGCCCAGCGGTCGGCGCTGTCGGTGGCCGTGAGCGATCCGGTGAGCCGGGCGGCGTTGAGCTCGAGCACGAGGACGCGGCTGATCTTGCGCAGAACGCTGTCGTGGAGCGCGGCCATGGCCCCGGCGTGGACGGCCTTCTGCTCGGTGGGCGTGAGGCCGGTGATGGCCAGAGCGGTCGCCAGATCCGCGGTGGCGGGGTTCAGGAACGCGGTCGCGGAGCGTTCGAACTGCTCGCCGTCCCCGATGGCCGTCACGGTGCGTCCTCCCAGGTGGGGGCCGCCCGGCGGGCGACCCCCGTGCAGATCAACAACACTGGTACCTGGACGACCCGCTGCACGCGGTGCCGCACCGGCCGGACTGGCCGGGGCCGGTCATGGTGATGTCCGCCTCGGTGTGCTCACCACCGGTGAACACCGGCCCAGCGGGGTTGTCGTCACCGTCACCGGCAAGCCACCCCGCGATGATCTCCTCGGGCTTCACGAGTTCCAGGGTGCTCATGCGCTCTCCTTCCGGTTCATGCGAAGGGAAAGCCCCAGCCTGACAGTCTGATCCGACCGTCGCAACCGACCGTTGGAACCATCGAGGTCGCATCCCGTGGGCTGAATGGCGGTAGCTCGAACATGTGATCGCTCACTAATGTCCGATCCGGCTCGGGGGATCTTGGTTCTGGGGGATGTTCTTGTCGCATCGGTTGTTCTCTGTCGTCCTGCCCGCGTTCCTGGCACTGGGGCTCACCAGCGGCCTCGCGCCGGCGAGCGCCGACCCGACCGCGGCACCGGCCGCGCCGGCGTCGACGTTCACCCCTCTCGCGCCCGTCCGCGTGCTGGACACCCGCGACGGCGGCGGCCCGGCGGGTCCCGGTGGCACCGTCGCCCTGAACCTGTCGACGCGCGTGCCCGCGACCGCGACCGCCGTCGTGCTCAACGTGACCGGGGTGACGCCGACGGCGGACACCCACCTGATCGTCTTCCCCGCCGGCATCACCCGACCGGCCACGTCGAGCCTGAACCTGCCGGCGGGTGACATCAGGGCCAACCAGGTCACCGTCACGCTCGGCACGAACCGCTCGGTGAGCGTGTTCAACAACTCCGGCAACACCCATGTGGTCGCCGACCTCGCCGGGTACTACAGCACCGGCTCGGGCGCCCGGTTCACGTCCCTGCCGGCGAACCGGGTGCTGGACACCCGGCTGAACGGCGGTCCGCTGGGCGCGGGCGGAACCAGGGCCGTCGACCTGAGCGACGCCATCCCCGCGTCCGCGACCTCCGTGACCTTCAACCTCACCGCCACCGACACGACCGCCTCGACCTTCGTGACCGCATGGCCCACCGGAGGCAACCTGCCGACGGCGTCGAACCTGAACACCCCCGCCGGCGACACACGGGCCAACCTGGTCACCGTCACCGTGGGCGCCGACCGGAAGGTGAGCCTGTACAACCTCGCCGGTTCGGTCAACGTGGTCGTCGACGTGACCGGCTTCTACACCGACGACTACGGCGCGGAGTTCGTGCCGTTCAACCCGAAGCGCGTGCTGGACACCAGGTTCGGCACCGGGACGGGCGGCGCGACGAACCCGGTGGACAACAGGTGGGCCCTTGGTCTGGACCTCGCCGGCGAACTTCCGGCGAGCTCGACCGGTGTGCTGCTGAACATCACCGGCGTGGACGCCACGGTGCCGACCCACGTGGCGACGGGTCCGGACGTCGGGGACCGCCCAACGGCCTCGACGCTCAACCTGGCGCCTGGGCAGGCCGTCGCGAACGCCGCCGTGGTGACGTTCGCGAACTCACGCACCATGTACTTCTACAACAACTCCGGCGCGGTGCACCTGATCGCCGACCTGGCCGGCGTGTTCACCGTCGTCGACACCGACCCCTGCACGGCCGACTGCGTCTACGCGTGGGGCAGCAACGAGGAGTGGAAGCTGGCCATCGGGGAGTCGACCAGGCACACGTTCGTTCCCACACCGGTCGTGGCCCTGTCCGACGTGCGCGCGGTCGACGGCGGCGGGGAGAACGGGTACGCGTTGCGTGCGGACGGCACGGTATGGGCCTGGGGCGACAACTTCTTCGGGAACCTGGGCAACGGCTGGACCACCGGGGCCTCCTACGCCGGGTCGGCGGTGCCGGTCCCCGTCGTGGGGTTGACGGGGGTCACCGCGATCTCCGCCGGCGGCTCCAGTGCGTACGCGCTCCGCGCCGACGGCACGGTATGGGCGTGGGGCAGTAACTTCTTCGGCAACCTCGGCAACGGCACCCGTGCCGACTCCAACGTGCCGGTGCGGGTGCCCGGCCTGACCGACGTGGTCGCGATCGCCGGCGGCTCGGGAACCGGGTACGCGGTACGCGCGGACGGCACGTTGTGGTCGTGGGGCTTCAACGGCGGTGGGGTACTCGGCAACGGCTCGAACGTCGACTACTCGACGACCCCCGTCCGGGTGACCGGGCTGACCGACGTCGTCGCCGCCTCGAGCGGCGGCGGCGACACCTACGCGCTACGCGCCGACGGCACGGTGTGGGCCTGGGGCTACGACCTCGACGGCTCGCTCGGCACCGGTCAGCCGTGCGACCCGGGTGAACCGTGCCAGTCGAACGTGCCGGTCCAGGTCGTCGGGTTGACCGGGGCGACCGGCATCGCGGCCGGCAGCCGGAACGGCACCGCACTGCGTGCCGACGGCACCGTGTGGACGTGGGGCGCCGACTCCCCCGGCGGCCAGACATCCGTGCCGGTCCAGGTGCCGAACCTCACGGACATCACACGGATCGACGGCTTCTCCGGCGGGTTCTACGCACTAGGCCCTGACGGCACGGTCATGGCGTGGGGCTTCAACACCAGGGGCGCACTCGGCAACGAGTCGGCCCCCGACCACACCACCACACCCGTGCCGGTCGTCGGCCTGCCCGCGGCCAGCGCGGTCGGTGGCGGCTGGGGCGCCGGCTACGCGCTCGTGCCGAACCCAGCCGGTTGACGCGGTCCGAAGTGGACACGATGGACCGAATGGCGGTAGCTCCACATGTGACAGTTCACTACTATCTGTCCCCGGTTCGGGGATGTAGCTTACTGGGGGCGATCTTTTCATGCATCGATTAGTTCCTGTTGTCCTGTGCGCTCTTCTGGGCGCGGGTCTGTTCACCGGTCCGGCGGCGAGCGCCGAGAGCGCCGTCGCGCCGGCAGCCGAGCCGGCGGCGGACGCGTCGTCGTTCACTTCTCTCGCACCGGTCCGCGTGCTGGACACCCGGGACGGCACCGGTGTCTCCGGGGCGGTCGGCCCGGGCGGCACGATCACGCTGAGCCTGTCGGCGAGAGTGCCGGCGGACGCGACGGCCGTGGTGCTCAACGTGACCGGCGTGACGCCGACCGCGCCGACCCACGTGACCGTGTTCCCCGCCGGGACACCGCGACCCACCTCGTCGAACCTGAACCTGCCGACCGGTGACATCAGGGCGAACCAGGTGACCACCGCGCTCGGCACCAACCGCTCGGTGAGCTTCTTCAACAACGCCGGCAACATCCACCTGGTCGCCGACCTCGCCGGTTACTACAGCACCGGCGACGGCGCCAAATTCACGCCGGTGCCGCCGAAGAGGACGCTCGACACCCGGTTGACCGGCGGCCCGCTGGGCGCCGGCACGACCCGTGTGGTCGATCTGGCCGGCTCGATCCCCGCCTCGGCGACCGCGGTGACGGTCAACCTCACCGCCACCAACGCCACCGCGTCGACGTTCGTGACGGCATGGCCCACCGGGGCGGCCAAGCCGAACGCGTCGAGCCTCAACCTGCCCGCCGGCGACACCCGGCCCAACCTCGTGACGGTCGCCGTCGCCGACCGGAAGGTGAGCCTGAACAACCTCGCCGGCTCGGTCGACCTGATCGTGGACGTGACCGGCTTCTACACCGACGACTACGGCAGCCTCTTCCAGCCGTTGCAGCCGCAGCGGGTGCTGGACACCAGGTTCGGCACCGGGACGGACGGCAGCACGGCGCCCGTCGGCCCGGGCGACGGGCTCATTCTCGACCTCGTCGGCGAGCTGCCGGCGATCTCGACCGGTGTGGCGCTGAACCTCACCGGTGTTGACGCGACCACGTCGACGGTCGTGACCGCGTGGGCTCCCGTCGGGGAGGTCCCGGTCTCCTCGACGCTCAACCTCGGCCCCGGCCAGGCCGTCCCGAACGCCGCCGTGGTGGCCTTCGCGGGCGACCCCGCCGTCGCGCTGCACAACCTGTCCGGCTACGTGCACCTCGTGGCCGACCTGTCCGGCGTCTTCGTCACGCCGGACAACAAGTGCACGACCGACTGCGTCTACGGCTGGGGATCCAGCACGGGGTACGCGGGCTCGTCACCGCGGCCCATCGAGGTGGCGGCGCTGCCCGGCGCGCGTGCGGTCGCCAGCACCGGAGAAACCACGTACGTGCTGGGCGCCGACGGCAGGGTCCAGGCATGGGGCGGCAACCTCTACGGACAGCTCGGCAACGGCTGGACCACCGGGCAGCCCTATGGCGGGTCGGCGATGCCGGTCCCCGTGGTGGGACTCACGAACGTCACCGCGATCGCGGCCAGAGGCCAGGGCGCGTACGCGCTGCGCGCCGACGGCACCGTGTGGGCGTGGGGCGCCAACCACTTGGGCCAGCTCGGCAACGGCAACGTCAACGCGTCGAGCGTGCCCGTCCGGGTCTCCGGGCTGACCGGCGTCACCGCGATCGGGGCGGGCGACAACAACGGGTACGCCGTGCGCTCGGACGGCACGCTGTGGTCGTGGGGCGACAACGGTGGCGGGCACCTCGGCAACGGCTCGAACGTCCCGTACTCGACGACACCCGTCCAGGTGACCGGGCTGACCGACATGGTCGCGGTCGCCGGCGGTGGCCACAGCAACGGCACGTACGCGCTGCGCGAGGACGGCACGGTCTGGTCGTGGGGCTACAACTTCTCCGGCGCGCTCGGTCACGGACAGCCCTGCGCCGAGGGAGTGCCGTGTCTTTCCAGGGTGCCGGTGCAGGTGTCCGGGCTGACGGGGGTGACCGCGGTCGCGAGCGGCGTCTACAACGGTATGGCGTTGCGGGAGGACGGCACCGTGTGGACCTGGGGCACCAACGACCGGGGCCAGCTCGGTAGCGGCGTCGACTGCGACTACACGCAGGACCCGAGCACGTGCCAGGCCTATGTGCCGGTGCGGGTGGCGAACCTCTCGACCGTGACCCAGATCGGCGGCTTCTACGGCGGCGGCTACGCGTTGCTCGCCGACGGCACCGTCCAGTCGTGGGGCACGAACTACTCCGGCACGCTCGGCAACGACACCGTCGCCGAGTACACGACGGTTCCCGTGCCTGTCCTGGACCTCGCCGGGGTGACCGACCTGGGCAACAGCGTCAGCGGCGGCTTCGCGGTCGCGCGGTGACGTCTGCCGCGCCCGCCTCGGCCACCTGCCGGGGTGTCCGAGGCGGGCCGGCGATCACCGCTGTGGTTGCCACCAGCGGGCCTTGTAGATCCACGCGCCACGCAGGGTCAGCTCGCCCCGTGGGAGTTCGAGTGCCACGGTGTCGGTGCACCAGGTGCAGACGTGGTCGGCCTGCGGGGACGCCGTGAGCACGCGACCGGTCCTGGCGTTCGTCGTGACGCTCTTGACGTGTGGCTCGCTGATCACCGACGCGCCGGGGTAGCGCCGCGCGAAGGTGCCGCTGGACTTGTTGAACCGCAACACTTCCGACTCGGTCGTCACCCACAGCTGGTCCGGCGCACCCGGCACGGGCTGGAGGTCGTGACCGCCGACGCTTGGCAGCGGGACCACCCGGACCGGGGTGAGCGTCGGCGCGGCCGGGGTGCCGCCGACGCGCAGTGCCACGAGGTCGTTCGTACCCAGTGCCCACAACACTTTCCGCTTGTCGTCCCACACCGCGCCGTGCCCGCCGACGAGCGGGTACTCGACGTAGGTCGTCGAACGCGGATCCTGCGAGGCCGTGTAGACGCGCAGCCAGCCACCCGTGCTCGCGGCCACCGCCACGTTGCCGTCCGGCAGCAGCTCGATGCTGTGCGGGTTGTTGGGCGCACCCACGTTCGCCGCCCAGTACGCGTCCGTGCCCCGCGGATATGGCACCACTCCGACGAAACCGCCGGACGCCGTGGTCATCAGGTACTGCTGCCCGTCGCGTTCGGTCAGCTTGGCCTCGTCCGGCGAGACCCAGCCGTCGGCGAGGTCGCCGAGCCCGTTGGCCGCACTGGGCACCCACGCCCACGTGTACTCCCTGGCGCTCCAGGCATCCTGGTTCGCCGGCAACACGAGAATCCGCCGCGACGCCTGCTCGGTGATCACCACCAGTTCGGGCGGCGGTTCCGCCTTCGCCGGCACGGTAAGGAAAACGAAGGCCAGCAGGGACGACAACAACGCGATCGCGGCTCTACGCATGACAGAAACCCAATCCGGACGAGGTGACTCCAGCCTGAACCACTGTTGACCATGCCAGGACTTCCGGTCAACATTCAACTGAATGTCAAGATCTTCCGTGAGTAACTGGCGAGTGTTACACAGCTCCAGAGAATGTCTCGCGATTGCTGGTCTTGATGTTGGAACGCCGGTAGCGTGGTGTCGCTGCGGTCAGTCTGGGGATGACGTGATGTCCTGACCGTGCCGATTCCCCGTGTCCGCGGTGTGTCCACATTTCGCCCTGTCGAAAGGGGATCACCGTGTTGTTCCTGTTACGTAGACCTCGGCGCGTAGCCGCGGTCGCACTGGTGGCGCTCACCGCCCTGCTCACCACCGTGCCGGCCACGAGCGCCGAGGAGAAGCCGACCGGCACCGCCGTCGTGGACGGTCCGGTCAGCGGGAAGCTCGTGCCCGCGCTGCGCGGCAAGGCGGCGAGCGAGGCGGCCGGCGCGTACGTGTCCGACCGGTACCGCGAGCTCGCGACGTCCCGTGGCGAGAGGCAGTCCCAAACCATCCAGCCGTGGACGGACGCCCTGCACAACGGTTGGGGCGTGTTCCCCACCGTCGTCTCCGACGGCGCGCAGGCCACCCACTCGGTCAACCCGCAGATCCACATCTCGCCGACCAACCCGGACATCATCTACGCCCCGACGCTCACGCCCAGCGGCAAGACCTGCATCGAGGTGACCACGTTCTACTGGCAGGGCGGCAACGGTGTCGGCGCGTGGGACTGGTGCGCGGCCAACCCGGGGTTCGCCGCCGTCGCGTGGATCGACTCCAGCTTCCTGAACACCTACACGGTTCCGTTCCACGGGTTGCGTGCCTACACCGTGCGGGACGTCCAGACCGACCCGGTCACCAACTCGTGGACCGCGTACCTCTACAACTACACCACCGGCGCCTGGGACGAGCTGTTCACCAGCGCCGACCCGGCCAAGCTGACCCAGACGCACGGTGGCTGGAGCATGTTCGAGGTCTACACCTACTACAACTCGGGCACCGGTGAGGGCTACTACTGCACCGAGACCTACGGCTCGATGTGGTGGACCACCGACTACCAGCTCAAGATCGGCAACAGTTGGCAGTCCGTGACCCCGGCGAACTCGAACACCTCGTCCGGAATGAGCAGTACGGATCTGGGCTGTTACAGCCTGTCCTTCAGCATCAACACCGCGAACAGCAACTGGCAGGTTACGCACTGAGCAGTGCGCCACATTGTGGCGCACCCCTTTTTTTCAAATAGCGCGAAAACCCGCGTCCAGAAAGGACGGTCACCTGACGTCGGCGGACGCGTCCTCCGAGATGTCGTCGGCCGGCGTTCGGGTGGGGGTCTGCCGGGACATGCGGACGCCGAACAGCCGCTGCCGGTCCATCGCCTGCTGCAGCCCGGACAACGCGTTCCTGGCGGCGACGTTGAACAGGCCCATGTTCATGTCCTTCTGGCCGAACACCACCAGCAGCACGCTCGGCTCCACCGGGTAGACGCCGACGTAGCCAGACGAACCCTGGAAGATCGACGCCTTGGACTCGCCGACGTCGGCCTGGTCGGTGAACTGGACCGCGATGCTGGCCGCGGCCGCCGCCATCGCGGCGACCGTCTCCCGCTGGATGTCGTGGGTGTCGCTGGCCAGCACCAACCCGTCGGCGCTCGCGACCAGCATGCCGTAGATGTTGGGATCCTTGCCGCTCACGCCGCGCAAGGCTTCCTCGACCACCGTCAGCAGGTCACCCGACCAGTGACGACCGGCCGGATCGGCGAACCGTGCCCCGCCGCCCGGTACCGAGCCGGCTCGACGTCTGGGTAGCTGAGCCGGCACGTCGGAGTCCGGAGGCTGGGCGGAGCTCATACCGTCAGGTCACCTTCGATGCGCCGCAGGTGATGCCGCGCCAGGGCCAGGTTCGACCGCTCGCGGTCGAGGACGAGGTACAGGAACAGGCTCGGTGAGGCGCTCTGCCGGTCGTTGATCAGCCGGATGAGGTGGTACTGCCGCCGCAGCGTGATCAGGATGTCCTCGATCGAGTCGTTCAGCGCGAGTGCGGCCAGCACCCGCATCTTCGACCGGACCACCTCGGTGTTCCCGGCGGCCGCCACCTCCAGGTCGAGCCATTCACCTCCGCCCAACGTGCCGAGCGACATCCCGCTCTCGTAGTCCACGAGCGCGACGCCGACCGCCCCGTCAATGGACATGGCTTCCTTGAGAGCAGTTTCAATGTTCATTCCGCCGGTTCTCCTCCTCATCACGAGTTCTCCCTCGTCAGGGCAGCATTGAGCGGCCGCTAATCGGCAAGACTTCGCCACGGCAATCGGGTAGATCAACCCACCGTGCGAGCCACTCTAGGCCTGTTCGTCACGTTAGTACATCCCCAAATCCACGCCAGCAAATTGCTAATTGCACAAACTGGTAAGACATCAGATGGTGATGTAACGGAACTGGTCACCGCGATTGTCCAGTCAGGACCGGGCCACGATGCCGTCGAACATGAGGTCCACCGCGGCCTGGATCGTGCGCGTGCGGTTGTCGCGGTCCAGCTCCGGTGACAGGCCGAGAAGCGCGGTGCCGAGGATCATGCCGACCAGTGCCCGGGCGGTGGCCGTGATGTCCAGGCCGCACCGCAGGTAGCCGCTGTCCCGGCCGTGGTCGAGGTAGCCCGCGGTGAGGTTGACGGCGAGGTCGAACATGCCGAACAGACGTTGCTCGAGGGCGGCGTCGACGCTGGCGGCCTGGACGAGCAGGAGCCGAACGACGCGGGCGTCGGCGGCGATGGCGTCGAGTGCGCCGGCGATGCGGCCCACCTGATCGCGGTACTCGTCCAGGGTGGCGACCGCGGCCGGCGCGTTGTCGCCTGCCAGGGCGGCCGTCGCGCGGGCCATGACGGTCTCGATGACCTGCTCGAGAATGGCGCGCTTGCTGTCGAAGTGCCGGTAGAAGGTGGAGTGCCCGATGCCGACGCGTTCGGCGATGTCCGCGACACCCGCGTCGTGGTAGCCGCGCTCGGCGAACACGTCGATGGCGGCCTCGATGATCTCCTCGCGCAGCTGGATTCTGCGGCGTTCGACGTAGGACAGCGGCTGGCTCACGCTGGGCAGGATACTTGCTCCCGGAACGGAACCGTGATTCCCTTCTGGGTGTCACCCTTTCACCGAGTGCCGAGGGAGCTACCGATGACCACCGCGAAAACACCGGTCGTGGACCGGGTCGCGCGGCTGCGCACCCTTGCCGAGGTCGACCGGCAGACCGCCCAGGACGCGGCGTGGACATGGCTGCGCCGGCTGGGCACGGGCCTACCCGGTCATGACGCCGAGGCCCAGCTGGCGCAGCTGTTCGCCGCGGGCTCACCCGCCGACGTGGACGGCCAGACCGAGGGCATGCTGGTCGGCTGGACCACGCCCGACGCGGACCTCGACACCGCGGGCCGGGTCATCCACACCGTCGCACGGACGACGACCACCCGGCTGGGACTGATGCCCTGGCTGGGCAAGTACTTCGACCAGCAGGCCCGGCGCGGCACGAACACGGTGACCCGGACGGCCGTGGTGCTGACCCGCCTGATCGCACCGACGTACCGGTTCCGCCGCGCCAGCGACCACTGGCAGGGGTTCGACATGCTCACTCACGTCGAACCCAGCGTCATCTCGCCGGAGGTCGACGTACTCGTGCTCGACTACGAAACGATCGGCACCAACCCGTGGCCGATCAACCACATCCGCGACGAGGCGGTGGAAATCGTGCCCGGCGTTCTTCTCGGCGCCAAACTCTGGCACCAGAACAACGGCTACCGCCAACTCGCCTACTGGGCCGCGAAATCCTGAGATCAGGCGCTCGGACCCACGTTTCCCCGTTCCCACAAACGATTGTGGTCGACGTCGTCGAGATCCCGTCCCGGGTCGACGCGGGCACTGAACGGACGGGACGTGGTGGCCGCCGGCGACCACGGTGCCGCGGTGTCGAAACCCGGGCCGAGATACGAATCGCGGATGACGAGTTGGCCGTTCGGTGTGATGCCGGGCAGGTATCCGGTCGTGCTGGCGCCCTGGTCCCAGGACCGTCCGAAGTGGCCGGTCGGGGTCGGCGCGGTCTCGTAGCCGCTGTCCGCGGTGAGCGCGCTGTGTCGGACCAGGAAGCCGTACCGGAAGGCGGGTGCCGTGTTCGGTGCGAAAACGACGCCGCCGGAAGGCTTTCTGGTCGACACGAGGTGGAACCTGGTGTGGGTGAAGACCGCGCTGGCGCGGCCGAAGACGAAGTCCGTGTCGCCCTCGATGTAGCTGTGCCGCACGACCACACGCGCGATCCGCTCCGGGTCGACGGCGTTGGCGAGGAACGTGTCCTGGCGGCTGATCAGGCGCATGAACTCCAGCTGCGTGCGGTCGGCGTCGGTGCGCAGTGCGACCGCCTGGTGCGTGCCTCGGTCCACTGTGTCCAGTAGCGTGTTGGTGATCGTCAGGCCACGCAGCCGCAGGTCCGGGATCTGCGACCACATGACCGTGGCACAGTTCGTGCCCACCGTCGCGGTGGTTCTCGTCGCGCACGACTGGTACATCTCCCACGCCGGGTCGCCCTCGACGTACTGACCGGACGGGTTGACCGCCGCCGCCCACGCCGCCGGGGTCATGATCGCGTCCAGCGTGAGCTCCAGCCGCACGTCCTCGGGGCGACCGACGCCGTACAGCGTCAGCGGCGGCGTGCCGGTCGGGATGAACACGGTCCCCGTGTAGGTGCCCGGCAGGACCGCGATGGCGCGGCGAGCCGTGCCACCGGCGGCGAACGCCGCGTTGACCGCCTGTTGGACCGTGGCGTGGGTCGCCCCGCCGACGACGAAGTCCGGCCGCGGTGTCGTGATCGGTCGTGGGCGCCACGGGTCGGCCGTCGGCGCGGCGTACGTGCCCGACAACCGGAGATAGTCGGCTTCGGTGTACCGCGCCGCCTCGGCCGACGACAGGACGGGCCTGGACTCGGTGCCTGGCGCGGACTGCTCGGCCCGTGCCACCCCGGGCATCGCGAAGGCCATCGCGACAACCGCCACGCCGACCAGGAATCTCATGACACAGCCCTCGTCTCCGGTGACGCACCGCGCATGTTTCGGAACCCGACGTTACACACGACGGCGCGAGGGGGCCAGGTCACGTGTGCGATGCTTCGGGCCGTGCACTTCGTGTTCGACGCCGAACTGTGGATCTGGGACGCCCGCCGCGACGACAGCTGGACGTTCGTGAGCCTGCCCGTCGAGGCGTCGGAGGAGATCCGCGAGGTGACCGGCCCACCGCGCCGAGGGTTCGGCTCGCAGCGGGTGCGGGTCACCGTGGGCGCCAGCACGTGGACGACGTCGATCTTCCCGGACAGCGGACGCGGCGCCTACGTGCTGCCCGTCAAACGCGCGATCCGCAAGGCGGAAGCCATCGAGGCGGGCGACACCGCGACCGTGACCGTCGAACTCATCGATTTGTAGCCGTTCTGCGGAGCTTGCCCCGCAGCGCGCGGCGGGCGACCGGCCCGAGATCGTCCACCACCTCGACGAGCACGGCCATACGGTCGAGCGCGTCGAGCGCCGCCTCGGCGTCGTCTGGGGCGACGCCCTCGTACAGCTCCAGCCCGATGAACCCGGCACTCACCGCGCGCGCGAGCCCGGCCGTGTCGATCAGCTCGGCCACCGGGGAGTCGGCCAGCACCCGCGCCAGCACGGTCTCGACCGGGGCGATCCAGAGCCGCAGAGCCGTCGCCGTCGCCTCGGCGACGTTCGGGTCGGTCTGCGCGCCGGCGAGCATCTGGGCGAGCACCATGACGTTGCCCTGCGCGCGTTGCTCCGCGTGCACGGCACGGCCGAGCGCCAGCAGCTGCCGCAGGTCGGTGACGTCGTCGAGCTGTTCGGCGAACCGTGCGACGCTCGCCTCGGTCGCCGCGAGGCACGCGGCCTTCAGCAGTTCGTGGACGCTGCCGAAGTGGTAGAAGACCAGCGCCTGGTTGACCCCGGCCGTCGCCGCGATGGTCCGCGCCGAGGCGCCGACGATCCCGTGCGTGCGGATCGTCTCGATGGTGCCGTCGATCAGCCGCTGCCGGGTATCGCCCATGGCATCACCGTAGCCATCACGGTCGGCGCTCACGTAGCTCGGCTCAGGTGAGACCGGCCTCGTAGGCGAGGATCGCGGCCTGGACGCGGTTGCGTGCGCCGAGCTTGTCGAGGATCGAGCTGACGTGGGCCTTCACCGTGCCCTCGACGATGTAGAGGGTGTGGCCGATCTCGGCGTTCGAGTGGCCGGCGCCCAGCAGCGCCAGCACGTCGCGTTCGCGGTCGGTCAGTGCGCTCACCCGCTCGTGGGCCTCCGCCGCGCGGCCACCAGCGTCGCGGTAGTCGCGGATGACGCGGTGTGCCACGGCCGGGGACAGGAACGCGGCCCCGTCGGCGACGGCGTGTACCGCGGTGATCAGTTCGCGGGGGTCGGACGCCTTGAGCAGGAAGCCGGCCGCGCCGCCGCCGAGAGCCCGCGCAATATAGGCGTCCTGGCCGAACGTGGTGAGCATGATGACGTTGGTGGCCGGGGCCGACGCGGCGATCTCGTCGGCGGCGGCGAGGCCGTCGAGCCCGGGCATGCGGATGTCGAGCAGCGCAACGTGCGGGCGGTGCGCACGCACCAACTCGACGGCCTCGCGCCCGTCTGCGGCCTCGGCGACGACCTCGATGTCGCCGTCGGTGGCCAGAATCGCTCTGACGCCAGCGCGAACCATCGCCTCGTCGTCGGCCAGCACCACCTGGATCATCACGCCTGCCGGAACCTGTTCTTCGCGACCAGCACACCGTCGACGAAGCAGAGCTGGTAGACGTCCGGGCCGGGCTCGAACAGGCCGCCGGCCAGGTAGTACACGCAGGCGGCGCCGGCCGGGCTCGTTGGTGTGGCGACGACGTTCGGCGTCCGTCCGATGTCCCGCACCGGCAGCAGCCGCTCGACGGCCGCACGCGACTCGCCGAGACGAAGCTGGTCGTACCGGTCGTCCGGGAGGCTGGTCCGGCCCGCGGTGACGACCTCGACGGCGACGATCGCGGCGACCAGCGCGAGCCCGATGCCGAGTGTCAGCGCGGAGTTCTGGAGCAGCCTGCGGCGGGTGTGTCCCAACTCGACGCCGGGCGGGCCGTCGTCGGGCGGTTCGGTGCCGTCGGGGAGCACCGCGGTCACCGCCCAGCCGCCGTCCGAGCGTTGGCCCGCGGTCAGTCGGCCGCCGACGAGCCGGATCCGCTCGTCCAATCCGATCAGTCCCTGCCCGCTTCCAGCGGGCCCGCCCGGGCGGTCCGCCGCGTCGTTCACGACCTCGACCCGCTGGCGGGCGACCGTGACGGTCACCCGCGCTCCCGGCGCGTGCCGGGCGGCGTTGGTCAGCGACTCCTGCACCACGCGATGGGCCGCCTGGCTTGTCATCTGCGACCAGAAAGGCGCCGGGCCGTCGTGGCACAGGCGGACCCGCACGCCCGCGGCGGCGGTCCGGCCGACCAGGTCGTCGATGCTCTCGTCCGCAGGCCGCAGCTCGGCTGCCGCGTCCGTGCTGCCGAGCACCTGGACGATGTCGTGCAAGCGGCCGGTGGCCCGGACCGCGCAGGCCCGCAGCTCACCCGCGGCCCGTCGCTGCTCGTCGGTGAGGCCCGCCGCCAACTCCAGCGCGCCGCCGTGCAAGGCGATCAGCGCCAGCTCGTGACCGAGCGAGTCGTGCATGTCCTGCGCGATCCTGGCCCGCTCCCGCAACCGGGCCTGCTCGACGAGGATGCCCCGCTCCCGTTCGACCTGCTCGGCCCGCAGGCGCCGGTAGCGGCCGACCCACCACGGCAGCACGGACGCGAAGAACTCGATCAGAACCAGCGAAAGCCAGTCCGGCAGCGGCTCGGGCGCGCGCCAGACCGCCAGCGCGAGCCCGGTGCCCGCCACGACGGTGAACACCCACAGCGCGGGCGACAGCGACGCCATCCGCCGACCAGCCGGATAGGCCAGCACGATCATCGCCACCGACAACCACGTGCCGTCGTCCGTGAGCACGACATTGAGGGACAGCCCGGCCGAGGCGATCAGGAGTGGCGTCCAGGCCAGGTCTGCTCGCCGGTTTCGCACCGGCCCACCCTACAAACCGGGAAGTCCGCCGCGCCCCTGACGAAAGTCAGGGTGCTGGCCTGGCGAAGGACCGATGCCCTGGGGCATCTCCTTTCCTAGCGTCGTGATCATCCCCGACATGAGGAGGAGGTAGTGATGCGCAAGATCACGACGCTGTTCACCGGCCTCGCGACGGCCGCGGCACTCGTGGTGCCCGCCAGCGCCGAGTCGACCGACCTGGCGCTGCCGGCGCCGACCGGCCGACATGCGGTCGGCGCGACGAAGGTGCACCTTGTCGACGAGGACCGGCCGGACCCGTGGGTGCCGACCGGACCACGGGAGCTGATGGTGACGGTGTGGTACCCGGCCACCCAGGCACGGGGCGAACGGGTGCCGTACGCGACGGCCGAGGAGTCCCGGCTGCTGCTCGAACTGTACGGAATCACCGGTGTGCCAACGGATGCGCTGACCAGGGTGCGTACCAACGCACGGGTGGGAGCGCCACGCGCACCCGGCCGGTTCCCGCTGGTCGTCCTGTCCCCCGGGCTGGCGTTCCCGCGCTGGACGCTCACCACACTGGCCGAGGACCTGGCGAGCCGCGGGTACGTGGTCGCCGGCGTGGACCACACGTACGAGGGAGCGGCGGTCACGTTCCCCGACGGCCGAGTGGCCCCGTGCGTGGTGTGCCAGGGCGGCGCGAGCGGGGCGGCGATCACGGCGAGCCGGGCGGTGGACCTGTCGTTCGTGCTGGACCGTCTGCTCGCCCGGTACGACCGGATGATCGACCCGCGGCGGATCGCGATCGCCGGCCACTCGATCGGCGGGGCGGCCGCCGCGACGACGATGCTCGCGGACCCGCGCGTGGACGCCGGGGTCAACCTGGACGGGTCGTTCCAGCCCGCGCTGTCGCAGGATCTCGCGCGCCCGTTCCTCCTGGTCAGTGCGGAGGACCGGATTCCGGGCCAGCGCCCGGACTGGGACCGGACGTGGCCGCACCTGACGGGCTGGCGCCGTTGGCTGAACGTGCCGGAGACGGGACACTCCTCGCTGAGCGACACCGCGGTCGTCGTCGAGTGGCTCGGCCTGCCGGCACAGCCGCTTCCCGGCACGCGGGTCGTCGAGATCACCCGGACCTACGTGGGCGCCTTCATGGACCTGCACCTGCGACACCGGCCCCAACCGCTGCTGGACGCCCCGTCACCACGATTCCCCGAGGTGCGCTTCGTGGGTGCGAACTCTTGACCCCCGGATACCCCCCTGTGGTATGTTCAACATCACGTCAGATACCCCATGAGGGTATGTACACTGGGAGGACGTCATGCGCATCGGCTACAAGAGCCCCGCCTGGAACTTCGTCCAGCATCTGCTGGAGATGACCATCGCCATGTTCGTCGGCATGTTCGTGCTCGGCATGCCCGCCGGGATGCTGTTCAAGGCACTCGACTGGACCGTCCTGACCGAGGAGACGGTGCCGAGGACGCTGCTGATGGCGACCTACATGAGCGTCGGCATGGCGGCCTGGATGCGGTTCCGCGGGTGCCGCTGGCCGGCCGTCGTGGAGATGTCGCTCGCGATGTACGTGCCGTTCGTGATCATGTACCCGTTCTTCTGGGCCGGACTGGTTTCGGACGGGACGGTCATGGCCGTCGGGCACGCGCTGATGACGCCGGCCATGATCGTGGCGATGCTGTTCCGCCTGAACGAGTACACGCAGGGCCACCACCACCACGCCAAGACAATGGCGGCGCAGCCGGAGGGGTGACACCCTCTACGATTCCGGGCGTGCTGGCAGGACTGGACGACATCGCGTGGGACGAGCTCGGGCACGCGTACGGCTCGGCGGAGGACGTCCCCGACATGATCCGCGCGGCGGCGTCGGACGACGACGAGGAAGCCGGCGAGGGAGTCGAAGAGCTGTACGACAGCGTGGTGCATCAGGGGTCGACCTACACGGCGACCCCTGTCGCGTTGCCGTTCCTGCTGGAGATCGTGGCGAACCCGGTGGCACACAACCGCGCCGCGCTGGTGGGCCTGCTCGGCTTCGCGGCCGATGGCGACCACGACGGGACGATCCTCGCCGTGCTGCGACAACACACCGAACAACTCCTGGGGCTGCTGGCCGACGACGACGAGCACGTCCGGGAGGCGGCCGCGCAGGCGCTGGGCCACCTCGACGGTGTGCCCGCCACGCGGCTGCGGTGGGACGTCGAGGACGTGCCCCGGGTACGGGCGTCGATCCTCATGGCCGCCCACCGACTCGATCCGGCTCTGGCCAAGGACTGGCTCGCCCCGGCACTGACCGAGCAACGGGAGGTGCGGGCGGCGGCCGCGTACCTGATCGGCACCAACGGACTGCCGTGGTCACAGGCGGCGACCGACGCACTCGTGTCGGCCTGCGCGGACGGGAACCCGCTCGAGAACTGGATCTGGGCGACCGACTGGCTTTCCGCCCTGCTGTCCGCTGTGGACAGTCAGGTGGCGCTCGCCGTGGTGGCCGCGCTGTCGCGGTCGGGGCACGCCGACGTCAGGGACGAGTTGGTGTTCGCCGCTGGGGAAGCCATGTCGGCGCGGCGTTCCGCGCCCGCCGTGCTCGTGCCGGCGCTCGCGCCGCTACTGGCGGATCCCGACGAGCAGGTCCGCGGGTCCGCGGTCACCGAGATCGCACGCAGCGGCGCGGCGGCGTTGGTCGCGGACGAGCTGGCGGCTCTCGCGGACGCTCCTGGCCAGCCGAGTACCACGGCCCTGTGCACGTTGATCGCGCTCGGAGATCCGCGGTGGCGGACGCCGGTGCTCGCCGGCCGCTCACTGGAGCGGGTGGCCCAGGCGATGGCGAACGCCCGGGTACCCATGGACGCCGAGCTGCTGGCCGCCGTTCGCGCGCGGTTCGCGGCGGAGCCGACGCACAACGAGCGGATCGATCTGGTGCTGCTGCTCGGCTCGTGGGGCCCGGCCGCGCTTCCGGCACTGTCCGACGTGTTGGCCGTGTTCGACCAGACCGACCGGGTGGCACCGGCCGCGCTGGCCGCCATCTCGCCGGACGACCCGGAAGTCCGACGGATCCTCGCAGGTGCGGTGCACAACCTCCGTGCCGCAGAAGTGTTGTACGAGCTGACCGGCGACGCGGCACCGCTCGTCGACGCCGTGGCGGCCAACCTTTCCGACGCGGACGCCATCGGGCTCCTGGCCGGTGTCGGCGACGCGGCCCGGCCGCTGCTCCCCCGGTTGATCGACATCGTGCGGACGGACGCCGAAATCTGGCCAGCACAGGAGGCGCGGATCGCCGCGGCGCGGGTGGTGTGGTCGCTCACCCGCGACACCGCCACGGTGTTGCCGGCGGTGTCGGCCGTGCTGCGCGCAGGCGGTGACCGACCCAGACGTGCCGCGGCCGAGTTCGCGGCGGACCTGCGCGAGCACTCACTGGAGCCGGTGCTGACGGACCTGCTGACCAACCGGTTCGTCGGTGTGGCGGCGGCTGTCGCGCTGTGGCGCCTCACCGGACGAGCCGAGAGCAGACCGGCGGTCCGCGCCCTGGCAGAAGGCTGGCCCGACCCCGACGACGCGATCGCCGCCCTGCTGGAGATGAGCGCCACGGACACGGTCGACGTCCTGCACGAGCTGGCCGAACGGGACGAACGACTTGCCCTGCACAGCGCCGGAAACGACTACATCGCCGAGGACGAACGGCTCCGCGCCAAACTCCGTGAAGCGGTGGCCACGCTACGGGAATCCGTGCGAGGATGATCGCCATGACAACCAGAAAGGGCCATGCCGCGTAGGCGCCCCGCACAGCTCCGCGCCGCCCAGCCGATCGAGCCGCGGCCCGGACGGAAGATCCTTCAGATTTCCGGAGTATCCGCGGCGACCCGGCGCGCCATCGCCGAGCTGGAACGCACCCGCCTTGCGCTCGGCGACATCGCCGACGCACTCGACGCCTGGGCGAGATTCGTCCGCGGTCCCGCACGCACCATCACGGACTACGAGCCGGAATACGACTGCTGCCAGTCGCACGACCCAGTCGTCCAGCGCAGAACGCTGCTCAGGGCCCTCCACGCGCTACCGACCGAGGCGGCCCGCGAGCTGCGCGCGCTCGTCCAGCCCCTGGACGACCTGTACCTGACCCGCTCGATCCCCACTCCGGAAACGGCCCACATCCGAAGGCTGCTCACCGGGGTTGTCGTCGAGCCGACGGTGCCGTTCCCGCGGTGATCACGCAGTGTGGCGGACGGCCACCAGTGCGATGTCGTCGTTGGCTGGCTGTGCGCCGACGAGGACCGACATGACTCGCGCGCACACGGCCTCCGGGGCGGCGGGGCGGACCGTGGCGCGGAGGCGTTCGAGGCAGCCGTCGAGGTCGATGCGGCGGCGTTCCACCAGGCCGTCGGTGTAGAAGACGAGCAGTGCGCCGGGTGGCACGTCGAAGGAAGCGCTGCGGCGGCCCGTGACGGCCAGGTGGTAGCCGACGGGTGGGCCCAGCGGCGCGGACACGAAAGCGCTTTCCTCTGCCGGCATGGCGATGATCGGCGGCAGGTGGCCGGCGAGGGCGAGGTCCATGCGGTGGGCGACAGTGTGGATCACCGCGTAGGCGACCGTCGCCATGGTGCGGTGTTCGAAGTGGCTGGCCTTGCGGTCGAGCTTGCCGAGCACCTCCGCCGGGTCCTCGTACTCCAGCGCGTACGCACGCAGGGCGCTGCGCATGCGGCCCATGACGACCGCGGCGGCCAGCCCGCTGCCGACGACGTCACCGATCGCCACGCCGATCCGGTCACCCGGCAGCTGGAACACGTCATACCAGTCGCCACCGACACCGCTGTCCGCGCCGGCGACGTAGCGGGCGGCGAACTCCCATCCGGCCATGTTCGGCAACCTGGCGGGCATGAGGCTGTCCACCAGCATGGCGGCCGCCGTCTGCTCGGCCCGGGAGCGGTGCACGTGCGCTGCCATCGCGACCCGGTCGGCCACGAGCTGCAGCAGCTCGGTCTCCTCCTGGGTGAACCGCCGAGACGCCATGCTGCCGATGTGCATCACACCGACGAGGTCGCCCTGCGTCACCATCGGCACACCGAGCAGGACACGCAGACCGCGTTCCCACAACAGTGAGTTGACGACCGTCGAGGAGTCCACGTGCCCGATCTGCAGCGGTTGCCGCGACTGGGCGATCCGGCCCGCGAAACCAGTACCCACCCGGACCCGCACGCCCTGGAAGACCTCCTCGTCCAGGCCCGCGGTCGCTCTGGCGACCAGTTGTTCACCACTCGCGTCGACCAGCAGCACCGTCGCGGTGTCGACGTCGAACAGCTCCCGCACCCGCCACAACAGGAGGTGGAGGAGCTTCTCGAGGTCCGCGTCCATCAGCGCGCTGTCGGTGACCGCCTCCAGCACGCGAAGTCTCAGATCCGTCTGTCTGTTGTCCATGCCTCGACCCGACCGTTCCCCTCGGCGATGTGATCTGCCCGATCACGATGAGCCGCAGCGGGCGCCGAAGTAAACGAGCGTTTCCCCCACGATAGTGCGCCCAACGGGGTAAGGCTATTCACTGCCGTCACGATGGGAAGCCGGACGCCTACCTGTTGTGCACTACGGGTGATCGAGGCGAGCCATGATCAACGGTACGAAGTGGTCCATGTCGGCCTGGAGGCAGGGTTGCTCGTTGTGCCGGCCGGTGCAGCCAGGCGCCCACTCGGACCCGTCGCCGTAGTCGATGAAGTCGAACGGGATCCCGGCCACGGTGAGGTGACGCGCGGTGGTCACGGCCGTCGCCCTCGCCCGGTTCTCCAGCAGACCCTGGACCGGATCGCCAACGAGGTCACCACCGTTGCCCGCGTACATCGCGATTCCCATGCCGCGCAACGACTCGACGTGCTGCGCGGGGCTCTCCGCGCGCCACACGCCGTCCTGCGGCGGCAGCGGAGAACCGAAGATCGCGTCAGGCAACACGATCGGGAGGCCGTACTGGGGCAGCAGCTCGGTCAGGACGACCGCGACGCGCTGTGCCACGTTCATCAGGTCCAGACCACCGGAGAAGCTGCCAACGTAGCTGAACAGGTCCGGCCGGTGCTCCGCGTAGTGGAACGCGCCGAACCCGCCCATCGAGTGGCCGGAGATCGCCCTGCCCTCCCGCGTCGGGATCGTGCCGAGGTTGGCGTCGACGAACGGGATCAGCTGTTCGAGGTGGAAGTTCTCCCAGTTCTGGCCGCCGTTCACCCAGTTCGTGTACCAGCCACGGCCGCTTCCGTTGGGGAGCACGGTGATCAGCGGCACACCGGCCGTCGAGCGCTCGATGATCTCCTTGTTCCGCAAAGCTTCCGGGCGGTCCTCGGCGCCGTGGAGCGTGTAGTGCACCGGGTACGCGATGGTGGCGTCGTAGTCGTCGGGCAGTGTGACCATGACGACGTGTTCACCGGAGACCTGCCCCGGCATCACGCCGTACTCGGGCACCTCGTCCGTCCGTACGGTGAACGTGAACGTGCGTTCCCCGCCGTCCACCCACGCCGGCTGGCTGACCACGGTGAGGCCGAAGCCGTCGACGAGGTGTGGGGGTGAGGTGGCCGCCGACGCGGTGGGCGCGGTGAGCCCGGCTACCAGGATCGTTACCGCGGCGGCCCTGTGGAGGACCATCATGTCTGGTTCAACGAGCCAGTACACGAATCGTCACGGGCAGCGACCGAGATGGTCCCGGAGCCGCGCGTGCCGGAACTGGTACACCGCGCCGGCCCGGCGCAGCACTCCCCGTTCGTAGGCGTCCTCGAGGAAGGCGGGCAGCGTCCACGGGAGGCGCCCGGTGAGCGGGAGCCACAGCCGCGCGAACACGACCCACTGCCCCCAGGCGGTCAGGCTCACCACGTACGCGAACCCGCCGCCGAGCCCGGCCACGAGCGCGACCGCGAGTCCGAACTGGAACGGCCAGTTGAACGTGAGCCCGAAGACGAACCCGTCCGGGAACAGCCGGAGCGCCTCGACGACGAGCAGGCCACCGAGCGTCACGACGAGGGCGAGCGGCAACGCGAACAGCAGCAGCTGGGTGAGCACGGCCGACCGGTTGGCTCGGAGCAGGCCGTCGGGGCTCGCGGCCGACCTGATGTCCATCGGCGCCTCGAACGCGCCGACGAGCCAGAACATGAACGCGGCCGCGACCCCGAAGATGAGTCCGAACAGGACCGCGTTGACCACGCCGGGGACCCACCCCTGTCCGGCGTCGAGCATGAGGCCGCGCATGAGCTCCCGCACGAGGCCGAAGCCCAACCCGAGCAGGAACCCGCCGACGGCCCCGATCCTGACCCGGCGTGCGGAACCGGACCGCTGCCCGCCGCGGAACCGGATCCGCACGTGCGTGGGTTCGAACACCGCGCCGAGCAGGTCGTACGCGACCCCGAACGCCACACCGCACACGCCGCCGAGCGCCACGGCGAACACGACCAGGAACACGGCCGTCTGCACGGTCAGGAGCCCTGTCGCGAGCAGCTGCACGGCCTCCACGACCAGATCCGCGAACCCGATGACCAGCCCGACGACGAAGCCGACGACGAGCACGCGTGCCGGTCGGCGCACGGCGGTGCCGAGCTGCCACCAGGCGAGGTCGTAGGTACCCAGGTTCGTCAGGTGCCGGCTGAGGTGACCGAGCCAGTGCTGGACGCGGTCGAGGTCCCAGCGCCCGTCCTCGCCCGGCCCGCGCCGGTAGACCGTGGGGACGAAGTTGGCGAGGAGATGGTCCTCGAGCGACGCCCCGCTGGGGAACCGGCCGGTGTCCAGCAGTTCGGCCGGGTCGTGGTCGGGGGCGTCGCTGTAGATGGTGCGGGCGAGCACGACCATCAGCGGCGTGGTCAGCACGGCCGCCAGGTCGCTGTCCGGGTGTTCGCGTAGCTCGGTCAGGACCGGCTGCCAGCCGGCCTTGCGGGTGCGGGGCAGGTAGCCGGCGACGTCCTCGGTGGTGAGGTCGGTCAGGCCGACGCCGGCGGCGGCGGTGAGCACGTCGGTCCCGGCCACGGCGTCGGCGTACTCGTCGATGCGGCTGGTCAGCAGCAGCGGCAGCGTGGTGGCGTTGAGCCCTCGCAGCGCGGGTCGGTGCAGGCCGCCGGCAAGCTCGTCGAACCCGTCGAGCACGGGCAGGACGCGGTTCGTCTCGACCAGGCTCGCGGCGAGCGTCGCCCCACCCGGCCCCGGCGCGGCGAGGTCCGGGTGGTCACGCACCAGCCGCTCGATGAGCCAGTCACGCAGCCCGGTGGTGGTGGGGTTCCACGAGCCGACGCTGAAGATCACCGGCACGGGGTCGGCGGCGGCACGGGCCCGCAGCAGGTCCAGGACGAACCGCAGGGTGAGGACAGTTTTCCCGGCGCCGGCGCGACCGAGCACGACGAGCCGGCCGGACGGGACCCGCCGGTAGACGTGGACGATCTGGTCGAGCTGGCCGGTCAGGTCCAACGGCTCGGCGTCGTCCCCTTTGCGCAGGCGGCGGATGTTGACCCAGGAGTCGGTCAGCTCGGCCGGGATCGGCCGCCAGCGGACGGGCAGTGGGAGCGGGTCGTGGATCTGCTGCTGCTCCTCTTCCCGCTGCCACCGCTTGTGCACCTCGAGTGCGAGCTGGCGGACGGCCTCGGCCAGCGGGTCGTCGGGCTCCGGCGGCTTGGCGAACCCGGCGGCGGCGAAGAACGCGGCCCGGTCGGCGGGCGCGAGGTCGAGCGCGTCGGCCAGCCGCCGGACCGTGCCGACCCGCGCGTCGGCCCGCTCACCCCGCTCCAACCGCCGAACCGTCCGCACACCGAGACCGGCCCGCTCCGCGAGCCCTTCCTGCGTCATCCCCGACTTCGCCCGCAGCTGCTTCAACAAGGCCCCGAACTGGCTCGTCTGATCGTGACTCTCGGTGCGGGCGATGTTCACACTCCGAACCCTATCGAGGGCCTTACTGGGTGATGAGTTGGCGGGACAGGCGGGTGATGGCCCGCTGGTTCCCCAGGTCGTAGTTGCTGAGGATCACGACCACCCAGCCGCGGTCGGGGTACATCGCGAAGTCGGTCGACGCGCCGTCGCTGCTGCCGCCGCCCATCTTGTAGGACCACTCGTTGTTCGCGCTGAGGGTGGCCTGCCCGCCGTAGGCCTGGAAGTCGAGCAGTGGCTCCGGTCCTCGCGAGATCGAGGGGAGCTTTCCGTTGAGGGTGAGCTGGGTGACCGCGGGCGTGAGCAGCTTGTTGCCCAGCAGGGCGTCGGCGAGGCGTGCCATGTCGCCGCACGTGGAGAAGACGCCCTCGAGGAAGGTGTGCTCCTCGAGGGTGTCCACGCGCTCGCCGGAGGCCTCCTTGCGGTACGGCCGGGCGATGCGCGGGTTGTCCCGCCACTGCGGCTTGGTGTAGCTGTCGGTGCTGTTCATCCCCGGCGGCAGGAAGACGTGCTCGCGCAGGTAGTCGGCGAAGGGCTGCCCGCACACCTTGGCCGCGATCTCACCGAGCAGGAAGTAGCCCGAGTTGCTGTAGACCACGCTGGCGCCGGGTGCCGAGGCCGGCCTGTCCTGCCGGATGAAGTCCATCGTGCCGGCCAGGGCCTGCTCGGCGCTGGTCCAGGTCCGCGCGGTCTCCCAGTAGCCGGGCATTCCCATGTAGTCGCCCAGCCCCGAGGTGTGGACGAGCAGGTGGTGGATGGTCACCGCGTCCGCGATCTCGGAGGCGAACCCGTCGAGGTACATGCCGAGCGGGTCGGTGTAGGCCAGCCGACGGGCCTGCGCCAGCTGACCGATCGCGATCCCGGTGATCAGCTTGGCGACCGACGCGAGCCCGAAGACGGTGTCCGGTCCGTTGCTGATCGACCGCGCCTTGTTGGCCATCCCGTACGAGCGGGCCAACACCGTGCGGCGGCGGTGGGTCAGCAGCAGGCTGCCGGAGAACTCGTCCCTGGCGGCCATGTCCGCCACGAGCTGGTCGAGTTCACCACCGGGCTTGAGGCCGTCGGGTATCCGGCCGGTGTCGGCAACCGCGGTGCCCGACAGCGCGGCCCCGGAAACGATGGCGGCACCGGCCATGCCGAGCACGCTTCGACGAGTGGTCCGCGATGTCATGAGTGATCCCCTTGTTCGTCCGATCAAGACGAGGAAGGTCTACTCACGACAAGCGATCGCCGGCCGATCGCCGCGCCATACAAGATCCATATGTCGCGGTGACACCGCGCCAAAGGTGAGGGCTTCGGCCGGCGGCCATGCGATGAACCCGCCCGTCCTTCACCACCGCCAGGCCACCGGCGCTGTCTCGAAAGACGCTTTCGGGTCGTTGAACGTCATCGGCGCGTCTTTCGAGACATCGGCGATGCCCCGCAAGGTGCGGCAATCCCGACAAGATCATCGGTGGCTTGAGGGCCAGCGTGAGAAGCGTCCTTCGTCGCACCGCTCGGGGTATACGGGTCCGATGTCACCTCGGGCGGAACCAGCGGTAGCCGTACGGGGCCAGGGTGATGTCCTTTGACGGGTCCTGGTCGTCTGTACCCAGGAGGTCCTCCAGGTGGGTGCAGTCCACGGGGAGCTTCACTCGGACCTGTTTCGCGCTCAGGTTGTGTACCGCGATGACCGTGCTGCCGTCCCAGTCGCAGCGGTGGGCCAGTATCGGGCCTTCCGCGTGCAGGATGGACAGCGAACCCCAGCCCAGTTCCGGGCATTCCTTGCGGCGCCGGATGAGGCGTTCCATCCAGTTCAGCAAGGAGTGGGGGTCGCGGCGTTGTTCGGACACGTTGGTCGCGTGGTCCTTCGGGAGGGGGCGGGACAGGCGGGCGCCTTCGGGGGCCTTCGAGAAGCCCGCGTGCGGTTCGGTCGACCACTGCATCGGGGAGCGGGAACTGAGGCGGCCTGCGATGTCCAGGTTCTCGGACATGCCGATCTCCTCGCCGTAGAACAGGGTTGGCGTGCCCGGCATCGAGAACATCAGCGAGTAGACGAGCCGGATGCGGTCCTCGTCGTGGTCGAGCATCGTGGGTAGGCGGCGGCGCAGGCCTCGGCCGTAGATCTGCAGCGACTCGTCCGGTCCGAAGGCGTTGAACACCTCCTCGCGTTCCTTGCCGGACAGCTGGTCCAGCGTCAGCTCGTCGTGGTTGCGCACGAAGTTCGCCCACTGGCACTCGTTCGGGATGTCCGGCATCGACTTGAGCGTCTTCGCCAGCGGGGCAACGTCCTGACGGGCCAGCGCGAGGTACATGGCCTGGTTGAGCGGGAAGTTGAACATCATGTTGAGCTCGTCGCCCGCGTTGCCGAAGAACTCGACCGCCTTGTCGTACGGCAGGTTGACCTCGCCAAGCAACACCGCTTCGCCTCGGCGGCGGGTCAGGAAACCGCTCAGCTCGCGCAGCAGCGAGTGCGGGTCCTTGTGCTCGCTCTCCGGGCCGCTGACCTCCTCCAGCAGGAACGGCACCGCGTCGATGCGGTAGCCGACCACGCCCAGCGCGAGCCAGAACGCGCCGATCTTCGCGATCTCGTCGCGGACCGCGGGGTTGGCGGTGTTGAGGTCCGGCTGTTCGGCGTAGAACCGGTGGAAGTACCAGCGCTGTGCCTCGTCGTCCCAGGCCCAGTTCGACTGTTCCTCGCCGGGGAAGACGAGCTGCTCGGAGCCTTCCGGCTTCTCGTCCTGCCACACGTAGTAGTCGTGGAACGGCGCGTCCTGTCCCTTGCGTGCGGACTGGAACCACCGGTGCTGGTGCGAGGTGTGGTTGACGACCAGGTCGATGATCACCCGGATCCCGCGGTCCTGTGCGGTGCGCAGCAGCTCCGCGAAGTCGCCGAGCGTGCCGAGCCGGTCCTCGACGCTGTAGAAGTCGCTGATGTCGTAGCCGTCGTCGCGTTCCGGCGACGGGAAGCACGGCATCAGCCACAAGCACGTCACGCCGAGACCGGCGAGGTAGTCGATGCGTTCGGTGAGCCCGACGAGGTCACCGCACCCGTCCGCGTTGCTGTCGAAGAACGTCTGGACGTCCAGGCAGTACACGACCGCGTTCTTCCACCACAGGTCGCTGGTCGCCGTCCGTTTCCCGGTCATCCCACCACCGCCGGCAGGACGTGCTCGCCGAAGCAGTCGAGGAACGCTCGCTGCTCCTGCCCGACGTGGTGCACGTAGACCTCGTCGAACCCGAGGTCGACCGCCTCGTGCACCAGTTCGACGAAACGCTTGGGGTCGTGGGAGATCAGCACGGCGGCGGGCATGTCCTCCGGCCGGACGTGCTTGGCCGCCTGCTCGAACTGTGCCGGTGTCGCGATGTCCCAGCACAGCGGCGGCTCGAAGACGTTGGTGCGCCACTGGTCGTACGCGATCCGCAAGGCTTCCTCCGCGTCGGGCGCCCAGCTGACGTGCACCTGGAGCGCGACCGGCTTCCCGTCGCCGCCGCCCGCCCGGAAGTCGTCGATCAGCCGGCGCAGCGTGTCCTTCGGCTGCCAGATGGTGATCAGTCCCTCGGCCCACTCGCCCGCCGAGCGTGCGGTTGCAGCGCTGACGGCGGTCGCCAGCAGGCGTGGCGGCCGCGCCGGCAGTGTCCACAGTCGCGCCCGGTCGACGTGCACGAGGCCGTGATGGGTGACCTCCTCACCGGCGAGCAACGCGCGGATGACCTCGACGCACTCGCGGAGGCGCGCGTTGCGGGTTTCCTTGTGCGGCCAGGGGTCCCCGGTGATGTGCTCGTTGGAGAACTCGCCGGTGCCCAGTGCCACCGACAACCGGTCGGGGAACATCTCGGCCAGTGTGGCCACGGCCTGCGCGACGATCGCGGGGTGGTAGCGCTGCCCCGGCGCGTTGACGACCCCGACGGGGAAACGCGTGGTCGCCATCGCGGCGCCGAGCCACGAGAACGCGAACCCGGACTCACCCTGCCGCTCGCTCCACGGTGAGAAGTGGTCCGACGACCACGCGGCCTGGAAACCGACCTCCTCGGCGTGCCGGACGTCGGCGAGGAGCCGGCTCGGCGGGATCTGCTCGTGTGAGGCATGCCAACCAACGATCGTCATCCAACCACCTCATGCTCGTTGTTTCGCGTTGTCGTACAGGATCTGGATGGTGTCGGAGCCGGCGATCGCGGTCAGTGCGGTGAGGACCAGGCGCGTGGCGCGTGGCGCGAACACCATGCCGGCGGTGAAGCCGCTCGCGACCCAGACGTCCAGGCAGAACGGACAGGTCAGCAGCTCACCGACGGCGTGCTGGACCCCGCGCCCCCGAACCTCCTCGTTGACCTCCCCCGCGCCGGCGGGCTCCTGGTAGCGCGCGAACGGCGCCCGCAGCGGGCTGGTGACCGAGTCCTTGGTGAGCAGTCGGCTGGCCTTGTGCGTGCCGATGCACAGCAGCACGGTGTCGCCCGCGGTGACACGGTCGGGCAGCCGGACGCCCCGAGCCTTCGCCAGCCCGCCGAGCAGTCCCAACACGGCCGAGTAGGCCCCGAGGACCGTGACGTAGCCGGCGAGCGGCCGGTCCTCGCCGTTCGCGTACTTCCGCCGCACGCGGCGGAAAATGGACTCGGTCACCTGGACTCGCTCCTTCTCGTCGCGTCGGCCGCGTAGCCCTGCCAGTCCCGCAGCCGGTCACGAACCCAGTCCCACGACGGCATTCCGGCGCCGGTGCCGGGCAGAGCCCATGCGGCGCGGTGGAACCTGCCGTTGCTGGCGAAGTCCTGCGGGTAGGCGGCCGTGTCCACACCGCAGTAGGCGCCGGTTGTGCGTGCGTGGGCCAGGACGGCGTCCCAGTCATCGATGCGGGCCCGGCCGATCGAGCACGTGCCGTGTGCGAACAGTCCGAGGTGGATCTCGTCGTACGGTTCGGTCCGGCCCAGGTAGTCGTCGAGCGTGTTCCGGGCGGCGCACGTGCCGAACAGCGTCCAGTACGGAACGAGCCCGCGCGTGAGCGGCACGTGGACGTCGATGAGCGCGAAAGAGCTGACCAGTAACCGGTTCGCGGCGATGCCCTGGTCGGCGTACCAGGACCGGTACAGCTCGGCGACCGGTCCGCTGAGCGCGTCGGCACGCGGGAACGACAGCCGGTCCAGCTCGAAACCGTTGGCACGGCACAGTTCCGTCAGTTCCGGGAGGATCGCGTCGTCGAAACCCCACTCCGCCTCGGGGCTTTCCCCGTCGGCGGGCGGCGGGTCCCACGCGCGGCGCCGGGCTCCCTGTTCGGCCAGGAAGGCGGAGACGCGGCCACCGCCGTTCGCGTACTCGTCCGGGGTGGCGTCGCCCACCGCGCCGTGCTGGAAGACCTGCCGTGGCCCGATCGTCGTGGTGGGCCACCGTTCCGTGCAGTCCGTCACCACGACCGTGCCGCCCGGCGCCAGGTGCTCACGTAGAAAGGCCGCGTAGGCCGCGGGCAGGTTCCGGTACTTGTACCGGAAGTAGCCCATGCGGCTGATCATCAGACGGTCCTGGTTCGCGTCGTGCATGTGGTGCACGGCAACGCCGGGGTTGGCCGCCACGAACGCGTCCCGTGCCTCGGCGAGTTCGTCCATCGCGCGAACCGGCTCGTCCGGGTCGAGGCGGTGATGGCGCACCGGCACGAGGAACGTCTGCGGCAGCCACGGCACACCGGCCAGCGCGGCCAGGTGCGCGAGCGCGCCGGACGACGAGCCGATGAACACGGCAGGGTACTTACGCTTCGGGTAGTGCGAGCAGACCCATTCTGCGATCGCGTCGGTGTCCACAGTGCTCAGTCGGTTCGGCTGAACGGCCTCGGACCAGCCCGACCAGATGTAGAGCGACTCGCGGACGGCACGCGGCGCGTGGTTCACCACCGGAAGCAGGCGGCTCACGGCGCGCGCGGCGGGGCCGAGCCCCAGCGCGGGGCTGCCCTGTCCGTGCAGGTGCTGGGCCAGTACGCGGTGGAAGGTCGACGCCGAGTCGAACGAGGCGACCGCCCGGTTCGGCTTCATCGGACGGCTTCCCGCACGGCCAGCTCACGCACCGGCGCGGACCACGAGCTCGGGTCCTTCCACAGGAACGTGTGCGGGCCCGGCACGGTGACCAGGCGTCCGTTCTCGGCGCGGTCGGCCAGGTCCCGTGCCCAGCGCTCGGTGCACAGCTTGTCCTGCTGGCCCATCAGCACGAGCAGTGGTCCGTGTATGCGTTGGACTGTCTCTTCGAGACGGTCGCGCAGGTGCGCGCGCATCAGGTGCACCAGCTGCCGGAAACCCGCGCGACGCCACTCAGGACGGTGGCTCTCCTCCAGGCCTGGCATGGGGTATGCCGAGTCCCGCCGCCAGTAGTAGAGGGCCCTCGGGACGGACCGCGCCTTCGGGTCGACGGTGGGGCTCGCGAGGACGGTGGCGGCGACACGGTCCGGGCAGGCGGCCGCGGCGTGCGCGGCGACCTGGGTGCCGCTGGAGTGTCCGGCCAGGATGACCGGCGGAAGGTCGTTGTCGCGTAGCCAGTCGGCCACGGCGTCGGCGTACTCCGACACCTCGAGCCGGTGTGGTGCTTCCCCGCTGCCGGCGAGCCCCGGCAGGTCGAGCAGATGGGTCTGGGTCCAGCTGAGCGCGGCCTGGGCGGGCAGCAGGTAGTCCGAGACAGCCATGCCCATCACGGTCACCACCGGTGGCGCGCCCCCCGGCGTGCCCAGTACGCGGCTACGCATCCGTCCGTAGCGGGTGTCGGTGAACCGGACCAGGTATTCGTCGGGTTGTTCGGGTGCGTCCACCATGTCCTGGTTATGCCCAGCCGCCGCGGTCCGGAAACGCCACACGGGGTTGGCGGATCATGTCGCGGGGTAACTCCGGAGCCATGGCAGTGGTCGTGGTGACAGGTGCGAGTGCCGGGGTCGGCCGTGCGGTGGCACGGATGTTCGCCGAGCGGGGCGACCGCGTCGCGTTGATCGCGCGCGGGGAGGCCGGGCTGGCCTCGGCGGCGGAGGAGATCGGGGAGCGGGCCATGTCCGTGCCGGTCGACGTCTCGGACTACGAGGCCCTCGACCGGGCGGCGGAGAAGATCGAGCGCGAGCTCGGCCCGATCGACGTGTGGGTGAACAACGCGTTCACCACGGTGTTCTCCCCGTTCCTGATGATGCGGCCGGAGGAGTTCCGGCGCGTCACCGACGTGACCTACCACGGCTACATGCACGGCACCCGGGTCGCGCTGACCCGAATGACCGACCGCGACTCCGGGGTGGTCGTCCAGGTCGGCTCGGCGCTCGCCTACCGGGGCATCCCGCTGCAGTCCGCGTACTGCGGCGCCAAGCACGCCATCGAGGGCTTCACCGAGGCGGTCCGCTGCGAGCTGCTGCACGACGGAAGCGGCGTGCGGATCACGATGGTGCACCTACCGGCCGTGAACACTCCGCAGTTCGACTGGGCGCTGTCGCGGCTGTCGAGCAAGCCACAGCCGGTGCCGCCCATCTACCAGCCGGAGGTGGCCGCGCGGGCGATCGTCCGGGCCGCGGACCGGCCGAAGCGGCGTGAGCACTGGGTCGGCGCAAGCACCACGGCCACCGTGCTCGCCAACAAGCTGTTCCCCGGTCTTCTCGACCGCTACCTCGCGCGCACGGGCTACAAGTCCCAGCACTCCCCCGACGCCGAGCAGGCCGACCGGCCGACGAACCTGTGGTCCCCGGTCGACGACCGTCCCGACTCGGCCCGCGGGGCACACGGCCGGTTCGACGAGCAGGCCAAGGCCGCGAAGTCCGTCCGGGCGCGCGGGGTCGTGGCGGGAGCGGCGGCCGCGGTCACCGCGACTGCGTGGTTTGTCCGCCACCGTGTGGTTGGGTCTCACCGGTGGTAGTCCAGCCGGCGTGCTTGCCGGTCAGCGTGTCACCGGAGGAGCGGCCCCGGAGCCGGCGCTGCACCCACGGCCGCACGTGCTCCCAGTAGTAGCGGGCCTCCGTCAGCAGCCTGCGTGTCTGCGGTGACCCCGCCCCGTTCGCCTCGGGCGGCGCCGTGCCGACGAGCGTCGCGAGCACCATCCCGGCGACCCGCTCGTGACCGGCCGCGTTCAGGTGCAGCCGGTCCGCCGACCAGTACCCGGGGCGCCGGATCTCAAGGTCGTGGAACATGTTCACGAAGGTGAGCTCGTTGGCGACGGCCAGCTCACGAACACGCACGGTGAGCTCCTCACCGCGCCGCCGGATCATCTTCCCGAACGGAAGCCCCTCCGACGGGTCGGGGCCGCTGAGCAGCACCAACCGCACACCCTCGTCGGCGCAGCGATGGATGGCCCGGCTGGTGAGCGCCACCAGCCGGTCGACGTCGGTGTTGGGGCGCAGCATGTCGTTGCCGCCACCGTTGAGCGTGATCAGCGTGGGCACCGGACGCAACGCGAGCGCCGCCTCCAGCTGGACGGTCACGATCGGTTCGAGCAGCCGCCCCCGAATCGCCAGGTTGGCGTACTGAACCGGCTCACCGCTCGCCGCGGCCAGCCCCGCCGCGACCAGGTCGGCCCAACCCCGTGCCGAGCCGTCCGGGAGCTCGTCACCGACCCCTTCGGTGAAGCTGTCGCCGATCGCCACGTACCGCACCGCTCGCCCTCCCCACTGATCCACGTTAACCCCACAACTCTGCCCCCCGACTCCCCGACCAGCCATATGGTCATCGTCACCCTGCTGCCATGACTGTCGGGATGTCGCACCCTGCGAGAGGGTTGTGAACCTGTCCAGACACTTCGGGTGGGCAGCGCCCGATGCGCACCCGCTGGATATCTGTCCCGAAAGACGCGTTGGGGACATCGCCGATGTCTCGAAAGACGCGCTGATGACGATCAACGACCCGACAGCGTCTTTCGAGACAGCGCCGGCTGCACAAACACGCCGTTCGCAGCACCGGGCTTCCCTCGCGATGTGGTGATGGACGCCTTCCTCACGCGCAGGGTGAGGAAGGCGTCCATCACCACGCAGAAACCACCCGCGAAGCGGGCTTCGCCCGCCGGATCCACAGAACCACACGCGGACAGCATGATCATCGGTGGATCCGGGTTGAGCGGCGCGTTCGGGACACCGCTCGCGCGGCTTCAGCTGGCCGAGGATGCCGTTCTCGTCGCGCCCGCTGATGCCGCGACGACCAGTAGCACTGCCAGCCACTGGATCGGGGTCAGGAACTCGCCAAGTACGAGGAGGCCGACGAGCGCGGCGACGGCCGGTTCCAGGCTCATCAGCACGCCGAACACCTTCGGTGGGATGCTGCGCAGTGCCTCCAGCTCCAAGGAGTACGGGATCACCGAGGACAGGAGCGCCACGCCGAGTCCGACGGCGAGGACCCACGGTTCCAGCAGTGCCGTGCCGCTCTCGGCGATCCCGACCGGCGCGACCACCAGGGCCGCCAGGGTCATGCCCAGTGCGAGGCCGCCGCCGTCGGAGGTGTGGCGGCCCAGTGCGGCGCTCAGCAGGATGTAGCTGGCCCAGCAGACCGCGGCCCCCAGGGCGAACAGGATGCCGGCCAGGTGCAGGTCGCCTCGGCCCTCGGTCAGCAGCACCACGCCGCCGGCGGCCAGCAGTGCCCACAGGCCGTCCAGCCAGCGGCGGGAGCCGGCGATGGCCACCGCGAGTGGGCCGAGGAACTCGATCGTCACGGCGATGCCGAGCGGGATCTTCGCCAGCGCCAGGTAGAAGCACAGGTTCATGACGCCGAGGACCACGCCGTAGGTGGCGACCACGGCCCACGCGCGCCGGTCCATCCGCACAGACGGGCGCCACACGACGAGCAGCACGAGCGCGGCGAAGGACAACCGCACGGCGACGGTCCCGGCGCTGCCGATCGCGCCGAACAGCTGCTTGGCCAGCGCCGCGCCCACCTGGACGCTGAGGATCCCGGCCAGCACCTGCGCCGGCGGCGGCACGGCGCCCAACGCCCGCCCGGCCAGGGCGACCAGGCTGAAACGAGGATACGGACCGGAGCCGGCGCGATCGGCGTGCATGGAGACCATGCCCCGCATGCTCTGACACACCACCGACAACAAGCGCACGATTTCCGGATGGTGGGACGGCGGTGGCTGCGCCGAACAGCGGTAGCCCGTCTTCGTGATCATTCACTATCGTCTGCGTGGGGTCGGGGACCATCTCACTGGGGGTTTCATCACCGTCATGCGACGAGCACTGAGTGCTGTCCTGCCCACGTTGCTGGCAACCGGACTTCTCCTCGCCGCGCCCGCGGCGCCGGCAACCGCCGCGGCACCGAAGGCGGCGGAGGCGTCGACGTTCACGCCCCGCTCGCCGCTCCGCGTGCTGGACACCCGCGCCGGCGCCGGCCCGGTCGGTGCCGGCGGCGTCCACACGCTGGACCTGTCCGGACACGTGCCGGCCACCACCACGGCCGTGGTGCTCAACGTGACGGGCGTGACACCGACCGCACCCACCCACGTCTCGGTGTATCCGAGCGGCACCACGGCGACCGTCTCGAACCTCAACCTCGCGACGGGTGACATCCGCGCCAACCAGGTCACCGTCCGGCTCAACGCGGACCGCAAGGTCGACCTGTACAACAACTCCGGCTCGATCCACCTCGTCGTCGACCTCGCAGGCCACTACGGCACCGGAGCGGGCGCCAAGTTCACCGCGCTGCCGTCGACCCGTGTCCTCAGTGGATACCCGGTGGGGCCCGACGGCGTCGTGTCGCTCGATCTCACCAACAAGATCCCCGCCTCCGCGACCGCCGTGACGTTCAACCTCACCGCGACGGAGGCCACCGCGTCCACGTTCGTGACCGCGTGGCCGGCCGGCACGAACCGCCCGACCGCGTCCAACCTGAACCTGCCGGCCGGGGACACCCGGCCCAACCTGGTCACCGTGGCCGTCGGCGCCGACCGCACGGTCAACCTCTACAACCTCGCCGGCTCGGTCCAGCTGATCGCGGACATGGCCGGCTTCTACACTCCCGAGTACGGTGCCCACTTCCTGCCGTCCACCCCGACCCGGATCCTGGACACCCGCTTCGGGACCGGTGGCCCGGCGAGCCCGCTCGGCCCCGGCACGACCCGCGAGCTGAGCCTGGCCCCGTGGTCCCCCCACACCGTGACGGGCGTGGTCCTGAACGTCACGGGCGTGGACGCCACCACGCCGACCTACGTGTCCGCGTGGTCGGTCATGGACAACCGGCCGGACCCCGGTTCGATCCTCAACCCGGTCCCCGGTCAGGCCGTGCCGAACGCGGCCGTGGTGTCGTACGGGCAAGGGCTGGCCATCAACCTGTACAACAACTCCGGCTCGATCCACCTGATCGCCGACCTGGCCGGGGTGTTCGCCGTCGAGTACACCGCCTGCCACGCCGACTGCCTCTACGCGTGGGGCACCAACGAGTTCCGCAAACTCGGCACCGGCGAGATCGCGTTCGACGGGACCCATCCGAGGCAGGTGGTCGGGCTGTCCGGCGTCCGCGCGGTCGCGGAGGGCTCCAGAGGCGGATACGCGCTTCGAAACGACGGCACGGTCTGGGCGTGGGGCACCAACTTCCGGGGGCAGCTCGGCAACGGCTGGACGGGCAGCGGTTCGGTGGTGCCGGTGCCGGTCGTCGGGCTGACTGACGTCACCGCGATCACGGCCGCAGGCGACACCGGGTACGCGCTGCGCGCCGACGGCACCGTCTGGTCATGGGGCACCAACCTCTGGGGCAACCTCGGCAACGGGGGGCACGTCCTCGACCAGGCCACTGTGCCGGTCCAGGTGCACGGCCTGACCGACGTGGTCGCGATCAGTGCCAGGAGGGACACCGCGTACGCGCTGCGAGCCGACGGCACCGTCTGGGCGTGGGGTGACAACGGCGTCGGCGCGCTCGGCGCCGGTTCGACCATCCCGTTCTCGACGGTGCCCGTGCAGGTGTCCGGTCTGACCGGGGTCACCGCGATCGCGGCCCGCGGCGACGGCGGGTACGCGCTCCGCGCGGACGGCACGGTGTGGGGCTGGGGCTGGAACCGCGTCGGCCAGCTCGGCAACGCCCCGACGTGCGGCGGCCAGCCCGGGATGTGCGACGCCCCGGTTCCTGTGCGGATCCCCGGGCTGACCGGCGTGACCGCGATCGCGGGCGGCCCGTTCAACGGCTATGCGGTCCGCGACGACGGCACCGCGTGGGCGTGGGGCGAGAGGACCCACGGGGAGCTCGGCGACGGCGTGATCTGCGAGTCGACCACCTGTGATTCCTACGAACCGGTCCAGGTGCGGGGCCTGTCGGACGTGACCGCCATGGCCAGCTTCGACCACGGCGGCTACGCGGTGCTCGCGGACGGCAGCCTGTGGTCGTGGGGTTGGCGCGCACTCGGCAACGGGCAAGCGTTGTCGTGGTCGCCGGAACGGGTCGATCTGCCTGGGGCCAGCGCCGTCACCGGGGGCAACTTCTCCGGACACGCGATCGTGCCGAACACGTGAGGAGCAACGGAATGCTGTCGACCGTCCTGACCGCGGCGTTGACCGCCGGGCTCCTGCTCGCCGGGTCACCCACACACGCCGAGCCCGCACCCACCGCGGCTCCACAGAGGTTGGAGGGCGGGTCGACGTTCTCGCCCCGCTCGCCGGTCCGCGTGTTGGACACCCGCGACGGCGCGGGCCCGGTCGGCGCCGGCGGTGTCCACACGCTGGACCTGTCCGGGTACGTGCCCACCACCACGACCGCCGTGGTGCTCAACGTGACCGGCGTGACGCCGACCGCGCCGACCCACATCTCGGTCTACCCCAGCGGAACGGGCCCGGCGACCGTCTCCAACCTCAACCTCCCGGCTGGCGACATCCGCGCCAACCAGGTGACCGTGAAGGTCAACGCGGACCGGAAAGTCGACCTGTACAACAACTCCGGCTCGATCGACCTGGTCGTCGACCTCGCAGGCCACTACAGCACCGGCGCGGGCGCCAAGTACACCGCGCTGCCGCCGGACCGCCGCCTCGACACCCGTGACGGCAACCGGCCGGTCGGTCCCGACGGCACGCTGGTTCTCGACCTGGCGAACCGGATCCCGGCGTCGGCGACCGCGGTGACGTTCAACCTCACCGCGACCGGCGGCACCGCGTCCACGTTCGTGACCGCCTGGCCGACCGGCACGAACCGCCCGACCGCGTCCAACCTCAACCTGCCGGCCGGCGACACGCGACCCAACCTGGTCACGGTCGCCGTCGGCGCGGACCGGAAGGTCAACCTGTCCAACCTCGCCGGCTCGCTCCACCTGATCGTGGACCTCGCCGGCTTCTACACCCCCGAGTACGGCGCCTACTTCCTGCCGTTGGACCCGACCCGGCTCCTTGACACCCGTTCCGGGATCGGCGGCCACCCCGGCCCACTCGGCCAGCGGTCCACTTTGGACTTGGAGATGGCCCAGTGGTCCCCGGCCACCGTCACGGGCGCGGTGCTGAACGTCACGGGCGTTGACGCGACCACGCCGACCTTCGTGTCCGCGTGGTCGATGTGGGATCCCCAACCGCTGTACGGCTCGATACTCAACCCGGCCCCCGGGCAGGCCGTGCCCAACGCCGCCGTCGTCGCCTACGGCACGGGGCTCGGTATCAAGCTGTACAACCAGAACGGCAGCGTGCACCTGATCGCCGACCTGGCCGGGGTGTTCGCCGTCGAGGAGACCGCCTGCCAGGCCGACTGCGTGTACGCGTGGGGCAGGAACGACCACCGGAGGCTCGGCACCGCCGAGGTGTTCTTCGATGAGCTCTACCCGACGCAGGCGGTCGGGCTGTCCGGCGTGCGCGAGGTCGCGGCGAGCTACGAGAACGGGTACGCGCTCCGGACCGACGGCACCGTGTTGGCGTGGGGTCTCAACAGCGAGGGGCAGCTCGGCAACGGGTGGCTGAGCTGGTCCGGCGGCGGTTCGGTGACACCGGCGCCGGTCGTGGGGCTGACCGACGTCACCGCGATCACGGCGGCCAGCGGCAACGGGTACGCACTGCGCGCGGACGGCACCGTCTGGGCATGGGGGTCCAACACCTACGGCAAGCTCGGCATCGGACCCACGCTCGACGACGCCACGGTGCCGGTGCGGGTGTCGGGCCTGACCGACGTCGTCGCGATCAGCGGGCGGCTGCTCACCACGTACGCGCTCCGGGCCGACGGCACCGTGTGGGCGTGGGGCCACAACGTCGTTGGCGCGCTTGGCAACGGCTCGACCGTCGAGGAGTCGCCGGTGCCGGTACAGGTTTCCGGCCTGACCGGGGTCACGGCCATCGCGGCCCGCGGCTGGGGCGGGTTCGCGTTGCGTGCGGACGGCACCGTCTGGGGCTGGGGACAGGACAACGTCGGCCAGCTCGGCGACGGCCAACCGTGTCCGGTGTCCGGGCCGTGCGAGTCCCGGGTGCCCGTACAGGTCACGGGACTGACCGGCGTGACCGCCATCGCGGGCGGCCCCGGCAACGGTTACGCGGTCCGCGACGACGGCACCGCGTGGGCATGGGGCCAGGGCTCCTACAACGAGCTCGGTGACGGCGAGTGGTGCGACCTGATCGCCGGCTGCGCGTCCCAGGTGCCGGTCCGGGTGGCGAACCTCTCGACGGTGACCAGTGTCGCCAGCGCCGAGTTCGGCGGCTACGCGCTGCTCGAGGACGGCACGGTATGGGCGTGGGGCACCGGCGCCCTCGGCACCGGGGAACACACGTCGGCGGTGCCCGTGCCGGTCGAGGAGCTCTCGGGTGTCGGCGCCATCAGCGGCGGGTTCTACTCAGGGCACGCGGTCGTCCCATGAGACGGTGCCTGGCAGCGCAGGCGGCGGTCGTCCTCAGGCTCGCCGCGCTGCCAGGCACGGCGCGCATACCCTCTGGCATGATCGCGCCTTGTGCGCTTTGAGGCAGCGGCCGGAAGTGACGTCGGACGCCGGTACGCGGCGAACTTCGATGTCCTGCACGTGAGCACCGAACCGTTGCTCGCGGTGGTGGCGGACGGGATGGGCGACAGCAGAGGGAGTGCGCTCGCCGGACGGGCCACAGTGGACACCGTGGTGGAGGGCATCACCGGGGAGGTCACGCCCGATCTCCTGCGTGCGGTCGTGGCAAGGGCGCAGGACACGGTGATCGAGATCGGCCGGGGCGATGTCGGGCTCGCCGGCTGCACGTTGACCGCGCTGACCGGCGGTCCTGACGGGCTGTGGATCGTCCAGGTCGGCGACTCGCGGGTGTACCGGTTGCGCGGCGGGCTGCTCGAACTGCTGACCGTCGACCACACGATGGCCTGGCTCGGCGCGGTGCACGGCTGGTACCCGTTCGACTCGCGGGAGGCCAGGAACGCGCGCTACCACCTGACCCGCTACATCGGGCATCCCGACCGGCCGGCGCCCGACGTGCTGAGCGTGGCGCCCGCCGCCGGCGACGTCTACCTGCTGTGCACCGACGGGGTCGCCGAGCAGGTCCCCTACGCGCGGATCGCGGAGGTCCTGGGCACCCGCGCACCGGAGCCGGCGGTGCGCGAGCTGCTCGCCGCCGCCGACGCCGCGGGCGGCGACGACAACGCCACCGCGGTGGTCGTCGCGGTTCGGTGAGGGATCATGGCTGTACAGCGCCGGCGAAGCAGTGTGCGGAACGCGGTGATCTCCTCCGCGGAGGTGAACGCGCAGTGCCCGGCGCGGCCGACGAACAACTGTTTCAGCACGGCAGGTTGGGCCACGCTGTAGACCTGTTCGTAGTTCATCGCCAGGGCCCGGTCACCTGGACGGTGTCGCCGAGTGCGGTGGACACGTCCGCCTTGAGGGCAAGGTGGTTGGCGCTCGCGAAGGTGTTGTTGTTGGCACGGCAGATGGTGAGGGCGGCGTCGCAGTAGTCGAGGGCTTCGGTGAGGCGGCCGGTCCGGAGCGCGAGGTAGCCGAGGTTGCCGAGCACGTCGGCCTCCGTCTCGCTGTGTCCGTGTTCGCGGGCCAGGCTGAGCGCCTGCACGGACAGGTGGTGTGCCTGATCGTGGTTGCCGAGCCGCGCGTGGGCCACGCCCGCCTCGTGGAGCGACTGACCGAGCCCGAGAGGGTCGCTGAGTTCGCGGAACAGGCGGGTCGCGTGGTCGGCATGGCTCAGCGCGTCACGGTGGTCGCCGGTCAGGTTGGCGACCGCCGCGAGCGCCTGGTGGGTGGTGGCCTCGCCGGGTAGGTCGCCGGCGCTGCGGAACAGCATGAGTGCCTGCCGGACGTGGTCGACGCCCTCGGCGTGGTTGCCGGCCCGCACGTACGCGAAACCGAGTTGCCGGTGGAGGAAGGCGGGCTCGCCGAGCCGTTGTGCGGCGGCGAGACCGGTGCGTGCGACGGTGACGGCAGCGCCGGTGTGGCCGCCGCGCCGGTGGAAGACGGCCAGTGCCCGCGCCAGCAGCCAGACGTGGGTGTCCCAGCCGTGGCGTTCGGCGAGTTGTTGTGCGGCAAGCAGGTTGGCGTGTTCCGCCGCGAACCAGTCCCACGCCGACGCGCTGTCCCGCAACGGGTGCGCGGCGATGTCGGTGGCCGGGAGGTCGAGGGTGGCCGGGAGGTCGAGGGTGGCCGGTTCGTGTCGCGGGCAGAGCAGCCGGTCGGCGTGGTGGGCGGTGCGCAGGTAGAAGTCGCAGAGCCGGCGCGCCGCGGCCTCCCTTTCCTGGCCGGACAGGTCGGCGGCACGGTCGACCGCGTACAGGTGGACCAGGTTGTGCATCCGGTAGCGGCCAGGCCCGTGCTCGCTCAGCAGATGTGCGTCGGTGAGCGTGCGCAGCAGCGTGCGGGTCCGGCTGACCGGTTGCCGGATCAGGCTCGCCGCGGCGGGCACGCCGATGTCCGGCCCCGGGACGAGCCCCAGGAGCTGGTAGGTCTCGGCCGCTTCCGGCGACTGGGTGGCGAGCGAACACGCGAACACCGCACGCAGGCTGGCCGCCGCCTCCCCGGTGTCCATGCCGTCGAGCCGGTCGTCGCGGAGCTCGTCGGCGAGCAGTGACAGCGGGAAGTCGGGGCGGCTCTTCGCGCGCGCGGCCACGATGCCGATCGCCAGTGGCAGCCCGGCACAGAAGGCGAGCAGGTCTCTGGCCGCCTCGGGTTCGGCGTCGAGTCGCTCGCGGCCGATGTGGCGGGCCAACAGCTCGCGCGCCTCGGCATCGGCAAGCACGTCGAGGGGCAGGTGCTGGGCGCCGTGCGTGGTGACCAGCCCGGTGAGGCTGTTGCGGCTGGTGACGAGCATCGTGCAGCTCGGGGTGCTCGGCACGAGCGGCAGGACCTGGGCCGTGTCACGGGCGTTGTCCACGACGATCAGCATGCGTTTGTCGGCGATCAGGCTCCGGTAGAGCGCGACCTGGGCGTCGGGATCGGTCGGGACCGACCTCGGGTCAACGCCGAACGCGTCGAGGAAGCCGCGGATCGCCGCCGCGGCGGGGGTCGGCTCGCCGCGGGCGTCGAACCCGCGCAGGTTCACGTACAGCTGGCCGTCGGGAAAACGGTCCAGGTGGTCGTGTGCCCACCGCAGCGCCAGCCACGTCTTGCCGATCCCGCCCAGACCGCTGATCGCCGTGACGGGCACCGCGTCGGCCGTCGCCGGTTCGTCCAGTATGGACAGTTCACGGGCCCGGCCGGTGAACAACCGGGGCGGCGTCGGCAACTGGCGTGGCACCGGACCGCGTACCGACACCGGTGCCGCCTGGCACAGCGACGGGTCCGCGTTCAGGATCCGGTTCTGCAACACCCGCAACGCCGAACCGGGCTCGGCGCCGATCTCCTCGCGGAGGCGTTGCCGGGTCCGCCGGTAGTGTTCGAGCGACTCGGCCACCCGGCCACTGCGGTAGAGCGCCAGCATGAGCTGCCCGGCGACCCGCTCGTCCAGTGGCCCGGCCGCGGCCCGGTGGTGCAGGTCGGCGACGAACTCGGCGTGCCGGCCGCACCGCAAGGCGAGATCGATCCGGTCCAGCTCGGCGCCGGCACGCTCGCGCTCCAGGTTGTCCCGGACCTCGCGCAGCCACGGACTGTCCAGCCCGGCGAAGGCCTCGCCACGCCACAGTCGCAACGCCCGCTCCAACAGCGTCAGCGCCCGGTCGCCGTCGTTGTTCCGCGCCTGCGTGACGAGCGAGCGGAAGCACGACACGTCCACCGCGACCGCGTCGACCGCGAGGGCGTAACCACCGACCCGCCGGGACATCTCGACACCCGCGTCCGAGGACAGGATCCGGCGCAGCCGTGACAGGTAGCTGTACAACGTCTCTCTCGCCCGGAGCGGACTGTGCGGTCCCCAGACCCGCTCCACGAGACGGTCCGCGGGTACTCCCCCGCCTCCGTCGACGAGCAGGGCCACCAACACCGCCCGCTGCCTCAGATGACCGAGGTCCACGGGTCGGCCATCGACCCGCGCCTCGACATCGCCCAACAACCAGAACTCCACCGCCATGCCATTTCTCTACCGTCTCGAACCACGCTGTCCGGCCGTAAGCGCTGTTCGGGACAGTTCGGAACACGTTCGAACGCCAACGAGCGCATGTCCCTGAGCGGGCCGCCGGCGTCTGGACTGACGAGCACGCAGACCCCCGCGAGGAACGAGCCCAGGGTCTGCGCGCGCAGGAGGGAAGACGCCGGATTGAGGCCCGCGAACGCCGAGCGGCAGCGAGGCCATGTCCTGAGCGGGCCGCCGACGTCTGGACTGACGAGCACGCAGACCCCCGCGAGGAACGAGCCCGGGGTCTGCGCGCGCAGGAGGGAAGACGCCGGATTGAGGCCCGCGAACGCCGAGCTCCAGCGAGGCCATGACTCAGTGGATCTCCTGCACGCTTGCGGCATAGCGTTAACGTGTGCGTGTTCTCGTGTTGGGGCCGGTCGAGGTTCGTGGGGTCGCGACCAACCTCGGTGGTCCCAAACCCAAGGCGCTGTTATCGGCGCTGCTGCTGCAGGCGAGGCAGGTCGTGTCGGTGGACCGGCTCGTCGACCTGATCTGGGACACCTCGCCGCCGCAGTCGGCGGTCGCGCTGGTGCACACCTATGTCTCGGCGCTGCGCCGCGGTTTCACGGCCGCGGGAATGCCCGGCGTCGTGGTGACCAGGGCGCCCGGCTACCTGCTGAACGTCACGCCGGACGACAGTGATCTCGAGTCCTTCGAACGGCACCTCGACCTCGCGCGGCGGGCGGAGCGCGAGGACGAGCACGAGACCGCCGCCCGGCACTACGAGCTCGCGCAGGGGTTGTGGCGAGGACCCGCGTTCGGCGGGGTGGACGCCGACTTCGCCAGGGTGCGCGCCGACGGGTTGGCCGAGGAACGGCTCGGCGCCGAGGAGGGCTTCGCCCGGTGCCTGCTCGCGCTGGGGCGCGCGGGCGAGCTGACGAAACCACTGCGTGCGTTGGTCACCACGCATCCACTGCGAGAAGAGGCACGCGGGCTGTTGATGCGCGTCCTCTACGAGACGGGCCGGCAGGCCGACGCGCTCGCGGTCTACCGCGACGGGCGGGAGCGGCTGCTCGACGAGCTGGGGCTGGAACCGGGTGAGCGGCTCCGTGAGCTGCACGGCGAGATCCTCGCCGGCACGCTGAGCACCGCGCGGCCGGCGCGGGCGCCCGCTGCCCCGGCGCCGCCGAGGTCGGCCGTGCCGAGGAACCTGCCGCCCGACATCGGCGACTTCACCGGCCGGGAGTACGCGCTGGAGACCGTGCTGCGCCGCGCGACCGCCGACGCCGACACCCGGACGAACACGCCGACGGTGGTGGTGTCCGGGTTCGGCGGCGCCGGCAAGTCGGCGCTGGCGGTGCACGCCGCGTACCTGCTGCGCGGCGACTACCCGGACGGGCAGCTGTTCGCGGACCTGCGCGGCTACGACCGCGAGGCCGGCGCGTTCGAGGTGCTCGGCCGGTTCCTCGGCGCGCTCGGCGTCGCCACCGCCGACCTGCCGGCGGGCGTTGACGACCGGGTCGAGCTGTACCGGCGCACCGTGTCCGGCCGGCGACTCGTCATCGTGCTGGACAACGCGCGTGCCGAACACCAGCTGCGGCCGCTGCTCCCCGGCGACCCGCACTGCCTGGTGCTGATCACCAGCCGTTCCCGGTTGACCGGGCTGGAGGGCGTCGAACCGGTCGAGCTGGGCTTCTTCTCCACCGCGACCGCCGTCGAGATGCTCAGCAAGATCATCGGCGCGGACCGGGTCGCCAGCCAGCGCGCGGCGGCGGAGCGGATCGCGGACCTGTGCGGCGGGGTGCCGCTGGCGATCCGGGCCGCCGCGGCCAAGCTGCTGGCCCGCCCGCACTGGCCGCTGCGGTCGCTGGCGGCGCGGCTGTCCGACGAACGCCGCAGGCTCGACGAGCTGGCCGTCGGCGACCTGGCGATCCGGTCGAGCCTGGCGTTGAACTACACCGAGCTGTCCGACCAGCAGCGGCGGGCGTTCCACCTGCTCTGCGTGCTGGACCTGCCGGACCTCGGGTGGTGGGTGGCCGCGCCGCTGCTGGACATCCCCCTCGACGAGGCAGAGGAAACCGTCGAGCAGCTGGTCGACCTGAGACTTCTTGACGTGGCCGGGGTGGACGGCATCGGCCGGGTCCGCTACCGCTTCCACGACCTCGTGCAGCTCTTCGGCGCCGAGCACGCGCAGGCCGCCGAGTCCGCCGAGGAGATCGCGGCGGCCGTGTCCCGCCTCCTGGCCACCTGGATGGCGCTGGTCGAGGCCGGTTCCCGCAAGCTGCCGAGGGTGACGCTGGGGCTGCGGCCGAACCTCGACCCGAGCGTTGCCGTGGACCGCGAGCTCGTCGCGGAGGTCGAGGACGACCCGACCGGCTGGTTCAAGTCGGAGACGGCCGCGGTGGTGCGGGCCGTCGAGCGGGCCGGTGAGCTCGGCATCGACAGCATGACCACGCTGTTGATCACGTCTCTGCTGTCCTCCCCGTTCGCCGCCCGCAACGAGTTCGACGGCTGGCAGCGCACCCACGACGTCGCGCTCCGAGTCGCCCGCGCCGCCGGCAACCGCCAGGCCGAGGCCATGGTGCTGGCGGGTCTCGGCCAGCTGCACTACGAGAAGGACGACTTCCACACCGCGTTCGAGCACTTCACCGGTGCCGAGGCACACGCGCTGGCCGTCGGGGACGACGCGACGCGGGCGGTGGCGCTGGTCGGGCTCGGCACGGTCCGCCGCGATCTCGCGGGGTTCGACGCCGCACGCCGCGACCTGGAAGCCGCCGCCGCGCTCGGGGAGAAGATCGGTGACGACGCCGTGGTCGCCGCGGCCTGCTACGGCCTCGGGGTCATCAGCCGTGACCACGGCGACATCGCCGAGGCGGCGGTTCTCCTGCACCGCTGCGTCGAGCTGTACCGCAAGGCGGGCGACAGCCGGGGCGAGGCGCTGGCGCTGCGCGGGGTGAGCCTGTGCCACCGCGCCCGCGACGAGCACGCGGAAGCCGCCGCACTGTCCGCCCGGGCCACGGCGCTGCTCGAGTCGGCGGGCGACGATCTCGGCGCCACGTATGCCCGGCAGTCGACGGCGAAGGCGCTGCTCCGGCTCGGCCGCATCGACGGCATGGCGGACCTGCTCATGGACTGCCTGGACAGCTGCACCCGCCACGGCGACCGGTTCGGGATCGCGCTGATGACCCGCACGCTGGGCGAACTGCAGCTGGCGACCGGCGACCAGGCCCTCGCCACACGGACCCTCACCGCCGCGCTGGCGGAGTGGGAGGAGCTGAAGCTGCCGCTGTGGCAGGCGAGAACGCTGCGGGACCTGGCCGCCGCGACACAGTCCGACGAGCAGTGGCGGCGTGCCCGTGAGCTGTTCTTGGCCGTCGGTGGCCGCGAGGCGGCGGAGCTGACCGGCCACACGCCCGCGACCTGGTACGAACACGTTCTTATAGGGGACTTATAGGTCCGGCTGGCGGCTTTTGCAGGAGGCTTGCAGCCGAGCACGCGAACCTTCTCGTGTCAGACACACGAGAGGAGGTTCGAAGGTGGCCGCACAGGACCAGGTCGAGACGCCGATCCGGCTGGGCCCGCCGATCCGGCGCAGCGAGATCATCGAACGCGCGGAGAGCTGGTTGCGGCCGTCCGTTCCGTACCGCACGACCAAGTTCCACCACAACGAGTTCGGGATCTACCGCACCGACTGCTCGGGCTACGTCTCGATGGCATGGGGCCTGCCCAGCGTCCCGCACGACCGCAGAGGGGGACTCGACACGCTCGGGCTCGCCAAGGTCAGCGAACCAATCGACAGGGACGACCTGCGCGCCGGCGATGTGCTGCTGCGCACCGAGGGCAGCCGCCTCATCCGCCATGTCGCCGTGTTCCACGAGTGGATCGACGACGATCGGACGGCATACTGGGGGTTCGAGCAGTCGGGCGGATCCGGAACCGTGCATCGCCGCGTCACCTACCCGTACGGCGGGCTGGAACACTACCTCCCCCGCCGCTACCTCAACGTGATCCATTACTGAATTCAGACAACCCCACTGGGGCACCATGGCCCGGTGGTCGGCCTGTACTGGCCGGCCGCCGGGCCTTCGACGTGTCCACAGTGATCATCGGGACCCGGATTGGCGGGTTCTGACCACTACGGACAGTGTCATGTGTGAAGCTGTAGGCCGCGCGACCAGGGCGGACCAATTTGTTCTTGGTTCCGTGAATCCGAAACGGGCTTCGGTGCGTCTGAGGCCGTAACAGTCCTCCGAGGGGGAAGCAGACCATGACCAATCCCGCTGATCGTCGGGCGCAGTTGGAAGCACGCAACGCCGCCATGCGCGAGAACGTCGCTCAGCTGATGACCGACCTGCAACGCCGCACCGCCGCCCTCGCCGACGCGCAGGCCAGGGCGAACGCGGTCACCGGGAGGGCCATCTCGGAGGACGGTCTGGTCCGCGCGGAGGTGAACCCGGCGGGAGTGCTCACCAACCTCGAGTTCTCGCAGGCGGCGTTCGACCGGTACACGCCGGAACGGCTCGCCCGCATGGTCCTCCAGACCTCGCAGGCCGCGGCCAGGGCCGCGCGCGAGGAGGTCGACGAGGCGCTGGCCCCGCTCCAGGAGAACACCCCGGACCTGTCGAACCTGTTCGAGGGCGCGCCGTCGTTCGGCGACCTGCTGCGCCCGCCTGCGGCCGAGGGCAGTGCCCCGGAGCCCCCGCCGTCGCGGCCTGCCCGTCGCGACGATGACGACGACGAAGAGAACGACGTCACCATCTACGGGAGGGACTAGCCACCCATGCCTGATGGATTCACAGTCCAGCCGGACCGGATCCGCGCCGGTGCCACCGGGGTCGGCGGTGCCGGGGACGCGCTGAGCACCGCGGGCACGACGCTGGGCGGCGCCCTCGACGCGCAGGGCCAGTGCTGGGGGAACGACGAGTCGGGGCAGTCGTTCGCCAAGGACTATGTGCCGAACTCGCAGAAGGTCCGCGACGCGTTCGGGTCGCTGTCCGAGGCGCTGCAGGCCATCAAGAAGGCCCTCGACGAGTCCGCGAACGCCTACGAGGGCGTCGACACCACGAGCGCCACCGGCTACAAGGCGATGGAAGGCTGAGTCACGGGTGTCCATCAACATCCCACCAGAGATCACCTGGCTGTTCCCGATCGTCGTCGGAGAGAGCTGGCCAGAAGGCGACGAGGACAAGCTGCGCGCGCTCGGTGATGCCTGGCGTGCCGGCGGCGTCGACATCGGTGAGGTCATCACCCAGGCGCAGGGCGCGGTGGACCAGGCGCTGGCCGGGATGGACGGGGAGGCGGCCGACGCCTTCCGTAATTACTGGAAGCAGTTCGTCGAGGGCGACGAGGCCTATCTGACCTCGCTGCAGAAGGCATGTGAGGGCCTCGGCGAGTCGTGTGACAACTGCGCGCTCGAGGTGGAGTACGCCAAGTACTCGATCATCGCCGCGTTGATCATGCTGGCCATCGAGATCGCCGCGATGATCGCCGCCGCCTTCGGCACGTTCGGCGCGTCCACCGCCGGCATCCCGATCGCCCAGGCGGCCACGCGCATCACGGTCCAGATGATCTTCCGCAAACTGATCATGGCGATCCTGCGCGAGATGGTGATGGAGGTCGCCATCGACGTCGCCATCCAGGGCCTGCAGTTCGCCAAGGGCGACCGCCACAGCTGGGACTGGGGCAAGACCGGCAACGCGGCCCTCTCCGGCGCGGTCTCCGGCGCCATCGGCGGCGGCCTGGACTTCGTCCCGACGAGGGCCACCGGCCTGGGCGGGAACATCGCGGAAGGTGCCGTCCGAGGGGCCGTGGAGGGCGTCGGCTCGACAGTGGCCACCGCCGCGATCACGGGCGAGGACATCACCGCAGGCGACCTGCTGAAGGCCGGCGTGTCCGGCGGCGTAGGCGGCGGCGTCGGCGGCGCCAAGACCCACTTCGACACCCCGACGGTCAACACCCCGGACGGCTCGAACCTGCCAGGCGGCGAGCCCGGCACACCAGGTTCGCCTCCGGGATCTCCCGGCACACCAGGCTCACCCCCCGGATCGCCCGGCACGCCCGGATCGCCCGGGTCGCCTCCGGGCTCACCAGGCTCGCCGGGCGGCAGTCCCGACGGCGCCGGTTCGCCGGGGACGGGGTCACCCGGTGCGCCGTCACCCGCCACGCCAGGGTCGCGCGGCAGTGACAACAGCACGTCCGCCTCCGGACTGACCCCCAGTCCGGACGGCCCAGGCTCTTCGGGCTCTCCCGGCACCGGCGCGCCACCGCGCCTGCCCACGTCGAGCCCAGGCGATGGCCCCCAGAACGCACCAAGCGGCTACGCCCCAGGCGGCCAACAGGGCGGCGGCTCCGGTCCCGGCCAGGCACCGGCCGGCGGCGCTCCCCGACCCAGCGGCCTACCCTCGGGCGGCTCCGGCGGTTTCGGCGGCAGCGGCTCCCCCGGCTCGGGCGGCTCCTCTGGCTCGGGCGGCGGCCCTGGTTCGGGTGGCGGCCCTGGTTCGGGTGGCGGCTCGTCGGCCGGTACCGGCGGCTCCTCGGCGGGCGGCCCGGGCGGTTCCGGCGCGGGCAGCCCGGGTGGTTCCGGCACCGGCAGCCCAGGCGGTTCGGGCACCGGCAGTCCGGGCGGTTCGGGTGCCGGCGGCGCCAGCGGCTCAGGCGTTGGCGGGCCTGGCAGCGGCGGATCCGGCGCGGGCAGCCCGGGAACCGGATCAGGCACAGGCGGGCCTGGCACTGGAGGCCCCGGCACGGGCGGCCCGAGTGCGGGCAGCCCCGGAGCCGGTAGCCCTGCCACGGGCGGACCAAGCACAGGCGGTGCAGGCAGCCCAAGTGCGGGCAGCCCAGGCGCGGGCGGACCAAGCGCGGGCGGTGCAGGCAGTCCAAGTGCGGGCAGCCCAGGCGCGGGCGGACCAAGCGCAGGCGGACCAGGCACAGGCGGTGCAGGCAGCCCAAGTGCGGGTGGGCCAAGTGCGGGCGGACCAGGCACGGGCAGCCCAGGTGCGGGTGGGCCGGGAGCCGGCAGCCACGGTGCGAGCGGGCCCTCGGCTGGCGGACCAGCCGCCAGTGGCCCAGGATTCGGCGGGCCAGCAGCAGGCGGCCCCGGATCCGGTGGGCCAAGCGCCGGCAGCCACGGCTCCGGCGGGCCAGCGGCTGGCGGGCCTGGTGGAACAAGCGCCGGCAGCCCAGGAACCGGCGGGCTCAGCCCCGACTCCCCAAGCACCGGCGGGCCCAGTGCGGGCAACCCCGGCACGGCCGGCCCAGGTGCCGGCGCGCCAGGCATGGGCGGGCACGGCCCGAGCGGTCCCAGCAACCTCGGCGGACCTGGCATGGGCGGACCCGGCATGGGTGGCCACGGCCCGAACCCTGCCGGCGGACCAAACCCCAGCGGCGGACCAAACCCCACAGGTGGACCAACCCCCGGCAGCGGACCCACGGGTGGACCGACCCCGGCCGGCTCTCCCGGTGCCGGGCCTCACATGCCCGGTGGTTCCGGGCCGCTGGGTCAGTCCGGCATGCCCGCGGCTGCCTACAGTCCCGCCGACGGACCGGCTCCGAACGGGCAAAGCTCGCCCGGCGGGTTCGGTCCCGGGGCGGGCAGCCCCGCACCCGGTGGCACCCCAGGTGGTTACGGCCCCGCGGGTGGACCGACGTCGGGTGGTCCCGCGCCGTCCGGCGGGCCAACGCCCGGCGGACCCGGCGGGTTCGGCCCGAGCAGCTCCGGGCCCGGCGACCACACGCCCGGTTCCCAGGGCACGCCCGGCGGCAACAGCGGTTTCGCCCCGATGGGTGGCGCCCCCATGGGCGGCGCGCCCGGTGGTCGTGGCGGCGGGTTCCCGGAGGGTGGCGGTGGCGGCACCCCTTGGCGTGGCAACGAGAGCACCGGCCCGGCCGACACGTTCACCTCCGCGGCCGGCCTGAGTTCCGCGAGCCCATCGTCGTACACCGACCCGGGTAACTACGGCGACCCGCGCGGACAGTCCGGCGGGATGCCCGACCAGCGCGGTGTCCCGCCGCAGCCCAACCAGGGCTTCGCCGGGCCGCCGATGCAGGGTCCCGGGTTCGGCCCACAACCCGGCGGACCACAACCCGGCGGACCGCAGGCAGGTGGACCACAGGCAGGTGGACCACAGCCTGGCGGGCCGCGCCCGGACTACGGTCCCGGCGCGCGGCCGTTCGGCCCCGGCGCCGGCCCCAACCCCAACGCGGGTCCCGGTGGCTTCGGGCCCCGACCCGAGGGTGGCCAACGACCGGACATGGGCCCACGGCCAGATGGATCACGGCCAGACGGGTCACGGCCAGACGGGTCACGGCCGGAGGCGTTCAACCGGCCACCGGGCCAGCCCGGGCAGGGACCGGCCGGTCCGGTCCGTCCAGGCTCCCCGATGGGACCGACCGGACCAACCGGGCCAGCAGGCCCCCGGCCCGACGCCGGTTCACGGCCGGACATGGGTCCTCGCCCCGGCATGGGCACGCAACCCGGCATGGGCACACATCCCGGCATGGGCACCCACCCTGGCGGTCCGACCACGCGGCCGGACGCCGGCCCGCGTCCCGACACCGGGCCAACACCGGACCGGACAGGTCCAACCCCGGATCGACCCACCCCAAGCCAGCCGGGCGCGGACGCCTCCCGCTCGCCGGCACCAGACACCACACGCACACCAGACGGCACCACGCGCACACCGGACGCCTCCCGCTCCCCGGCACCAGATACCACGCGCGCACCAGACACGTCCCGGTCCCCAGAACCAGACACCACGCGCACACCAGACACGTCCCGCTCTCCGGAATCCGACACCTCGCGGGCACCAGACGGCACGCGCTCCCCAGAACCCGACACCACCCGCACACCGGAACCAGACACGTCCCGGTCCCCAGAACCGGACACCTCCCGGTCCCCGGAAGACGTCTCGCGTGCCCCGGAACCGGACGCCTCCCGCTCGCCGGAGGACACCACTCCCCCGGCGGACTCCGACAAGCCGCCGACCGCCGATCCGACACCGGACAGCGACAGCAGCACCGACGAGCCGATCAAGGGCGACGACACCGAGGGCCCCGCGCCGGAGGACGACACGCCAGACGACACCACGGACGGCGACACCGGCGACACCTCCGACTCGGACGCGGCGCCGGTCGCGGGGGACACGACCTCGGGACCGCCGGTCGACGACAACGGTGTGCCGCTGACCTTCCTCGGCACCCAACAGGGCGAGCACCCGTTCGCGGACATGGGCGAGTACATCCCGATGGGCGGCGACCGCTCCAACGGGATGGGCAGCTACGACCAGCGGGTCGCACCGCTCATCGCCGACCACAACCCGTGGGGTGTCCACAGCTCGCAGGACGACTTCAACGCACATCACCGACCGGACGGCACCTACCAGACGAACATCTGGCCGCCCAACGAAGGCGCCGTGCCGGGGTCGGAGCGACAGGTCACGCTGCCGGAGGGCACGGTCATCGACCGGTTCGGCGGCGAGACGACGGGCAGGTATCTTTCCCCGCTGAACTCCGACGGACAGCCGTACCACTACCGCGACCGGGCGATCTTCCCGGACAACGCGCAGGTCGGCTATCACGTCTACGTCGTCGCCGACCCGAACGGGCTGCCCGGCACGCTGGCCGACGTGGCGCCGGCGCTCGGCCAGCCCGGCGGCGGTCGCCAGTTCACCCTCGAGGACGGCGTCACCGTCAAGGAACTGCTCGACGCGGGCATCCTCAGGGAGGTGCACGTCGCGCCGGGCAACGGGCGGGTACTTCCGGACTCGTTCGGGCGCGACAGCGGCGACGGCACTCCGAACACCGACACGATCTCCGTCGACGACGCCCACGACAGCACGCCTGACACCGACACCAGCGGCGACGCCGACCGGGGCGACGACGGTGGCATGCCGGACGGCGACGGCCCACCGCAGCTGCCGGACAACCTCCAGCAGATCGCGGACGACAGCAGCTTCCGCACCCCGGCGGGTGGGGCGCTGTTCGACTCGACCGACACCATCACCCGGAACGCGGCCAACGCCGTCACGCCGATCGACGGGCACTTCGTCCTCGACGTGCACAGCGACGGCCAGCACGCGATCGTCAACGGGCAACGCCTGAGCGGCGCGGACCTGGCCGACCTGGCCCGTCACATGGGCTGGAACGGCACCGACCCGATCATCCTGAACGGGTGCGAGGCCGGCCGGAGCCCCGACGGTCTCGCCGCGGACCTGGCCCGGTCGTCCGGCGCACAGGTGATCGCGCCGACGGAGCGGTCCTGGTCAGGCGAGCGCAACACCACGCCGTACTCGTCCAGCGTCGACACCATCGGACCGGACGGCCGACCGCACCCGACCATCCCGCCGGACGGCGGCTGGCGGGCGTTCGAGCCGGACGGCAGCTTCAGCGACACCGGCAGCAACGGGCTCCCGGTCGACACCCAGGCGCCGTCCGACACGGCCGGCACACCGGACGACGGTCCGACGCCGACCACCGGCGACAGCGGTCGCGAGCCGGTGCCGTTCGGCGGGGACGTCGACCGGAGCCGGATCCAGAACCTCTTCGTCCCGCCCCGGGTCGACAACCTGGGCGACCCGGTCCAGATCGACGTCGACGACAACGCGGCCGCCACGGCGAACCCGAACGACGCGCACCGGCCGTTGCGAACCGGCGAGCAGCTGATCGGGCGGGACGGCCTGACGCCGAACACGATGTACCACGTCCCCGGTCGCGGCGACTACTACACCAACGGCGACGGCGTGATCACCCACGCCGACCTGCAGGTGGGCAACGAGCGGGACGGCATCAGGGAGGCGAGTGCCGACCAGAACCCGGACGCGTCCTACCCGGAGCCCAACACGACCTACCGGGTGACCGTCGACGGTGCGTCCCACATCTACACCACCGACGACGACGGGCTGCCGCCGCGGTACCACGAGTGGGAGCAGCCGAGGTTCGACCAGTCGACGACGTTCCCGTCCACCGACCCGAACCTGCCGGCGGACAGCCCGCTGGTCCGTCCGTTGAGTCCTCGCGAGGCACTCAGCGACCGCACCGGCTGGCCGCCGTACACCGAGATCGTGCACAACACGCCGAACGGGACGACCACGCTCTACACGGGTCCGCCGGATCCGAACAACGGAGGCCTGGCGCGGGTGGTGGCGATCGACACCCACTCGAGCCCGGACAGCGGCAGTGGCCGGGTCAACGTCGGCGACCTCAACCCCGAGCTCAACAACTTCCCACCGAACACGGTCACGCGGATCAACGGCCAGGACGTCTACGTGACCGACGAGCACGGGGTGACGTACTCGGCCACCGACACGCGCACGTACGGCCACTCGGCGCCGAGGAGCCAGCACGCGCAGGACCTGGTGGCCGCGTTCGGCACCGGCACGGACGGCGGGCACATCCGGCCGACCCAGGCGGATGGCCATCCCGACGCGCGGAACCAGTTCCCGCAGGACAGCGACGAGAACCGGCCGAAGAAGGGCCAGCCGAGCAGGGAGACGTGGTACGGCCAGGACATGGAGGCCGGGCGCGAACAGCGTCGCGGGACCACCATCCTGTGGCACGACTTCTACACGGAAGGTTCCCACGTGGGTAACCCGGCCCAGCCGACAGTGGTGCACGAGCGGTGGGTCATGCAGAGCAGTAATGGCAGGATCAGGATCCACTTCCGCCGTTACGACAACTAGCAGGGGACAACGGAGCAATGTCTGAGCCACAGGTCACGCAGGCCCAGCAGCAACGGTACGAGGAACTGCTGCAGCAGACCGGTGCGGCGTTGATCGGCGCCGCACCGGAGGGGTGGCGGCGGATCGACCTGATCGCGAAGATCGCGGAGGGTGTGCAGGACTTCGGTCTCTCCGTGATCATGACCGACCTCTCCTATGCGGAGGTCGATCCCCCGGCAGAGGCGGCACAGGCGATGCTGGAGCTGCGCAAACTGATGTACCGGCCAGAGCTCGGTGCCTGGCTGTCGGCCAGGTACGTGATCAACCCGCCGGGTGAGTTTCGTATCTTCTACAACTACGAGCACGACCCGCTGTGGGAGCCGCCGATCCCGCCGGTCGTGTTCAAGCGCGACCTCGAGACCTACCCACGGCCGGCGGAGAAGGTCCCCGGTTGGCTTCGGAACGTGATCGAACAAGCCGGGAACAGCGCTCCTCAACCGGAATCGCACTGACCCGCCTGGTAGGAGGACTTCCTTTCATGACCCGCCCAACGCCGCTCGGCATCGAGGGCCAGCGCGAGCTGACGCGGAAGATCGCCGACCTGCTGGTGGTGCGCGCGCCAGCCGACCGTGAGCAGATCCGGGTGATGTACCGCGCCACCGGCAGCCACGAGGAGGTCGTCGGGCACATCCTCGGCATCGACGGCCAGCTCCGCGACTGGGAGCTGCCGCCGGAGCTGCCCGAGTTCTACCGCCAGCTGCGTGCCGGCATGTACAAGGAGGGCGTCGGCACCTGGACGGCGGCCAGCACCATCGTCGAGTACCCGATCAAGACCACGGTCGACTACCGGGACGAGACTCGCTGGCGTAAGCCACCGCCCCGCTGGGCCGTGCTCGACGAGCTGGAGATGTTCCCCCGGACGCCCGACCGCGTCGCGAACTGGATGAAGACCGTGCTGCCGAACGCGGAGCGGGTCGCCGAGGTGGCCGGCCGCTTCCGGCGGGCGCGCATCTTCGACCACCGGGGCCCCGACGGCCGCCCGGTGGTCGACCGGCCGCCCGTGCCGGAGGCCGAGCTGCAGCAGGTGGTGAAGTACCTGACCACCGCACATGTGGTCATGGGTGGGCGCGGCTACGACCCGGACGTGTTCGACCCGGAGGGCACGCCGGACGTGCCGGCCGCCTACCTGACCGACGGGACGTGGATCTGGACGGCGTCCGTGCCGCACTACCTGACCAAGCACGGCGTGCCACCCGAGCCGGACCTGGTCGCGCACATCCGCGCCAACGGGTTCACGCCACCCCAGCCCGACGAGGCGACCAAGGACGCCGCCTACCTCGCGCTCACCGGTGAGATCCCGGAGCCGCGGCCACAGCACCCGGCACAGCAGGCTCCCGCCGAGCCGGCGCCAGCAGCGCCGACGGAGCTGTCCGACGTCGACCGCCGGGTACTCGCGATCATCGAGCGGCGGGTGAGCGAGGCGGGCGCGATTCCCCGGGCCTACGAGATCCTCGGTCCGAAGGAAGGCGCGATCTGCCTCGAACGCGTCGACGACGAGTGGCAGGTCGCCATGTACGAGCGTGGCAAGGCATTCAAGGTGCGGCGGTTCGACAAACTGTGGGACGCGGGTGCCTACCTGCTCGGCAGCCTCACCATCAGCCCGTCGAACCGGCGACTCGGCGGCAGCGATCGGAACACGGCACAGGCACTCAACGACTGGCCCATCCAACCGCTGCCCACCGAACCACCACTCACACTGCTCACCGAAAAGCACATCGCGGTGCTCATGCCCGGCCGCGAGGTCATCCGATACGGCGAACCGACCGGCAACCTCACCTTCGCCGACAACACCGAGTTCACCGCCATGTCACTACGACCGGACCGCGAGCAGCAAGGACCACGCCGCTACCGCGTGCAACGGGAACTGCACACCCTCTCCGGCGTCACCGTCCCATGGCACAACCAGCCAGGCGGCGGCACCGCATACCTGCTACCGAAAGCCGTCGAGGACCACATCGCCGACGGCAGCCTCACCGAAGTGACTGGATAGGCGCGTGGCCCTGGTCAGCGGCCGAGTCGCTGACCAGGGCCTGCCCTCCCCGGGTGTTCTCCAAAACGCAACTCGCGGGGGCCGAACGCGACTCGCAGGGGCCGAACGCGCGACTCGCGGGGGCTGAACGCGCGACTCGCGGGGTTTCAGCTGAAGACGCCTGGTTCGACGCGGCCCATTGCTTCGAGGAAGCGCATCGCCAGTGGCTGCGCCGGTGAGATCTCCAGGGCCTCGAAGGACGCCACGACCGGCTCCTGCACGCCGGCCGCCGTCGCGAGTTGGGCCTGGGTCCATCCCTGTTCCTGGCGGGTGAGGCTCACGAGTCGCACGAGGTCCTCGGTGTCGTGGGGATGTTCCACGTCGCAACACTCCTCTGGGATCGCGGGCGCACCACCCTACCCGGGCGCCGTTGCTGTTGAATCTGGTCATGATCTACCACGCCGTGCCGCTCGACGAGTGGAACGCCAGCCCGGACGAGCCGTACGCACCCGCGTCCCTCGTCGAGGAGGGTTTCGTCCACTGTTCGCCGACGAGGCGGTCACGTTGGCCGTCGTCAACGCCTTCTACCGCACCGCGTCGCGGCCGCTGCTGGCCGTGCTCCTGGACGAGGCGAAGCTGGCCGCACGGTGTGAGTGGGAGGCGCCGGCTCCGGTGCCGCCGCCCGGCGTCGCCGACGGCACCCTGTTCCCCCACGTGTTCGGCCCCATCAACCGTGACGCGGTGGTGCGCGTCCAGGAAGTCCAGTGGGACGACGAGGGCCGCGCGACAGGACTGACGGACACCGTTTAGTCCACTGCGGACACCTGGGGAACCTGAGCCGGGTCGGCGGGCGTGGTGCGGGTGAGGTACTGCGGCACGGGCGCGCCGTCGTCGCCGGTGTCGCGGACCAGGCCGTAGCGGACCCAGCCCTTCGTGGCCGGGTCGGCGGGTGGCCGGGTGGTGATGTCGGCGGTCACCTCGTCCCAGGTCCTCGGCGTCGCGGTGATGTTGTAGTCGGCGCCGCGTTCGTTGTTGGTGAGGGTGACCTCGCCGTCGAGGTAGAAGAACTCGTTCTGCCACATCTGTTGTGCGCCGTCGGGCAGCACGACGTAGCCGGACGCGGGGCCGCTGGACCCGACGGTCGGCTGACCCATCCAGGTGTTCTCGGGCGGGTTGCCGGGTTTCGTGTCGTCCATCCGCCGCAGTCCGCCCGACGCGACGTGGAACAGCTTGCCGCGCAGCCCGGTCCACGTCGGCATGACCATGCCGCCGGGGCGGTTGAACCACGCGATCTCGTAGCGCACCTGGATGTACCCGCGACCGCTGAGCACGACGTGTTCACCGCGCCGCATCATCACGTACTTCCCGCCGATCCAGCCCTTCTGCGGGTCCGCGTACGTCCCGCCGGTCGCGGTGACCTCTCCCGCCGGACGGACCGGCAACGGCGCGGGCGGGGTGAGCGGGTGCGGTGCCTCGTCGACCGTGTCGACCACGCTCCCGTACCGAGGCCCCAGCGGCGTGGGTGGTGTGGTCGTCGTCGTGGTGGGCACGGTCGTCGGCGGTGTCGTGGTTACCGACGAGGACGGTGTGGGGCTCGACGTGGTGGTGGACGTGGTGGATGAACTGGTGATCACCCCGGCCACCGGGGCCGCTTCCACCGGGGTCGACGGTTTCGCGGGCGACATGACGATCGCGCCCGCCACCCCGGCGGCCACCACCGCCGCGGCACCCGCCGCGACCGGCTTGGACACCACACCCTGCCACCAACGGGTCGTCCGTGCGGTCGGCCCGAGGAGGGCGGGCAGCACAGTCGCCGGCAGCGGAACGAGTGCGAGCCCGGCGAGGAGCCGCTCCGCGGGCACCTGGTCCCGCCACGAGTGTTCGCACAGCGGGCAGTCCCTGGTGTGCTGGGCGATCCGGCGACGCCATGCCGCGCTGGGCCGCCAGTCCCACTCCTGCAGCACGACCTCCAGCTCTCGGCAACGATGGTCGGCCCGCAACACGCGCACCACCGCCCGACCCGCGGCGAGCCGCGCCTTCACCCGCTGCACACGCACGGCGGCGTGCTGGGTCGTGATGTCCAGGGCAGCCGCAAGTTCGGCCCTGGTCAGCTCGTCGGACGCCTCCAGCCACCACAGTGACAGCAGCTCCCGGTCGTTCCCCTCCAGCCACCGCGTGGCCTCGGCGACCTCACGCCTCTGTCCGGACAGCTCCAGTCGAAGCAACGTGAGATCGACGAAGTCGGCGCCCGGGTCGGCCACGTCCGGCACCGGTTCCGGCGCCCGGACCACCCGCCGTCCCCTGTCACGGACCTGCCGCATCGCGATGGCCACCAGCCAGGACCGGAAGCTCTCGGGACTGCGCAGCTGGCCGAGCCCGTCCACGACGCGCAGCATGGTCTCCTGCACCACGTCGTCGACGTCGCTGTGCCCGGCCAGTGCCCGGCCGACCACGTTGTAGACCAGCGGCAGGTAGCCCGCCACCAGCTCGTCCAGCGCGCGCTGGTCACCCGCCTGCGCGGCCACCACCGTCGCGATTCCCGGTTGTGTGTTACCCACTCGCGTTCGCTCCTCGCCCGTCATCCTGCCCTTGGACAGGAGACGCGCCGACCACCGCCCCGATAACAGGGCCGCGGGGGTTGCGTGAAGCGCAGCGTGTTCCCGGAGGGTCGAGGAAGGCGAAGTCGCGGACGCCGTGGCGTTGGTTGATCGGTTCCTGCAGCACTTCGGCGCCCGCGGCCGATCTCGCCGAACGACACGTCGAAGACATCGTGCAGGACGAACGCGAGCCGCTCGGCGGGAGTCAACGTGTCCAGCACCACCATCAGCGCGACGCCGACCGAGTCGGCCAGCAGCGCGTCGCCCTCGGGGTCGACCGGGCCGGCGTGCGGTGCGGCTGGTTCGGGCGGCAGCGCCCCGGCGGGCTCCTCGCGCCGGGCCCGGCGCGCCTCGAGCATGTTCAGGCAGACCCGGGCGACGACCGTGGTCAGCCACCCGGCCGGGTTCTCCACCTGGTCGGTGTCGGCGCGGCTGACCCGCAGCCACGCCTCCTGCACCGCGTCCTCGGCGTCACCGGGTGAGCAGAGCATCCGGTAAGCCAGCGCTTTCAAACGGTCCCTGGTGCTCGGCGAACCGATCACTCAGCCAGTCCTGTTCGACCATCGGTCACGTCGGTTCTGAGGTTCCCCCAAGATCGCGGAGGCCGACAAGGCCGGTGCCACGATCCTCAAGCCCGCCGGTGCTCTGCCGTGGGGCGGGTACGGCGGCTCCTTCGCGGACCTGGACGGCTACAGCGCGAGGGGCACGGACCAGCCCTACGCGGAATAGGCGAACCCGTGCGTGGAGCGGGACTGGCCTGGTTCCGCTCCACGCACGCCTTTGTTCTGGTGGCGATCATCCGCCGTCAACAGCGATGGCCGGAAGTTGCCATCGATCAAGGATGGACGATCCTCACCGATTACTTTTACGGTGTGGCCATGACTGACAGGGCAGCGCTGGTTCGGTCCTGGCGCGGCCGCCTCCCGGTGGTAGCAGTGGTCGTCGCGTGTGTGACTGGT
>NZ_DASUVO010000105.1:0-14117 GCF_036378875.1 Actinophytocola sp.
AGTGGTTGTGTTGTTTCATAGTGTTTCGGCGGCGATAGCGGTGGGGAAACGCCCGGTCCCATTCCGAACCCGGAAGCTAAGCCTGCCAGCGCCGATGGTACTGCACTCGACAGGGTGTGGGAGAGTAGGACACCGCCGGACGTAACTTCGCAAGAGGCCCTCCGTACCCCGGAGGGCCTCTTGGCATGCCCAAGATGTTCAATAGAGGTCAGCGTCCACCCCCAGCACAGGAGGAACAGTGTCGGACCGCAACCGCGATGAGTCAGAGAGCGGTGGCGCGCGCAACCGAGACCGCGACTCCAACCGCAGCGACCAGGGTGGCGCCCGCCGCGACCGTGGCGGTTACCGCCCCACCCGAGACCGAGACACCCGAGGTAACCGAGACAACCGCGGCTACCCGAAGCAGGACCGCGGCCGTCCGGACTACCGGGGCCGTGACGACCGCCCGAACTCCGGTTCCCGCGATGGCCGCGACTTCCGCTCAGACCGATCTGCGCCGTCCCGCGACGACGGCTACCGCCAGGACCGCGGAAACTACGGTCGCCCCCGCAGCAACAACGACCGCGACCAGCGGGGAGACCGCGAAGGCTACCGAGGTAACACCGACCGAGGCGGCTACCGCGGCGGCAACAAGGACCGCGACAGGACCGGCCGGCCGGCCGGGGACCGCGACTACCGCCGTCAGGACCGCCCGGAGCGGGATGATCGAGGCGGCTACCGCCCGAACAGGGATCGACCCCGCGACCAGGACCGCGACTCCCGCCCCTACCGTCCGGCCTCGCGCGACAACCGCCGGGACTTCTCCGGCAACCGCCAGTCGGACCGCGACGACCGCACTCGCGAGGATCGCGGCTACCGGGAAAACCGCAACTACCGCGACAACAACCGCGACGACCGCACCGCCGGCGGCCGCACCGGCTACCGCCCCAACCGTTCTCGTGACGACCGCGACGGCTCCGGAAGCGGTGGAACGGGTTACCGCCCCAACCGCTTCCGCGATGACCGCGATGACCGCGACCGCTCTGGCGGTGGCAGCTCGGGTTACCGGCCCAACCGCTCCCGCGATGACCGCGATCGCTCCACCGGCAGTGGCACGGGCTACCGTCCGAACCGTTCCCGCGACGATCGAGATGACCGTTCCGGCGGTGGCACCGGTTACCGCCCGAACCGCTTCCGTGACGACCGCGATGACCGCGACCGCTCCGGCGGCAGCAGCTCGGGCTATCGCCCCAACCGCTCCCGCGACGACCGTGACGACCGCGACCGCTCTGGCGGTGGCAGCTCGGGTTACCGGCCCAACCGCTCCCGCGACGATCGAGATGACCGTGACCGCTCCGGCGGTAGCACGGGTTACCGCCCGAACCGCTCCCGCGATGACCGCGACGACCGTGACCGTTCCGGCGGCGGTGGCACGGGTTACCGGCCCAACCGCTTCCGGGACGACCAAGGCACCTCCCGTGACGACCGCTCCAGCGGTTTCCGCCCGAACAGGCGCGAGGACCGTGACGACCGTTCCGGTGGCGGCTACCGCTCCCGACAGGACAACCGCTCAGGCGGCGGCTACCACTCGGACCGGGAAGGCGCACCCCGTGGCCGCCAACCGAGGGATGACCGCTCGAACGGCTACCGCGGCGGCAAGGAACGGCAGGACCGCACCCGGAACGACCGCTTCGACAAAGACCGAGGCAGCCGCGGCAGCAGCGACTCGCGCGGCAGCAGCCGTTCGGACGGCTACGCCGAGACTCCGCGTGCGGAAGAGCCCATCCAGGAGCCGACGAGCGGTTTCGCTCGCCGCAACCACTACCGCGCCACCACGGGCGGCGATGGTCGCTCGAACGGCTACCGCAAGCGCGACGACGTGGACGACCTCCCCGCCTACGAGGAGGTAACGGCACACGGTGTCGACTCGGACGCGGTCACGGCGGCGCCAGACCGCGACGACACCGACCAGCAGTTCAGCGACGCGTCAGACGACGCGGCGAGCATCCAGGCCACGTCCGGCATCGATGATGACGAGGTGCCCACGGCACCGGCCGACGACGAGGCCACCCCGCTCGCCTCGAGCACTGACGCAGCCGAAACCTCCGAAGCAGACCGCGACGACGCTCCTGAACAGCCCATTGAGGCGGCGGCAGACGACGCAGCGAGCCACGGAGTCAGCTCGACAACGGACGAGGAGCCCACACCTCCTGCCGACGTGGAGGCAGCGAGCGACCCATCGGACTCGCCCGACGACGCCGCCCACAACGCAACGAGTGCGGCCGACGAGGAGCCCCCTCCAGCGGCAGACGTCGCTGCGGATGAGTCCGCCGAGTCGACGGTCGGCCAGGATGTGTCCGAGGACGCCGCCCACGATGCAGCGAGTGTGGTCGACGAGGAGCCCGCCCCAGCGGCAGACGTCGCTGCGGATGAGTCCGCCGAGCCGACGGCCGGCCAGGATGTGCCCGAGGACGCCGCGGAAGCCGCGCCACCGCAGGAGTACCGCCGCGACCAGGAACCCGAGCTTCCCGACGACATCGCCTTCGCCGACCTCGATCCCGACGCGCGACGTGAGTTGCGGAGTCTCTCCAAGTCGGTGGCCGAGCTGGTCGGGCGTCACCTGGTCGCCGCCGGTGTGCTGATCGACGAGGACCCCGAGCTCGCACTCGCACACGCGCGGTTCGCCCGTAGCCGTGCCTCCCGGGTCGCGGTGGTTCGGGAAGCGGCCGGTATCGCCGCCTACCACGCCGGGGAGTGGGCCGAGGCGCTCGGCGAGTTCCGTGCCGTCCGGCGCATGACCGGTGCGCAGACCCATCTTCCCGTCATGGTCGACTGCGAGCGCGCCCTCGGCCGGCCCGAGCGGGCACTCGAGCTGGCCGCCGAGGCCAAGGACCTCCCGACGGACGTCGCTGTCGAGCTGCGGATCGTCGCGGCCGGGGCTCGTCGGGACCTCGGGCAGCTCGACGCGGCGGTCGTCGCGCTTCAGGGGCCCGACCTCGACGCCGAACGGCGGGAGCCGTGGAGCGCACGTCTCTTCTACGCCTACGCCGACAACCTCGAGGCCGCCGGGCGCACCGAGGACGCCATCCGCTGGTTCCTCAACGCCGCTGACGCCGACCTCGACGAGGAGACCGACGCCGCCGAGCGCGCCACCGCCCTGAGCGCGTCGTGACCGGCGTGCACCATCGAGCACGGGAGCGGCCGTGAACCTTCTCGACCACTACGACGCGCTCCTTTTCGACCTCGACGGCACCATCTACCGCGGTGCCGAGGTCATTCCCGGCGCCACGCACGCGGTGGACGCCGCGCGGGAACGCGGCACGAAGGTCCGTTTCGTCACCAACAACGCCTCCCGTGGACCCGCCGAAGTCGCAAGTCATCTGACCGAGATCGGTGTGCGGGCGACGGCTGAAGAGGTCAGCACCAGCGCGCAGGCCGCGGCCACGGTGCTCGCGGAGAAGCTGCAACCCAAGACGACCGTATTGGTCGTGGGCTCTGACGCGCTGGTGCACGAGGTCGAGCTGAAGGACCTCACCACCACCCGCACCTACAGCGACGGGGTCCAGGCCGTCGTCCAGGGGCTCAGCAAGGACACCAGCTGGCGGGACCTCGCCGAGGCGTGTGTCGCGATCCGGGCCGGCGCGCTCTGGGTCGCCTGCAACATCGACCCCACGCTGCCCACCGAGCGTGGCCCGCTACCGGGCAACGGCTCGTTCGTCGCCGCGCTCAGGACGGCCACCGGCAGTGAACCTGTCATCGCGGGGAAACCGGCGACACCGCTGATGGACGAGGCGCAACGATCCGCGAACGCCAGGAACCCGCTGGTCGTCGGCGACCGGCTGGACACCGACATCGCGGGCGCGGTCGCGGCCGGGCTCGACTCGCTGTTGGTGCTGTCGGGTGTCTCGACCGCGCAGGAACTCCTCGACGCGCCCGAGAGCATGCGACCCACCTACATCGCCCGCGACGTCGGCGCCGTCACCGACGAGGAGGTGCGTCTCGACCCCGGCGGCGACTGGCCCGGCTCGGTGCGGGACGCACTTACCCGCCTGGGCCTCGAGCATGAAGTAGCGTGACAGCGTGCAGTTGGACACCGACCAGACCGCCGAGGTCGACACCAGCGACATCGACGAGGCGATCGCGGGCACCGAGAATCTCGACGCCGTACCGCTGACCGAGCATGTCAGCCGGTTCGACGCCGTGCACGTGGCGCTGAACGAGGCGCTCACCAGCATCGACACGGACTGAGCCGGTGCCGAGGAGGACCCGGCTCGACGCCGAGCTGGTGCGACGTGGTCTCGCCCGCTCCCGTGAGCACGCGTCACAGCTCATCGCGGACGGCCGTGTGACCGTTCGCGGCACGGTCGCCAGCAAGCCCGCCACCGGCGTCGAGACCGACGCGGCCGTCGTCGTCCGCGACCTCGACGACGACCCGGACTGGGCGTCCCGTGGTGCGCACAAGCTGATCGGCGCGCTGGAGGCGTTCCCGATCGAGGTCGACGGTCGCCGCTGTCTCGACGCGGGCGCGTCCACCGGTGGCTTCACCGACGTGCTGCTGCGGCGCGGTGCCAAGCAGGTCGTCGCCGCCGATGTCGGCCGGGGACTGCTGGTGTGGCGGCTGCGGACTGACGACCGCGTCACAGTCCTCGACAAGACCAACGTTCGCGCGCTCACACCGGAACAGACCGGGGGAGCCGTCGACCTGGTCGTCGCCGATCTGTCGTTCATCTCGCTGCGGCTCGTGTTGCCCGCGCTCCTGGCCTGCGCCGGCGAGGACGCCGACCTGGTGCCGATGGTGAAGCCGCAGTTCGAGGTGGGCAAGGAACGGCTCGGCGCGGGCGGAGTGGTCCGGGACCCCGCGTTGCGGGCCGACGCGGTGCGGTCCGTGCTGGCCGCGGCCGGCGAACTGGGGCTGCGGCCGCACGGCGTCGTCGCCAGTCCACTCCCCGGACCGTCGGGAAATGTCGAATACTTCATATGGCTACGTCGTGGGAACCCTCTCGACGACGCAGCCGTAATAGATCTCGTGAATACAGCCGTTCGAGAGGGGCCGCAATGACCGCACGTGAGGTGCTCCTCGTCGTGCACACCGGCCGCAACGACACCCGCCAGGCCGCCGCGAAGATCGCCGGTTGGTTCGCCGACGGGGGGATCAAGCTTCGTGTGCTGGAGCGAGAGGCCCCCGACCTGGACCACTCGACCTACCAACGGGTCGTGCCGGCCAACGCGCAGGCGGCCGAGGGTGCCGAGTTGGTGTTCGTGCTCGGCGGCGACGGCACCCTGCTGCGTGCGGCGGAGCTGGCCTGGCCGGCCGAGGTGCCGATGCTGGCGGTGAACATGGGCCGCGTCGGCTTCCTCACCGAGGCCAACCCCGACGCGCTCGAGGAAGCCGTGGCGCAGGTCGTCGAGCAACGCTACGAGGTGGTCAACCGGATGACCGTCGACGTGCGGGCGACGCTGGGGGACCGGCAGATCGCGCGGACATGGGCGCTCAACGAGGCCAGCGTGGAGAAGAGCAGCCGCGAGCGGATCCTGGACGTGCGGATCGAGGTCGACAACCGGCCGGTGTCCTCGTTCGGCTGCGACGGCGTGCTGTGCGCGACACCGACCGGCTCGACCGCGTACGCGTTCTCCGCCGGCGGGCCGGTGGTCTGGCCGGACGTCCAGGCGCTGCTGGTGGTGCCGAGCAACGCGCACGCCATGTTCGCCCGGCCGCTCGTCGTGTCGCCGAAGTCGCAGATCGCGGTGGAGGTCGACCCGTCCGGACATCCCGCCGTGCTGTGCTGCGACGGTCGCCGTACGTTCGTGTTGCCACCGGGCGCACGGGTCGAGGTGGGCGGCGGGAAGATCCCGGCGCGGCTGGTGAAGCTGCGGAAGGGGCCGTTCACCGACCGGCTGGTGGAGAAGTTCGAGCTGCCCGTGCAGGGTTGGCGCAGCCCACGGACCTGAATCGAACACACTAGCGGTGGTGCGAGCTTTTGTCGGTGGGAACCGATAAAGTGCGCGCTGTGTTGGCCGAGATGCGCATCGAGGGCCTTGGCGTGATCGACGAGGCCACCCTCGAACTGGACCCGGGTCTCACCGTGGTCACCGGTGAGACGGGTGCGGGCAAGACCATGGTCGTCACCGGGCTGCACCTGCTGTCCGGTGGCCGCGCCGAGGTGTCCAAGATCCGCAGTGGTGCGGGGAAGGCGTCGGTGGAGGGCCGCTTTTCGGCGCCGCCGGGCAGTGCCGCGGCCAAGGTCGCGAGCGACGCGGGCGCCGAGCCGGACGAGGACGGCACGCTGATCGCGTTACGCAGCCTCAACGCGGACGGCCGGTCCAGAGCGCACCTCGGTGGCCGGTCCGTGCCGGTCGGCGTGCTGTCGGAGCTGTCCGAGCAGCTCATCGCCGTGCATGGGCAGAACGACCAGCTGAAGCTGATGCGGCCGGCCGAGCAGCGGTCCGTGCTGGACCGGTTCGCCGGTGAGGAGCTGGGCAACGCGCTCGCCGAGTACCGCAGGGTGCGTGAGGAGTGGGTTAGGGCCAGCACGGAGCTGACCGAGCGGACCGCGCGGTCCCGCGAGATGGCGCGGGAGGCCGACCTGCTCAAGCACGGCCTCGCCGAGATCGAGGCCGTCGCCCCGCAACCCGGCGAGGACGACGAACTGCAGGCGACAGCCAGGCGGCTCGCCGACGCGGACCAGCTGCGTGAGGCCGCGACCGGCGCCTCCTACGCGGTGACGGGCTCGCCGGAAGGTGACCCGGACGTGCCCGGCGCGTTGGGGTTGATCGCCGACGCAAGGCACCGGTTGTCCGCGTCGGAGGATCCCAAGCTGCGTGACCTCGAGCCCCGGCTGGTTGAGGCGGAAGCGCTGCTGGTCGACGTCGGCACGGAGCTGAGCGGCTACCTGGACTCGCTCGACGCGGACCCGGCCGCGCTGGAGCAGGTGCTGGCACGGCAGTCGGAGCTCAAGCAGCTCACCCGCAAGTACGCCGCCGACGTGGACGGCGTGCTGGCCTGGGCGAAGGACGCCGCTGAGCGCCTCGCCGGCCTGGACACCTCGGAGGAGGCACTGGCCGAGCTGGCCAGGCAGCGCGACGAGCTGGCCGTGTCGCTGGCGGAGTGCGCCAAGCAGGTGACGGTGCTGCGTGTGGAGGCCGCCGACAAGCTCGCCCAGGCGGTGACCGTCGAGCTCGGCGGCCTGGCCATGGGACAGGCCGCGATCGAGGTCATCGTGAGCACCCGATGGGCTGAACCGAACGAGGCCCACGCACTGCGCGTAGCCGGCGGCGAGGGCCGGGAAGCACTCGCCCACGCCGGCCCCGACGGCGTCGACGAGGTCGAGATCCGGCTGCGCGCCCACGACGGCGCGACGGCGCTGCCGGTCCACAAGGCGGCGTCGGGCGGTGAGCTGTCGCGGGTGATGCTGGCGATCGAGGTGGTGCTGGCGCACTCGGACCCCGTGCCGACGCTCGTGTTCGACGAGGTGGACGCCGGCGTCGGCGGCCGCGCCGCGGTGGAGATCGGCCGCAGGCTGGCCCGGTTGGCATCCAGCCACCAGGTGATCGTGGTGACACACCTGGCCCAGGTGGCCGCGTTCGCCGATCGTCACCTGGTGGTGGACAAGCAGGCCGCCGGCGGGGTCACGCGAAGCGACGTCCGTCGCGTGGACGAGCAGGATCGCGTGCGCGAGCTGGCGCGGATGTTGGCTGGCATGGACTCCACGGAGACTGGGCGTGCGCACGCCGAGGAGTTGCTCGCTGTCGCGGAGGCGGACAAGAAGGCGACTCGTGGGAAGGGGCGGAAGCGGCGGTAGCTGTGCTGGGTTGTTGGGGCTTGGCCGGGGCCGGGGCCGGGGGGAGTGGGGGCCTGGCTTGGCAATGGGCCTGGCTTGGCCAGGGCGTTTTGTGGCCGTCGGTGCTATCGGCGCGGCTTCCTGACTGGGTTCTGAGGGCAGGCCCTCGGCGGACACCGACTTCGCAGGTCAGGCCTGCCCTGGGATCCCGGAAGGGCACCCTCGGGGTGTTCACCGTCCCCGGGGGCATCCTTGAGACATCGGCCATGATGCGTTCGCCGCTTCAGCTCGTGGTGAGTAGGCCCAGGCCCAGCGTCACCACCCCGATTCCCAGGGACAGGGCGCCCAGCCACACCAGCCAGATCAGTTTGTTCGGGCGGACGATCTCGCCTCGGCCCATCGAGGAGAAGAAGAAACCAGCCGAGATCAGGGCCGCTGCTGCCGGGGTGCCGATCCTCGCCAGCCAGCCCAATGCGCCGTCCAGTGCTGCCGCGTCTGCCAGCACCAGCGTGACCAGGCTCAATGTCACCAGCACACCCGCGTGTGCGTGGCCGGCGCGGGCGAATGCTTTCTGGAACGGGGTCATCGCCACCTTGCCTCGCACGATCTGGGTCATGAACCAGCCGCCGAACTCGATGCCCACGATCGTCAGCAGCACGGCGCCCGCGATGTAGCGGGACGCCGGGCTCAGTAACAGGGTCTGCACCTGTCGCTCCTTTGGTAACAACGTTACGAAACGCTGTTACGATACACTTGTCGGCGTGGGAAGGCCAAAGCTGTATGACGACGCGTTGCGGGCGCGGTTGCTCGACGGCGCCGCCGCGCTCGTGTTCGACCATGGGGTCGATGCGTTGAACCTGCGTCGGCTCGCTTCCGGAGCCGATACGTCGACGAGTGCGGTTTACTCCCTGTTCGGCAGCAAGGCGGGGTTGCTCGAAAGTCTCTACCGCGAGGCCGTGCGGCGGTTCGGGGAGCGCCTCGCGCGGGTGCCCGTCACTGATGATCCGGTGCGTGACATCGTTCGGCTCGGGATCGCGTATCGCGAATACGCTCGGGACGAGCCGCATCTCTACGGGATTCTCTTCTCCGGGCTCGACGAGCCGAACTCGGACGCCGGGGCCGAGGCGGCGCGCACCATCGAGCCGCTCGTGGACGCTGTGCGGCGCGGGCAGGCGGCCGGGGTGCTCGCGACCGTGCCCGCCGAGCAGATAGCCCTCGCCTGCTGGGGGGTCGCGCACGGGCTCGTGTCCATCGAGTTCGCCGGGAGCGTGCCGCCGGGGCTCGACATCGCCGCCGGGTACGAGGGTGCCCTGGTCGCCATGGTCAAGGGGTGGACCGTCGACCGTCCATCGTGAACTGTCGCAAGTGGTCACTTGCGGGTGATTTCCTGGCGTGGCGGTGAGAACCACCACTGTCCATTTGACACTATCGGCACATGAAGCTCACCGGTCTTCGTGCTCGATTCCGTCAGGTCAGACCTGGGCTCATCGGCATCGCACGGGTCGACCGGCGCACGAGCGACCTGCTCCGCCGGATCTCCAGCGGTGACATCGTGATCCTCGAGCAGGTCGATCTCGACCGGGCCACCGCGGATGCCCTCGTCAGGGCCGATGTCGCCGGGGTCGTCAACGCGGCGCCCTCGATCTCCGGGAGGTTTCCGAACCTCGGGCCGGAAATCGTCGTCGACGCCGGCATCGCGCTCATCGACGGAGTCGGTCCCGACATCATCAATGCCGTCAAGGAAGGCAGCAGGGTTCGGCTGCACGACGGGGGCGTCTTCGTCGGTGACCGGGAGGTCGGGCGCGGCACCCGGCAGACCATCGAGTCCATCGCCGACCTCATGATCGGGGCGAAGGCCGGTCTTTCCGCCCAGCTGGAGGCGTTCTCCGCCAACACGATCGAGTTCCTGCGCCGGGAGCGGACGCTCATCCTCGACGGTGTCGGCGTGCCCGAGTTGAGCGTCCCGATCCACCGCAGGCAGGTGCTCGTCGTCGCGCCTGGTCGCGGGCACATCGAGGACCTCAAACGGCTCAAGCGCTACATCGCCGAGCACCGGCCGGTATTGATCGGTGTCGACGCCGGGGCCGACACGCTGCGTCAGTTCGGGTATCGCCCGGACGTGATCGTGGGTGACCCGGACGCGTTGTCGACGGAGACGCTCCGCTGTGGCGCCGAGGTGGTCGTGCCCGCGCACACGGACGGGCACGCCCCCGGGCTGGCGCGCGTCCAGGACCTCGGCATCGGCGCGGTCACCCTGCCATCGACGGGCAACTCGGAGGACCTCGCCCTGCTTCTCGCCGACACCCACGGCGCCGACCTCGTCGTCACCGTCGGTTTCCAGGCCACCCTGCACGAGTTCCTCGACCGGGGCCGGTCCGGCTCCAACCCTTCGACCTTCCTCACCCGCCTCAAGCTCGGCAGCAAGGTGGTCGACGCCCATGCTGTCGCCACCCTGCACCGCGCCCGTGTCTCCATCGGCGCGGTCGTCGTGCTCGTGCTCGCCGCGCTCATCGCGGTGGCCGTCGGGCTCGCGGTCTCCGGCGTCGGCCGCGCGTACGGCGAGTGGATCGGCGACACCTGGCAATCCGTCATGAACTGGATCGGGGGAGTCTTCTCATGATCACGCTGCGCTACCACGTCATCTCGATCGCCGCCGTGTTCCTCGCGCTCGCCGTCGGCGTCGTGCTCGGCTCGACGACCCTGTCGCGGTCGCTCCTGTCCGGCCTCAACGACGAGAACGAGGACCTGGCCAGCCAGGTCGCCGACCTGGAGAACGACAAGAACGCCCAGGCCGCGCGGCTCGCCGCCGCCGACAGTTTCGCCACCTCGCTCGGTCCGGTCGCCGTGCACGGACAGTTGGCGCAACGCACCGTGGTGCTCATCACGACCGCTGACGCGAACCCCGCGGACCGCGACGCGATCAAGACCCTCGTCGCCAACGCCGGCGCCACGGTGACCGGCGAGCTGCAGCTGACCGAGGCGTTCAGCGATCCGCGCCGGGCCGACCGGCTCAGGGACATCGTCGTGCGGCTGCTGCCGGCCGGTGTCAAGCTGCCGACCGCGTCCGACCCCGGCACGCTCGCGGGTGGCCTCGTTGGCCCGCTCGTCCTGATCAGCAAGGAGAACAACAAGCCACAGGCCTCATCGGAGGAGATCGCCGCCGCGCTGGCGGGGCTCACCGAGGGTGGTTTCGTCAAGGCGAGCCAGGAGGTCCGGCCGGCGCAGCTCGCCATCGTGCTCACCGGCGGCGCCGCGACGGGTGACGCCGCCGGGGACCGGGCGGCGACCATCGCACGGTTCGCCGCGCAGGTCGATCGTGCCGGCGCCGGCACGGTTCTGTCTGGTGCCGCGGGCTCGGCGAGCGGCACCGGGCCGGTGGGTGTGGTGCGTGCGGACACCGCCGCGACCAGCATCCTGTCCACAGTAGACAACGTGCACACCTCGGCTGGTCGGATCGTCACTGTCCTCGCCTTGCACGAGCAGCTCGAGGGGGAGTCCGGCCGCTACGGCGACGCCGGCAACGCCGAACACCCGGCACCTGGCGCTACGCAAGAATGAGGCCACTGTCGGTAACCATGCGCCACGCCGGGTGCGACTGGTTCCCATCCGAGTAGCAGGTGATACGGTGAAACCCCGTGGAGAGTCAGGCGGGGAGCCCCGCTGCGAACGGTATCGCCAGTAACGGATATGGGCCCAAGGCTCGGCCACGGGGGGCGTCCCTGGTGCAACATTCACGTACCACCAAGTATGTGTTCGTGACCGGTGGTGTCGCCTCGTCGCTCGGCAAAGGTCTGACCGCGTCGAGTCTCGGTCAGCTGCTCACCGCCCGCGGGCTGTGGGTCACGATGCAGAAGCTCGACCCGTACCTCAACGTCGACCCCGGCACGATGAACCCGTTCCAGCACGGCGAGGTGTTCGTGACCGAGGACGGCGCCGAGACCGACCTGGACGTGGGGCACTACGAGCGCTTCCTCGACCGGGACCTGGTCGGCGCCGCGAACGTGACCACCGGTCAGGTGTACTCGAGCGTCATCGCCAAGGAACGGCGCGGCGAGTACCTGGGTGACACCGTGCAGGTCATCCCGCACATCACCGACGAGATCAAGGCCCGCATCCGCGGCATGGCCGAGCCGGGCGAGGACGGCAACGCGCCGGACGTGGTCATCACCGAGATCGGCGGCACCGTCGGCGACATCGAGTCGCTGCCGTTCCTCGAGGCCGCGCGGCAGGTCCGGCACGACGTGGGCCGGGACAACTGCTTCTTCCTGCACGTGTCGCTCGTGCCGTATCTCGCGCCGTCCGGTGAGCTGAAGACCAAGCCGACGCAGCACTCGGTCGCCGCGCTGCGCAACATCGGTATCCAGCCCGACGCGGTCGTGTGCCGGGCGGACCGCGAGGTCCCCAGCGGGCTCAAGCGCAAGATCGCGCTGATGTGCGACGTGGACATCGACGCCGTCGTCGCCGCGCCGGACGCGCCGTCGATCTACGACATCCCGAAGGTCCTGCACAGCGAGGGCCTCGACGCGTACGTCGTGCGCCGGCTGGGTCTGCCGTTCCGCGACGTGGACTGGACGGTGTGGGGCGACCTGCTGTCCCGTGTGCACAATCCAAAGGAGACGGTGCGGATCGCGATCGTCGGCAAGTACGTCGACCTGCCGGACGCGTACCTGTCGGTGACGGAAGCGTTGCGGGCCGGTGGGTTCGCGCATCGCGCGAAGGTCGACATCGTGTGGGTCGCGTCCGACACGTGTGAGACGGCCGCCGGCGCCGCGGCCATGCTGTCCGGCGTGGACGGTGTGCTCATCCCCGGCGGGTTCGGGGTGCGCGGCATCGAGGGCAAGATCGGCGCCATCCAGTACGCCCGCGTCAACAAGGTTCCCGTGCTGGGCCTGTGCCTCGGGCTGCAGTGCATGGTCATCGAGACCGCGCGGCACCTCGCGGGCATCGCGGAGGCGAACTCGTCGGAGTTCGACGAGACCACCAAGCACCCGGTGATCTCCACGATGGCCGACCAGGAGGACGTCGTCGCGGGGGAGCGGGACATGGGCGGCACGATGCGGCTCGGCGCGTACCCGGCGCGGCTCAAGGCGGGTTCGGTGGTGGCGAAGGCCTACGGCGAGAAGGACGTGTCGGAGCGGCACCGGCACCGCTACGAGGTCAACAACGCCTATCGGGACAAGCTGTCGAAGGCGGGCCTGGTGTTCTCTGGGCTGTCGCCGGACAGTCACCTCGTCGAGTACGTCGAGCTGTCGACCGACGTGCACCCGTTCTTCGTCGGCACGCAGGCACATCCGGAGCTGAAGAGCCGTCCGACGCGCCCGCACCCGCTGTTCGCCGGTTTCGTCGGCGCCGCACTGGCACGCAAGGCGGCCGAGCGGTTGCCGGTGGAGCTGCCAGAACCGTCGGGAGCGCTTTCGTGACCGAGCCCGGTCAGCACAACTTCACCGTTCTATCGACATCGGACGTCTACGTCGGACGGATCCTCGCGTTACGTTCCGACCAGGTCGCGATGCCAGGCGGCGCACCGGCCACCCGCGAGGTCGTCGAGCACCAGGGCGCGGTCGCGATCCTCGCCCTGGACGACGACGACCAGGTGACGCTGATCCACCAGTACCGCCACCCGCTGGGCCGGCGGATCTGGGAACTGCCCGCCGGCCTGATCGACCACCTCGGCGAGAACCCGTTGGAGACCGCGAAGCGCGAGCTGGTCGAGGAGGTCGGCCTGGCGGCCGAGCACTGGTCGGTGCTCGTGGACGTCGCCGCGTCCCCCGGCTTCACCGACGAGGTCGTGCGGGTCTACCTGGCCACCGGTCTGTCTACTGTGGACCGCGAGCTGCTTGGCGAGGAGGAGGCGGACCTGGTGGCCCGCAAGTTCCCCTTCGCCGAGGCCGTCCGCATGGCACTGGCCGGCGAAATCGTGAACGGCGCCGCGGTAGGCGGAATCCTGGCCGCACAAGCGATCCGCACGTCGGACACCACCCCTCGCCCGGCGAGCGCACCCTGGGAGGACCAACCAACCCGCTTCCCGTCCCGACAGAGCTGAGCGGCCCGGGGCTTCGTCTGGCCCCGGGTTCCGCCCCTTGAATTCGTGGCCCCGAAATGCTTCGGGCGTCGGAGCCCGGCTTTGACGGCGCGTTGGGCCTCCGGGTCGGAGTCCGGTTCCGGCCCAGACTCCGCGTTCAGACGGCCACAGCCCCGCCGCGTACGCTGGACACCGACGGCCTCCGGCCCCCGGTTTCCAGCGTACGGGCGACCCCCGACAGTCAAGCGGGTGAGAACGGCAACGGGGAACGGTTTCACCCACCGAACCCGAGCGAATGGTCCATTCGTGCGCCAGGGGGTCCCCCGATTTCCACACTA
>NZ_DASUVO010000106.1:0-3175 GCF_036378875.1 Actinophytocola sp.
GACCGGGCGGCCCAAGGGGGTCGTGGTGACCCATGCCGGTTTGGCGAACTTCGCGTTCGCCGAGGCGGACCGGTTCGCGGTGCGGCCGGGGGACAGGGTGTTGGCGTTCTCGTCGCCCAGCTTCGACGCGTCCGTGCTGGAACTGTGCCTCGCGCTGCCCAACGGTGCCACGCTGGTGGTCCCGCCGCCCGGACCGTTGCTGGGGGAGCACCTGGGCGCGGCACTCCGTGACTGCCGCATCGCCCACACGTTCATCCCGCCGGTCGCGATGGCCACCGTGCCCGCGATGGCGCTGCCCGACCTGAGGACACTGATGGTCGGCGGTGACGTGTGCCCGGCGGCGCTCGTGCGGCAGTGGGCACCGGGCCGGCGGATGATCAACGGATACGGCCCGACGGAGGCTACCGCGATCAGCACATGGTCCGAGCCGTTGTCGCCCGACCAGGGCGCCCCGCCGATCGGGCGGCCGATCTGGAACTTCCGTGCGCTGGTGCTCGACGCCGAGCTGCGGCCGGTGCCGATCGGGGTGCGGGGCGAGCTGTACGTGGCCGGTGTCGGCCTGGCCCGCGGGTATCTGGACCGGCCGGGACTCACCGCGACCCGGTTCGTCGCCAACCCGCACGGCGCGCCGGGCGAGCGCATGTACCGGACCGGCGACCTCGTGCGTTGGAGCCCCGCCGGCGAACTGGAGTTCCTCGGCCGTATCGACAACCAGGTCAAGGTCCGTGGGTTCCGGGTCGAGCTCGGCGAGGTCGAGACCGCGCTGCGGGGCCACCCCGACGTGACCGACGCCGTCGCCGCGGTCCGCACGGACTCGGCCGGCCACAAGCGACTGGTCGGCTACGTCGTCTCGGACCGCGTGCTCACGAGTGGCGAGCTGCGGGACTTCCTCGCGGAACGGCTGCCGGAGTACATGGTGCCGACCGGGTTCGCGGTCATCGACGCCCTTCCCCTGTCCCCGAACGGAAAGGCCGACCGGCAGGCGCTGCCGGAGCCCGACCTCGCGCCGGCCGCCGCCAGCTATGTCGCGCCGAGGACACCGCTGGAAGCCACGGTCGCCCGTATCTGGGCGGAGGTGCTCGGCGTCGACCAGGTCGGCGCAGGCGACAACTACTTCGCCCTGGGTGGCGACTCCATCCTCAGCATCCAGGTCGTGTCCCGGCTGCGGGACGCGCTCGGTGTCGACGTGCGGCCGTTGACGCTGTTCACCCACAGCACCGTCGAAGCACTGGCCGCCGCGCTCGGCGACCAGCGCGCCGACACCATCCCGGCCGCACCCGACAGCGCCGAGCACCCGCTGTCGTTCGCACAGCAGCGGCTGTGGTTCCTGCACCAGTACGAACCGGACAGCACCGAGTACACCGTTCCGCTCGCCGTGCGACTGCGGGGCCCGCTCGACCTCGCCGCGCTCACGACCGCCATGACCGCGCTGGTCGCCCGGCACGAGTCGCTGCGTACCGCGTGCCGCGAGGTCGACGGGCTTGGCGTGCAACTGATCCACCCGCCCGGCCCCGTTCCGCTGCCGGTCGTCGACCTCGCCGAGGCCGACCTGCCGGCCGCGCTCGCCGAGGCCGCCGCCGAACCGTTCGACCTGGCCGCCGGGCCACTGCTGCGGCCGGGTGTCTTCCGGCTCGCCGCCGACGACCACGTGCTGGCCCTGATCATGCATCACGTCATCACCGACGGCTGGTCGGCCGGCGTGCTCATCGGCGACCTCGCGGAGCTGTACCGCGCCGAGGTCGCCGGCGTCCCGGCCGAGCTGCCCACGCTTCCCGTGCGCTACCGCGACTTCGCGACCTGGCAGCGTGGCCGGACCGAGGTCATGGACTCCCAGCTGCGGCACTGGCGGCAGGCGCTGGCCGACGTGTCCACCCTCGAGCTACCCACCGACCGACCTCGCCCGCCCGTGCACACCACGACCGGCGCGCAGCTGGACTTCGCCGTGAAGTCCGACGTCGCGGACGAACTGCGGGCACTGGCCCGCCGGCGGGACGGCACGCTGTTCCAGGCACTCGTCGCCGCGACCACCGTGGTGTTGCACCGGTTCAGCGGACAGGACGACTTCGCGGTCGGCACCGCGGCCGCCGGTCGCGCACACCCGGACCTGCGCGGCGTCGTCGGGTTCTTCGTCAACACGATCGCGTTGCGCACACCGGTCGACGCCCGCCGTTCGTTCGCCGAGCACTTCGGCCGGGTGCGGGAGACCACCCTGACCGCGTTCGCCAACCAGGACGTGCCGTTCGAGCGGGTCGTCGACGCCGTCGACCCCGACCGGGACCCGAGTCGCACCCCGCTGTTCCAGACCATGGTCGTGCTGCAGAACGCGACCGGCCAGACCCAGGACTTCGCCGGGCTGCTGGCCGAGGACGTCGAGTTCCCCATCGTGTCGGCGAGCTACGACCTGACCTTCGAGTTCCACGAGTCCGCTGACGGCGCGTTGGACGTCTCCCTCACCTACAACGCCGACCTGTTCGACACCGACACCGCGTGGCGCTTCGCCACCGGCCTCGACCGGGTCCTCACCGCCGTGACCACCGACCCCGAGATGCCAGTCGGCGCGATCGACGTGGTCACCGACGACGAACGCCGCCTGATCGACTCGTGGCACGACGCGGGACCGGACATCGCACCGGCGACATTGATCGAGTTGTTCCGTGCGCAGGTGGCGCGGACACCCGAGGCACCCGCCCTGATCGCCGGGGACCTGGTGTTGAGCTACGCCGAGTTGGCATCTCGGGTGGACCGGCTCGCGCGGGTGCTCGCCGCTCGTGGTGCTGGTCCGGAAACCGTGGTGGCGTTGGTGTTGCCGCGGTCCGTCGAGCTGATCATCGCGCAGCTCGCGGTGGTGGCGGCGGGTGCGGCGTACCTGCCGGTGGATCCGGACTATCCGGCGGACCGCAAGGAGTTCATGCTCGCCGACGCGTGTCCGGTGCTGGTGCTCGACGATCCCGCCTGGGTGTCCAGTGTGGACGAGCCGGGCGTGGCGCCGACCGTGGCCAAACTCTCCCACCCCGCCTACGTCATCTACACGTCCGGCTCGACCGGGCGGCCCAAGGGGGTCGTGGTGACCCATGCCGGTTTGGCGAACTTCGCGTTCGCCGAGGCGGACCGGTTCGCGGTGCGGCCGGGGGACAGGGTGTTGGCGTTCTCGTCGCCCAGCTTCGACGCGTCCGTG
>NZ_DASUVO010000107.1:0-54744 GCF_036378875.1 Actinophytocola sp.
ATGCAGTTCGTCTCCGGTCACGGTGCCCGGTCGCGGCGTGGTGAAGCGATCGGCCAGGCCGCCGACGCGGGTGGAACTGGTGGTCAACGAGCCGATGCCGACCCGTACGGGGTTGACGACGAGGGCGCCGACACTGCCCGCACGCAGGAAGTTGCTCACGTTGGCGGTGACCGTCCCATTGGGACGAAGCACCCGGGTGTGTACCTGTTGGAAGGCGGTGAACGCGATGGGCGCGCCGATCAGCTTGGCCTCACCGGCCATCAACAGCGTCGGGCGCAGGGCGACCTCGCCGGGTGGGGTGGACCAGAGGCCGCCGTACCGGGCGACTTCGTCGGCATCGGTTGGTGTCGCGGCGGCGAAGTCGACCGTCAGGCGTGTGTCGTCCGTCTCGTCGAGGGGGATCGTCGTCGTCACCGTGCCGTCGCCGGCGCCGGCGCCGGCGCCGGCGACGAACGACACCTCGAGACGGTGCCGCACCGAGTCGGGGAGCGTCTGATCGCGCCCGGCGATGGACACGATGTCACCGAGCGGAGCGGCCCCTTTGGACAGTGATACCGCGTGGACCTTCGCCCGCAGCGAACCGGTCAGCTCCCCGACCAAGCGGACGGCATCCGGTGTGCGCAGGACGGGCTCGGGGCCGACCTCGGCGAGCAGAGCGTCGCTGACGTCTTGGGCTCGAGCGTCGAAGGCCTGGGCATCGAAGTTCGTCAACGTCGCGGTCGCCGGGTCGAAGGTGATCGTGTCGGCGAGGGCCGCGGCCCGCGTGGTGGCGTCGACAGCCCGGGCGGCGGGAGGGGTGAACAGGTGCGGCTTCAGCGCCGCGTCGAGGGGCAGGAACGCGCCCCGGCCGGTGAGGTCGGCCTCGACCCACACGTGGGCGAGACGAATCTTGCCGCCACCGATGGTCTCGTGCGGCCATCCGGTCACCACCGCGATCTGTGACGCGGCGGTGTTACTCGCCACGTCACCGGCTGCCGATCGGAACACACCCGCGTCGACGTCGACCAGACCGGTGACGTAGCGCGCTGGGATGTTCCGGGCGGCGAGAAGACTCAGCAGCAGCGACGACGTGTCATGGGCGTCGCAGCGTCGGATCTGGAAGCAGCCGTCCGCACCGAGCACGCTGCCCCAGCCGGGTTCGAAAACGACGTTGGAGCGGACCCAGTTGAAGATCCGCTCCGGAGTGCCCAGCCGGTCCGCGAGCGCCCGCACGGTGCCGGGAACCGTGGTCCGCCCCGCCGCCCCTCCCCGCGCCGCCGAGGCACGGACCGCGGCGGTGACAGCCGCGCGCGGGTCGACCGCCTGACTCCCCGCCGCGACGTTGAGCCCACCGAGGATGTCCCGGCTGTCGTCCGGCACCGCAGCGGCCTCCGCTGGGACGGACAGAAACGTGGCGAACGCGACCGTCAGCGCGCCGACCAGGCGTCGCCCGTGGATTCGTGACTCAGATCGGCATACCCGGCGTGCCACCATCACCAGTCCCTGTCCTCGCTTCTGTCCGTGATGAGCAGACCTTCGCGACGCAGACCGCGCTGTTACGCGGCCATCCTCAGCGTGTTCAGGTGTCGCGTGACGTGGTCCTGCCGGCATCGGTGCGGAGTTCGGCGTGCACCCAGAGCGACAGCGGCCGGTTGGGTCAGGCCTTGTTGATCGTGGCCGTCGCGCTCGTGTATCCGGTTTTGGTGGCGGTGAGGGTGTCGGTGGTCCAGGCACCGTTCTGGGTGGTGAGCGTGAACTGCTGGGTGGACACGGCTGGTCCGCTGGTACTGATGGTGAGGGTGATCGGGCCGGCTCCGCCGTTGGGAACGGGGGTCGGGGCGGTGAAGGACCCGCCTCCCGCGGTCGTGACGGTGACGTTTGTTCCTGCAACGAGGTTGTTGACCGTGTTCCCGTTGTCGTCGGTGACGGCGACGCGTGCGGTGAAGTTCTTGTTGTTGCCGACCGCGTTCGCGGTGCAGGTGAACAGGCACGGAGTGCTGAGGGTGCCCGCGGAGACGGTCACGTTGGTCCAGGCGAGCTTGGTGGCCGCGCCGGGGTTGATCGTGAAGGTGGCGGACGTGCCGTTGATCGTCGAGTCGGTGACCTTCAGGGTGGCCGTTTCCGCTTTGACGGGGGTGATGGACACGGTGGCGGCGCCGCTGGTGAAGCTGACCGGGTTGGTGGGGTAGAGCGGCGTGGAGCCGCTCGGCGAGTTCCCGAGAGTGCCCGTGCCGGTCCAGTTCAGGGTCTTGCCGCCGGTGTAGCTGGTCACCCGGTTCCGGTATGCGTCCAGCGCCGTCAGCGTGACGGTGAAGGCGGTGCCGGCGGTCTGGGCGGCTGGTGTGGGCAGGTCGAGACTGCTCGCGGTGGCGGGGAGCACGGTGAACGCCGTGGTGCTGCCGCTGTTGGTGCCGTCGGAGACGGTGAGCGTGGTGGTCTCGGCGCGATACAGGGTGACCGGTGTGGTGGCGACACCGTTGGTGAAGGTGACCGGGTTCTGGTAGGTGGGAGTGCTCGTGCCGTTGGGGGCGGTGCCGGGGCCGGTCCAGGCCAGGGTCTTGTTGCCGGTGTAGGAGGTGGCGGTGTTGCGGTACGGGTCCTGCGCGGTGAGGGTGAGTGAGAACGTGGTGCCGGCGGTGGGCGTCGCCGGGGTCGGCACCTGGAGTCGGCTGGCGGCGGCCGGAGTCACCGTGGTCGGGAGGCTGCCGGAGGAGGTGCCGTCGGTGACGGTGAGTGTCGTGGACTCGGCCTTGTACAGGGTGACCGGCGCCGTGGCGACACCGTTCGTGAAGGTGACCGACGGGTTGCCGCCGTTGTAGGAGGGTGATGCGCCGTTGGGCGCGGCGCCGGGGCCGCTGAACGTCAGGGTTTTCCCGCCGTTGTAGGTGGCGTCGGTCTGGGCCCCTACGAGCGCGGTGATCGTCAGAGTCGAGCCGACGCCGGCCGTGCGGGTGCCGCCTGCCGTCCAGGACAAGGCGAAGGTGTGGCTCTGGTTCACGACGGCGGCGGTGCTGCGCGCGCTTTCGCTGCCGCGCCACGCCCCGAGGACCGGGGTGACCGTGTAGTACCAGCTGCCGCCGGGCGTGCTGGTTTCGCTGCAGGTGAGGCCGGTGACCGGTGTGGCGGCGCACGTCCCTTGGGACGCGGCGGTGGCCGTGCCGCCCGTCGCGGCGGGATAGCGGCTGACCAGGTAGCCGGTGACACCGCGGCCGGCGGTCGTGGTGGTGGCGGCCCAGCTCAGGGCGACGGTGTCGGCGTTCACGGTCACGGTCGGCTGGCTGCCCGCACCGACAACGTCCGCTTTGGACAGTGCGGGCACGCTGTCGGCCTGAGCGCTCCAGTACGCCCAGGCGACGCCGGTGGCCAGGGCGGTGGCGGTGATCAGGCTGGCGGCGATCACCAGGCCGCGGCGGCTCGTCCTCATGGAGATCACTTCCGCACTGTCACGGTGACGGGCAGGGAAAAGGTCTGGCCCTGGCAGGTGCTCGCCGAGGCGAGGTCCATCGACATCGCGCCGGGCAGGTGCAGCACGGTGGACTGGCCGGCGCCGAGGGAGAACTGCGGGTCGGCAGGCGCCGCGAAACTGACGCCGGTCGGGGTGCAGCCGTTGCCGGCCTGGGGGACCGCGGTGGCGGTGATCGCGACGACCTGCACCGGGTACGGGTTCGGGTTGTGGATCTTGATCACGGCGTCGGCCGAGCCGCCCGGGTAGAGCGTGTCGGTGACCGTCTCGCCCGACACCGCTTCGCCGGAGATCGTCAGGTCGCCGCCGGTCGCGGAGCCGGAGCCGGTCGCGGTGGTGGACCAGACCGCGCTCGCGACGCCCGCGCCCGCGATGGACAACGCGGCGACGGTGAGGAGCACTCGGAGGGCCGGTCGTGGCCGGTGCGAGGTCAGCATGATCAGGCCCCCTGTCCCGAGCCGGAGTAGGCCAGGGTGACGGTCGCGTTCTTGCAGGCGTCCTGGTTGACGGGCAGGTCGAGCATGCCGACCTTCGGCCAGTTCGACGACGGGACGCCGAGTTGGGACAGCGAGGCCGTCTGGTTGGCACCAAGGCGGACCGGGTACGGGCCGCTCAATTGGACGACCGTGAAGTTCGTCGGTGCGCACGCGGCACCCGCGCTGGTCCTGGCGACCGTCACGGTGAGGTTGGTGATGGCCAGGTCCTGGTTGTTCGTGTTGCGCAGCGTGAGGTCCAGCGGGCGAGGCGGGATGCCCGGCGCCAGCGTCCCGGGCAGGTCGCCGGAGACCGTGAACGGTTTCCCGGCCGGCGCGCTGACTGCCAGCTTCGACTGCGCGTAGGCGTACTTCGTCGTCCCACCGACCGTGCCCGAGCCGACCACGTAGAGGGTGAACGTGCCTTCCGGAGTCGACCCGCTGGTGGTCACCTGCAGCGTGGTGGACCCGCCGGTGGTGGACGCGGGGCTGAACGTCGCGGCGGCACCCGCGGGCAGGCCGCCGTAGACGGCGAACGTGACCGCGCCGGGGTAGTTCGTCCGGGTGATCGCCACTGTGTAGACGGCGGTGGAGCCGACTGGCACGGTCACGGACGCCGGTGTCACCGACAGCGCGAACGACTGTGACAGTGCGTAGTTGACGGTGAGGCTGACCGTGATCGTCTGCTTGAGCTTCCCGCTCGTCCCGGTGATCGTGATCGAGTACGACCCCACGGGTGTGGTGGCCGCGGTGGCGACGGTGACTGTGGACGTGCCCGTCGAAGCCGAGGACGACAACGTGACCGCCGACGGGGAGAACCCGGTCGTGGCACCGCTGGGCTGACCGGACGCGGTCAGTGACACGGCACCGGTGAACCCGTTGGTGGCGGCCGCGGTCACCGCGTAGACGGCGGACTGACCCTGCTGCACCGACTGGCTGGTCGGACTGATCCCGAGCGTGAAGTCCGGTTTGGACGCCGCCGCGTACACCGCCGCGGCTCCCACCAGACCGGCGGCCACCACGCCCGACAACACCAACGCCAGCCGTTTCGTTCCGCGCATCTCGTCCTCGATCCCTAGGCGCTGCCACGACCCGCTGGGGGTGGGGCCAGGTGACCCCACCCCAGTGCGGCGGGTCAGTTGGTGGTGAACTTCAGCTGGGGCAGCGCACCCTTGCACGCGTCCTGCGAGGCGCTCGGGTCGTTCGCGAAACCGATCTTGAACGCCGGGAAGGACACCGAGCCGCCGCTCGCCAGCTCGGTCGTCACCGGACGTGTCAGCGTCTGAGTGGCACCGAGCTTGGACAGCGGGCTCGAACCCGTGGTCAGCCCGAAGTCCGCCGCCGAACAACCAGGGTGACCCGCGTCGACCCCGGTGATCTCGACGGTCAACTGGTTGACGTAGGCCGAGTTGGGCGCGTTGTTCGTGATCGAGCCGGTGACGTCGACCGGCGCCACGCTCGGCGCGAGGCCGCTCGGTGCGTTCGTCTGAGAGATGGTCAGGTCGCTGGCGCCGTTGGAGCTGGTCGCGGAGCCGGAGCCCTCTCCGGTGGTCGACCAGTACGCGAATGCGACACCGCCGCCGATCATGGTCAACGCGACCGCGCCGGCGACGACGAACTTGGCCTTCTTGCTGATCTTGCTCATGACAGGTCCCTCCGCAGAGTTCGGATTGACGAAGCCCTCACCCGCCGTGATCGAGCCGAGGTTCCTTCGCCATGGCCCACTGGGGCCAGTGCGGTGCGATCCCCGTCCGAGGACCGCCCTCCCTGCTGCGACACCACCAGGCCGGGCGCTACAGGTCCCGGCTGCTTTGGACTGACCCGCCGACACAGGACTGCCCGGCCACCCGACGCTGTCCACCGAACAGACGACGCCGACGAGCACTCTCCGTAACCACATGGTCTGGACGAGCAACATCACTCGTGCGACACAGCCACAGGACAGCAACTCCCTCGGTAACCGCCTAGTACTCCAACGTCATTTGATCTGCCGACTGGCTTGCTCGGCTAGTTCATGAAGAAGATCATGGCCGCGAGGCTTGCCCCCATTGCCAGGTGCTCCCAACGGAGCAGGTCCGTGATCGGTCGATTGCGCAGCCGGACGAGTGCGGTCGCCATCCAACAGAGGTAAGCCGCCGTGGCGGCGCGTAGCAACACGAGCGCCGCGTCATGGCCGGTGACGGTGCCGTGGTCCGTCCGGGGCCCGGCGGTCATGTGGTGGGTAGCCATCGACTCGCCGTGTTGATGCATCAGCACGGCGAGCGCCATGAGCACGGCCCCGGCCATACGGTGCCACTCCAGCTCCGGGCCGCGCTCGGTCGGACCGCCGACGACGATTGCCACCGCCACGGCCAGGAGCAGCAGCGTGCCCGCGTGCTGCACAACCGGTGCGGCGTCGAGGGTCACCGCGACCATGACAGCCACCGTCGCACCCGCAAGCATTCGGGCTCTGCGGGAAGCGCCCGCCCGCGGCACGACGCAGCAGCAGGCTGACACCGCGGCCGACCCGAGTATGATCACCTCGATCATCAGGACGTCATCGCGGTGCGACGCCGGGGCATGACCATTGCGCGGTGGGGCGGCCGTTGAGACGCCACGGGTGCCCGGTGACCCGCGGCCAGCCTTCAGGCGAGTTTTCCCAGTTCTCCTGCCGGCCGTACACCGTGAGGTCCAGGGCGTGGTAGGTGGTCATCAACGCCTCCACGCCCCGCCCGGTGGTCCAGTAGGTCTCGTAGACCTTGTCGCCGTCGCGCAGGTAGCACGCGATGAACCCGAAGTCACGACCGTCGGCCAGAGCCGGGTCGGAGTCTTTCGCCGAATACCAGGGGAACCTATAGCCCATGAACTCCGCGAACGGGGCACTTTCGTCGTAGGGACCCTCGCAGAACCCGGCGTAGGTGACGTCCCGAGCGTGCAGGTAGTCCAGCATCTGCATGTGACAGGTCGAGAAGGTGCACCCCTCACACTGATGCTCGTACGGTTTGCCGTCGTGCCACATGTGGAAGTAGGCGATGAGCATTCGGCGGCCCTCGAACACCTCCACCAGCGGGGTGTCCCCGCCAGGGCCCCGCACCGTCACCGTCGGCATCAAGGTCATCGGCAGCTGACGACGAGCGGCTGCGATCGCGTCTCCTTCGCGGGTATGGGCCTTCTCCCGGACCAGCAGTTCGTCGCGCTCGCGCAGCCAGGTCTCCCGGTCGACGACCGGGGGCGCGGCGGCGCTGGACGCGGGGGTTGCCGTCATGGCTATCTCCTTCGTGGAGTGGGGATCGGTCACAGGTACAGACGACCGGGTCGGCGATCGTCATCGGTGACCGATGACGGATGGGTCCGCGGTCGTCAGTACGGTTGTGAGGACCACTCAGCCCCGGGGAAATCACATGTCCGACTCGCCTGACGAGCAGGCGGTCTGGCTGCAGCGCGCCTTCGACGAGCACCGGCGTGAGCTACACGTCCACTGCTACCGTCTCGCCGGGAACGTCACCGACGCGGACGACCTGGTGCAGGAGACCTTCCTGCGTGCCTGGCGGGCTCGCGACCGCTTCGAGGGTCGGGCGTCGGCGCGCACCTGGTTCTACCGGATCGCCACGAACGTCTTCCTCGACAGCCGCAAGGCGGCCGGTCACCGGACGGTACCGTACGGTGATCCGCTGGAGTGGTCCACCGAGCTCGGTCCCTATCCCGACGCCCTGCTGGCCGACGATCCGCAGACCGGTCTCGCCGCCCGGGAGACCGTCGAGCTGGCCGTGATCGCAGCGCTCATGTACCTGCCGCCGCGGCAGCGGGCGGCCTTCGTGCTGCGCGATGTCTACGGCTGGACGCCGCAGGAGATCGCCGCCGCGCTCGACACCGCCGTAGCGGCCGTCAACAGCCTCCTCCAGCGGGCCCGCCACACCCTCCGGCGGCGCGCTCCGTCGGACCCGAAAGACTGGCGCCGCCCGCAGCTCACCAGTGAGGACGAAGAGATCCTGCGCCGCTACGCCAACGCGAAGGACCCGGAGACGATCCGGGCACTGCTCGCCGAGGACGTACGGATCACGATGCCACCCGAGCCGCCGGTCGTCGGGATCGACGCGGCCGCGGAGTTCCTCGGCCGACCGCTCAACTGGCGTACGTTCCCCACCTCGGCCAACGGGCGCCCGGCACTGATCAACTATCTCCGCCGGCCCGGCAGCCCGCACTACGAGGCGTTGGTCGTCGACGTACTCCGGATCGAGAACGGGAAGATCGTAGAGAGCAACGCCTTCATCGGTGCCCGTCACGTCGCCGCCTTCAGCATGCCCGCCACGCTCGAGCCCTAGACGAGTAAGTCCCAAGCTAAGTGGCCGAGTCTGCGCTGGTAGTGGGATCGTCGGGCTCGGGCTTGGGATGTTCGTCGCCAGGTTGACCAGTGCAGGGTGTGCTCTGGCGGTAGCGCCACGGCCAGGACGAAGGCGTTGAGGAGTCGGCGGATCTCGGCGACGGTCAGCGCGATCATCTCCGGGTCGGCGTCAGGCTGCTGGGCGGTGGTGGCGGCGAGGATTGTCAGGACGGCCAGGGCGAGCATGGCCAGGGTGATGAACCGGTGCCAGCCGGTCCAGCCGCGGACCTGGTAGTGGTCCAGGCCGATCTGGCCTTTGCCGGTCTGGAACAGCTCTTCGATGCTCCAGCGGGAGCCGGCCACGGTCACGAGGGTGTGTAGCGGCACCGGACGAGGTGACCAGCACAGGTAGAAGGCCAGTTCGCCGGTGGTGCGGTTGCGGCGGATGAGCAGCCACCGATGCTCACCGGGTCGAGTAGCGGTGGTGATCCAGGCCCACAGATACTCGCGGGGACCTTTCGCGCCCGGTCCGCAACTGTGCAGTTGCCACTCGCGGGTGGGGATCCGCTCGGCGACCTCGTCGGTGCGTACGAGGGTGCGGCCGTCGTTGATGTGTACGCGTCGGTCGCAGCCGACCGCGAGAACGTAGCCGATCCTGCGCTGTTCAAGGTCGGCGCGTAGGCCGGGGTCGGCGCCGTAGACCTCGTCGGCGGTGACCCAGGAGGCCGGGACACCAGCGTCGAGGGCGGCGGCGATCATCTGCCGGGCCAGGCCCGGTTTCGTGGCGAACCCGATGTCGTCTGGAACACCCGCGGCGGCGAGGCGGTCGGGCTGGTCGCACCAGGTCGTCTCGGGTAGGTAGAGCCTGCGGTCGATCAGCGCGCGCCCCGCAGGTGTCACGTAGGCCAGGAACACCCCGACCTGGCTGTTCTCGACCCGACCGGCGGTGCCGGTGTACTGCCGCTGCACCCCGACTGAGCACACGCCCTTCTTCAGGAAGCCGGTCTCGTCGGTGACCAGGACCGCGTCAGGATGGCCGAGTTGCTCGACCAGCCAGTCACGCACATCGTCGCGGACGGCTTCGGCGTCCCACACCGCCGTGCGCAGCAGCCGCTGCATCGCCTGCGGATCGGCGTGACCAGCTCGCTCGGCCAACGACCAGCAGGTCTTGCGATCCGCCTCCGACAGCAGTCCTTCCACGATCTGCCCCGCGGTCCGTCGTGGCTCCGCCCGCACGAACCGGCCAGCAACACGCGTCACCGCCTCGTCGAGGATGAACCGCCACCGGTCAAGGTCTAGGCTGTGGCCCACGGCCGTCGCGCGATCTTCGGTTGTCCTCACAAACCATCGATGATCAACGTGGTGGCCGTCTTCATGCCCACGCCACGCCCAACGCCGAAGCCAAGTGACGTTGGAGTACTAGGACTGGGAGCAAATGAGGTGTTCAGCGCTCGGGAATGACGGCCCGTCAGCCCTCGTTGACGCCAGTCGGACAGGAGGTGGGCCAGCCGGCAGCAGGTAACCACCACTCCATCCGAGGGGGACTCACAGGTACAAGACCTTGGGGCTGCGGCGGATGCCCCGCCTTCCCACTACTCCCTCGTGACGCCAGCCGGTGGACACAACCAGCGCGCTGTCCTGGACGCGTCTTCGACTCCGTCGTGGCGGGCGACTCGCTGGTGTTCGTCTATCTCAAGCGTCCCCGTTGCAGGAGCAGCGCACTGATCGGCTCCTGGTGGGTGCGGCCCGGGTCACGGGGGTGACGTTGCCACCGATGTGGAACCGGACCGGGAAACCGCCAAAGCGGCGCCGACGCCCACGCATGGCTCACCCTCGCCACGCAAGTCCTCGGCATCGCGATGAACAGAGACAACGAAACCTCCACACGGGACGGAGCCCCTGCCACCACCGTCCGACGCATCCTCAAAAAGCACCCGCACCGTCGCTAACGCCAACTCAATTACCGGTGCCCTCACACACGTCGGCCTCCAACTGCGAAACCGACAGCGCGCCAGCCGGCATCGTGCCCCAGTTCCGCACGGCTTCTCACCTTCCACCCGAGAGGAGGGAAGCTCACCTAGACGAGTAAACCTCGACCTCCTCAGAAAGGGCGCCCGACCTGCGGCCATGATCGGCGGCGAGGTGACGAGCGAGCCCTCGCATAGCCTCAGCTGAGGCACGGTACGCGCCATGTGGGGGACTATCAGAATCTCTCCTCCGCGGAGCGGGTCGCAAGGAACAAGCCACCCGTCACTCCGCCTAAGCCTCAGGCAAGGAAAGCGTCACGATGGCGAAATACTCAGCGCGCGACGCCACGAAGGCCCCGCAGGCATGGCGCCTTCGGGCATGGGACGACGCCGAAATTCAGCAACGCTTCCTCGTTCGGGTGACTGAGTCCATCGACCCCCTATTGCTTCCTGCAGAAGGAGCATAGGGAGTAGAGTGGCCGCCTCTTGGCTTGACCGGATTGCACTGGGAGGGGTCTCAAGACCTCTGTCAGCAGTCAAGGTTCTGCTTGCTGAGGCGGTCGCCGAGGTAGGCCGCGCTGCCGGGGGTGACGACGTGTCTCTGAGCTTTACTCGGTCTCGTCGAGGGTGTTTCGCTTGTCTGTCGTGTCAGCTGGTGTATCGCTGACAACAGTCAGCCGCTTGCGTTGTTCCTCCCGGACGAGTTCGTGAAAAGGTCGCCGTTCCACGCCTCTGTAGGCTGCGTCCATTGCGCGGGCGGCAGCGGCCATATCTGCGTCGGTCACGACGTGATCCACGTGATATGCCCACACGGCGCCATGGGCATTGATACCTGTCCGGACCCGTAACCCAGCCGAACGACATGCCTGCCGCACTGTCCGACGCCACTCATCAACATCATCGAGCGTGGAAGCAGCGACCACGACAGATCCATCGCGTCGCAGCGCTTCCAGCACAGAGTCGACCCAATGCCTGCTCACAGCCCGTATGCTGCCATCTCACCGAGACTGTTCGGCCACGACGCGCGAACACACAGGCAGGCGTACCCCGACGAGGCACTTGGCCCCCCTCTTCGGCGGCGAAGGTTGACCACGGCACTCCTCCAATGGACGTCTTGGATGTTGGGTTGGCCGGGTGTTACTCGTGCTTGCCGAACTGGCGGTGTGCCCAGGTGGTTCTGCCACAGGTCACGGCGTGCAGCACCACGGTGACGACCGCGAGCACACTCACCACGAACCAACGGCCCTGGAGTTCGTGATAGCTGCTGACCGGCAGCCACAGGCCGGGGGCAAGGTTGGTCGCGAGACCACAGCCGAACCACGCGACCAGCGCCACGGTGCCGGCGGCCAGTGGGGTGAGCAGGGGTGCGATCAGCTGCACGATGGCGGCCATCAGGAGCGCGTTGGCCAGCACCCAGGCCCACGGTGTGTTCGGCGGCAGCGTGGGCACGACCGCCGGGACGCACAGCGCGGGCAGTCCGATCCCAGCCGCCGCGGTGACGGCTGCCAGGGTGCAAGGTCGGTAGCCGCTGGGTCGGCGGGCGGCGAGGCGATCCCATTCCCAGAACCGGGGCCGCATCTGGATAGCCAGCAGGGTGGCCGTCAGGATCGAACACAGCTCGACCACGGCCATCTTGGTAGGTGGGTACTGGGCGGACAGGTCGAGCTCGATGGACCGGCGGCCGGTGAACGCGGCGAGCGCGCACATGGCGACGGTGGTGACCAGGACCGTGTGTCCGGAGCGACTGTGCAGGATCGCGCGCATGATGAAGATCACGGCTGGGGCAGGTCCTCGGTCGTCAGGGTGCAGGTGTGCAGTGCCCGCTGGTGCCGGTCGAGCCACTGCTGGACCTGCGGCACAGTCATGCCGGCGAAGGTCCCGGAGGGGGGATCGCCTTCCAGGAACGTCAGGATATCGCCCGGCACCGCCGCCAGCGTCTCCGTTTGAGCCTCCGCCGGTGTCCCACCAGCACCGTCTCCACCGTCGTCGGAGGCAGTGCCCGCAGCGGTGTCTGGTGCGGCGGGGTCGAGGGAGCAGCTGTAGAGGCCGGACAGGACGATGGCGATGTCGGTCTGGATCGTGCCATCCGGGCGCAGCCAGGCGAGTTGCAGCCCGCGCGCCAAGTCTCGGTCGATGGGTCCCCAGGCCAGTGACTGGTCCCAGACCTGGGTGAGCAGGTCGGGTGTGGCGCCGTAACGGGCGATAACCGGGTCCACAGTGTCGACCAACGCGGCCAGCCGCAGCTGCTGGTCGGCGTGGACGCAGTAGCGGATCTCTCGCTGCACCGTGCACGCCGCGTCCGGGTGCACGTCCACCTCGAACAACGCCGGCTTGTTGACGAGGGACACCGTGATCAACACTGCTGGTGTGGCGGCATGGATCACGACATCAACGACCCGTTGCCACACCGGCGAGCCGCCGAACGCCAGCCGCTGGAGACGCCGTGTCGCCAGCCCGGTCGCCATCACCGCCACCGCGACGAACACCGCGATCCGGAACACCAGCAACGCAGGTGATTCCCGCTGGCCGAGTTCCGGCTCCAGATGGAGAGCCGGGGCGACCGCCGCGTAGCTGTCCCCGCCGGCGTGTCCCACGACCAGCAGCGCGTAGAAGCCGGCCGCGGTGATCGGCACCATCACCAGCAACGGCACCACCGTGCCCAACGCATACCCCAGCGCGACGGCCGCGACCATCGCCAGCACACCGGACAGCATCGCCAGCGGATCCGGACTCCCCAACCCGCCCGCCACCATAGTGGCCACCACCAGCGGTGTGAGCGCCACCAGATACGCCCCGACGAACCAGGACACCAGCAACCGTAGGTGTCGATGTACGGCAGGGGCACCCAGGCGGGGCGCGTGGGGCTGGATCCAGATCCGGTCCGGAGCATGCAACTGGGTGGCGTACCAGCACGCCGACGTTCCGGCGATCAGACCGGCCCAGGTGAACTGCTGGTGGAACTGGGCCGAGGTCTGCACCCACAGCGGGTACGGCCACCCCCACATCGGCGCAGTCATCACCACCACGACCACCACGATTAAAGCCGCGGGCACCACCACCGTGGCAGGCGTTAACGGCCAACACCACCCACGCACATGCGCCAGCACGGCCGCCAGCAGCTGTCGCGGCCTGCGCGTCGTCTCCTGCGCCGGCCGCTGCGCTCGTTCTTGTGTCGCGGTCATTCGGCGCCCCCCATGGTCTTCAGCAGCCGCTGGTAGCCCCGCTCGATCGGCGAGCGTCGCGCCTCACCGCGACGACCGGCCTCCCCCACATCACCACCGACATCACCACCGATATCGATGGATTCGAGTTCGTCGACGGTGCCGTCGAACACCAGCCGGCCCTCCGACAGGACGCCCACCCGCCCACACAGCTGGGAGACTTCGTCGAGCAGGTGCGTGGACACCACGACCGTCCGAGCGCGCCCGATCTCGACGATCATGTCCCGCACCCGCAGCCGCTGCTCGGGATCCAGTCCCACGGTCGGCTCGTCCAACACCAACACGTCCGGATCATGCACTAGGCCGGCGGCAATCCCGACGCGCTGGCGCTGCCCACCCGACAAGGTCTTCACCTTCACCCGTGCCTTGTCGGCCAGGTCCACCGCGGCCAGCGCCCGCACCGCCGCCGGCTCGCACTCACCGCGGGGCATCCCGTTCACCCACGCCGTGTAGGCGACCGCGTCCACCACCCGCATCCCGCCCGCGAGCGAGAACCGCTGCGGCACAAACCCAAACCGCGCCTCACCACGCCCCGCCGAGGCGTGCCGACCAGCCCTCGTTCGGGGACGTTCGTCGGTTTCCGCCGCGACCGTGTCGTCTGCCCGCGCGATGAACGGGACAACAGCGCCCGTGGTCGGCCGCACCAGGCCGATGAGAACCGACAACAGCGTCGTCGTGCCCGACCCGTTCGGCCCGAGCAAACCGGTCACCCCTCGACGGACCGTCCAATCGATGTCGTGCAACACCCGCTTGCGCCCGTAGGAGAAACAGACGCCCTTCACCGTGATCGCCATACCCCGCCTCCCGACAAGACAGTCCAGACACGTTCCCGTTGGCACGGTGCCGGCCCCGCCACAACACCACCCCAAGGCGGGGCCAGCACCGACCACGTCACCGCGAACCGACGAACACGTCAGCGCGCACCAGCGGCCAGCTGATCAGCAGATCGTGTTCCGCAGCGACTCGCGACTCTCGCCACTGGCGCCGGTGGCCGTGGACACGTGGGTGTAGTAGTCACCCCGCCCATCACAGCTCCCCCGAGCCGTCAGACCGCCGTTCTGGAAGTAGGTGGCGCCCGCCACGGCCCGCTCACCGTCCGGCCACCACGGAATGTGCTCGTACACCCGCACCCAGAAATAGGTGACGGTGCTCCCGCACCCGGTCCGCGAGCCGTAGCCACTCAGACGGCTCCCGACGACTTCGGCGGCGACGCGTTCAGCGAACACGCCGCCGGACCCACCTCCGCCGCACTCGCCGACGAACTCCCGGCCGACCCCACGGGTGACGCCCACGCCGGCGACGCCATCGCCACACCACCCGACGCGATCGCACCCGCCATCAACACACCAGTAACAAACCTGCGTTTGCTCATGCTGTCATTCCCCCTTCTTTGATCAACGGCATTCCAACAACAAATATCCAGAGAAGACCCGACTGGTATCCGAACTTGCATCCAACAAACAACAAACGTTGAAAGAATCGACTGTCGAACTCCCCCAGGTGGCCACCGAATTCGGCGAACCCAGATCGGACACTACACAGCACCGACCACGGCCGCAACAATCACTAACGAGCCCGCACCAAAACGCCGCGTACCGCGACGATGGCTGTCGGTAGCAACAACAACTGAACGTCGTGCTCTCCATGCTTGCCGGGTCAGCAAATGGCGCGCGCCACACGTCGCATTCTGCGTGTGGTATTCCCTTCCCCACGTCTGGCCACACATCGGCACCGTCCGCAGATCAGGCCATACTTCGATACGACTCGACCTCGGCGCGACGCCTGCCACACCACCGCTCATACCTTCGACGATGGCGATCCAGCAGGAATCCTGGACCTGCGCCCGCATACGTCGACAGGCAACGGGGCGCACATGACTAACACCGGCGCACTCCCCCCAGCGCCATCGACTCTCCAGGAGGAAACGCACGACAACAGCGCTCGAGAACACCAGGCGGTCCCCTCGTTGTCTTCTCAGCGACATGGACCTCTCGATCGCGAAGTCGTTGCGGCCACATGTAAGCCAGCGGTCTCGTTCATAGCTCACACGACGTTCCCCGGCGTCGGACATCCACAAAGAGGAATGCCATGATGGACAAACTGTGGGGACCAAAGAGCTCGCCGAATATCTCGGCATACCAAAACAAACGATCTATCAATGGCGCACCAAAGGGTACGGCCCACCGGGTCGCCGTATCGGCAAATACGTCAAATATCTGCCATCCGACGTCGAACGTTGGGTCACAGCGCTGCCGTCGAGTCACCCGTACCGCTCACCTCCGGCCGGTCACGCTCCTCAGGATCTACACGTTTGACGCCACAGCACCACTTCCTCGCTTGTCCTGTGGCATGGACTTCCCCACGGGTCGCCACAGCTTGCCCCGCGGGCTGCGAACCCGCAGGCCACACCCTCAACGGGGCGACATCGTCGCTGTCGTCCGTGTGGTAGATCGACGCAACACACGCCCCAGCGTGCCCGACGACGCGCAGACTCGAGGTCGAAGACCACAGCAACGACTCGCTAGTCGTTGTCTGTCTCGGCAAAGCCCCGCCGCGCTCACCCGAGACAGTCCTGTGAAGACAGTCAAAGCGTCGGGTGTCCCGCTAAGACACCTGTGTGTCCGCTGGGGGATTAGTGAACCAGGATGCCACCTCGATGAGAACCGAGCATCGACAACATCTCGGTCTTGCGTGGCGAACGCGCGCGGCGTGTCCGCATCATCCGCAGCTTGATTGGATCGAGCCATCTCCGGTCAATGCCGACGAGTGCCGCTCGATCTGTGGAAGGTGTCCGGTGCGGATCGAGTGTCTTGAGTTCGCGATCGAGTCACGAGAGCCGTGGGAATCTGGGGCGGACTGGACGCCGACGAGCGACGAGAACTAGCGCGGGTACGCGCTGTCGCGGCGCCGCGGGTGCTGCCGGCGCACGGCACGAACCCCCGCTATGCCATGCATCGCTGCCGGTGCAACCCCTGCCGGTCCGCGCACGCGGAGTATGAACGCGATCGACGCCGACGCCGAACGTGCCCATCTCCACCGCTACTGACTCGTCCCACTTCCTGAATCCGACGTGCACATGCGCTTCGAGAAACAGGTGACGTTACTGTCCAGACCGCACCCTCACCTGTCTCCGTCACGGGTCTTCGTTCATTAGCCTCGATCTGCTACACCACACTCGTCCCCGAAGCCACGTCGGCGACCACAGCCACGAGCGCACCCGCAGCTGTCAGGACGAGTCCTCTCCCCGGCGGGTGCGACGCCTGCGCCGGGCCCGGGTGCTGCGCAGCGCCAGCGCGGTGAAGTAGGCCTTACGGGCGTTCGCGGCGCGTTCGGCCCGTTCCCGCGGCGGCAATGTGCCGTCGGGATCCACCTGCCGGGCGAACCGCTCGTCGGCGGCCTTACGCGCCGCCGCGGTGCGGGCCGCTCGGTCCGACGTGTTCGCCCACGAGGTGTGCGCGGCAAGCTTCGCGCGCAGACTCCGCTGCGCTGGTGTCAGATCTTCTTCCCCCATGACACCATCAAGCCATACCCGGTGTCACCCAGCTCATCGACACCGTTGGTGGACACGACGCGCGGACGCGGCCCTCCAGCCCTCCCATCCCGACACCGAGCAGAGGGCCGCAGGGCCGCGACCACAAACATTCGGTCAGACGCGGTTGCCGAGGCCGAGCTTGCGGTGCGATGCCTCGGCGCGCACCGCCGCCGCGCTCTCGCCGTAGACGCGGAGCATCTCGCGGGACTCCCAGCCCATGATCGCCATCAGGTCATCGGGGTCGCCGCCGTTGAGCCGCCACTCATGCGCGAGGGTGTGCCGGAAGCGGTGGGCGTGCATGTGCGCAATCCCAGCCTCCTCACCGCGGCGGCGCAGCATGGTCTTGACCCCGTCGCGGCCCAAACGCTTGCGACCCCGCTCACTCAGGAACAGTGCCGGCAGATCCGCGCCCGGGTGCTTGGCCCGGACCCGCAGGTAGCGGGTCAGCGCCTGCCCGGTCTTCTCCCCGAACGGGATCGACCGCTCCTTGTCCCCCTTCCCGTGGACCTTGATCAGATCCCGGCGCAGGTTCACGTCGTCAACATCGAGCATGGCGGTCTCGGTCAACCGTCCCCCGGTGTCCAGCAGCAGGCGGATGATCGCGGTGTCCCGCCGGTCCCGGAACGACTTACCGTCACAGGTCGCCAGCAGGGCCGTCAACTCGTCGTCGGGCACCACCGGGATCAGCTTCTTGGTCTTCTTCGGCTGGGGCATCCGCCGCATCGGATGCCGGCTGATCTCCTCCTCATCCTCCAAGTAGTTGAAGAACTGCTGAAGCGCCTTGTACTTGTTCAACGCCGTCGACGCCGACCGGGTCTCGATCATCCACGCCAGGAACACCTCCACATGCCCCCGCGCCACGTCGGTCGGATCCTCCGCCGCATCGGACGCGTCGTCCACCACCAGACCCGACGTCTCCAGGAACGCCGGCAGCTCGTCACCGGCCAGGAACTCGGCGAGCTGGGTGACCGCCAACTCGTAGTTGTAGCGGGTCGTCAACGGCTTGTTCGCCGCCCGCAACGACCGATCCCCACTCCTCCACGTAACCACGCCACACCGACTCCGCCGGCCGCGGTAGACGCTGTTCAGTTAAATCCCCCTTCATAGGGCCATCCTCCAGTCAAGGTGTCACCGAACGCTGTGCTCACCTGGACGAACGACCCCAAGATCAACAAAAGCGGGTTCTCGCAGCCTCTGAGCTGCGAGAACCCGCTTCATGGTCGGGCTGACAGGATTTGAACCTGCGACCCCTTGACCCCCAGTCAAGTGCGCTACCAAACTGCGCCACAGCCCGGCCGCAGCTCCCGTGGAGGAGCTGCGCGGTTAGCCTACCGCAGCCCTCGCGATCAACTCTTTCGGGGGCGCTTCTCTCGGACTCGGACTGACAGGCGGATCGGGCTGCCGACGAAGCCGAACTCCTCGCGGAAGCGGCGTTCCAGGAAGCGGCGGTAGCCGGCCTCCAGGAAACCCGACGTGAACAGCACCAATGTGGGTGGGCGGGTCTGTGCCTGCGTCGCGAACAGCACCTTTGGCTGCTTGCCGCCGCGGACGGGGGGTGGGGTGGCGGCTATCAGGTCTGACAGCCACGAGTTGAGCTGGCCGGTGGGTACTCGCTTGTCCCACGACTCCAGGGCTGTGCGGAGGGCCGGAGCGAGCTTGCGCACGGATCGGCCGGTGCGGGCAGACACGTTGATCCGCTCTGCCCAGGGCACGCGGACCAGGCCGCGTTCCAGTTCGCGTGTCAGCTGGTGGCGGCGGTCCTCGTCTACCAGGTCCCACTTGTTCAGTGCCAGGACGCACGCCCTGCCCGCGTCCACCACCATCGTCAGTACCCGCAGGTCCTGTTCCGAGATGGGTTCCGAGGCATCGAGCAGCACGATCGCCACCTCGGCGGCTTCGATGGCGGCTCTTGTGCGCAGCGACGCGTAGTACTCCATGCCGCTGGCGGTCTTCACTCGTTTGCGCAGGCCTGCCGTGTCGACGAAGCGCCATACCTCGTCGTCCAGTTCTACCAGCGAGTCGACCGGGTCGACGGTGGTGCCCGCTACCGCGTCCACGACCGCCCGCTCCTCGCCTACCAGGCGGTTCAGCAGGCTGGACTTGCCCACGTTCGGCTTGCCCACCAGCGCCACTCGGCGTGGGCCACGGTCGACGGCGCCGAACGACTCACGTGGGGTGGCTGGGAGTGCGTGTAGCACCGCATCCAACAGGTCGCCTGAGCTGCGGCCGTGCAGGGCACTCACCGGGTAGGGCTCCCCCAGGCCCAGCGACCACAGGGACGCCACGTCGGCCAGCAGGCGGTCGTCGTCCACCTTGTTGGCTGCCAGCAGGACTGGTTTGTCCGAGCGGCGCAGGACTCTGGCCGCTGCCTCGTCCGTCGTGGTCGCGCCCACCGAGGCGTCGATGACCAGCAGCACGGCGTCCGCTGTCTGCATGGCCAGTTCCGCCTGCGCGGTCACGGAGGCCTGCAGGCCGTCCGCTTTCGGGTCCCAGCCGCCGGTGTCGACCACCGTGAAGCGGCGGCCGTTCCACAGTGCGTCGTAGGCCACCCGGTCCCTGGTAACGCCCGGTTTGTCCTGTACGACCGCTTCTCGGCGGCCCAGTATGCGGTTCACCAGCGTCGACTTGCCCACGTTCGGGCGGCCGACCACGGCCAGCACGGGCTGTGGCGGCTCGGCGCCGGTGCCATCGGGGTGGCCGAACTCCTCGTCGACAACGGTCCACTCGGATTCGGACGACCAGGTGCCATCCAACTCAGTCATTTACGTAACTCATCCAGTTCACGCACCAGGTCGGCCAGGTGCTTGCGAATGTCCTCTGTCGCGGCGGCTAATCCAGTCCGTCCGCGTTGGACCGACAACTCGAGCGGCTCCCCGACCAGAATGTCCAGCTTAGGCCGGAAGCCGCGGCGCTCGAACGTGCCCCGGGTCGCGACCGGCAGCACGACCGCGCCGGTCATGCGCACGAGCCACGCCGCGCCCTGTTCCGCGTGTTCGACGTCACCGGCGCCTCGGGTGCCCTCCGGAAAGATACCGATCAGGCCGCCTGCCTTGAGCACCGACACCGCCATCATCAGCGGCTCACGGTCAGCGGCGCCGCGGCGCACCATGATCTGCCCGATCCACCGGAAGGCGCGTCCGGCGACACCCTTCGACAACTCGGCCTTCACGAGGAACACGGCACGGCGCCGGACCAGGCCGAACAGCAGTTGCGGCTCGATCAGTGAGCTGTGGTTGGCGACCAGCACCACCGGCCCGGTGGCCGGCACCCGAGCGCGGTGATGAACCCGGATCCGATAGAGAGGCCGATGCAGCCACCGGGCGATCCACCGCGCGAAGTCGTGCAGCCACGGCACCGCTCCGGGAGGAAGGGCGCCGCTCACGAGAACCACTCCACCTGAGCCGGGGCCGAAGGGCAGCTCGCGTTGATCAACGCCAACACAGATGGTTGCGTAGGCATCCCCCACCCATACCCGGGGGGCCACCCCGAGGCCATCGTACCAAGTGGCACCGACAAAACCCCTGGTCGCGGGGGCCTGTGGACAACTTTGTCTGGTGAGTGCGAGCGAAAGGGACACTCGTGCGCGGTCGCCGTCGAACGAACGGGCGGTGCCAACGGTCGAGCCCTTCGCCGACTACGCGGCACCACCGACTGTCGAATCACCTGCCCGCGGCCACGCCATGCAGGTCGCGCTCGTCGACCAGTGCCATGATCTCGGCCAGCACGCCCTCCAGGTCGAGGTGCGTGGTGTCGAGCCACACGGCGTCGTCGGCCGGCTGCAGTGGCGACGTCGTTCGGCCGGAGTCCAGCCGGTCCCTGCGGTCCACGTCCTGTTTGGTCTCGTCGAGGGAGACCACCCGACCGGAGGCACTGTCCTGAAGCGACCGTCGCTTGGCGCGCGCGTCCGACGAGGCCGTCAGGTACACCTTCAGCGCGGCGTCCGGCGCCACGACCGTGCCGATGTCCCTGCCCTCGACGACGATCCCGCCGCGTTCCTCGCAGACCTCGTCGATGATCCGCATCTGCCAGGCGACCAGCTGCGCACGCACCGGCGCGACGGCGGACACGGCCGACACCGCGAGAGTCACGGCCTGGCCGCGGATCTCGGTGCCGACGTTCTCGCCGCCGAGCAGGATCTCCTGGTGCTCGGGGTCCGTGCTGACCTGGAGGTCGACGTGCTCCGCGACGCTTGACACCGCCTGCTCGTCGTCGGTGGCCACGCCGGCCCGAAGCACCGCGAGCGTGACCGCCCGGTACATCGCCCCGGTGTCGAGATAACCGGCCCCGAGGGTGACGGCGAGCCGACGGGCGACCGTTGACTTCCCGGTCCCCGACGGGCCATCCAGCGCGATCACGCCACGCAGTTCGCCGAGTCGCACCGGCATGCCTCCTCAAGGTCTGTCACTACCGCCATTCTGCCAGGTGGCAGACCGGTAACTGGTGACGGCCAACGGCGGGACCCCGCCGGGGAAAGATTGCCCTAACATCCAGTTACCCTGCAATAACTGGAGGTAACCTTGTTCAGGCGAACACTCATCGGGTTGCTTGCCACCACCGCCGCGACCGTGTCGTTGGTCGCCGGTGTCCCTGCTCAACAGGCACAAGCGGACGTCGGTGTGGCGGTCGTCACCCTCACCTACAGCGACGCGCGCGCGGGCGAGTTCAAGAGCGCTGTGGCTTCGGGCGTAGCGGTCTGGAACGCGAGCGTGACCAACGTTCGCATCCAGAAGGCCGCCGCTGGCGCACGAGCCGACATCACGGTCATCGCCGACGACGGATGGCCGCGCGCGACGCTTGGCCCGGTCAGGCCCGGCGGCAGCGCCACCGTCTGGATGGGTCGCCAGGCCGTGAACGACGGCTACAGCGTGGTCCGCATCGCCGCGCACGAGCTCGGCCACTCCCTCGGGCTGCCGGACATCAAACCCGGCCCCTGCTCGAGCCTGATGTCGGGCAGCACGGGCGGTGTGTCCTGCACGAACACCAACCCGAACGCGTCGGAACGCAGCCGCGTGCAGAACCTGTACGCCGGCGCGGCCACCCCGGCCTCGAACAGGATCGTGGTCGACGACTGAGTCAGAGCACCTCGCCGAGCGTGGCGATCGCGGCCTCGAGCTGTTGGTCGGACAGGTATGGCGCCGGGCCGAACCGGAGCTTGTCGCCCCGGCTGTCCGTCCACACGCCACGCTCGGCGAGTTTCTTGCGTAGCTCGCCGGCGTTCGGTGCGGTGAGGGCGAGGAAGCCGCCGAATGCCTTGCGTGGCGCGGACCGGTCGCGCGTGATCACGTCGGCCGGCGCGTCGAGGTCGTCGAACCGGGCCGCGAGCAGATCGTTCTGGTGCAAGGAAACCTCGCGCAGGAACGCGGGGGTGAGGCCATGTGTGCCGAAGAAGTCGAGGACGGCCCCGGCGCGGTAGTTGCTCGTCGGGTCGTAGGTGGCGCCGGCGAACCGGTCACCGCCCGGTGCGTAGCCGACCAGGCCGGCCGCCTTCGCCGTCAGGTCCTCGAACTCGGCGAACCAGCCGGTGATCACCGGTCGCAGCGTCGCCGCGTGCGCTGGCAGCCGGAGGAAGCAGTTTCCTTCGCCCAGTTGCAGGTACTTGTACCCGCCGCCAGTGGCCCAGGCGTCGGTCAACCCCTGTTCCCGCAACGAGAACGGCACCACGCCGAGCGCGTGGTATGCGTCGACGAGAAGCTCCACTCCCCTGTGTCGGCAGGCGTCGGCGACCGCGGAGAGTCCTGGCACGATCCGCGAGGTCTCGAACAGCACATGGGACACCAGCACGGCCGCCGTGTGGTCGTCCACCGACGCCGCGAGCCGCTCGGCCAGCGTGTCCACCGGCGCCGCCGGGACGCGCACGACCTCGACGCCCTCCTCGGCGAGGCGGGCGAGTTGGCGGCGCAGGGTGTGGAACTCGCCGTCGGTCGTGACGAGGCGCGGCTTCGCTCGCAGGTCCACACTGGACAGAAAGCGAACCACCAGCTCGTGGGTGTTGGCGCCCAGGGCGATGTCGCCGCCGGGATCGTCGAGCAGGTCCCGGTACGCCTGCCGCAACCGCTCCGCCTTGGCGAAGGCGAGGTCCCACTTCTCGTCGACGGCCGCGGCGGCGTCGGTGAACGCCTCGATCTGGCCGTGCAGCGCGACGTCCGGCCATGCCTGGTGAGAGTGCCCGGTCAACAGCAGCCGGTGTGCGACATCAAACCGTCCGTAGTGGACTGACAGCGCGTTCGGGGTGGCGCGCAGCGCGTCGAGTGTGGTCACAGCTGGCTCCGCACGGCCCAGAGGTCCGGGAACATCGCGTGGAACAGCGTGCCGCGCAGGTAGGCCGCGCCGGCTGAACCACCGGTGCCGGCCTTGCCGCCGATCGTCCGCTCGACCATCTTGACGTGGCGGTAGCGCCACTCCTGCAATCCCTCGTCGAGGTCGACGAGCAGGTCGGCCACCGTGGACGGTCCGGCGTCGTCGGCGTAGACCTGGACCAGCACGCGCTGCACGTCCTCCGCTTCCGTCCACTGTGTTCGGAAATCGCGGTTGAGATGCGTGTCGGGGACGTCGTAGCCCGCGTTGGCGAGGTAGCGCAGGAACGAGTCGAAGACCGTCGGGCGCGACATGGCCGCCGTGATCCGCGCGTGCGCGGTCGAGTCCTTGTCGTACGGCGCGAGCATCCGCTGGTCCCGGCGGCCGAGCACGGCCTCCAGCTCGCGGAACTGGCCGGACTGGAACCCGCTGGAGGCCTCGAGCCGGGTGCGGAAGCTGGTGAACTGCCGCGGGGTCATGGTCTCCAGCACGTCGATCTGCGCGACCACCACCTTGAGGATGGTGAGCACGCGCCGGAGCGTGCGGACCGAGTGCGGAGCGTCTCCCTTCTCCAGGGAGCGTTGCAGGAGTTCCAGTTCGTGCAGCATCTGTTTGAACCACAGCTCGTACACCTGGTGGATCACGATGAACAACAGCTCGTCGTGTTCGTCCGAGCGCGGCCGTTGGGCGGCGAGGACTTCGTCGAGCGCCAGGTACGACGTGTAGGTCAGCGCGGCGGACTGTCCACTTGGTTCGGTCATGGCTTGGTCACCTCGTCGAAGTGCCGCTGGGCCGACTCGGCCAGCGCCGGGTACAGGACGTGGAACAGGCGCAGGGCCTCCGCCCGGTGCGCGGGTGCCGGCACCAGGTCCTCCGGCAGCTCGGGGTCCAGCGAGGGGAACTCGCGGAACGTGTGCACCAGCCTGGTGCGTAACAACATGGCCTCCTGGTCGCTGTCGACCTCGCGGCCGTGGAAGTGCTCGACGAACGCCCGGTACCGCTCGCTCAGCTCATCGAGGTCCCACACCCGCGCGACGAAGGCGCGGAAGTCCACGGCGGTCGCGGGTCTGCCCAGCATGACTCCGGCGTGCTCCGCGACGTCGAGCTCGGTGAGCAGCTCGGCAAGATCCTTCTCGCGGTCGTGCGGCGCGAGCCAGGTGCCATCCTGTACGGACCCGAAGCCGAGGAACCGCAGCCTGCTGGTCAGTCGGGTGCGGGCGAGCCTGCGCTCCTCGGGGATCGAGTGCCACAGCACTGTCCACGTTGTCTCGCGGCGGGGACGCTCGCCGAGCGTGAAGATCCGGCGGTCGCCCTCGCCGAGCACCGCGAGTGTGCGTGGAGTGAGGGCGTAGTGCACGTGCCGGCCGTTCTTCGTGCGCGACAGCAGGTCTCTGGCGACGAGCCGGTTCAGCGCGACCCTCGCGGCACCCTCGGTGAAGCCGAACTCCGCCAACAGCCGCACGAGCCCACCGGACCACACGGCGCCGACCTCGCGCGGCGCGTGGTACGCGCCGAGCAGCGTCAGCACCAGGTCCTGCGGTGCCGGCTCGAAGCCGCGCAGCTGGTTGGCCATACCCAAGAGCATAGTTGACGCCTCAGCGAGGTCAACCGTAATGTGTTGAACGTGAAGGTCGGCGTCGGACTTCCGAACACGATTCCGGGCACCTCTGGCGAGGTGCTCGTCGAGTGGGCGCGGCGCGCCGATGCCGGACCGTTCGGCACTCTCGGTGTACTCGACCGGCTCGTGTACGACAGCATCGAGCCGTTCGCCGCGCTGTCCGCGGCGGCCGCCGTCACGTCGCGCATCGGGCTGGCCACCAACATCGCGATCGGCCCACTGCGCTCCCCCGCCCTGCTGGCCAAGCATGCGCTGTCGGTCGACGCGTTGTCCGGCGGTCGGTTCACGCTCGGCCTGGGCGTCGGTGCCCGGCGGGACGACTACGAGGCGGCCGGCGTCTCCCGCGGCACCCGTGGCGCCGCGTTGTCCGAGCAGCTCGCCTACCTACGTGGCCAACTCGAAGAATCCGGCATCGGCCCGGCGCGGCCCTCGATCGACCTGCTGGTCGGCGGGTCGAGCGGTGCTGCGTTCACCCGCATGGCCCGCTATGGGGACGGGTACGCGCACGGTGGCGGTCCGCCCCGCGCGTTCGGCTCGGCCGCGAACCGGGCACGAGCGGCGTGGCGGGACCTGGAACGGACCGGCGAGCCGATCTTGTGGGGGCAGGGTTATTTCGCGTTCGGCGATCCCGACCGGGGCAGCGACTATCTGCGTGACTACTACGCGTTTACCGGACCGTTCGCGGAGAAGATCGCCGCAGGGAACCTGACCTCGGCACGCGCGGTGCGGGACTTCGTGCGCGGCTACGAGGCGGAGGGGTGCGACGAGTTGATCCTCTACCCCACTGTCGCGTCCCTCGACGAGCTCGAACGGCTGGCCGAGGCGGTGTCCTGATGCGAGTCTCGGTCGTCGGCGGCGGACCGTCCGGTTTGTACCTGGCGATACTGCTGCGCAAGACCGGACACGACGTGTCCGTGGTGGAACGCAACACCCCGGACGCCACGTTCGGTTGGGGCGTGGTGTTCTCCGAGGAGACACTCGGCTCGCTGCGGGACGCCGACTACCCCACCTACCTGGAGATCACCGACTCGTTCGCGCGGTGGACGTCGATCGACATCCACTACCAGGGCGAGGTGCTGCGCTCCTCCGGGCACACGTTCTCCGCGATCAGGCGCACACACCTGCTGGACATCCTGCAGCGGCGGGCCCGGTCGCTCGGCGCGGAGTTGACCTTCCAGCAGGAGGTCACGTCGTCCGAGTCCGACGCCGATCTCGTGGTGGCCGCCGACGGCTCGAACAGCGTGCTCCGCAAACGTTTCGCTGCCGAGTTCGGCAGCTCGGTGACCCCGCAGGGCTGCAAGTACGTGTGGTTCGGCACCGACCTGGTGCTCGACGCCTTCACGTTCGTCTTCAGGAAGACCGAGCACGGTCTGTTCCAGGTGCACGCGTACCCGTTCGACGAGCACACCAGCACGTGGATCGTGGAGACGACCGAGGCGACGTGGCGGCGCGCCGGCCTGGACCGCATGTCCGAAGAGGACAGTATGGCGTTCTGCCAGTCGCTGTTCGCCCCCGAGCTGGGCGACCACCGCCTGATGTCGAACAAGTCGATCTGGCTCGACTTCCCCTTGGTGCGCAATGAGAGCTGGCATCACGGGAACCTCGTGCTGATCGGTGACGCCGCGCACACCGCGCACTTCTCGATCGGGTCGGGCACGAAACTCGCCATGGAGGACGCCATCGCACTGGCCAACGCGGTGGAACGTTATCCGTCCAGTGTGGAACAGGCGCTCGTCGACTACGAGCTGGAACGGCAACCAGCCGTCGAGCGGTTCCAGCAGGCGGCCGGAGACAGCGCGGCCTACTTCAGCCGGGTGGCCAGCCACCTCGGTCTCGCGCCGATCCAGTTCGCGGCGAACCTGCTGACCCGCAGCGGGCGAATCAGCCACGCGAACCTCATGCAACGGGACCCGCGGTTCGTGCGGGTGCTCGACGCGTGGTTCGCGGCGTCCGCCAGCGACGCGCCACTCGTGCCGGGCGCCGTGGCCCCGCCGCCGATGTTCGCGCCACTGCGGGTCGGCGGTCTGACCCTGCGTAACCGGGTCGTGCGCGCAGTGTCCACACCGGACCTGGCCAACGCGGCGAAAGCGGGTGCCGGGCTGGTGCTGACCGGGTTCGTGGCCGTCGCCGAGGACGGGCGCACGACCCCGGACTGTCCGGTGCTGGACGACTCGTGGGCGGCGGTGGTGAAGGAGGTCCACGACACCGGCCCACTCATCGGGGTACGGCTCGGGCATGCCGGCCGGCGTGGCGCGACGCGCCCGTCCGGCGGTGTCGACGTGCCGTTGCGGGGTGGGTGGCCGCTGGTGTCGGCGTCACCGCTGCCGTACACGCCGTTCAGCGCGGTGCCGGCCGAGCTGACGGAAGCCGGCATGGCGCGGATACGGGACGACTTCGTGGCGGCGGCCGAGCGGGCTCGCGAGGCCGGGTTCGATGCGCTGGAACTGGATCTCGCGGAGGGTTACCTGCTGGCGAGCTTCCTGTCCGCGCTGACCAACCGGCGCGAGGACGCGTACGGCGTCAATCCGCCTCGATTCCCGCTGTCCGTTGTGGACGCCGTGCGGGCCGTGTGGCCGGGGCTGCTCGTCGCCCGGTTGACGATCACGGACTGGGCGCGTGGCGGGACGACCGTCGAGCAGGGCATCGACCACGCCCGGGCGGTTGCCGAGCACGGCGCGGACCTGGTGCACGTGCGGGCCGGGCACACGACGGCCACGTCCCGGCCGGAGTACCGGCGCGGTTACCTGACCACGCTGTCGGACCGCGTGCGCAACGAGGCCGGTGTGCCGACACTGGTCGGCGGCTATCTGACCACACCGGACGAGGTGAACACGGTGGTCGCCGCGGGACGCGCGGACCTGTGCCTGTTCGACCCGCCGCCGAGTCCGCTCGAGAGGCAGTCGTGACCTCGTTCGCTGATCTCACGTCGCCGCAGGTGGCGGATGTCCTCGCCGGGCCACGGAAACCGGTGCTGCTGTTGCCGGTCGGTGCGGTCGAGCCGCACGGACCGCACGCCCCGCTGGGCACCGACGAGATCATCTCCGCCGGCATGTGCGCCCGCGCCGCGGCTCGGCTGGCGGACGATCCCGACGTGCGCGTGCTGGTGCTGCCCACGCTGAACTACGGCGTCACCGAGTTCGGTGCCGCGTTCCCCGGCGCGGTGTCGGTCAGCGCGAGCACGCTGCACGCGCTGATCGTCGACGTCTGCCGTTCGCTCGCCGCACAAGGGTTCTCTCGCCTCGTCGTGGTCAACAACCACTTCGAGCCCGCGCACGTCGAGACTCTGCGCAAGGCAACGGCGGAGGCCGGTGTGGCGTACCTGGACCTCGTGCGGCGGCGCAACGCGGCCCGGTTGACGGCCGAGTTCCAGTCCGGGGCGTGCCATGCCGGGCAGTACGAGACCTCGCTCGTGCTGGCGGACCGCCCCGCGCTTGTGGACACCGCGACGATGGCGACGCTTCCGCCGAGGCCGGTGGACATGCCGGCCGCCATGGCCGAGGGCAGGGCCGACTTCCTGGCGATGGGAATGGATCGCGCCTACTGCGGCGCGCCGGCCGCCGCGACGGACGCGGAAGGCAGGTCCACTTTCGACACCCTCACCGACCTGCTGGTCGAGGCGATCCGGGAGGTGGCGAGCTAGATGTTCAACGTCGCCGACTACTTCGTCGACCGCAACCTCGCACTCGGTCGCGGCGACCGGACCGCGTTGTTCACACCCGAGGGCGCTACCACGTACCGCGAGCTGGCCGGGCTGGTCAACCGGGTCGGCAACGTGCTCCTCGACCTCGGTGCGCGGCGGGGTGAGCGGGTGCTGCTGGCGCTGTCCGACGGCGTCGAGTTCGTCGCGACCTGGTACGCCGCACAGAAGATCGGCGCGGTCACGGCCGAGGTGTACACGTTCCTGCAGCCCAAGGACTATCGCTACTTCCTCGACTACACAGGGGCTCGGGTCGTCATCGCCGATCCGGTCACGCTCGACCGGCTGCGTGAGGCCGGCATCGCGGACCGGCAGGTGCTGGTGGTCGGCGGCAACGACCCGCAGGACAACGAACACGACTTCGCCACGCTGGTCGCGCAGGCCTCGGGCACTCTCGACACCGCACCGACCACCCGGGACGACGTCGCGATCTGGAAGTTCACCACCGGCAGCACCGGCGCGCCGAAGGCGTGCGTGCACACCGCGAACAGCCCGATCGTCAGCTACGAGAGCTACGCACGCGGCGTGCTGGACATCGACCAGGACGACATCGTGCTGCCGGTGCCCAAGCTGTTCTTCGGCTACGCACGGGATTTGGCCGCGCTGTACCCGTTCGGTGTCGGGGGTGCCGGGATCGCGTTCCCGGAGCGGACGACCGCCGAGCGGATCTTCGAGTTGATCGCCCGGTTCCGGCCGACGATCCTGGTGAACGTGCCGACGATGATGAGTGCGATGGTCGCGCACCCGTCAGCATCCACACAGGACCTCAGCTCGTTGCGGCTGTGCACGTCGGCCGGTGAGGCGCTGCCGGCCGAGCTGCACCGCAAGTGGGACGAGATGTTCGGCGTCGAGGTGGTCGACGGGATCGGCTCGTCGGAGGCTTACCACATCTACATCTCGAACCGCCCCGGCGCGGCGCGGCAGGGCACCTGTGGTCAGGTCGTGCCTGGCTACTCGGCGCGGGTCGTCGGCGACGACGGCACGGAGGTGCCGGACGGCGAGGTCGGCACGCTCGAGGTGACCGGCGGCACGGTGGCGCTGGAGTACTTCGGCGACAAGGAGAAGTCGGCGACGACCTACCGGGGCGACACCGTCCACACGGGAGACCTGTTCAGCCGCGACGCCGACGGGTTCTACGTCTACCACGGCCGCGCCGACGACCTGCTGAAGTCCGGCGGGATCTGGGTGGCGCCGAGCGAGATCGAGCACTGCCTCATCGGGCACGAGGACGTGGTGGAGTGCGGGGTCGCCGGCTTCGAGGTGGATGGCCTGGTGCGACCGAGGGCGTACGTGGTGCTGCGCGAGGGCGTCGAGGGCACCCCCGAGCTGGCGGCGGCGTTGCGTGAGTACGTCCGGGCACGGCTGGCCGGGCACAAGAGTCCACAGGAGATCCGGTTCGTGACCTCGTTGCCCCGCACGACGAACGGAAAGCTGGACCGGCGCGCGTTGAAGGCCATGTCATGAGCCGCCTCGTAGTGGTTACCGGTGGCACGCGCGGGATCGGCGCGGCGGTGGCGAAACGGTTCACCGACCTCGGTGACCGGGTGGTGGCGTTGGGCCGCGCCGACTGCGACGTGACCGACGAAGACGCCGTAGCAACCGTTTTCAAGGAACTCGGCGAGATCGACGTACTGGTGAACAACGCCGGTGTGGCGTCGAGCGCGCCGCTTGCCAAGACGAGCGTGGCGGACTGGCGGTCACAGTGGGAGGTCAACGCGACCGGTGCGTTCCTCTGCACCAGAGCCGTGCTCCCGGGCATGCTGGCGCGCGACCACGGCCGGGTCGTGACGGTCGCGTCGACGGCGGCGCTGGCCGGCCAGCGGTACACGGCCGCGTACGCGGCGTCGAAACACGCCGCGGTCGGCCTCATGCGTGCGGTGGCCGCCGAGGTGACCGGCACCGGGGTCACGGCCAACGCGGTGTGCCCGACGTTCGTGCGCACGGACATGACGGCCACCACGGTGCAACGCATCGCCGCGACCACCGGACGCTCCGAAGAGGACAGTGAACGGATGGTGGCGGGCATGTCACCGCTCGGCCGGCTGCTGGAGCCCGACGAGGTCGCGTTCGCGGTGGTGTTCCTCGCCGCCCGGGAGGCTGCGGCGGTCAACGGCCAGACGATCGTGCTCGATGGAGGAGGGGTACAGAGATGAGCCCGTTCAGAGCATCGCCCGGGTTCACCGACGAGTGGCGGCACTTCGACCTCGACGTGTCGGACGGAGTCGCGACCGTCACGCTCAACCGGCCCGACAAGCTTAACGCGCTCACCTTCGACGTGTATGCGGACCTTCGTGACCTGCTGGCCGAGCTGCCGCACCGCGGCGACGCCCGCGTCGTCGTCATCACCGGGCAGGGGCGCGGGTTCTGCTCGGGCGGCGACGTCGAGGAGATCATCGGCGAGTTGCAGAAGATGGCGGCCGCGGAGCTGCTGGAGTTCACCCGGATGACCGGCGCGGTGGTGAAGGCACTGCGGGAGTGCCCGCTGCCGGTGATCGCGGCGGTGAACGGGGTGGCCGCCGGAGCCGGCTCGGTGATCGCGCTGGCGAGCGACTTCCGGCTGCTGGCCGAGTCGGCGTCGTTCGCGTTCCTGTTCACAAAAGTCGGGCTGGCCGGCGCCGACATGGGTTCGGCGTACCTGCTCCCCCGGCTGATCGGCCTCGGCCGCGCGACGGAACTGCTGATACTGGGCGACAAGATCGACGCGGCGCGGGCGGACCACATCGGACTCGCGACGAAGGTCGTGCCGGACGGGTCGCTGGCGCAAGAGGCCGGCGCGCTTGCCCAGCGCCTGGCGGACGGCCCGGCGCTCGCGTACTCGACGACGAAGGTGCTCCTCACCCGCGAGCTGGACATGGATCTCGGCAGCAGCATCGAGTTGGAGGCCATGACGCAGGCACTGCTCATGAAGAGTGATGACCACGCGGAGTTCTACGCGGCATGGTCCGCCGGCCGACGTCCACAGTGGACCGGCCGATGAGCCCGCACGAGATCGTCACGGCACCCGGTCTGGCGGAGCCGGTGGGATTCGCGCACGCCGTCGTCGCCGCGCCCGGCCGCACCGTCCACCTTGGCGGGCAGACCGCACAGGGGCCGGACGGCGCCATCGTCGGCACCACACTGGTCGAACAGTTCGACGTCGCCGCCGGGAACGTGGTCGCCGCCCTCACCGCGGCCGGCGCCACCCCGGACCAGCTCGTGTCGCTGATCATCTACACGACCTCGGTCGGCGAGTACCGGACCTCGCTGCGCGAGCTGGGACCGGTGTGGCGCAAGCACTTCGGCCGCCACTACCCGGCCGTCGCGCTCCTCGGCGTCGCGGAACTGTTCGACGAGGCCGCGAAGATCGAACTGCTCGGCACGGCGGTGATCCCGGCATGACGTACACACACCTGACCGAAGCGCAACGAGAACTGCGCGACCACACGGAGAAGATCGCGGCGACGCTCCCGGCAAACGGCGAACCCGGCACGATCAACCGGCCGTTGTTGGCAGCGCTCGCCGAGCACGGGCTCCTCGGCCGGCTGTTCCCGAAGACCTCGGCCATGGACCTGTGTCTCATCCGCGAGGCACTCGCCCGTCACCACACGGAAGCGGAGACCGCGTTCGCGTTGCAGGGTCTCGGCGCGTACCCGATCCTGCTCGGCGGCTCACCGTCCGTTGTGGACACCTGGCTCCCGAGGATCGCGGCAGGCGAGGCGGCGGTCGGCTTCGCGTTGACCGAGCCGGACGCGGGTTCCGACGTCGCGTCACTGTCACTGTCCGCCACCCGTGACGGCGACGACTACCGGCTCAACGGCGAGAAAGTGTTCATCTCGAACGCCCCGCACGCCGACGTCTACTCCGTGTTCGCCCGCACCAGCGACAACGGCGCTCGCGGCATCACGGCCTTCGCGGTCCCCGGTAACGCGCCCGGCCTGTCCGGCACCGCGCAACGGCTGGTGTCCCCACACCCGATCGGGAGCCTGCGGTTCGACGATGTACGCGTCCCGGCCGATGCGGTGCTGGGCGACGTGGACGGCGGCTGGCGCCTGGCCATGCGGACGCTGGACATGTTCCGCCCCAGCGTCGGCGCGTTCGCGTTGGGCATGGCGCAGGCGGCGTTGGACGCGGCGGTGGCGCACACCGCGGACCGGCAGGCGTTCGGCCGGCCACTGCGTGACTTCCAAGCCGTGTCGCACCAACTGGCCGACGTGGCGACCCGCCTGCAGGCGGCGCGCCTCCTGGTCCACGACGCGGCGGCGGCATACGACTCGGGCGCCGAACGCACCGGTCACCTGTCCGCGATGGCGAAGCTGTTCGCGACGGAAACCGCTCAGCAAGCGGTGGACGTGGCCGTACAGGTACATGGCGCCCGTGCCCTCGAGGAAGGACACCTGCTGGAACACCTCTACCGGGAGGTCCGGGCGCCCCGGATCTACGAGGGTGCGAGCGAGATCCAGCGCGAGATCATCGCCCGCCACCTCTACCGCTGAACGGCTCCACACGCGGCGACGTGCGGAGCCGGCGTGAGATCAGACGCAGGTGGCACAGTTGCCGGCCGGCTGCACGACGACGTCATCGGCCGCCGCGACCGCCGACCCGGCGAAGGTGAGCGCGGCCGCGGCGATGAGTCCGAGAACAGCCCGGGCGAGGTTCTTCATGCCAGGCCCCCAAGCTTGACGACAAGGCCAGACTCTACACGGCTACCGGGTCGGGATCGTCGCGAAAGCGGCCGCCAACTCCTCGTCGGCGAGTTCGCGGTCCACCATGTCACCGGCCAGGTAGCTCGCATACGCCGGCAGATCCAGGTGCGCGTGCCCGCACAACGCGGTCAGGATCGCCTTCTCCTCCCCGGTTTCCTTGCAGCGCAGGGCCTCCCGGACACACTCGGCCAGCGCGTGCGTCGGCTCCGGAGCCGGGACGATGCCCTCGGAGCGGGCGAACCGCACGCCGGCCGCGAAGCACTCGTTCTGCCCGATCGCCACGGCGTCGATCAGTCCCAACTCGACGATGTGCGACAGCAGCGGCGACATGCCGTGGTAGCGCAGCCCACCAGCGTGGATCGGGTCGGGGATGAACTCGTGGCCGAGCGTGTGCATCTTCAGCAGCGGCGTCAGCCCCGCGGTGTCACCGAAGTCGTAGGCGTACCGGCCTCGCGTGAGCGACGGGCACGCCGCGGGTTCCACCGCGCGGATCGACGGCGAGATCTTGCCGGCGAGCTTCTCCCGGAGGAACGGGAACACGAGCCCGCCGAAGTTCGAGCCGCCGCCGGTGCAGCCCACGATCACGTCCGGGGAGTCGCCGGCCATCTCGAACTGCCGGATCGCCTCCTCGCCGATCACGGTCTGGTGCAGCAGCACGTGGTTGAGCACGCTGCCCAGGGCATACCGGGCGTCCGGGTTGGCCGCGGCCATCTCGACCGCCTCGCTGATCGCGATGCCGAGGCTGCCGGTCGAGTCCGGGTGCGCCGCGAGCACCGCGCGGCCGGACTCGGTCAGGTCCGACGGGCTCGGGTGGACGGTCGCGCCGAAAGTCTCCATCATGATCTTGCGGTACGGCTTCTGGTCGTACGACGCGCGGACCTGCCACACCTCGCACTCCAACCCGAACTGGGCGCATGCGAACGCGAGCGCGCTGCCCCACTGTCCAGCACCGGTCTCGGTGGTGAGCAGGCTGACGCCCTCCTGCGCGTTGTAGAACGCCTGCGGGACGGCGGTGTTCGGCTTGTGCGACCCGACGGGGCTGACGCCCTCGTACTTGTAGTAGATGCGAGCCGGCGTGCCGAGCGCCTTCTCCAGTCGATGGGCCCGGTACAGCGGCGACGGCCGCCACAGCCGGTACACCTCCTGTACCTCGTCCGGGATCGGGATGTAACGCTCCGTGCTCACCTCTTGTGCGATGAGTGCCTGGGGGAACAGGGGCGCGAGATCGTCGGGGCCGACCGGCTCCCCGGTGCCGGGGTGGAGCGGGGGCGGAGGCGGCTCCGGCAGGTCCGGCACGACGTTGTACCAGCTCGTCGGCATGTCGGACTCGTCGAGAATGAACTTGGTGCGGCCGGTCATGCGGTGCCTCCCGGACGTCTGCGGACGGTACCGTCCCCAACCTAGGGGCAGGAGGCGCGGGAAGAAAGACGTACCGGGAATGGTTAACCTGGCGTGGTGAACGTCGAGGTGACTCCGCTGCCAGGGATCGGTACGCGCCAGGACTTCGTCTCCCGAGGGGGGCGGCGGCTCGGCGTGATCACGTACCGGGACGGCCGGTTGGAACTGATCGTGTCCCGTGAGGACGATCCGGACGCGTGCACGGCCTCGATCCCACTGACCGTCGAGGAGGCGGGCGCGCTCGCGAACCTGCTCGGTGCGCCGCAGCTCGTCGCCCAGCTGCGCAAGGAGAACGACGGACTGTCCGGTGTGCACACCAAGCACCTGCCGCTGGCGCACGGCTCACCGTACGACGGGCGTACGCTCGGTGACACGGCGTTGCGCACGCGTACCGCGGTGTCGGTGGTGGCGGTGTTCCGCGCCGGCACGGTCCACCCGTCACCGAGACCGGACTTCGTGCTGGGCGGTGGGGACACGTTGATCACCGTCGGTACCTCGGAAGGTCTCGCCAAGGCAGCTGACGTCCTCGACCGCGGGTAGGACGCGTGCACAACACCGCAGTCGCGTTGATCGAACTCGGCGCGATCTTCTTCGGCCTGGGCGTGCTCGGCAGGCTCGCGTGGCGGATCGGCATCTCCCCAATCCCCTTCTATCTCCTCGGCGGCCTCGCGTTCGGCAGCGGCGGGCTCCTTCCGTTGGAAGGCATCGAGGAGTTCTCGTCGATCGCGAGCGAGATCGGCGTGATCCTGCTGCTGCTCCTGCTCGGGTTGGAGTACTCGGCGGCGGAGCTGGTGACGGGCCTGCGCCGGTCGTGGCTCGCGGGCATCGTGGACCTGGTGCTGAACGCGGCACCGGGTGTCGCGGTGGCGCTGATGCTCGGTTGGGGGCCGGTCGGCGCGCTGGCCATGGCGGGCGTCACGTACATCTCGTCGTCGGGCATCATCGCGAAGGTCCTGGGAGACCTGGGCCGGCTGGGTAACCGCGAAACCCCGGTCATCCTGTCGATCCTGGTGTTCGAGGACCTGGCGATGGCGGTCTACCTGCCGATCCTGACGGCGGTCCTCGCGGGCGCCACACTGCTGGGCGGCCTGACGGCGATCGGGATCTCGCTGCTCGTCGTGACGCTGGTGTTGTTGCTGGCGCTGAAGTTCGGCCGATACGTGTCGGCCCTTGTGGACAGTCCCGACCCTGAGGTCTTCCTGCTGCGGGTGCTCGGGGCGGCGCTGCTGGTGGCGGGCGTGGCGTCCCAGCTGCAGGTCTCGGCGGCGGTGGGCGCGTTCCTGCTGGGCATCGCGATCTCGGGTTCGACGGCGGAGAACGCGACCCGCATGCTCGAGCCGCTGCGGGACCTGTTCGCCGCCATGTTCTTCGTCGTGTTCGGACTGAACACGAACCCGGCGTCCATGCCACCCGTGCTGGGTGTGGCGTTGGCGCTGGCGTTCGTCACGACCATCACCAAGGTGGCGACGGGTTGGTGGGCCGCGAAACGCCAGGGCATCGCGCGCATGGGCCGTGCCCGTGCGGGCGCGGCGCTGGTGGCACGCGGCGAGTTCTCGATCGTCATCGCGGGCCTCGCGGTGTCGGCTGGCGCGGTCGACGACCAGCTTGCCGCGCTGGCCACGGCGTACGTCCTGATCATGGCGGTCCTCGGTCCGCTGGCGGCCCGCTTCGTCGAACCGATCGCCCGGCTGGCGGTTGCCCGGCTGCGCCCGGCGACGGCGTGACCTACCCGCTCCACGGGTCGGCCGGGACGACCTCACGGATGTGACCGGACGGAGCGAGCAGGCAGCCCATGCGCTTGGTGGCCCGCAACGCGATCGTGCGGTCGGTGACGGCGAGGGTCGGGAACCGGGTGGAGAGCTGCTCCTCGAACCGTTGACTGTCTGCGAGCGAGCGCAGCCACAGGCTGATCACCAGGTTGTCGACGCCGGTGACCGCCGCGCACATCCGGATCTCCGGCAGGCCGACGAGTCCGGCTGCCACGTCACGGAGCTCGTGTGGGGGCACCCGTGCCCAGAAGCTCGCCGCCACCGGCCAGCCGGTCGCCCGCTGGGTGGTCTCGCAGCGGAGCGACAGGGTGCCGTCGCGCAGGGCGCGGACCATTCGGCGACGTGCGGTGGACGTGCTGGTGCCGGTGCGTTCGGCGACCTCAGCGACGCTGCGCCGGCCGTCGGACATGGCGAGGAGCAGGTCACGGTCGGCGTCCGGGAGGACCGCGGCGGCCTTTGATCGCGGGTGCAGTGCCGCGCGTTGCTCACTGTCCAGCGCGTCGAGCCGCCACGTGGCGCCCTCGGTGAACAGGCGTGTCACCAGGTGTGTGCGGGTGCCTCGGACACCGGTCACGCCGAGGACCGTCGTCGACAGCTCGGCCAGGTCCGGTGCCAGTACGGTCAGGTACAGGTCCCGGCCGCTGCTCGCAATCGTGACCGACACGATGCGTGGCACCCGGACCAGACGCGCGACCACGCCGTCGCGGCCGGCCGGATCGCAGTCGACGTCGACGAACGCCATGCAGCGGTGCCGTGCCCACGCGGCGAGGTTCGGGTAGGCGGTCACCCTGGCCAGACCGCTGTCGTGCAGGCGGGTCCAGCGGCGGGCGACCGTCGCCGGGTTGATCGCCAGCGCCGCGCCCACCTCGGTCCACGACGCGCGCGGCGCGACCTGCAGCACGTTCACCAGCGCGCGGTCGACTTCATCGAGCGTGGTCGATTCCGGCATCGATCACCCCTGTTGTGACGCGATTCCGATACCTGGGACCCAGGATAGGACCGATCGGTGACAGTGGAGGAATGATTCTCGACGACGCACGAGACATGCGGGACGACCTGGTCGCGCTGCGGCGAGCCATCCACGCCGAGCCCGAGGTGGGCCTGGACCTGCCCCGCACCCGCGACACGGTGGTCGCCGCGCTCGACGGGTTGCCGCTGGAGCTGACGTTCGGCGCCGGCCTGACCTCGGTCACGGCCGTGCTGCGTGGCGGCCGGCCAGGACCTGCCGTGCTGCTGCGCGCGGACATGGACGCCCTCCCGCTCACCGAGCGGACCGGACTCGACTTCGCGTCCACTGTGGACGGGGCGATGCACGCGTGCGGGCATGACCTGCACACAGCGATGCTCGTCGGCGCGGCACGGCTGCTCGCGGCACGTCGCGACGAGCTCGCCGGCGATGTGGTGTTCATGTTCCAGCCAGGCGAGGAGGGCTGCGACGGGGCCGCGCTGATGGTCGCCGAAGGCGTGCTCGACGCGGCCGGACAGCGGGTGTCGGCCGCCTATGCCATGCACGTGTTCACCGCGGGGCTGCCGCAGGGGACGTTCACCACGCGTCCCGGCCCGGTCATGGCCTCCTGCGACGCGTTCGACGTCACGGTCCTCGGCTCGGGCGGGCACGGGTCTGCGCCGCACAAGGCCCGTGACCCGATCCCGGCGGCGTGCGAGATGGTGCTCGCGCTCCAGACCATGGTGACGCGCCGGATGGACGTGTTCGACCCGGTCGTGCTGACCACAGGTCAGTTCCACGCAGGCAGCCGACGCAACGTGATCCCCGACCGTGCCCGGTTCGAGACGACCGTGCGCGCGTTCTCCGACCGCGCCAGGAAAGAGGTCCTGTCGGCGGCGGGGCGGTTGGTCACCTCGATCGCCACCGGACACGGACTCACCGTCGACGTGTCCATCGCGGACGGCTATCCGGTGACGGTGAACGACCCCGGCAGGGCGGCGTTCGCGTCGACGGTGATCGCCGACGTCGTTGGCACGGAACGGTTCCAGCCCATGGCGGCCCCGTTCGCCGGCGCCGAGGACTTCTCGCGCGTGCTGACCGAGGTGCCGGGGGCGTTCGTGATCCTCGGCGCCTGCCCGCCCGACGCCGACCCGAAGACCGCGCCGGACAACCACTCCGAGACCGTGGTATTCGACGAAGGTGTCATCACCGACGGCGCCGCCGTGTACGCCGCACTCGCGCTAACGCAGGTCGGCCAGTAGCAGTCCGCTGCGGGGTTTCGGCGTGAAGTACGTGCTCTTGCGAGGCATGCGGCGACCTGCCGCGTGTTCTGCCAGCACAGTGGACAGTGGGATGGGGGCCAGTTCCAGCACCGCGTCGGTGTTGGGTGGAGGTTTGCGGCCGGCGGGTAAGGGCTGAACCTTGGAGCCTTCCGGGTCCAGATGGAGTGCCGCGGCGAGGAGGGTCTCCTCCACCACCGCGTGGTCCAGGCCGCCCGGCGGTAAGTCCACCACCAGGGTCGTGTTCGGGCAGCGAACTACCACGGTGCCCGGTGCGGGTGATCGCGGTTCCTCGTGGACGGTCAGTCCTGCGTTGCGCCACGCCGTGGCGAGGTCCGACGCCGTCAGGCCCGTGTTCGTCAGCACCCGGTGGATCGCGCCGATGCGGAGCCCGGGGCCCGCGGTGACGAGTGCCAACAAGCCGCCCAGCCCGGCGGACGCGGCGGCGGCTACCCGGTGGTTGCCGTCGGCCACCATGAGCGGATGTGCTTCCACGACGGCGAGGAGCGAGGTGTCGCTGGTCAGCCACAGGCGATGGCGGCGGCCCTTGGAGTCCACCGTGGACACCGCGGGTCGCTGGCCCGCGGTGTGGGCCCGGACCTCGGCCGTCAGGTCGTCCCGCTCCCCCACCGGGACCAGGAGGGCGGCGCTGGTGGCGTAGCCAAGGCCGGCTAACACCGCCGCGCGTTCCGCCACGATGTCCGGGTAGACCTCCTCGCTGTGGCGTACGTGTCCGGCGCCGACCGCGGCCGGGTCGACCATGCACAGCACGCCGCACGCGGTGCCGTCCGGGCCGTCCACCTCGTACGGTGCGACCACTGTGGACACGTCGCGGTAGGCGGTTCGCAGCAGCGTCTTGAGCGTGTTCCTGGCCGCCGGCAACGACTCCAGCAGGCCGCGGCCGGCCGCCAACGCCTCGGGGGTCCGATGTGGATGCTGTACGGCGAGGAGGGTGGCGCCGGACCGGGCGAGGGCTTCGGTGACCCGGTCCGGCTCGGCGAACTCGTCGACGTCCGGGCCTGGCACCTCGTCGCGCACGACCCAACCTCGCGTGATCGGCCGTACCCAGCCCATGTCAGAGATCGACCGCGGCGTAGAGCGAGCCGATCTCCTGGCGGGTCAACGGGCGTAGCGAGGCGGATCGCTGGTTGCCGAGGTGGACGTCGCCGATCTGGGTGCGGACCAGCTTGCGCACCGGCAGGTCGACGGCGGCGAGGAGCCGGCGGACGATGTGGTTGCGGCCTTCGTGCAGGACCACCTCGACCATCGCGCGGCCACCGCTCGTGTCGACGACCCGGAACGCGTCGACCCTGACCGGGCCGTCCTCGAGTTCGATGCCGTCACGGAGCGCGCGCCCGACCCCGCGGGGCACGGGCCCGGGCACCTCGGCGAGGTAGGTCTTGTTGACCGTGAAGGACGGGTGCATCAGGCGGTGCGCGAGATCGCCGTCGTTGGTGAGGATCAGCAGCCCCTCGGTTTCGACGTCGAGGCGTCCAACGTGGAAGAGCCGCTCATCCCGGTCACGGACGTAGTCGCCGACGCAGGGCCGGCCCCGGTCGTCGGACATCGTGGTGTGCACGCCGCGCGGCTTGTTGAACGCGAAGTACACGAGCCCTTCGCGAACCACGACACGCACGTCGTCGACGTGGATCACCGCGGTGTCCGGATCGACGCGGCGGCCGAACTCCGTGACCACCTTGCCGTCAACCTTGACCCGCCGCTGGGCGATGAGATCCTCGGCCGCACGCCGGGACGCGACGCCGGCGCGGGACAGCACCTTCTGCAGGCGGATGCCCTCCGGTTCAGAGTTCATCGATGGAGTCGACCTCCGGCAACAAAGGCGCGATCGGCGGCAGGTCGTCCAGAGAAGACAGTCCGAGGCGCTCGAGAAACAGTTCGGTTGTGCGGTAGAGGAAACCGCCGGTCTCCTGGTCGGTACCGGTCTCCTCCACCAGCCCGCGGGCGAGCAGGGTACGGATGACACCGTCGCAGTTCACCCCACGAACGGCGGCGACCCTGGCACGGGTCACGGGTTGACGGTAGGCGATGACGGCAAGCGTTTCGAGGGCGGCCCTGGTCAACTTGGCCCGCTGACCATCGAGTAGGAGCTTCTCGACATAGGGGGCGTAGCGGTCGCGGGTGTAGAAACGCCAGCCACCCCCGGCCCGACGAAGGTCGATGCCACGGTCCTGATTGGTGTATTTGTCGGAAAGAAGCCGCAGGTGCTCGGCCACCCGAAGAGGCGTGGTGTCCAGTGCGGCGGCGAGCCCCTCCTCCTCAGCTGGCGCGTCGACGACGAGAAGGAGCGCTTCGAGCGCTGACTCGAGGTCGGCGTCGCTGAGTGGGGCAAGGCCGTCCTCGGAGTCATCGTCGACCGGACCGGCTGCCTCGCCGGCAACGTCGGCCGGGACTGGGCTCTCACCGCTCGCGGGACCGTCATCGACGGCATCGCCGACAGGGAAAGAAGCGTCGTCAACGATGGCCGGCTGGGGATCGGTCGTGTCGACAGGGACCGCGCCCTCGCCGCTCGCGGGACCGTCATCCACGGCATCGCCCACGAGGAGGGAAGCGTCGTCAACGATGGCCGACTGGGGGTCAGTCGTGTCGACGGCCGGTTGGGAGTCGGGTGGTTCGGTGGATGAGCCACTTTCGCCGGCCGTGGCTGAGTGGATGAGTGGATCAGCCACTTCGTCGGGTGCCGTCGCGGCGGCAGGATCCGCTACGGCGCCCTCCGCCGAAGTCTCGGCCTGGGTCTCCGCCGGCGGCTCGACGGTGGGCTCCTCTTGGGCCTCAACAGCGGACTCGGAATGCCGCTCAGCCCCTGACGCGGCACGGCTCTCGGCACCGGGGTCGGCATCGGACTCGGCCTCTGGCTCGGCTTGGCTGTCCGCAGGGGCGTCGGCCGATGGTGCGGTAGCCAAGGCAGAGGTCTCCGAAGGCCCAGTCTCCGAAGCCGCGGTTTCGGAGACCGCGTCCCCGGCTTCCCGGGTCGCCTCCGTCACGTCCTCCTGGGGAGCCCCCGGCACTGGCTCAGTGGATGAGCCAGTCGGTGCCGGGGTGCTGTCGGCGTGGGGCTCGTGGTGTGGGTGCTGGTCGCTCACCCGTACTCCTCCTCGTCGCCGGGGGCGGGTGTTGTCGCGGCCGCTGTGGCTTCCTCCACGGTGCCGCCCGTCCACTCGACGTGTAGTTCCGCCAGGGCTTCTTCCTGGTAGAACCGGATGACATCTTCCTTGTACAGGTCGAGCAGGCCCAGGAACCGCGCGACCACCTCGATGCTGTGCTCGCAGTCGGTCACCAGTTCGGCGAAGGTCAGCCTGCCCGCCGATGCCAGGCGGACGCGGAGCACCGCCACGTGCTCCCGGACCGAGACCTTGCCCATGTGCAGGTGGTCGAGGGACACCATGGGGGGCTTCTTCGGGCGGAAGACCGCGGCCGCCAGGTCGGCGAAGCGGTTCGGGGTCACGCCCAGCATCACCTCGGGCAGCAGCGCCTGGAAGCGGTCCTCCAGGGTCACCGACCGCGGGTATCGGCGCAGGGCACCGGCCTCCAGCTCGGCGAACAGTGCCGCCACCTGCTTGTACGCCCGGTACTGCAGCAGCCGCGCGAAGAGCAGGTCCCTGGCCTCCAGCAGTGCCAGGTCCTCCTCGTCCTCGACGTCGCCCGTCGGGACCAACCGGGCCGCCTTCAGGTCGAGCAGCGTCGCCGCGATGACGAGGAACTCGGTGGTCTCGTCGAGGTTCCAGTCGTCGCCCGCCTGGCGCAGGTGTGCGATGAAGTCATCGGTCACCTGGTGCAGCGCGACCTCGGTGACGTCCAGCTCGTGCTGCGAGATGAGCTGGAGCAGCAGGTCGAACGGGCCCTCGAAGTTCGACAGCCGGACCGTGAAGCGGCCGGACCGGGTGTCCTCGGCGGGCGGGGTCTCATTCGTCATGACGTAGGCGCCGCACGAGCACCGACTCCTCGCCGTGTTCGTCGAGGTCGGCGAGCACGACCGCGATCGCCTCGCGGACCATCCTGCCGCGGTCCACGGTCAGCCCGTGTGTACCTCGGAGCGCGAGCCGGGCGTGTTCCAGCGCGAGCAGTTCCTCGTCGGAAACGTAGACGGTGATCTTCGACGTGTGCTTCTGCCGTGGTGTGCCGCGGCGTGCCGGGCCCCCGGCACGCTCCACCCACCCCGGGGCCACACCGTCGGCGGGGCCCGTCGGTCTGAACAGCTCATCCGCTCCCGGCAACGAAGGCCGGCGCGTCACCTGGCGGACACCTGTCGGGCGACCGTCTCCCGAGCGATCACCTCTCTGGCCAGCAGGCGGTACGCCTTGGCCCCCGCCGAACGCGGCGCCCACACAGTGATGGGCGCGCCGGCCACCGTGGTCTCCGGGAACCGGACGGTCCGGTTGATCACGGCGTCGAACACGACGTCACCGAAACGTTCGATGACGCGGGACATGACCTCGCGGGAGTGCACGGTGCGCGGGTCGTACATGGTCGCGAGGATGCCGGTGATCTCCAGCTTGGGGTTGAGCCGCTCACGCACCTTCTCGATCGTGTCGGTGAGCAGCGCGACACCACGCATCGAGAAGTACTCGCACTCCAGCGGGATGAGCACCCCGTCGGCGGCGGTGAGCGCGTTGACCGTCAGCAGGCCGAGCGAGGGCTGGCAGTCGATGAGGATGTAGTCGTACACGTCGATGACCGGCCGCAACACCCGCAGCAGCGTGTGCTCGCGGCCGACCTCGGCGACCAGCTGCACCTCGGCCGCGGACAGGTCGATGTTGCTCGGCAGCAGGTCCATGTTGTCGACGCCGGTGCGGATGATCGTGTCGTCGACGGTGATCGACCGCTCGATCATGACGTTGTAGATCGTCTTGTCGAGGGTGTGCGCTGGCATGCCGAGGCCGACGGACAGCGCGCCCTGCGGGTCGAAGTCGACGATCAGCACCCGGCGGCCGTACTCGGTCAGCGCGGCACCGAGGTTGATCGTCGAGGTGGTCTTGCCGACGCCGCCCTTCTGGTTGCACAGTGCGATGATCTTCGCCGGGCCGTGGCCGTTGAGCAGCGGCGGCTCCGGGATCTGCCGCTTGGCACGGTTGATGGCGCCCGATCCGTTCGAGCTCTCGTCGAGTGCTTCGTCCTCGTCAGAGGCCGCCCTCGGTGCGAGACTCAGCTCTTGGTCCGAGGGCTGCAATGTCGACATATCGACCTAGCTCCTTGTAGTCCGCGCTGTGCGCCGAAGCTTAGAGATTGTTGTCACGAACCGGCAAAGCGGCTCGCCGTCAACCCGGGTTTTTTATGGAATAAAAAGCCTGACCTGCCGGTTTGCCATGGCAAAACGATCTTCCTGGAGGGTTCGGATGTCCGTTCGCCAGCTCCGCCTCGTCGTGACGGCCGACGACTACGACGCCGCGGTGCGTTTCTACCGTGACGTGCTCGGCATGGCCGAACGGGAGTCCGTCCAGCCGGAGGGCGGCAGCCGCGTGATGATCCTGGACGCCGGCGCGGCGACCCTGGAGCTGGCCGAGCCTGCGACGGCCGAGTACATCGACCAGGTCGAGGTCGGGCGCCGGGTGGCGGGCCACATCCGCGTCGCGTTCGAGGTGGACGACGTGCACGGCGGCACCGCCGCGCTGCGTGACGCGGGCGGCGAGGTCCTCGCGGAGCCGAGGAAGACCCCGTTCCGGTCGACGAACGCGCGGGTCGAGGGCCCGGCCGGGCTACAGCTGACTCTGTTCCAGATGGACGAGAGCTGAAACACGCCGTCAACCAACATCCTTGCCAATCGGCCTAGCCTCGGGGGATGCCAGGGCCACGACGCCGGTCAGCGCTGATCGCGCAGTTGTTGCAGGAACCGGCGGTCACCTCGCAGGCGGCGATCCTCGCCGAGCTGCGGCGCTGTCTGCTGGACGGCGGCGTGCCGCCGGGTACGCCGATACCGCCCGACGAGGTCGCCGCCGTGTTCGGGGTCAGCCGGATCCCGGTCCGCGAGTCGCTCAAGACGCTCATCGGCGAGGGGCTGGTCGAGCACCGGCCCAACGCCGGTTACACGGTGGCGAAGCTGACCCCGGCCGAGCTGCGCGAGTTGTACCTGGTCCGCGAGGTGCTGGAAACCGCGGCGCTCAACGCGGCGGTCGGCGCGGCGACGGCGGCGGACGACGCGCACGCCCGCGAGGCGCACGGCGCGCTGGAGGACGCGATCTCCTCGGGTGACGTGCGTGGGTACCACCGGGAGAGCCGGCGGTTCCACTTCGCACTGGTGCGGCCGTGCGGGATGCACCGGCTGCTCACCATGTTCGAGTCCGCGTGGAACATCACCGAACCGGTGCAGCCCATGGCACACCTGTCCGTGGCCGGCCGGACGACGCTGCACCGCGACCACGGCGAGATGCTGGCCGCGTTCGAGCGGCGCGACGCGGCGGCTTTGTTGCGGGTGGCTGGCGAGCACCACCGGCGGCTCGAGGCCTCGCTCGCCACGCTCCCGGAACACACCGGACTCTTCCGGCCAAATATATGATCCAGGACACAGCTGCGTAACACACCGCGCTTAGCGTCGATGGGCATGACCGAGACCGTGCCGCGTGACGCCACGATCGTAGCCGCACCGGACTACGACCCGCGCTTGACGAACGAGGACCTGGCCCCGCTCCGCAACCAGACCTGGGGCTCCTACAACATCTTCGCGTTCTGGATGTCCGATGTGCACAGTGTCGGCGGCTACGTCACCGCCGGCAGCCTGTTCGTGCTCGGACTGTCGAGCTGGCAGGTGCTGATCTCGCTGGTCGTCGGCATCTCGATCGTCTACCTGTTCTGCAACCTGGTCGCGAAGCCGAGCCAGCTCACCGGGGTGCCGTTCCCGGTCATCTGCCGGACCGTGTTCGGTGTACTCGGCGCGAACATCCCGGCCATCATCCGCGGGCTGATCGCCGTTGCCTGGTACGGGATCCAGACCTACCTCGCCTCGGTCGCGCTGAACGTCGTGCTGATCAAGCTGTTCCCCGGCCTCGGTCCGCTCGCGGACGTGGACCAGTACGGCTTCCTCGGCCTGCCGCTGCTCGGCTGGCTGTCCTACGCGATCCTGTGGGTGGCGCAGGCGGCCGTGTTCTGGACGGGCATGGAGTCGATCCGCCGGTTCATCGACTTCTGCGGTCCGGCGGTGTACGTCGTGATGTTCCTGCTCTGCGGTTACCTGATCTACGAGGCCGGCTGGAGCGCGATCGACCTGAACCTCGGCGAGGTCCGCTACACCGGCTTCGACGCGGTGCCGGTGATGCTCGGGGCGATCGCGCTCGTGGTGTCCTACTTCTCCGGTCCGATGCTGAACTTCGGCGACTTCTCCCGCTACGGCAGGAGCTTCGCGGCCGTCAAGCGCGGCAATCTGCTCGGCCTGCCGCTGAACTTCCTGATGTTCTCGATCCTCGTCGTCGTGACTGCGTCGCTGACGGTGCCGGTGTTCGGCGAGCTGATCACCGATCCGGTCGAGACGGTGGCCCGCATCGACAGCACGTTCGCGATCGTCCTTGGTGCGCTGACCTTCACGGTCGCCACGATCGGCATCAACATCGTGGCCAACTTCATCTCGCCGGCGTTCGACTTCTCGAACGTCAGTCCACAACGGATCAGCTGGCGCGCGGGCGGCATGATCGCGGCCGTCGGCTCCGTGCTCATCACGCCGTGGAACCTCTACAACAACCCGGAGGTCATCCACTACACCCTCGAGGTGCTCGGCGCGTTCATCGGCCCGCTGTTCGGCGTACTGATCGCGCACTACTACGTGGTGAGCCGGCAGGTCGTGGACATCGACGCAATGTTCACGTTGTCCGAGGACGGGAAGTACCACTTCCGCAAGGGATACAACCCGAAGGCGATCATCGCGACGGCGTCCGGCGCGGTGCTCGCACTGGTACCGGTGCTGTGGAAGGGCGGTCCCGGGATGTCCACCACCGCCCAGTACACGTGGTTCATCGGCATGGCGGTCGGCTTCGTGGTGCACACCCTGCTGTCCCGGCGGAAGGTCTGACGCGTGTTGATCAAGGTGATCAACCCGAACACCAGCGTGCCGATGACCGAGGCGATCGAACGGTCGGCGCGGGCCGTGGCCGGTGAGAAGGTGCACGCGGTGACCGCGTCCATGGGTCCTGCGTCGATCGAGAGCCACTACGACGAGGCGCTCGCGGCGCCGGGCGTGCTGGCCGAGATCGGGGACGCGGACGGGTACGTGATCGCCTGCTTCGGCGATCCCGGCCTGGACGCGGCCCGCGAGGTCTCGGACGGGCCCGTGGTCGGCATGGCCGAGGCGGCGATGCGTGCGGCCAGCTACCTCGGCCGCGGGTTCAGCGTCGTGACCACTGTGGACCGGAGCAGGGGCCGCACGTGGGACCTCGCCGAGCGGTACGGCGTCGCACGGTTCTGCCGGGGTGTGCACGCGTGCGGCATCCGGGTGCTGGACCTCGATCGTGACCCGGACGCGCTCGCGACCATCACCGCGGCGTGCCGGAAAGCACTGGCACGCGACGAGTCGGACGCGATCGTGCTGGGCTGCGCCGGCATGACGCACCTGGTCGCCGACCTCAGCGCGGAGATCGGCGCCCCGGTGGTGGACGGCGTGCAGGCCGCGACGCTCGCCGTCCAGTCACTGCTGGCGATGGGGCTGCGCACCGGCGACCGCGGCGAGTTCGCGGCCCCACCACCGAAGCCGTACCGCGGGTTGCTGCACGGCTTCGCCCGTTAGATCCTGCCGATACCGACACCGGCCCGCACGGCCGCCGGCACACTGGCCGGGTTGTCCACTGTGTACTGGTAGTACGTGCGGGGTTCGGTGACCGAACCGGACACCTCACAGCCACCTGAGCTGGTGAACACGTTGTTCCGCTGCACGAGCCTGCCGGGACCGGAGTCGGCGTAGCCGCTGGCCGAGTAGCACGGGAACGGGACGTTCTCGAAGTAGTTGCCCTCGACCAGCACGCCGGCGTTCATCGTGGACGCCACGGCGTAGAGGCTGTTGGCGCGGAAGTAGTTGTTGTACACGTGCACCGGCTCGCCGAACCGGACGCGGGGATGTCGCTGGACCGAACCGTCGAAGAAGTTGTGGTGGATGGTGACCTTCAGGTGCCCGGTGTCCTGCGACGCGTTGCCGTCGGAGTGCCCGATCAGCATGGACTTGTCGGTGCCGCGGAAGTGGTTCCACGAGACGGTCACGTACTCGGCGCCGCGGACGATGTCGACCGCGCCGTCCACCGGGGCCACGAACTCGTTGTGGTCGATCCAGATGTGGTGTGAGTTCTGCCCGACGTTCACCGCGTCGTCCTCGGCGCCTGAGAACCTGATGTTGCGGACGATCACGTTGTAGGAGCGGTAGAAGTCCAGCCCTCCCCCGGTGATCTCGGCGGAGGTGCCGATGCCGACGATGGTCTTGTTCGGCCGGACGCCCTGCTTGCTGGTGATGGCGATCCGCCCGGACACCTGGATGACCATCGGGCCGACGGTGTCGATGTACTCCAACAGCTGGTCGGTGGTGGTCGCGGTGACCACCGGACCCCCGACGCCGCCGGTGGTTCCGTTCTGCCCCAACGCGTTCACGCTGGCGAAGCCGTCGACGGCGTTCGCCGCGAGCGTCGCCGTGATCTTGCCGACGCCGGCGCCGGCGCGCACGATCGACGGCACGCTGGACGGGGCGTCCACCGTGTACGCGTAGAACGTGCGGGGCTCGGTGACCGTGCCGGCGGTCTCCGGCACGCCGGAGTTCACGAAGACGTTGTTGCGCGCCACCAACCGGCCGGGCCCGCTTTCGTCGTACCCCACGTAGCTCGGGTGCGCGACGTTCTCGAAGTAGTTGCCCTCGACGAGCACCCCGGCATCCATTGTGGACGCGACGCCGTACAGTCCGTTGTTCCGGTAGTAGTTGTTGAACACGTGCACCGGGTCGCCGAACCGCACGCGTGGGTGGCGCTGTTCGGTGCCGTCGAAGAAGTTGTGGTGGTAGGTCACCCTGAGGTGCCCGGCGTCCTGGGTGTAGGTGTCCGAGTGACCGACCAGCGAGGCCTTGCTGTGGCCGTGGAAGTGGTTCCAGGACACGGTGACGTAGTCGGACGCCCGCTTGATGTCGAGCAGGCCGTCGTAGCCGCCGGAGAAGTCGTTGTGGTCGATCCAGACGTGATGCGCCGAGTTCGTGACGCTGATCGAGTCGTCCGATGCGCCGGTGAACCTGATGTTGCGCACGATCACGTTGTTCCCGGGCCGGGTGGTCGAGCCCATCTGCAGGCCGCCGCCGGAAATCTCCGCGGCGCCGACGCCGACGATGGTTTTGTTGGCCACCACGGTGATCATGTCGTCGAACGTGATCCGCCCGGTGACCTGGATGGTGTACGGGGTGTTTCGGCCCGCGTAGTACGCGAGGTCGGTCGCGTTGGTGACCGTGACGGTCGGACCGGCGGCGCCGCCGGTGGTGCCGTTCTGTCCCAACGCGTTGACGCTGGCGAACCCGACCGGCGTGTCTGCCAGTGGACTGACGGGTTCGGCGCTCGACTGCGCCACCGCCACTAATGGGAGCGCGAGCAATATGACGGAGAAGGACCGCAGGAGGGCGCGGCGAAGCAATGGGGGCATCGTTGCCTCCGCACATTCGACGATCAGCAGGGTACGCGGAAAGCGCTTGCCTAAGACGGTAGAACCGGACACCGACGACGTCAATGGGTCACTGAACGTTCACCTGGCGTGACAAGCCCTAGGGAAAGCGCTATCCACGCGCTCGGGGATGTGCGGTGGCGTACACCTCGCGCAGCGTGTTCACCGTGACGAGGGTGTACACCTGCGTCGTGGTGACCGACGCGTGGCCGAGCAGCTCCTGGACAACGCGGACGTCAGCGCCACCCTCCAACAGGTGCGTGGCGAACGAGTGGCGCAGGGTGTGCGGGGAGACGGTCGCCGCGAGCCCGGCCTGCTCGGCGGCCACCTTCAGCGTCTGCCACGCGCTCTGCCGGGACAGCCGCCCACCCCGCACGTTCAGGAACACGGCGGGACTCCCCCGGCCACCCGCGGCGAGCTCCGGCCGGGCTCGCACGAGGTAGGCGTCCAGCGCGTCGAGCGCCGGCCGGCCGATCGGCACCAGCCGCTGCTTGCCGCCCTTGCCGTCCAGCAGCACCGTGCGCTCGGCGGCGTCGATGTCGTCCAGGTCCAGGCCGACCGCCTCGGAGATGCGGGCGCCGGTCGAGTACAGGACCTCCAGCAACGCGCGCTCCCGCAGCCCCGACGGCGTCTCCAGCAGCCGCAGCACGTCGTCGACCGGCAGTGCCTTGGGTAACCGGCGTGGCGCGGCCGGCGGCTTCACCTCGCGGGCCGCGTCCAGCTCGGCGATCCCTTCCCGCACAGCGAACTTGTGCAGGCCACGCACGGCGACCAGTGCACGCGCGGCCGACGACGCGGCGAGGGGCGGGTGCTCGTCGGTGCCCTCCCGCAGCACCGCGAGGAACGCCGACACGTGTGCCTCGGTCACCGCGTCCAGAGTCAGCACGCCGAGTGCGGCCAGGTGCCGTTCGTACCGGCGCAGGTCACGGGTGTACCCGTCGAGTGTGTTGCGTGCGGTACCTCGCTCGACGGCGAGGTGGTCCAGGTAAGCGGTGATGGCGCTGCCGACGGTCAGCCCGCACCCCCGAACACCATGCCGTGCGCCTCCGCCACCTCGGCGAGCATCACCTTGCCCTCGGCGACGTTGAGGCCCGCGGCCAGGGCGGGGTCCTGGAGCGCGGCGAGCCCCTTGTCGGCCAGTGCCACCGCGTACGGCAGGGTCACGTTGGTGAGCGCCCACGTCGAGGTGTTCGGCACCGCGCCCGGCATGTTCGCCACGCAGTAGAACACCGACTCGTGCACGGTGAACGTCGGGTCGGCGTGTGTGGTCGGTCGCGAGTCGGCGAAGCAACCGCCCTGGTCGATGGCGATGTCGACCAGGACTGACCCGGGTCGCATCTGCGCCACCAACTCGTTGCTCACGAGCTTCGGCGCCTTCGCGCCCGGCACGAGCACCGCGCCGATCACCAGGTCCGCCCACCGGCACGCCTTGGCGATCTCGTAGGCGTTGCTGGCGACGGTCTGCAGGTGGCCCCGGTAGGTGAAGTCGATCTGCCGCAGCCGGTTCACGTTGGTGTCGAGGACGATCACCTCGGCCTGCATGCCCAGCGCGACCGTCGCCGCGTTCATCCCCGCGACCCCGGCACCGATCACCACGACCTTGCCCGCCGGCACCCCGGGCACACCCGCGAGCAGCACTCCTCGGCCACCCTGCGCGCGTTCCAGGCAGTGCGCCCCGACCTGTGGGGCCATCCGGCCGGCGACCTCGCTCATCGGCGCGAGCAGCGGCAGCGAGCCGTCCGGGCCGCGGACGGTCTCGTAGGCGATGGCGGTGGTGCCTGCGTCGACCAGCGCGCGGGTGCACTCCTCGTTCGCGGCGAGGTGCAGGTAGGTGAACAGGATCTGGCCGCGCCGCAGTCGCGGGTACTCCTCCGGCATCGGCTCCTTGACCTTGAGCACGAGGTCGGCGGACGCCCACAGCTCGTCGGCGGTCGGGACGATCTTGGCGCCGGCCGCGACGTAGTCGTGGTCGGGCAGCGACGACCCGTCCCCGGCGCCGGCCTCGACCAGCACGTCGTGGCCGTGGTGCACCAGCTCGACGACCCCGGCGGGCGTGATCGCGACCCGGTACTCGTGGTTCTTCACCTCGCGAGGCACTCCGACCAGCATCCCCGACCCCTCCCTCCACCCGGACGCCGTTGCCCGGCCAGCGGGAGCCTATCGCCGCTCGCCGCTTCCCGCCGGCATACCGCGCGGCGGGGATACAGTGGATACATGACGCTCCCTGTGTCGGCCTCGGGATCGAGATCAGGCCGAGTGCTTGGCGACCGCACCTCAGGGGAACGTGACGTAAGCCGGCCACAGGCACGTGACCAAGCGGGACCTGCCCTCCCCAACGTGACCAACACATTGAAATTCGGGGAGGCGGAACAGTTATGACCGACAGTGACAGCCTCCGCATCGGCACCGAGGAGCGCGAGTCCGCGGTCAAGTTCCTGTCTGACCACATGTCCGCCGGTCGGCTCTCGCTAGAGGAGTACGAGGAGCGGATGTCCGCCGCGCTGGAGGCCCGTACCAGAGCGGACCTGAAACACCTGTTCACGGATCTGCCGCCGCCGCACCCGCCGTTCATGGCGCCGCTGATCACCCTGCCACCGCCGGTCGGGCCACCGACGTACGTCCCGTCCGCACCGCCGGCGGTGCAGTACGAGTCCGAGCGGTACCGGTTGGTGGCCGGCGTGTTACAGCTCGCGTTCCCGTTCGGGATCGGCCGGTTCTACACCGGACACACGGGTATCGCGGTGGCGCAGCTGGTGTCCTCGCTCCTGCTCGTCGGGATCATCTGGAGCTGGGTCGACGGCATCATGATGCTGGCGAACGGCGGCTACGACGTCGACGGCCTCCGGCTGCGTGGTTTCTAGCGGCCCGCCAGGAACCCTCGCAGCAGTGCGGCGGTGCCCTCGAGGTGTTCGGCCATGGCCTGGCGTGCCGCGGGCGCGTCGCCGGCCAGGATGGCGTTCACGATGGTCCGGTGCTGGGTGTTGGAGTGCTCGATGTTGGCCGCCAGCAACGGGATCGCGTCCAGTAGTTCGTTGACCCGGGTGCGGACGTCGGCGACCGCGGTGGTGAGCGACGGGGACCCGGCCACCTCCGCGATGGCCAGGTGCAGCCGGGAGTCGCGGCGGCGGTACTCCGCCTGCTCGGTGTCCACACCGGACACGTCGAGGAGCGCCGCGGTCAGGTGTTGCCTGTCGGCCGGGGTGAGTGCGCGGGCGGCCGCCGCCTCGACCGCGCCGCATTCCAGAACGTGCCGCAATGTGAGCACATCCTCCAGGTCCCCTGCCGGCGCCGGGCTGGGCGCCGGTGACGGCAGGGACTCCGCGACGAACGTGCCTCCGTAGCGGCCGCGCCGTGACTCGACGTAACCGGCGTCGGCGACCGCCCGGATGGCGTCCCGCAGGGTCACCCGGCTCACGCCGAGCCGCGCGGCCAGGTCCCGTTCGGCGGGCAGCTTCTCCCCCGGCGCGGCCACGCCGAGCCGAATCGCCTGGAGCAGCCGTTCCACGGTCTCCTCGAAGGCGTTCCGGGTGCGTACCGGGCGGAACAACGCCTCGGTCACTCCCTTGTGTTCGGTCACGGTCCGCTGGCTCATTCCCCCCACGGCCTTACAACGGAGTGGTGTACGCGCCCGAGATCCCGCCGTCCACCAGGAACGTCGAAGCGGTCATGTACGACGAGTCGTCGCTGGCGAGGAACGCGGCGGCGGCGGCGATCTCCGCGGCTTCGGCGAACCGGCCCATCGGCACGTGCACGAGCCGACGCTGCGCCCGTTCCTCGTCCGACGCGAAGAGCTCCTGGAGCAGCGGCGTGTTCACCGGGCCGGGGCACAACGCGTTGACGCGGATCCCTTCCCGCGCGAACTGCACGCCCAGCTCGCGGGTCATCGTGAGCACGCCGCCTTTCGAGGCGGAGTAGGAGATCTGCGAGGTCGCGGCGCCCATCACCGCCACGAACGACGCGGTGTTGATGATCGACCCCTTGCCCTGGGCGCGCATGTGCGGCAGAACGTGCTTGCAGCACAGGTACACCGAGGTGAGGTTGACCCGCTGCACCTTCTCCCACACCTCGATGCCGGTGTCCAGGATGGAGTCGTCCTCCGGCGGGGAGATACCCGCGTTGTTGAACGCGACGTCCACGCGGCCATGGTCGGCGACGACCTGCGCGAACATGGCCTCGACGGCCTGTTCGTCGGTGACGTCACAGGTGATCGCGGCGCCGCCGGTCTCCTTCGCGAGCGTCTCGATGGCGTCGGTGTTGAGGTCGACACCGACCACGACGGCACCCTCCTCGGCGAACCTCTTCGCCGAGGCGAGCCCGATCCCGCTGGCCGCCCCCGTGATCACCGCGACGCGGCCCTCTAAACGATTCACTTAGACCCCCTCTGTGGAGATGAACACGTTCTTGGTCTCGGTGAACGCGGCCAGCGCGTCCGGCCCCAGCTCGCGGCCGAGACCGGACTGCTTGACGCCGCCGAACGGCGTCCAGTACCGCACCGAGGAGTGCGAGTTGACCGACAGGTTGCCGGCCTCGACGCCGCGGGCGACCCGCATGGCGCGACCGACGTTCTCGGTCCAGATGGAGCCGGACAGGCCGTACTCCGTGTCGTTGGCCAACCGGACGGCCTCGTCCTCGTCGGCGAACGTCTGCACCGTGACGACAGGGCCGAAGACCTCGTCGGTGACGACCCGGTCGGTGGCCGAGCGCGGGGTCACGACCGTTGGCGGGAACCAGAATCCCGGCCCATCGGGTTTGCCGCCGCGGAACGCGACCGGTGTCTCGTCGTCCACATAGGACGACACGGACGCGAGGTGCGCCGCGGAGATCAGCGGCCCCATCTCGGTCTTCTCGTCCCCCGGGTCACCGACCACCACGCCACGCACCGCCGGTTCGAGCAACTCCATGAACCTCTCGTACACGTCGCGCTGTACGAGGATCCGCGAGCGGGCACAGCAGTCCTGGCCCGCGTTGTCGAACACACCGTACGGCGCGGTGGCGGCCGCCTTCTCGAGGTCGGCGTCGGCGAACACGATGTTGGCGTTCTTGCCGCCCAGCTCGAGCGTCACGCGTTTCACCTGTGCGGCGCAGCCGGCCATGATCTGCCGGCCCACCTCGGTCGAGCCGGTGAAGACCACCTTGCGCACCAACGGGTTGTCCACGAACCGCTGACCCACCACGGACCCGCGGCCGGGCAGCACCTGGAAGACGTCCTCGGGGATGCCGGCCTCGCGGGCCAGCTCACCGAGCCTGATCGCGGTCAGCGGGGTCAGTTCGGCCGGCTTGAGCACGACGGTGTTGCCGGCGGCGAGTGCGGGCGCGAAACCCCAGCCGGCGATCGGCATCGGGAAGTTCCACGGCACGATCACGCCGACCACCCCGAGCGGCTCCTTGAACGTCACGTCCACCCCGCCGGGGACCGGGATCTGCCGGCCGAACAGCCGCTCCGGCGCGGCCGCGTAGTAGTGCAGGACGTCGCGGACGTTGCCCGCCTCCCACCGGGCGTTGCCGATGGTG
>NZ_DASUVO010000108.1:0-27115 GCF_036378875.1 Actinophytocola sp.
AGGCATCCCCCACCCATACCCGGGGGGCCACCCCGAGGCCATCGTACCAACCGACACAGACAAAACCCCTGGTCGCGGGGGCCTGTGGACAACTTTCGGTGGCCAGTCCGAGCGAATGGGACTCTCGTGCGCTCGCTAGGGGCCTTGCGTGGCGGGGGCGGCCCCTTCAGCGCCTGCGGTGCCGCCGGATTCGCCGCTCGTGCCGCCGCTGGGTGTGCCGCCTTCCTCGTTGCGCGTGGTTTCCGTGCTGGTGGTCGGCGGGTCAGGCGGGTCGGGCGATTCGGACGGTGGGTAGCTCGGGGTGACCGTGTCCGTCACCTGGCTGGACTCGGACGTGCCGGGGGCAGGGTCCTCTGACGAGTCGGTGCCGGGCTGGGTCGACGGTGCTGGCGTGGGCGGTGAGCCGGCCTGGTCGGACGGGTTGCCGGGCAGCTGCGCGAGAAGCGAGGCGTGCTGGGCCTCGAGGTCGGTCCGGCCGTCGTCCGGCAGGACGGACGGCAGCGTGGCGTGCGCGTCCTCCAGTTTGGACTTGGCTTCGGCGACGTTGCCCTCGGTCAGTGCGGCCTTCGCTTCGCGCAGGTCGGCCTTGACCTCCGCGGCGGCCTCGACCGAGCGGGCGTGGTCGGCGTACAGGACCTTGGTGAGCGCCCACAAGGTGTCGCCGGGATGTGCGTCGCGGGCGGCGAGGCCGACACCGGCGAACGCGATCGCCAGGACGGCGGCCGCGGCGGCGATGGGGACGAGGAGACGCGGCCGGCGCTTGCGCTGCATCCTGGCGGCGTGCACGGTGGCGGTCGCGAGTTTGGGGTCGACGAGTTCGTCGATGGGCTCCGCGTCCACGTCGCGGCGCCAGGTCATGAGGAGGCGGGTCAGCTGGTCGTCGCCGAAATCGCCGAGGTTGTCGAAGTCGCCGAGGTTGTCGAAGTTTTCTAGCGCTGCGTCGCGGCCGTCGAGGTTGGCGTGGCTGAGCATGTCGAGGTACTCGTCGTCGGCATGCACGAGAGCAAGGTCGATGGCCTCGTCCTCGATCTCGGGGAACTCGGCATGATCTCTTCGATCACTCATTTCAGACCACCTCCTCCGCTGACAGAGTCTTCCGCAAGCGGGCGAGCGCCCTGTGCTGGGCCACCCGCACGGCCCCCGGCGTCGAACCGATGGCTTCCGCGGTCTCCTCCGCGGAGAGGCCGACGACCACCCGCAGCAGAACGATGTCCCGCTGCTTGTCCGGCAGCACGTCGAGTAGGTCCTTCATCCGGCGGCTCAGATCCTGCTGCATGGCACGCTGCTCCGGCCCGGCGTCGGTTTCCGGCTCATCCGGTACTTCGGCGACGGGCTCGGAACGGTTACGCCCGGCGGCACGGTGCGCGTCAGCGACCTTGTGCGCGGCGATGCCGTATACGAAAGCCAGGAAGGGTCGTCCCTGGTCGCGGTAGCTGGGCAATGCCGTTAGCACCGCGAGACACACCTCCTGTGCGACGTCGTCCGCAGAAGCAAAGGATCGCTCCTGCCTTCCTACCCGCGCACGGCAGTACCGCACGACGAGGGGCCGGATAGACGCCAGCACCCGGTCAATGGCGCGCGGATCGCCTTCGACGGCAGCGCCTACGGAAGCGTCCAGTCCGTCCCCCAATGTGGTCATCGCAGCGAGCAGCCTCAACGTTACGTGCAGGTACGGTTAGTTGTACGTCACACTCCGCAGGGCGTTTTGCTTTCCCACACGGAGGTGTCACCCACCGTACCGCGCAACACAATCCACCTCGTTTTGCCCGGAAGGTGCGGCCTCAGAGTTCCCCCGCCTGGTCTAACCGCCAGACCCCTGACTGCCTAACGAGTGTCAGTTCCATCCGGCTCTGCTCGGTCCGCGACTCCGGGTTCCTGGTGTTGGTAACGGTCTGGTCAACGAAAACCGCCACCACGGCCTTCGAACTGTCGGCACGCACCACACCCGCCGACCGGACAGTGGCCTTCGCCACCGCGCGGGTCTGCTGGAGCTCTGGCCCCAGCTCCTCGGTCAGCGCTCGAAGCTGTCCGGCGAAACGTGGAGTGGCGTTGGCGGCGACGTGACGGAAGTTACCGCCGAGGTCACGGTAGTCATAGGTGGCGAGATCCTGGGCGAGCATGATCGCGGCCTGGCGCGCATCCTCGGCCGCAAGCGCTTGCGCCTCCAGGGTGTCGACACGTTGCTGCAGGTCGGAGATCCGCAGCCATGCCGTGATCGCGCCAGAAACCACGAACAGGAACACGACGGTAACGACGAGCGTCGAGGTCCGCGCCCATAAGGGCCGCACCGGGTACCCGTCGTCGCCATACAGATCATCGTCAGCGGGCTCATCGAGATCCGCCTCGCTGAGTTCCGGCTCGCGTTCGCCTGGGACACCGCCCCCCAGCTCGCGACCGCCCGGCTCGCGACCACCGCGGTCACCAGCGCCCGACTCATCACCGCCAGACGCGCGGACGGGCAACCCTTCGGAGCTGAAAACGGGCATGGCTAACCCAGCCCGTTTGCCAAGCCCTTCCCCATGCACCTCGGCCCCAGCCCCGGCGGCTCCACCAGCCACCACAGCCTTACCGGCAGCCCCACCAGCTACCGTCCCACCGGAATCCAGCCGCGCCTCAGCGCCCCCGGCCCGGGCACCATCGGCTTCGGCTAGCTCGGCGGGCCTGGCAGACCCATCCCTGTCGCCAGACCCATCCCCGGCTACCTCGGATTCCGTCACACGGCAGAGCCTAGGAGACGAGTCCCCGTCGGAAGCCGTGCGCCACGGCCTGCGCGCGATCGCGAACGCCGAGTTTGCGGAACAGGCGGCGGGCGTGGGTCTTCACCGTGTCCTCGGACAGGTACAGCTCGCGCCCGATCTGCCCGTTGCTCTTGCCCATCGCCATGCCGCGCAGTACCTGCAGCTCGCGGTCGGTGAGCTGGACTCCAGGGTCGGACGGTTGCCGTGGCGCCGGCACCGACGTGCTCGCCAGCGTGTGCGCGAGTGCCGCCACCAGCTCGGGACGGGAGGCGTCCCAGCGGAGGTACCCACGGGCACCGCCCGCGATCGCGGCCGCGATGCTGCTCGCGTCGTCCGGGGCGCCGAACACGATGACGTTCGCCGTCGGGTTCGCCGACACCAGGCGACGGGTGGCCTCGACGCCGGTGGGTACCGCACGTTGCGTGCCGACCAGCACGACGTCGACCGGCGCGCGGGAGAAGCGGGCGAGCAACTCGTCACCGTGCGCTACGCAGTCGATGCGACTCACCCCCGGCACAGCGGACATGACGCGCGTCAGCCCTTCCCGCACGCCGCGGCGGTCGTCGCAAATCAAGACCGTCGTCACGGGGACTCCTTCCTGCAGCCGAGTGACGTACTACTCCCTATCGGACGCTTCGGGGCGAACCTTGACACGATCTGGTGGTAAATCTGCTGACCAGTTCGCCCAGATGTCCGAGCGACCCTGTTCACCCGGTTGGGCCAGCGAGCTCGGGCACCCATGTGGAGCGTTCAGCGAGCTCACGCCCGCGAGGATCAGCTCTCCGTAACACTGTGTGTAAGGCTATGGCGGCATCCTGACTGTGAGTGGATGCCTCGTCCGGGTCTAGTTGTGCCAACAACAGTGAGGCCGGCCAGACCAGCGACAACAGGTGCAGATCCGTAGCGTCGTCCCGCGCGCGGGTGACCAGCTTTCGGGCCATGGCCGGGTCCGAGCTGGTCAACGTCGCGCCCAACACGATCTCGGACTTGATCCGGTGCCGGGTCCCCTGTGCCTCTTCGAGAGCCTGCTCGGCGTGTGGCCGCGCCAGCTCGGCTCGATCAGCGCTCAACTCGATCTCAGCCGAGACCCAACCGGCGCGCACCCGCGCACGCCAGGTCGTCCTCGGCACCCGATCCCGAAGTCGCCGGGCCTCGGTGAGCCGCCCTGCCCCGACGGCGTCGGCCGCGAGGCCGAGGAGCGCGTCGGCCCGTGCCTCGTCACCGGTCGCCGCCACGAGCGCGACGGCGTCGAGCCGGCGAGCGGCCGCGTGCCCGCCGAGCTGGCGGCGGTGGGAGGCGAGGGTGGCGGCGGCGAGCGCGGCGAGGTCGTCACCGGCCCGGTCGACGAGTGCGCGAAGCAGGGTCGCCGCTCGCGCGTAGTGGCCCTGTGCCCCGAGCACGACGGCAGCGAGCCATCGCTCCCTCGGCGCCGGCGGCACCGATGCGATGGCCAGGTCCGGCCGGTCGCCGAATGCGGCGTGCTCGAATGTCGTCACAGGTCCCCCGATGCCTGGTTAGGCCACCAGCCTACCGGCACCCACCGACAGTTTCGGGTTCTTTCAGGACAGTCGTTGTCCGGAAGGGCATGAACGCTGTCCCTCATGATCGCCCCGAAGTCGTTCCGCATCGACATCCCCAGTCCGATCTCGACGACCTGGTCGACCGGCTGGCCAGGACGCGCTGGCCCGACGAGTTCCCCGGGGTCGGCTGGTCGTACGGGGTGAGCCGGGACTACCTGGCCGACCTGGTCGAACAGTGGCGAACCGGCTACGACTGGCGCGAGCACGAGGCCCGGCTCAACGCGGTCGGTCAGTTCACGACGACGATCGACGGTCAACAGGTCCACTTCCTGCACGTTCGCTCGCGGGAGCCCGACGCCACGCCGCTGGTCGTCACGCACGGCTGGCCGAGCACGGTGTACGACTTCCTGGGCATCCTCGGTCCGCTGACCGATCCGCGCGCCCACGGCGGGGACCCGGCGGACGCGTTCCACGTGGTCGCCCCGTCCGTGCCGGGGTTCGCGTTCTCTGGTCCGACCCGGGAGACGGGCTGGGGCGTCGACCGCGTCGCTCGCGCGTGGGCGGTGATGCGCGAGCTGGGGTACGGGCGCTACGGCACGCAGGGCGGCGACTTCGGCAGCCTCGTGTCGACCGAGCTGGGCCGGCTCGCGCCGGAGAACGTGATCGGTGTGCACGTCAACGCGCTGGTCGACGCCTCGACCCCGGTCGAGCCCGATGAGTTGGACGGCTTGTCGGCGACGGGGCGGGAGCAGGCCAAGCGGAACCGGGCGGCGTGGTTCGCCCACTCCGGCTGCGCCATGCAGATGTCCACCCGGCCGCAGACCCTGGCCTACGCGCTCAACGACTCCCCGGCCGGCCAGCTCGCGTGGAACCTGGAGTGGTTCGTGGACTGGGATCCGACCCGAACCGAACAGACCCCCGTCGACCGGGACGCCGTCCTGACCAACGTCACCATCTTCTGGCTGACCGGGACCGCCGGCTCGGCCGCACGTCTCTACCTGGAGGCCGGCTCGTCCTGGCGCCGGCGGCCCACCCGCTCACCGGTGCCGACGGGGGTGGCGAACTTCGTAGGCGACGGGGCGATCCGCGGGCTGGCGGAACTGTCCAACACGGTCACCCACTGGTCCCGCTTCCCCACCGGCGGCCACTTCGCCTCGCTCCAGGCGCCGGACCTGCTGGTAGCGGACATCCGCGAGTTCTTCCGAACCGTGCGCTGAAGAGCCGACGTCCCAGGGGTGCAGGGCTTCTGTCCACAGGCGTCAGTCCGAGCCCCCGGTTTTGTCGGTGGTCGCGCGTAGCGTTGAAACCGGGGGTCCCCCGGTGCATGAATGGTCCATTCGCTCGGGTTCGGCGGGTGAACGTGTCCACGGTTGCCGTTCGCGAGCCTCGAACTGTCGGTGCCCTGCCGTAGCGTGGAACCGGGGGCCGGAGGCCAAGCCGCCCCTGCGGCGCAAGGCTCAGCGCGGCACGCCTACCAGGCCCTCGATCCGGTGCAGCGCGTCTGCCAGGTCGTCCAGTCGGTCCACGCGGTCCGGGAGTTCCGTCGTGAACCACCCCGGGCCGCAGGCGAACAACCGCACCCGCTGCCGTGTCCTGGGCACCTCCTCGAACACCGCCGACCGGGCGTGGCGCGTCAGCTGCGCCCACACGGCCACCGCCGCCGGTCCGGTTCTGCGGACCGCGGCGGCCAGGGCGGACGTCGGCAGCGACGCGCCCAACAGCTGCGTGCCGATGCCCTCCCGCGCCAAAGCCGCGCGCAGCACATAAAGCGGCAGCGAGTGCTGCTCGTCCGGCGCGCAGCACAGCAACACCGGCCGCGGGTTGCGGGGCACGGTCACCAGTGGCGTGGCGCCGACGAACGCCGCCAGTGCGCACTCGTGCACCAGGTGCTCCACCTCGACGCACTCGCCTGACTGTGCCCACCGGCTCGCGAGCGCGGCGAGCACGGGCCGCACCACGTCGTTCCACACTGTCACCACGCCAAGCGTGTCGATGCTGTCGGCGATCAGCTGTTGTGTGGCGACCGCGTCCATGGCCATGGCCGCACGGGACAGGCCCATGACCGACGTCGAACGGGTGCTGAACTCACGCAGCAGCGTCAGACCGCCGTCACGTGGCGCGACGATCTCCGGGACGTGCGGCATCGACGCCCGCAGCGCGTATCCCGCGGCCTCCGCCGGGGTCGCGCCCCGCAGCAACGCCTGCTGCATCAGCTCCAACCGCGCGATGTCGTCCCGGGTGTACCGGCGATGCCGGCCGGTGGTGTGGGCGCGCGGACCGATCCCGTAGCGGCGGTCCCATGTCCGCAGGGTCGCCGGCGCGACCCCCAGTCTGCGGGCGACGGCCGCGACCGGCAGCGTCTCCTCGTCCGGCGCTCCCGTGGTGCCATCGGCCACGGCCGCGACCCGGCCATGATCGCCCACGGACGCCTCCTTTGTCGCCACCCTCCCATCGTCGGGTGATCACGAGGGTCCGGCAACTGGATCGACGAATACGCAGCGTGGAGGGTGTTCACCGATCGGTTGAATTGCCTGGCCAAAGAGTCGATCAGCCTTGAACAAGCTTTGGCGCGGTTCTAGCGTTGTTGCCGCTGCACCGAATGGAGTAGCCGGTCACAAGTGCGAACAGCCGGCGAGGGAGGCGGTCACCATGGCGGACACTCGAAGGCTCCCCGGTCCCAACGCGGACGTGTGGGATTGGCAGCTCGAGGGTTCCTGCCGCGGCATGGACAGTGCGTTCTTTTTCCACCCCGACGGTGAACGCGGCCCGGCCCGTGCCCGGCGCGAGGCCAGAGCCAAGGCGATCTGCCAGACCTGTCCCGTACTGGACATGTGCCGTCGGCACGCGCTCGCGGTGCACGAACCGTACGGGATTTGGGGTGGCCTCTCCGAGGGAGAGCGGGAGGCGATCATCAAGATGGAGAAACGCACGTTGGCCGTGGCCAGGTAGGTCTTCACACGACGAACGCCGCGTCCGGTGACCAGCACCGGGCGCGGCGTTCGTCGTTGGTGAGCGTCAGAAACCCGGGCCGTGGCCGTGGCCATGCCCGTGGCCGTGGCCGTGCCCAGCGGCCTCCGGCGCCTCTTCCTTCTTCTCCACGACCGAGGCCTCGGTGGTGAGCACCATCCGCGCGATGGACGCCGCGTTGGTGACCGCCGAGCGAGTGACCTTGACCGGGTCGACAACACCGTCGGCGATGAGGTCGCCGTAGGTCAGCTTCGCCGCGTTGAGGCCGTGGCCCCACTCGAGCTGGGCGACCTTGGAGACGACGACCGCGCCCTCGAGACCGGCGTTGATCGCGATCCACGCCAGGGGCGCGGACAGTGCCTTCTGCACGAGCCGGACACCGGTGGCCACGTCGCCGGACTGCGACTCGGCGAGCGCGTCGAGCGCCTTGGCCGTGTGGACCAGCGCGGAACCGCCGCCGGGCACAATGCCCTCCTCGACCGCGGCCTTGGTCGCGGCGACCGCGTCCTCGATGCGGTGCTTGCGCTCGGCCAGCTCGGTCTCGGTGGCGGCGCCGACCTTGATCACCGCGACGCCGCCGGACAGCTTCGCCAGCCGCTCCTGCAGCTTCTCGCGGTCCCAGTCGGAGTCGGTGGCCTCGATCTCGCGGCGGATCTGCTCCGCGCGACCGGCCACGGCGTCCTTGCTGCCGCCACCCTCGATGAGCGTGGTCTCGTCCTTGGTGACGACCACGCGCCGGGCGGTGCCCAGCACGTCGATGTCGACCTCGGACAGCTTCATGCCCACATCGGAGGAGATGACGGTGCCGCCGGTGACGGCCGCGAGGTCGTCGAGGAACGCCTTGCGGCGGTCACCGAAGTACGGCGCCTTGACGGCGACCGCGCGGATCGTCTTGCGGACCGAGTTGACCACGAGCGTGGACAGGGCCTCGCCGTCGACGTCCTCGGCGATGATCACCACGGGCTTGCCGGCCTGGGCGATCTTCTCGAGGATCGGGAGGAGGTCGTTGAGGGAGGAGATCTTCTCCCGGTACAGGAGGACGTACGTGTCCTCGAGCACCGCCTCCTGGGCCTCGGGGTCGGTCACGAAGTACGCCGACACGAAGCCCTTGTCGAACTGCACACCCTCGGTGATGACGAGCTCGGTGGCCAGCGTGGAGGACTCCTCCACGGTGATCACACCGTCCTCGCCGACCTTCTCGATGGCCTCACCGAGCAGCGCGCCGATCGACGCGTCGCGGGAGGCGACGGTGCCGACCTGGGCGATGTTGTCGCGGCCCTTGACCGGCGTGGCCTTGGCCTTCAGCGCGTCGACGACCGCGTCGGCGGCGAGCTGGATGCCCTGACCGAGGGCCATCGGGTTGGCGCCGGCGGCGACGTTGCGCATGCCGACCTTGACCATCGCCTGTGCAAGCACCGTGGCGGTGGTCGTGCCGTCACCGGCGACGTCGTTGGTCTTGGTGGCGACGTTCTTGGCGAACTGGGCGCCGAGGTTCTCGAACGGGTCGTCCAGCTCGATCTCGCGAGCGATGGTGACACCGTCGTTCGTGACGGTCGGGCCGCCGAACTTCTTCGCGAGCACGACGTGGCGCCCACGCGGGCCGAGGGACACCTTGACCGCGTCAGCGAGCTTGTTCACCCCACGCTCGAGCGCACGACGAGCGTCCTCGTCGTAGCTGATCTGCTTGGGCATGTCCTACCTTTCTTGGCACGCACAACGCCCCGGCTGCCCCGTTGCGGGGTGCCGGGGCGTTGTGGTGGTTGCTAAACGCCAGGCGTCAGTTGACGACAGCCAGCACGTCGCGGGCGGAGAGGATCAGGTAGTCCTCGCCGTTGTACTTGACCTCGGTGCCGCCGTACTTGGAGTAGATGACGACGTCACCGACCGCCACGTCCAGCGGGACGCGGTTGCCGTTGTCGTCGATCCGGCCCGGGCCAACGGCCAGAACCTTGCCTTCCTGGGGCTTCTCCTTGGCGGTGTCCGGGATCACGAGACCCGATGCCGTCGTGGCCTCGGCCTCGCTCGCCTGGACAACGATCTTGTCCTCGAGCGGCTTGATGTTCACGCTCACCGCGATGACCTCCACGGGTCTTTCGAAAAGCGTTGGCAGTTACCATTTTTTGCGGCTCCTGCCACCCCGCCGTCGCGGGTGCCGGGGCGGTGTCGGCGCCGTACGGTTGGCACTCTACCCAGGCGACTGCTAAGCGTGCAACGAGGGTCTCCTGCCATCCCTCAAACGATCATGGACCCGTGGGGTCATCCACGGACGGCGAGGTCGAGGTTTCTTCGTCAGGCGCGCGCGAAGCGAACTGCTCGCCGGGCCATATCTGCGAGACAACGACAGATCCGATGGACGCGAGAACGTCAGCGGACTCCGGCTCCGTCGTAGCTGGCGTCGAACTCGACACGCTGACGGACGGCGGGTTGGTCGACGGCAGGTTTTCCGACGACGGCGAACCCTGCGACGTGGTCGGCGCTACATCCGGGGTGTCGTTCGCGGGCGCGGACGAGCTCAGCTCCGGTGTCGAGGCGACAGTCGGGTCAGCGGTAGCCGGTGGAGACTGCACAGAACGCCCGGGCTTGACCGCGGTCTCACCCCCAACGGTCGGTGCCGGCGGTGTCGTCTCCGACAAAGGGACAATCGGAGACTCATCTCCCGGTGCGATATCCGTCGGCGGCGGAGTCATGATCAACGTTATCAACGTGATCAATGCGGTTACAGTGCCCAGCGCCGCGGTCGCGAGTGCATATCGTTGAGCACCTTTCCTTTCTCCCGCAGGCGCGACATTGCCGACTTCCTTTGCGGCGCCAGACATCTCGGCGGGATCATCCTCGTCATCACCGCCCCGTAAATGCCTCGCCACGACACTCCTTTCACGACGCATACGGCAGTTTGGTGACGGGACGGTACTCGACCCCGGCTGCGGCAATTCGGATCGGGGTGGGCGAAGATCGACGCAGATTCGCTACCCATTGTGATCAGAGATCGGTTCTTACCCGCCATCAAACACGTTAGAGCTAAAAACAGGGGACCTTTCACGTTGACGATGGCGGATTTACGCCTCACAGTCACGCCGAACACTCGATCTGGTGGCTTTCCGGACGGACCTGCTGCGTTTGGAGTTGCGGCCACATCCGGTTGTTCACCGGCGTGTCGGCAATGGTTCATCGGGCACGGGTGGTAGTTGGCGTCACCGGAATGTGTGGTTTGAGAGTCACCCGATAAGGGAGGTTCTCTTGCCTTCGTCCGTTACCCGTCGCTCTGTTCTGCTTGGTGGGGCTGCCGCGCTCGGTGGGGTTGCCGCCTCGGTCGCGCTTCCTGCTTCTGCCACTGCTTCCGGTGCTGGACACCAGGCTCTGCCCTCGACCCCCTTCACGCTCGGGGTCGCTTCCGGGGATCCGTGGAGTGACTCCGTTGTGTTGTGGACCCGGTTGGCGCTCGACCCGTTGGCTGACACTGGACTGGGTGGCATGCCTGACCATCGGTTGCCCGTTCAGTGGCAGGTCGCCAAGGACGACAGGTTCCGGCACGTGGTGCGGGCCGGCGTCGCCTTCGCTGACCCGGCCGCCGCGCACTCCGTCCACGTCGAGGTCGGCGGGTTGCGGCCCGGGCGGGAGTACTACTACCGGTTTCGCGTGCAGGGGTACATGTCACCCACCGGGCGCACTCTGACCACACCGGCCAGGGGCACGATGCCGGATCTCACCATGTGTTTTGCTTCCTGCTCGCACTTCGGGGAAGGGTTCTTCACCGCGTACCGGCGGCTGGCGGAGGACCGGCCCGATCTTGTCCTCCACCTGGGTGATTACCAGTACGAGTACGCCACCAAGGCCGCCGACATCCGGGTCGTCCAGGGGCCCGAGACCCGCACCCTCGCGAACTACCGCCAGCGCCACGCCCAGTACAAGACCGACCCCGACCTCCAGCTGGCGCACGCCACGGCACCCTGGCTCGCCGTCTGGGACGACCACGAGACCGAGAACAACTGGGCCGACGAGGTGCCCGAGCAGCCCGACCCCGCCTTCCTCGACCGGCGGGCCGCCGCCTTCCAGGCCTACTACGAGAACATGCCGCTGCGCCGCTCCGCCAAACCACAGGGCATCGACATGCGGTTGTACCGGCGTTTCGCCTGGGGCGACCTCGCCACGTTCCACATGCTCGACACCCGCCAGTACCGGGACGACCAGGCCTGCGGGGACGGCACGAAGATCGACTGTGCGGAACGGCTCAACCCGAACCGGACGATCACCGGGGTCGAGCAGGAACGGTGGCTCATGGACGGTCTGCGCAGGTCCCGGACGAGGTGGGACGTGCTCGGCCAGCAGGTGTTCTTCGCCCAGCGGGATCTCACCGCCGGGCCACAGCAGGGGTTCTCCATGGACGCCTGGGACGGCTACCACGCCAGCCGGGAGCGGGTCGCCGCCGCGCTCGGGCAGGTGCGCAACGGGGTCGTGCTCACCGGTGACGTGCACCGGCACTGGGCCGCCGAGATCCAGACCAACGAACAGACGGTGGGGGTCGAACTCGTCGCCACCTCCGTCACCAGCGGTGGGGACGGGGACGAGAGCACCAACGCCACGGTGCTCGCCGAGAACCCGCACATCAAGTTCTTCAAGAACCGCCGCGGGTACGTGCGGACGACGTTCACCGCCGGGGAGCTGCGGTCGGACTTCCGCGTCCTGCCCTTCGTCCGCACGCCTGACGCGCCGGTTTCGACCGCGGCCAGCTTTGTCACCGTGGATCGGGAACCGGCACTGCACACGACGTGAATTAGTCACTGACTAGGCCAGCCGGCCGGTATTGACCGACGGAGCGGGCGGCAGCAGACTGCTGTTGTCGCCCGTCCTGGAGGTCTCTTCATGCCGAGATCGATCCTCGTCACCACCATTGCCGCGGCTGTCGTGGCCGGGCTCAGTTCCGGTGTGTCGGCCGCCGAGCCGGAGCAACAGAGTCGGCAGGAGGCCTTCGCGGCCGCCGCCGACGAGTTCGGGGTGCCGGAAAGCGTGTTGCTCGGGGTGTCCTATTTGGAGTCCCGGTGGGACTTCAACGCCGGGACGCCCAGCACCAGCGCGGGTTACGGTCCGATGCACCTCACCGACATCGAGGCCGCCGGCGGGGGCACCCACCACGACGACGGCACCGAGGACCCGCGTGGGGACTCCGCTCGGCCAACGCTCCTCCCCAAGGCCCACGAGACCGACGTCTCCGCGCCGCCGCCTGACACCATCGACGACGCCGCCCGGCTGACCGGGGTCGACGCCGCCACCCTGCGGGTCGATCCGGCGCAGAACATCCGGGGTGGGGCCGCGTTGCTGGCCAGCTACCAGCGGGACCTGGGAATAGCCAGCAACTCTCCGGCGGAGTGGTACGGGGCCGTCGCCCGGTACAGCGGGGCCACGGACACCGGTGCGGCCAGCGCCTTCGCCGACGAGGTGTTCACCACGATCCGCGACGGGATCGAGCGGGTCACCGACGACGGGCAGCGGGTGCGGCTGCCGGCCACCCCCGTGTCGCCGAACACCACCCAGGTCACCCGGTTGGGGCTCCGGGTTACCCAGACGGGTGAGGCGGAGTGCCCGCGCGGGTTGGGATGCGAGTGGATCCCCGCGCCGTACGAGGAGTTCGGCAACAACGACTACGGCAACCACGACCTGGGGAACCGGCCCGAGGCACAGAAGATCAACTACATCATCATCCACGACACCGAGGGCTACTACGAACCCACGCTGGACCTGGTGCAGGACCCGACCTACGTGAGCTGGCAGTACACGCTGCGGTCGAGCGACGGCCACATCGCCCAGCACGTCAAGGCCAAGGACGTCGCGTGGCAGGCCGGCAACTGGTACGTCAACTCGAAGTCGATCGGCCTCGAGCACGAGGGTTTCGCGGCGAAGGGCACCTGGTACACCGAGGCGATGTACCGGTCGTCGGCCAAGCTCGTGCGGTACCTGGCCGCCAAGTACCGGATCCCGCTGGACCGCCAGCACATCCTCGGCCACGACAACGTGCCGGGCACGACCCCTGCCACCGTGCGCGGCATGCACTGGGACCCGGGCCCGTACTGGGACTGGTCGCACTACTTCGACCTGCTGCGGTCGCCGTTCTTCTCGACGGGCACCGCCAGGACGGGTCTGGTGACCGTCAAGCCGAGGTTCGAGACGAACACGGTGCCGTTCACCGGGTGCGACAAGATCGGCTCCGGCAACCCGTGCCCCGTGCGGGGAGCCGGCAGCGTGGTGCTGCGGACCGAGCCCCGTGACGACGCGCCCCAACTGAAGGACATCGGCCTGCGGCCGGACGGCACACCCGGCACGATGGACGTCGCCGACCACTCCTCGCGGGCCGAGACCGGTCAGACCTTCGCGATCGCCGAGCGGCGCGGATCATGGGTGGCCGTCTGGTACCTGGGGCAGAAGGGCTGGTTCCACGCCAACGACGGGGTCTGGTCCATCGGCTTCGTGATCACGCCGAAGAAGGGCCGCGACAGCATCCCCGTCTACGGGCGGGCCTACCCGGAGGCCGCCGCCTACCCCACCGGAATTCCCGCCCAGACGGTGGTTCCCCTGCAGTACTCCCTGCCGGCCGGGCAGGAGTACGCCGCCGGGCTGATCACGCCGTCCGAGTACTACTGGGCCGTCACCTACGACACGACCAACCACACTGTGGTGCGTGGCGAGACGAAGTACGTGCAGATCCAGTTCGGACACCGGATCGCGTTCGTCAACGTGGACGACGTCGACGTGCGGCCTTCGTTCCTGTAGCGACAGTCGGCGGCGGGGGCGCGTGCCCTCGCCGCCGTGTCAGCTTCCCGGCGGCAGGTCCGCCAGCGTCACCGGCACCTCGAACGGCGGGCGGCTCGTCCCCGTGACCCGATAGCGGCCCCATGTGTCGGGATCGGACAGTGTGCCCGCGGCCGAACCGAACGGGGTGCGCAGAACCACCGAGGGCTTGCGTCCGTCGACCGACAGGCCGGGGTTCGCCTGGATTCGGCCGTACCAGTGGTAGCGGCCGTCGACCGGCTCGAAGTTGCCCCGCAGCACGACCTCGACCGTCAGCGACGTGCCGTCGACGATGAGGGTCGCTTCACCGGTGTAACCGTCTTCCATACCGGTTCATGTTACCGGAAGTAACAGGTTTTGCAGAGCCTCGCGCAGCGCGGGGTGACCGAACTGGAAACCGCTGCTCAGGAGGCGATTCGGCAGGACTCTCGTGCTGACCAGCAGCACCTCGTCCGCGAGACCCGCGCCGAAGAACCGGCGAAGAAGCCGCGGCGGCAGCGCCACCAACCGGGGCCGGTGGAGCACCGACGCCAGCGTGTTCGCGTACTCCCGGTTGGTCACCGGGTTCGGCGCGACCACGTTCACCGGCCCGGACAACGTCGAGTCCAGCACGTGCGTGACCGCCCGCACCGCGTCGGACAGGGCGATCCAGCTCACCCACTGGGTGCCGTTCCCCGCCCGCAGCCCGAAACCGCGCCGGAACATCGGCAGCAGGACGGACAGCGCGCCGCCTTCCGTGGAGTGCAGGATGCCGAACCGCAACTGCGCCACCCGCAACCCGGCCGACACCGCGGGCTCGGCGGCCGCCTCCGTGTCGCGGTACACCGACGCCAGAAAGCCTTCGCCCACCGGGCTTTCCTCGGTCAGCTCGGCGGCGCCGCGGTCGCCGTAGAACCCGGTCGCCGACGCACACAGCAGCGACTGCGGTCCGTCGGACATGCTGGCCAGCGCGGACGCGAGCAACCGGGTGCCGGACACCCGCGACTCGCGGATGGCTTCCCGCTGGTGGGGCGTCCACCGGCCGACCAGCGGCTCCCCGACGAGATGCACCACCGACTCGACGCCACGCAGCCGTTCGGTGTCCACCTCGGGGAACCAGAGCGCCTCGTCCTGCCCCTCCGGCCGCCTGCGCACCAGCCTCAGCACGTCGTGCCCGTCCGCCAGCAGTTGGCGCACCAGCGCGCGACCCAACAGCCCGCTGGTTCCGGTGACGGCGACCTTCACCCGATCGAGGGTACGGGTTAGGTGGACACAACGCTGACGGGTAGTCCCGGAGTTGCCGAAAGTTCCAAAGAAGACGGCTTGACGCCAGCGGCGACGAGGTGTGCGCCCAGTGCGGCGATCATCGCGCCATTGTCTGTGCACAGGCGCGGTTTCGGCACCCGCAGCTCGATTCCTGCTTCAGCACAGCGTGACGAGGCCAAAGCGGACAGTCGCGAGTTCGCCGCCACACCACCGGACACCACCATCGTGCCGATACCCAGCTCGACCGCCGCACGCACGGCCTTCGCGGTCAGCACGTCCGCGACCGCCTCCTGGAAGGACGCCGCCACGTCGTCCACCGGGATGTTCCCGTCGGAGTGTGTCTCGACCCACCGCGCCACCGCGGTCTTCAGGCCGGAGAACGAGAAGTCGTACGGCGCGTCCCGCGGACCGGTCAGACCACGCGGGAAGTGGATGGCGGACGGGTTGCCCCGCCGAGCGGCCTTGTCGATGGGCGGACCGCCGGGGTAGGGCAGGCCAAGGATCCGCGCGACCTTGTCGTACGCCTCACCGGCCGCGTCGTCGATCGTGGAGCCGACCTCGGTGATCTTCGTGGCGAGGTCGTCGACCCGCAGCAGCTGCGTGTGTCCACCTGAGACCAGCAACGCGAGGCACGGCGACGGCAGCGGCCCGTGCTCGAGCGTGTCGGCGGCGACGTGGCCGGGCAGGTGGTTCGCCCCGTACAGCGGCACGTTCAGCGCGGCCGCGTACGCCTTCGCCGCCGACACCCCGACCAGCAGCGCGCCGGCAAGGCCGGGTCCACACGTCACCGCGATGGCGTCCACGTCGGACAGTTCGAGCTGGGCGGCCTCGAACGCACGCGTCACCGACGGCACCAGCGCCTCGAGGTGCGCCCGCGACGCGACCTCCGGCACCACGCCACCGAACCGGGCATGCTGGTCCACACTGGACGCAACTTCGTCGGCCAACAGCGTCAGGGAGCCGTCGGTGCCCAACCGGACTATGCCGATACCCGTTTCGTCGCAGGAACTCTCGATGCCAAGAATGATCGTCATGTGGCCTCCTCGGCGACCCGTGCTGGGCGCGCCATGGTGTACGCGTCGGCGCCGGACGGCCAGTAGTACCGGCGTCGCATGCCAATCCTGGTGAAGCCGTGTGCCAAGTAGAGGCCGATGGCGGCCTCGTTGTCGGTGCGCACCTCGAGGTACACGGGCGCGTCGAACTCGTCGGCATGGGCGAGAAGGGCTCGCAGCAGCGCACGGCCGACGCCCTGCCCCTGCCATTCCGGGTCGACCCCGATCGTGTGCACGTTGGCCTCGGCGCTGCCTGGCCGGCCGTGCACGGAGAGGCCCGCGTAACCGATGAGTTCGTTGCCGGTGTACGCCCCGAGGTAGTAGTGGCCGGCGTCCAGCTCCGAACGGAACGCGGACGCACGCCACGGATCGTCGCCGGAGAACAAGACGATCTCCAGTTCGGCGCAGCGGTCCAGATCCGTTCGGCGCAGCGGCGCCAGCTGAAAGCTCACCGCGCGGTCACCCGTTTGCGCGCGCCCGGCACCTCGGCGTCCGGGCGGCGGAGGTACAGCGGCGTGAACGGGCCCGGCTTGGCGCCGTCCAGCACGGCCGCCCTGGCCACGCGCGCCAGCCCCAGCGGGGTGGGGAACTCCCGGCCCGTGTGGGGCAGGCCGAGGTCGTACAGGGTGGCGCCGTTGCCGGCGACCCGCTCCACCGACAGCTCCGGCAGCTGGTCCGGCTTGTCGACCGACGGGCCCGCGATCCGGGTGCCGGCGGCGTCGTAGGCGGCCCAGTAGACCTCCTTGCGCCGGGCGTCCGTGGCCACCAGCAGCGAGCCCTCCTCGACGGCCGCGAAGGCGTCCAGCGTGCATACCGGGTAGACCGGCCGCGCGAGGGCCTGTCCCAGCGCCGCGGCCGTGGCCATGCCCGCCCGCAGCCCGGTGAACGGGCCGGGGCCGACACCACACACGATCGCGTCGACGTCGGCGAGCGTGCGGCCGGCGTCCGCGAGCGCGGCCAGGATGTGCGGCGTCAGCAGCTCACCGTGGGCCTTCGCGTCCACCGTCACACGCTCGGCCACCACGACCATGTCCGCCATATCCACGACCCCGGCGGTGACCGCGGGCGTCGCGGTGTCCACCGCAAGTACCAGCACGGCCGTCAAGCCTAGTTGTGCCAGCGTTCGATCACGTCGGGGAGGTCGGTGAGGCGCTCGATGACCGCGTCCGGCTCGACGTCCACCGGCACCCGCTGGTACGCCGGGATGTCGCTGTGCGGCACGAAAACGGCACGCATACCGACCGATTTGGCACCGGAGACGTCGTCGTAGAGCCGGTCGCCGACGTAGACGCAGTCGGCCGGATCGTCGACGCCCACCGCGCGCATGGCGTGCAGGAACGCCTCCGCGTGCGGCTTCGTGTACTCCAGGTCCGAGCTCCACACCAGCGCGTCGAACAGATGCAGCACGCCGTCGCGGTGCAGCACTTCCTCGTGCCACTCCTTCGGCCACGGCGTCGAGGACAGCACGCCCAGCCGCAGGCCCTTGGCCTTCAGCGCCTCGACCGTCGGTGCCACGTCGGGGTGGGTGTAGGTCGAGGGGTCCCAGAACGTGCGGTAGGCCGCGATGCCGTCGTCGTGCATCGGCGCGTTCGCGGCTTCCAGCACCTGGGCGATGGTGAACGCCTTGTGGTGGTCACGGGCGACGATCCAGTGCTCCTCCTCGGCGTCGACGATGGCCCGCGCGACCTCGGCGGCCCGGGCGGCGTCGTTGGGGAACAGGTGATCGGCGTAGCTACGCCATGCAGCCACATGGTCAATGGGAAGCCAGGGGGTGAGCGTCCCACCCCAGTCGAAGATCACCGCACGCATGCACTCCAGGGTACGTTCAAACCCCCGGCCAGCGGTTTTCCCATTTTCCCGATGGCCTGACCTCCGCCAGGCGGGAGTCATCGTCACAGCGAGTGAGCGTGACGAGGAGGTGATCCTCCGAAAGGCGCTCTCCGGCCTCACCCCACTCGATGACGACCGCGGCCTCCACCAACTCGGTGTCCAGGTCGAGGTCGTCGAGTTGCGCGAGGTCGTCGCCGAGTCGGTAGGCGTCCACGTGCACCAAAGGAATGCCCTTTCCTCCAGGTGCCGGTGGGTGTTCGCGGGCGATGATGAACGTCGGCGAGCTGACCCTGCCCTCGACGCCGAGTGCCTCCGCGATGCCCTTGGCCAGTACCGTCTTGCCCGCGCCGAGCGGGCCGGACAGTAACACCAGATCACCGGGTTGGAGCAACGAACCGATCTTGCGGCCGAACCGGAGGGTGTCGTGCTCGGTCCGGAGTTCCACGCTCATCTACGCCACCACCGTTTGCGGCCGTTCTCCCGGCCGTACGCGCTTTGCTGGAGCAGCATCACGAGGTGGTCGTTCACGACCTGCGGCTCCTCCAGCATCACCAAATGTCCTGCTCCGCGCACGCGCACGAGCTCGGCGTCCGGCAGTTCGACCACGATCCGCTCGGCGTGCGAGAACTGCGTCATCCGGTCCGCGTCGCCACCCAGCACCAGCACGTGCGTGTGCTTGAGGCCGGCGAGCGCGGCGTACCGGTTGTGTGTGCCCAGCGTCTCGATGAAGTCGGCCAGCACGCGGACCGGGTTCGCATCCAGCATGTCCATCGTGAAGTCGACGACCTCGGGAGGAACGTCCTTGCGACCGAACGCCAGGGTCCGCACGGCCCTGCGGGTCAGCTGACCGCCGGCGGCCCGCACGAACTCGACCAGGCCGGGCTGCCAGTCCGCCAGTCGCCCGAGGTTGCGGGTGAGCGGGTTGTAGCGGGACAGCAGCGGCCGGGGCAGGCCGCTCCTGCCGATCTCCCCGGCCGACGTGCCGATGAACGCGACGCCCCACACCCGGTCCTCGAACAGTTCGGGCCGCTGCTCGGCCAACGCCATGATCGTCATGCCGCCCATGGAGTGGCCGGCGAGCACGACCGGGCCGTCGACCTTGTTCAGCACCTCGCCGAGGTCGCGGCCGAGCTGTTCGATGCTGCTGGTCTTCTCGTTGGCGCGCGAGGATCGGCCATGGCTGCGCTGGTCGTACAGCACCTGGCGCACACGTGGCTCTGCGAGCCTGGCCAGCGCCTTCCGCTGGAAGTACCAGCATTCGCGGCTGAGGGCGAAGCCGTGCACGAACACGACGGTCAGCGCGGGCTTGCCGCCATCGGCCGGGTTGACCTCCTCCACCGACAGCTCGATGCCGTCGTCGGTGATCACCGTGTACTCGCGGTCGGGAGGCAGGCCGCCGAGCTTCTCGTGGTCCGTTGGCGGCTCTTCGTGCCGTCTGCGGGACACACCGACCGCGATGGCCGTGCCGGCCGCGGCGACACCGATCGCGGTGCCGATCAACGCACCGACCTTCTTGGAGACCGTCACCGGTAGCTCCGCACGACCCGGTGCCGGTACATGCCGGTGACGATCTCGTAGTCGATCGTGCCCAGGACGTTCGCCCACTCGGTGGCGGTCGGCTCGCCGCGGGAGCCGTCGCCGAACAGGATGACCTCGTCTCCCTCGCGCACCGGGTCGTCGTCGCAGTCGACCACGATCTGGTCCATGCAGACGCGGCCGACGATGGGCCTGCGCTTGCCGGCGAGCCACACGTCCATGCGGTTGGAGAGCGCGCGGGACACGCCGTCGGCGTAACCGACGGGGATCAGTGCGACGTTCGTGTCCCTCGGCGTCGTCCAGGTCTGTCCGTAGGAGACGGACTCGCCGGCGTCGATCCGCTTGGTGAGTGCGACCGAGGACCGGAACGTCATCGCCGGACGCAGGTTTTCCTTGTACGGCAAGGGGTTCAGGCCGTACATGGCGATGCCGACGCGGACCATGTCGAAGTGGAGGTCGGGGCGGTCGAGCGTGGCGGCGGAGTTCGCGATGTGCCGCAACGGGCGAAGGCCGGCCGCCACCGCGACGTCGTACGCGGCGGCGAACCGCGTGGCCTGGAGGTCGTTGGCGGGGTGACCTGGCTCGTCGGCGCACGCGAGGTGCGACCAGACGGCGACCACCTCGACGTCCCCTTCGGACTGTGCCTTCGCCGCCATGTCGACCAGGTCGGGCCAGTCGCGGGGCGAGCAGCCGTTGCGGGACAGGCCGGTGTCGATCTTCAGGTGCACCCGGGCTGGCGTGCCGGTCTTCCTGGCCGCGTCGACGATCGCGGTCAGCTCACGGACGCTGGACGCGGCAAGGTCGATGCCGCCCGCGATACCAGGGGCGAGATCGGTCTCCGGCACGTCGAGCCAGCTCAGGATCGGGGCGGCGATGCCGCCCGCCCGCAGGTCGAGCGCCTCACCGAGGGAGCAGGAGCCGAGCCAGGTGGCGCCGGCGTCGAGCGCGGCACGGGCGACGGGGAGCGCCCCGTGTCCGTACCCGTCGGCCTTGACCACGGCCATGGTGGCCGCACCGCGCGCACGGTCGGCAAGCAGAGTGACGTTGTGCCGCACGGCGTCGAGGTCGACCACGACCTCGGCACGCGGCCGCTGCTGATCAGCCATAACGCCGCCCATGGTCCCACAGCCCGCGTGTCCAACGCCCAGAACCCGCGTGTCCAACGAAACGGACCCGCGAGTTCAACGAACCGAACGACCGCTTGGTCAACGCGTTTGTTGAACTCAGGGGTCCTGAATGTTGGACACGCGGGTCAGGAGCGTTGGACACGCGCGGAGCGGATGGCGGCTGGGATTGCTTCCATGATCTTGGAGGCGGGGACAGGAACGCCTGTGTCCGTGCCGCCGGTCGCTGCCAGTTCGCCCGCGCGGACGTGTACCCACGCGGCGCAGCCGGCGGCCAGCCACGGGTCCAGGCCCGTTGCCAGCAGCGCGCCTATCAGGCCTGTCAGGACGTCGCCCGAGCCTGCTGTCGCCAGCCAGGACGAGGTCGCCGGGTTCACCAGTGTGCGGCCGTCGGGTGCCGCGACCACTGTCGCGTTGCCCTTCAGCAGGACCACGCTGTTCAGGCGTTTGGCCAGGGTGCGTGCCGCCGCCACCCGGTCGGTGCCCAGCTCGATGCCCAGTGGCTCGGCGATGCGCGCGAACTCGCGGTCGTGCGGGGTCAGGACCACCGGGGCGTCCGGGTCGCGGGCGTCCCACAGTGACGGGTTCGACGCCAGCAGTGTGATCCCGTCCGCGTCAACGCAGGTCGGCACGGCCTCGTCCAGCACCGTCGCCATGACGTTCCTGCCGGCCTGGCCCGTGCCCAGGCCAGGGCCCACGACCCACGACTGGACCCGGCCCGCGTCCTCGACCGTGCCCGTCGCGATCAGCTCCGGCCAGCGGCCACGGACCACGTCCGCCGCGTATCCCGCGTACCGGACCATCCCCGAGGTCGCCAGCACCGCCGCGCCGCACGACAGGACCGCGGCCCCCGGGTAGGTGGCCGAGCCGGCGGCCACCCCGGTCACACCCTGGGTGTACTTGTCGTCGCTGGGGCCGGGGAAGCGCCACGCGTAACCGACGTCGTCGGCCGTCAGTGTGATCAGGTCCGGGTCCGGAAGCTCCGGATCCAGTCCGATGTCGACCAGCCGCACCTCACCGCCGTGCGTGGTGTTGAGCACGTGCACCGGCTTGCGCGCGCCGAACGTCACCGTCACGGCCGCCCGCACCGCCGGGCCGTCGACCGCGCCGGTGTTGGGGTCGACGCCGCTCGGCAGGTCGACGGCCAGGATCGGCACGTCCACCGCCTCGACCAGTGCCGCCGCCGCCGGCCGCAGCGGGCCGCGTGCCTGCAGACCCACGATGCCGTCGATGACCAGGTCCGGGTCGTCGAGCGAGGACGACACCCGGCCGCCGGCCTTGCGGAACGCGGCGAGGCCCTCGGGGTGAGCGCGGTCGGGCGACAGCAGCACCGCCGTCACCGCCACCGACCGCCGCCGCAGGAAGGCGCCGGCCCACAACGCGTCACCGCCGTTGTTGCCCGCGCCGACGAGCAACGTCACCCGCCGGCCTGCCGTCCCGCCGGTCAGCTCACGCAGCATCGCCGCGGCGGTGACGGCAAGCCCGAACGCGGCCTTGCGCATCAGCGCGCCCTCGGGCGTGCGTGCCAGCAGCCGGTCCTCCGCGGCCCTGACCTGCTCGGTCGTCCACACCCCCAGCACGGCGCTACTCCACCGTGACGGACTTGGCCAGGTTGCGGGGCTTGTCCACGTCGTAGCCGCGGGCCCGCGCGATCTCGGCGGACAGCACCTGCAGTGGCACGGTCGCGACGAGCGGCTGGAGCAGCGTCGGCACGGCCGGGATCTCGATCAGCTCGTCCGCGAACGGCCGGACCGTCTCGTCGCCCTCCTCGGCGATCACGATCGTGCGCGCGCCGCGGGCCTGGATCTCGGAGATGTTCGACACCATCTTGGAGTGCAGCACCGCCCGCCCCTTCGGCGACGGCATCACGATCACCACCGGCAGGCCCTCCTCGATCAGCGCGATGGGCCCGTGCTTGAGCTCACCGGCCGCGAAGCCCTCGGCGTGCATGTACGCCAGCTCCTTGAGCTTCAGCGCGCCTTCGAGCGCCACCGGGTAGCCGACATGCCGGCCAAGGAACAGCACGGCCTTGGCGTCGGCTAGGTCCCGGCCGAGCCGGCGGACGTGATCGATCGTGCCGAGCACCTTGCGCACGGCCTCGGGCATGGCGGCCAGCTCGTTGAACTCGCGCGCGATCTCGTCGGCGTACTTGGTGCCGCGGGCCTGGGCGAGCGCGAGGCCGACCATCAGGTTCGCGGCGATCTGCGCGAGGAACGTCTTGGTCGACGCGACCCCGACCTCCGGGCCGGCGTGCGTGTACAGCACGGCGTCGGACTCACGAGGGATCTGCGCGCCGTTCGTGTTGCACACGGCCAGCACGCGGGCCTTCTGCTCACGCGCGTGCCGCACGGCTTCGAGTGTGTCGGCGGTCTCACCGGACTGGGACACCGCGACGACCAGCGTGTCCCGGTCGAGCACGGGGTCGCGGTAGCGGAACTCGGACGCCAGCTCCACCTCGACGGGTAGGCGGGTCCAGTGCTCGATGGCGTACTTCGCCACCAGGCCGGAGTGGTAGGCGGTGCCGCAGGCGACGACGAAGACCTTGTCGACGTTGCGGAGCTCCTGGTCGGTCATCCGCTGCTCGTCGAGGATGACGCGGCCGTCCACGAAGTGGCCGCGCAGCGTGTCGGCCAGCGCGTCGGGCTGCTCCTCGATCTCCTTGAGCATGAAGTACTCGTGGCCGCCCTTCTCGGCGGCCGACAGGTCCCAGTCGACGTGGAACGGGCGGGTCTCCACGTCCCCGCCGTCGAAGTCGGTGACGTGGTAGCCGTCCCGGCTGATCGTGACGACCTGGTCCTGGCCAAGCTCGACGGCGTCCCGGGTGTGCTCGATGAACGCGGCGACGTCGGACGCGACGAACGTCTCACCCTCGCCGACCCCGACCACGAGTGGTGAGTTCCTGCGGGCGGCGACGATCAGGTCCGGCTCGGCGACATGCGTCACGACCAGCGTGAACGCGCCGCTGAGACGGCGACAGACGGCCCGCATGGTTGCCGGCAGGTCGCCCTTCGTCGGCCCGTCCGCGTAGGCGCGGCCGACCAGGTGGGCGACGGTCTCGGTGTCGGTGTCGCTGGTCAGCTCGACCCCGTCGGCCTCCAGCTCGGCACGGAGCGCGGCGAAGTTCTCGATGATCCCGTTGTGGATGACGGCGACCCGGTTGGTGGCGTCCCGGTGCGGGTGCGCGTTGCGGTCCACGGGCGCGCCGTGGGTCGCCCACCGGGTGTGTCCCATGCCGGCCGTCCCGGCGAAGCCGTCACGGCCGACCTCGTCGAGCCGCCCTTCGAGGTTGGCGAGCCGACCTGCCTTGCGCTCGACCGCTAACTCTCCCGGCCCGGTCACCACGGCGACGCCGGCCGAGTCGTAGCCGCGGTACTCGAGCCGCCGCAATCCGTCGACCACGACATCGAGCGCCTGGCGGTGCCCCACATATCCGACGATTCCGCACATGCCAGTGAGGGTAACGACCTGCCTGCGCGTCGGCCCTCGCTAGGGCGGCTATGGTTCGGTGCATGGCGCCCAAGCCCAAGGAACTGTTCGCGGAACTGACCCACCGCGGCCCGCACCGGGTGCTGCGGGGTGACCTGGCGCTCATCGGGCTTCCCGGGCTGGTTTTCACGCCGAGGTCGGGCAGCGGCCTGCCCGCGATCGCGTTCGGGCACGGGTGGTTGCAGCCGGCCGACCGCTATCTCGGCCTGTTCCGCCACCTGGCCTCCTGGGGGCTGGTGGTCGCGGCACCGGGCACGCAACGTGGTCCGCTGGCGTCGTCCCGGCTGTTCGCCGCCGACCTGCGCACCACCCTCGACGTGTGCGCTGGGGTGCGCCTCGGTGACGGCGACATCACCGTCGACGCCGGCCGGCTCGGCCTGGCGGGCCACTCGACCGGCGGCGGCGCGGCGGTGCTGGCGGCCGCCGAGGACGAGCGCGTACGTGCGGTGGTGACCCTGGCCGCGTCCCAGACGAAGCCGTTCGCCACCGACGCGGCATCCCGGTGCTCGATGCCGGCACTGCACATGGCGGGCGCGGACGACGTGGTCGCCCCGGCCGTGGGGCACTCCCGGCTGATCGCCGCGAACTGGGCGGGACCGGTCCAGTTCCGCATGCTGCCGAAGGTGGACCACATGGGCTTCGCCGAGGGCCGCCACTGGAGCGGACTGCTGATCCCCGGCTCCCCGAGCCACGGCGCGCTGCGCATCACCCGCGCACTGCTGACGGCGTTCTTCCTGGTCCACCTGGCCGGCCAGGACCGCTACCGCCCACTGCTCGAAGCAGACGTCAAAGGCGCCCCCATCGAGGACACAAGCGAACTGGTCGCCTGACCTGCACGAAAGTCCCATTGGTGCACCCGGGGGCCCCCCGATTTCCACGTTACCCGCGGGCACCGACAGTTCCGCTCGACCAGAGGGCAACCGGCAACGCGTTCACCCCACCAACCCGAGCGAAAGTCCCATTCACGCGCCCCGAGGCCCCCGATTTCCACGCTAACCGCGGGCACCGACAGTCCCGCCCCACCAGAGGGCAACCGGCAACACGTTCACCCCACCAACCCGAGCGAAAGTCCCACTCGCGCGCCCGGGGGCCCCCGATTTCCACGCTAACCGTGGGCACTGACAGTTTTCGGCCGCGCAGGCCGAGTTGTCCACAGCCCGCGCGGCCTGTCGTCAGCGTTTCGGGGCCTTGGGTTTTTCTGTTGCTGGGTCGCGGCCCACTATGCCGTTGAAGGTGGCGGCCGGGTCCTGGTCGTCGAACAGGGAGCCCGTCGTGCGCCACTTGCTCTGGCGGGTCGTGTCGCCGCCGCCCTGGCCTCCGGCGCCGCCCATGCCACCCATCGGGGCCCCGCCGATCGGGGCTCCGCCCGTGGCGGCACCCGCGCCGGCGCCCGCGGCGGCCGCTGCCGGTGCTGCCGCGGCGTGGTCACTCGTGTTCGGGGCCTGTGCGCCGACCATCGCGCCCGGGCCGGGGGTCGTCGTCGGGCTGGACGACATGCCCGGGGTTTCCGCGCCGCCGAAGCCGCCGCCTCCTCCGCCGCCCCCGACACCGCCACCCCCGACACCGCCGCCACCCGCACCGCCACCGCCCACGCCGGACGGGTCGCCGCCCAGGCCCGACGGGGTCGGCCCGTCCTTCAGGCCGGGGGACGGCACGTCGGTGCCGGCGTCGAAGTCGAAGTCGTAGCTGGCCGGGGTGCCGTCGTCGACCGTCATCTTCATCTGGCCGCTCTTGCCAGGGGTCTGCTCCAGGGTGATGGCCGCGTCGCCGTCCTGGATCACGACCTTGCCGTCCGGGCCGGCCTTGATCACGCCGTCCTCGTAGGTCTCGCCCGGCTCGTCGGGGGTGAAGTCCACCTCGTACTCGCGGGGCTTGCCCGTGCCGTCGTCGACGGTCACCTTGCTGCGGCCACGCATGTCCGGCTGCCCCACGGTGATCGTGCGGTTGCCGTCCTTGATCGTGACCTCCTTCGGCACGCCGCCACCGGGCGCGACGCCGAGGCCACCGGCCGAGCCGGGGATGGGCAGGCCCGTCGCCGGGTCGATCGCGCCGGGCATGCCGCTGCCCGGCGTGCCGATCCCGGGCATCGCACCGGACGGGCTCGTGCCCGGCGTCGGGATCTCCGGGATGGCACCGCTGGGCGAGGTCGACGACGACGGCGGCGTCGGGATCGACGGCATCGAGGGCACCGACGGCGTGCTGCCGGGCGGGGTGGACGAACCGGGCGGGGTAGACGAACCGGGCGGAGTAGACGAACCGGGCGGCGTGGACGAGCCGGGTGGTTGCTGCTGCGCCGGGTTCGTCGACCCGGGCGGCTGGCCCTGCTGCGGGGTGCCGAACTTGTTCTCGTACTCGGTGAGGAAGCCGTTCAACGCCTCGTACTGCGAGTTCACCGCTTCGAGCGCGTCGTCGCACGCCTGCTCGAACGCCGTGTACATCGTGTCGTGCAGGTCGACGTTGAAGGAGTCACGGATCCACCTCTTGCACTCGCGGATCACGTACTCCTTGTTCTCCCCCTCCATGCCGCAGGCGTCGTTGCGGATGGTCGACTCGAGGTTGCTGCCACACACCGAGTCCACCCACGCCGCGACCTCGAGCACCTCTTCCTGCTCCGAGAACTCGCCCCTCGCGAGCTTCACAACCTGCTCGGCGATGTGCGGGGTCGCGCTGCCGACCGTGCCACGGCTGTTCTGGTACAGGGCGATGATGTCGTTCGCCTTGTCCTTGCACGCCGTGAAGATGTTCTGGACCGCCGTGTCGATCATGTCCGGCGAGGTCTGCAGGTACTCCAGCAGATCCGTGATGTTCGGCACCAACTTCTCCGAGTAGTGCTGGTA
>NZ_DASUVO010000109.1:0-16381 GCF_036378875.1 Actinophytocola sp.
ACCAGTCACACACGCGACGACCACTGCTACCACCGGGAGGCGGCCGCGCCAGGACCGAACCAGCGCTGCCCTGTCAGTCATGGCCACACCGTAAAAGTAATCGGTGAGGATCGTCCATCCTTGATCGATGGCAACTTCCGGTCAACATCGTTGACGTGGCAACGAACGGAGTAGTCGCAGGTGGACTGAACAGGTCAGGAGCTACGGCACCGCGGGCAGCGTGAGGTCGAAGATCGCTCCCGCGTCTTCGGCGTTGTAGACCGACAACGTGCCGCCGTGGGCCCAGGCGACCCACCGCACAATGGACAGACCAAGCCCCGACGAACCGCTCCCCGTGCGGAAGCGGTCGAAGGCCTCGTCCGCGAAGTCGCCGTCCACACCGGGCCCGTTGTCGGCGACCGTGACCCGGCCGTTCGCGACCGTGATGTGCACGACCGCGGGCTGGTTCGGCTGACGCCCGTACCGCAACGCGTTGTCCAGCAGGTTCCCGATGGCCCGCTGCAGCAAGGTCGGATCGACCATCACCTTGCAGGGCGCCGCGGTCAGCGTCACCGATGCGCCGTCCGCCGGGGTCTCGTCCACGACGCCCGCGACAAGCTGGTCCAGCCACACCGGCTGCACGGCCAGCCGCTCGACGCCCGCCGCCAGCCGGGCACGCACGAGCAGGCCGTCGATGATGCTGCCCATCCGCGCGGCCAGGCGCACCGTGCGGGGCAGGAGGTCACCGCGCTGGGTCGGGTTCCGCAGCGCGGTCTCGGCCAGGGCACGCAGTGCCGCCACCGGGGTGCGCAGGTCGTGTGCCGTCTCCGCCAGGAGCACCTCTTGTTGCTCCAGTGCCGCCACGGCCGGGCGGATGGCCCGCGCGGAAAGAAGGTGGCCGGCCAGCGCCAGACTGCCGATCAGCACGGTCGCGCCCACGACCACCCACAACACCAACTGGTTGTGCGACTCGAGGGTCGGTTCCGCGTTGACCACCGCCACGACCGCGCCAAGGTAGCCGGACTCGCCGCGGAACGGCTCCGCCCGCACCCACACCATCTGGCCGTCCATGGCGCGCTTGTAGCCATAGAGTTCGCGCCCGGTGCGCGCCGCGTCCTCGGCCAGCCCGGCCAGCACGGCGGGATCCATCCGCACGCACTCGCGTTCGGAGTAGAGCGGGTCGAACTCGCCGGAACCACCGGGCAGGACCGCGAACTGCGGGCACTGCTGGTTGATCTCGTCCTCGCCGACCAGTGCGGTGACGATCGCGTCGCCCTCGCGGCCGACGAGCCGGGACACGGTCGAGGTGACCCTGGACAGCTCCATGTCCATCTGCTTCTCGCCGCTGTTCTGGTCCGCGTCGATCACGAGCCACGCGAACACGACGAGTCCGACGGCGTTCATCGCCGTGAACATCAGGGTCAGCAACCACCGCAGGCGCCGCAGCCGGTCGGCGGACGATCGGTTCACGAGACGGGACCGTATGCCCCGAGCCGGTATCCGCGCCCACGAATCGTGTGAATCAGCTCGGGTGCGCCCAGCTTCCTGCGCAGCCGTTTCACCACCACGTCGACCACGTTGGACATCGGGTCGGCGGCGGCGTCCCAGCAGTGCTCGATCAGATCGGTGCGGGAGACCACCTGCTCCGGCCGGATGGCCAGGTACTCCAGGACCGCGAACTCCTTGTCCGACAAGGTGAGCAGCACCCCACCCCGGCGCACCGCCCGTCGTGCGCAGTCGACCTCGAGGTCCGCGTGCCGCAGCACGGACGGGCGCCCGTCGCCACGGCGGCACAGGGTGCGGACCCGCGCGGCCATCTCTGCCACGGAGAACGGCTTCACCAGGTAGTCGTCAGCACCGGCGGCGAACCCGGCGACCCGGTCGGCGATGGTGTCCCGCGCGGTCAGGAACAGGACGGGCACGCACCAGCCGGCACGCCGCTGGTGCTGCACGTAGTCGAGGGAATCGCCGTCGGGCAGCATCCGGTCGAAGACCACACAGTTGAACCCGCCCTGCCGCAGCAGGGCGTCCGCAGTCATCAGATCGGGCGCCTGGAGCACCTCCACGCCGGCGGACGACAGCTCGATGGACACGGAAATCCGCAGGTCCTCGTCGTCCTCAACCACCAACACCCGCATGTCATCGAAACCTAATGTGCCGTGGTTGATCGTGATCCACCAAGACGATGATCGCTCCGCAAGCTCCGCTCAGACACAACCGTAGCCATTCCCCCAAGTCCAGGAACCGGTCTGGCCGGAACAGGACGTGACAGGAGGTGACCGGTGGAAGCTTCGGCAGGGAACGCGGCCGCGTTGGCTGGCCAGCAGGCCGTGACCACGACCGAAGGACAGGCGAAGGCCGCCCCGGCGAGAGTGGCTGCGCCGCCGTTGCGGATCGCCGCGGCCGGCACCGTGGCGGCAGCCGCCGCCCGCCCGCTTGCCCAACCAGCGGCCGAGGCCGACACGCACACGCGGCCACTGCTGCTCACCCCGCCTCTGCGCCCCGCGCGGCCGGCGCCGATCGCGCCGCTCCCGGCGCACACCCCGCCGAAACAGACGTGGTCAGGACACGTCCGGGAGTACGTCAGGAAACTGAGCCCGCTGCAGGTGATCTGCTGGCAGATCGCGGCCTTGAGCGTGCTGCTGACCGTGCGCCAGCCGTGGCCGGTGCTGACCGCCGTCTCGGTCGCGGCCACGCTGTTGCTCGCGCTGACGAGCGTGCGTGCCGGTGGCCGCTGGTTGTACGAGCTGGTCGGGCTGGCGACCGGGTTCTTCAGCCGCAACCGGCGCAGGGACCTGCCGAAAACCGGCGGCGCACCGGCCACGACGCTCTCGCTGCTCGGTCTGCTGCTGCCGGGCGCCACGATCAGGACGCTGGAGACGACACAGGGTCCCGCGATGGCGATCAGCCACCAGGGCGGGCTGACCGCGCAGCTCAAGCCGGGCACCCTCACCCCGGAACTGCTCAACGCGCTGCCCATGGCGGGCGCGCTGCTGCCCGCGGGCACCGACCACCAGTTCGCCGTGCAGCTCGTGCTCCACGTCGGCGTCCGGCCGGACACACCCCGCCGCCTCTGGGTCGCCGTGCACGCCGCGCGGACCGTCGACACCCCGGTCGACGCCGAGCTGACGCTGGCACTGCGCAACGCCATGCGCAGGGTGCGCCGGGCGCTCGACCGCGCCGGGGTGCCCGCCCAGCCACTCGCCGAGGAGCAGGCACTGTCCGCGATCGCCGGCCTCGCACACGTCACCGGAGGCAGGACCGAGATCCGTGAGGACTGGAAGTACTGGCGTACCGGCCCGGTCAGCCAGGCCACCTTCCAGCTGACCGGTTGGGGCGCACTCACCGACACGCAGGCACGCGGCCTCATCAACAGCCTCCTGGCCGGGGTGCCGGGAGTCGCCTCGACGATCACGCTCGGCACCCGGTCCGAGCGGCGGGGCGATCCGTTCGCCGCGGCCACCCTCCGCCTCGCCGCCACGACCGAGGCCGCCATCGAGCAGGCCGCCCAACACATGACCAGCCGGCTGGCGCCCTCCGGGGTCCGTCTCACCCGGCTCGACGGCACACAGCTTGCCGGTGTCGCCGCATCTCTTCCGATCGGAGTTTTCCTCTCATGACCGTGCTCGCCGACAACACCGTCACCGTCCTGCACTCGGCCGGGACCAACATCGGCCACGCGGCCCGCTGCCCGTCCAGCGCCGGGGTCGAGGCGCTGCTGGCGTCCGCGACCCGCGAGGTGCTCGTGATGAGCACCCTGTCGGTGGCGGCACGCGACCCCATCGGCGGTGTTCGCCGCATCGACCACGAGAACTTACGCAGAGGCGTGCGGTACCGGGTGATCGTGCCGGACACCGCCCGCACGGCGCCGGTGCTGGCGACCCGGCTCGGCACGCTCGCGCTGTCCGGCGCGGACACCCGCACGGTGCCGGAGGTGCCGACGGACGCGCTGGTGATCGACGGGTCGGTCGTGGTGCTGCCGGTGGACCGCACGGCGGGCGGCAGGGCGCTCGGCACGGCCGTGTTCCGGCTGTCGAGCGTGGTCACCACGACCATGGAGCTGTTCGAGCGCGTGTGGCTGACGGCGGTGCCGATGAGCCCGAACGAGCTGCCGGACGCCGCTGAGCTGTCTGCCAGGGAGAAGGAGCTGCTGGCTCTGTTGTCCTCGGGTAGCACCGACGAGTCCGCCGCCGCCCGGCTCGGGGTGTCCGTGCGGACCGTGCGGCGGATGGTCGCCGACATCATGAACCGGCTCGGCGCGCGCAGCCGCTTCCAGGCCGGCGTCAAGGCCGCCGACCGCGGTTGGCTGATCGAGAGGGCCGGGTAATGACGGCGATCGCGGGCCGCACGTTGCTGGTGGCGCCCGGTCGTCACGGTGCCTACCCGACCATTGGCGACGCGCTCAGCAACGCGCCGGACGGCGGGGTGATCGCGGTCGCGGCCGGCACGTACGCCGAGACGTTCGAGCTGCGCGGCCGGGATCTCACCATCCGCGCGCACGAGGGCGGCGAGGTGGTCCTCGACGCCACCGGCGGGGACTGGCCCGCGCTGTTGGTCCGCGGCGGTTCGTTCACGCTCCAGGGCATCACGGTGAAGTCGGGCGGGGCGGCGGTGCGGGTGGAGGACGCGGAGCTGACGCTCGAACGCTGCACGCTGTCCGCGGAGGTCGGGCCGGCGATCGCCGTGCGCGGCAGCCGGCGGTTCGCCGTGAACCGCTGCACCGTCGACCACGCCGAGCAGGGCATCGTCGTGGAGAGCAGCTCCGGGCGGATCGACGACACCACCGTGTCGAACGTGGTCGGCGACGGCGTCGTGATCGGCCTCGGCGCCGACCCCGAGCTGCGCAACTGCACGGTCGTCGACTGCGGGCAGCGCGGCATCTACGTCTACCAGTACGCGCGGCCGGTCATCGACACCTGCGACGTGGCGCGAACCGGGCACGAGGGCATCGCGGTGGCACAGCAGAGCCGGCCCGAGGTGCGCAAGTGCAAGGTCCACGACGTCGGCGGGATCGGCATCTCGTTCGCCGCCGGGTGCGCGGGCGCCATCGACTCGTGCCAGGTGGACAACTCCGCCCCGCCCGGCATCCTCGTCGCCGAGGGTGCCACCCCGACCGTGACCGAACCGGCCCAGCGGGCGGTGTCGAGCGGTGACGCCGGCGTGGACGACCTGCTGGCCGACCTCGACGCGATGGTCGGCCTGCCCGGGGTGAAGGCCGAGGTGCACGCGGTCGTCGACGAGATCCAGGTCAACGAGTGGCGCAAGCGCGCTGGCCTGTCGGTCGGCACGGTGAGCCACCACCTGATCTTCGCGGGCGCGCCGGGCACCGGTAAGACCACCGTGGCCCGCACCTACGGCAAGTTGCTGAAGTCGCTTGGCGTGCTGTCGAAGGGACAGTTCCGGGAGGTGTCGCGGCGCGACCTCGTCGGCCAGTACATCGGCCACACCGCCGAGAAGACGTCGGTGGTGTTCGAGGAGTCGCTCGGCGGGGTGCTGTTCATCGACGAGGCGTACACACTGTCCCGGCAGTCGGGTGCCGGTGGCGACTTCGGCCAGGAGGCCATCGACACGCTCGTGAAGCTGATGGAGGACCACCGCGACGAGGTGGCGGTGATCGTCGCCGGGTACACCCACGAGATGCAGGAGTTCCTCGACGCCAACCCCGGCCTCGCGTCCCGGTTCTCCAAGACGATCGAGTTCGAGAACTACTCGCCGGACGACCTCGTGCAGATCACCACCCGCATGGTGAACGCCGGCGACTACGCGCTCGACGAGGACGCGGCGCCCGTGCTGATGGACTACTACGCCCGCATCGCCGACGACCCGAACTTCGGCAACGCCCGTGACGCGCGGCGGCTGTTCGAAGGGGTGCGCAAGGTGCAGTCGCAGCGGTTGCGGCTGTTGGGCCGAATGCCGGACATGACCGAGCTGCGGACGCTCACGGCGGACGATGTGGTGGCCGTTACGGGATAGTCAAGATCGGTAACCTCGTTCGTGTGCGGGTACTGGTGGTCGAGGACGACGAGAATCTCCGGGTCGCGATCGCCGGTTCGCTCCGTGCCGCCGGGTTCGCCGTCGACGCGGTCGGCGACCTGCCGGCCGCGGACGAGGCGCTGTCCGTGAACTCGTACGACTGCGCCGTCTTCGACCGGATGCTGCCCGCCGGCGACGCCCTCTCGTATGTCCAGACCCGACGGCCCGCGGTGCCCGTGCTGTTCCTCACCGCGCGGGACGCCGTCGCGGACCGGATCGCCGGTCTCGACACGGGCGACGACTACCTGGTGAAGCCGTTCGCCGTCGAGGAGCTGGCGGCGCGCGTGCGGCGGCTGTGCCGGCGGGTGGCGAGTGGTCTGCCACCCGTGCTGCGCTGCGGTGACCTGGAGGTGGACGGCGGCCGGCACGAGGTGCGCCGTGCCGGTGTGCTGCTCACGCTGACCGCCAAGGAGTTCGACGTGCTGCGTCACCTCGTGGCGCGGCAACGGCAGCCCGTGCACAGATCGGAGCTGATCCGCGAGGTGTGGGACCCGCTGGTCGACCCGGCGTCGAACGTGCTCGACGTGGTGATCACGCAACTACGTCGCAAGCTCAGGAACCCACCCATGATCCACACCGTCCGTGGTTACGGATACCGCATCGAGCCGGCCTGAACACGGCTAGCCTGGACACGAGGATGCCGCGCAGAACGATGTTCGCGCTCATAGGACCAATCCAGAGGACCGCCATGCGCCGCCGTCTGCTCGCTCTCGTGGGGCTCGCCGGCCTGCTGCTGGCAGGGTGCAGCTCCACCATCCCCGGCGAGCCCGTCGCGGCCGCGTCCCCGTCCAGTGACCGCCAGCTGGTCCAGGGCTACTTCACCGAGCTGAACGCGGCGGCCGCCGAGGGCGCGGCGACGCAGCGGGACTTCCTGCAGCGCAGCCAGCACCCCGACTACCTCGACGAGCTGTGCGACCTCGGCGACCTCACGCTGAACATCGACCCGGCGATGTCGACGCTGCGGGTCGACCCCGACTGGGTGCCGCCGGGCGCGGGCCGGGGCGCGGGGCACCCGCGTGGCCTGGTGTACGTGCTGGGGGTGTCGGTGAGCATCCGGCAGGACGGCGCGTTGCTCGGCGAGCAGATCGGCTCGCAGCGTGTGGTGATCCTCGACGGGAAGGCCTACGGGTTCGCACCCTGCCCCACAGGGTAATGACGGAGCGTCACTTCCACTTAACGCCGTACACCCTTCGAGCGAAATCGGAACCAGCAGGCCCCAACGTCTCAAGACGGCCACGCCCCGCGACGAAACAGTCGTTAGTGGGAGGTGAGCGCATGGCCGTACTCGACCAAGGAGTCGCCGGCTGGCGGGAGCGTCGCGGGGGTGGCGAACTGACGGTGCCGATGCAGCACCCGGTTCGACAGGTCAAGCTCGAGGAGGCCAGCCTCGTCGAGCTACACCAGTCCATCGCCTCACTGCTGGCATCCCGTGGCGAGTGGCGCCAGGCCTACGAGCACCTACGGCACGCGTTGGACCTGGCGACGGCGGAGACCCCGCAGGTGCCCGAGCAGATTCGGCAGGAGGTCGCGCGGCTGCGGCGTGAGCACGCGGAGGCCAAGGAGCAGAGCATCCGTGACTCGCTCACGGCGAGCTACAACCGCCGCTACCTGGACCAGAAGCTCGAGGAGGTGGGCGGGCCCCGTGGCGAGTTCGCGGTGGCGCTCGTCGACCTCGACCTGTTCAAGCGGGTCAACGACACGTATGGCCATCTGGTCGGCGACCGGGTGCTGCAGCAGGTCGTCGAGCTGTTGCAGCTCGGGTTGCCGGAGGACGCGTTCTGCGCGCGGTACGGCGGCGAGGAGTTCGTGCTCCTGTTGCCGGGCCTGGAGGCCGACGCCGCGTGGGCGGTCGCCGAGGCGGCGCGGGCGCGGGTCGAGCAGTTCCCGTGGGGCGGGATCATGCGCGGGCTGCACGTGACGATCAGCATCGGTGTCGCGCACGAGTCCGGCCTGAGTGGGTTCACCAGCCCTGAGCAGCATCTTCGCCTGGCCGACGGGTTGCTGTACACGGCCAAGCAATCCGGTCGGAACTCCGTCGCCTACCGTGTAGGGGGACAGGTTCGCCTTTCGGGGGCCGCCGGGCAACGTCGTCCTGGCTAGTTCTGGTCACACTTGGCTGCGCCCTTGCATCGGTTCGATAACATTGATGGCCGCAGTCGTGATACCCCGATCGGGCTAGATGGTTGGGACCACTCGCGCACTGATAGTGAGCAAATTCGGCTTGGTAGTCGTCATGAGTGCCATCCGTACGTACTATCTGGGCGCGGCGAAGGCACGGTGAGTTGGCAACCAACTCGCGGTGTGCAACGTCTTAATAACGGAACTGCCACGTAAGTGGCCGTACGACCTGAGAGGAGTCCGGGTGCCAGACGACGAACGGCTCGGCGGCACCCGCGATCCGTACGGCCGACGGCATCGCCGCGACGACGAGCAGGAAGAGCAGCAGCCCCGGCGCCGCCGCCGTTCGGTCGAATCGGGCGGGGTCAGCGTCGCGGACCTGGTCCAACGGCATACGGGATCCCGGCCGGACCTCACCCCGGTGAACCCGGACCAGATGCGGCAGAACTCGGTGATGACGGGTCGGCGAGCCCGCCAGGACGACCAGCCGCCGCAGAACAGACAGAACGCTGAGCCCCGGCCGCAGTCGATCGCGTCCGCGCTTGACGGCGGCGGGTTCCCGCCCGACGAGCCGGCACGCCGCCCAGCGCCAGAGGCCAAGAACTTCCCGCGCGACGAGGCCGCTCGCCCCACGGGCAGCACGTCCTCGTACTACACGATCCCCAGCGAAGCTCTCCGCAACAGCTTCTCCCAGGAGTCGCCGGACCCGTACGCCGCGCCGACCGAGGACCCGGCCAGCCGCCCTCGCCGCCCCGGCGAAACGTCCGCGTACTACAACCTCCCCGACGAGCCCCTCGGACGCCCATCGGCTCCGGAGATCGGGCGCCGCAACGGTCGCGCCGGCAGGCCCGCCCCCGGCGACGCCCAGCCGCCCGATGGACTCGCGCCCGAGGCAGGCCGCCGCCGGGCCCCAGACCGCAACGGCTTCGCCCCGGAGTCGGACGCCCCGCGGCCAAGCCCGAGGCGCCGAGCCGGCGAGACGTCCGCTCACTACGGCACACCAGACGTCGACGCTCCACGCAGTGGCAGGCGGGCTGGCGAGGCCTCCGCCCACGTCCCCTTCCCGGACGCCGGTTTCGCCCCCGAAGCAGACGGTCCCCGTAACGGCGGCCGACGCGTCGGCGAAGCGTCCACGCACATGCCTTTCCCGCCGGACACGGACGGCCCACGCAATGGCCGCCGGGGCGAGGCGCCCACGGACGGTCCGCGCAACGGCGGCCGGCGAGCGGGCGAAGCCTCCGCGCGCCTTCCGTTCCCACCGGACGCGGACAGCCCACGCAACGGCAACCGCCGGGCGGGTGAGGCTTCCGCACATGTCCCGTTCCCCGAGAACGGCTTCGCCCCCGAAGCGGACAACCCCCGCGGCAACCGCCGGGCGGGTGAGGCTTCCGCGCACGTCCCGTTCCCGGAAAACGGCTTCGCCCCCGAAGCGGACAACACCCGCGGCAACCGCCGTGTCGGTGAGGCGTCCGCGCACCTGCCCTTCCCACCTGACGTGGAGAGCCCCCGCAACGGCAACCGCCGGGCGGGCGAGGCGTCCACGCATCTCCCGTACCCCGCCGAGGGCGGCTTCGCGCCGGAGGCGGACGGCCGGCGGAAAGGCCGTCGGCGCGGCGGAGAGGCCTTCCCGCCCGATGCGGCTGGTCAGCGCAACGGCCGGCGCGCCGCTGACGGTGGCTTCCCGGCCGAGGCTCCGCGACAGGGCGGCGACTTCGCGCCCGACGCGGACGGCCCGCACAACGGCAACCGCCGGGCCTTCCCCGGTGACGAGGGCTTCGCGCCCGAGCCGGGTGGCCGGCGTGTCGGGGAAACGTCCGGTCCCCGCCGCACCGCGGAGGGCTTCCCAGCCGAGCAGGGGCCGAATCGACCGGACGGAGCCGCTCGCCGACGGGCCCTGCGTTCGAGGGCGCCGCAGCCGGAGCCCGGCCGGTTCCCCTCCGAGGCACCGCCGCCTCCCGGCCAGTCATCCGGACTGTTCCCCACTGACGTCCCGCCGCAGCCGGGCCAGTCGTCCGGGCTTTTCCCCGTCGACGAACCACGCCGGCCAGGGAACGAGCCGGGCGCCGAGCTTCCCGAGTCCAAGCCGCGCCGGTCCACCGGTGTGCCGCCCGTGCCGTTGCCGCCGCCGCGCCGGGGTGACGACGACGACCCCATCTCGATGACCACCGAGATGGAGGCCATCGGCGACGAGGTACAGAAGCGGCGCAGCATCGACCACACCCTCGCCCGCTTCTCCGCGGTCCACGACGAGATCAAGGCGGAGGAACGCGAGAAGAAGGCCAAGCGCCGCAAGCTCATGCCCTGGCAGACCGGGGCCGACGAGATGGACCGCCTGGACGAGCTCGAGGCTCAGCAGTCCATGGCCATGGCCATCCCGAACCTCGAGCCACGGGACGAGGAAGAGGACGACGACCCCAAGAAGGCCAAGCGGAAACGCCGGTGGCGCAAGGGCAAGTCGGCCGGCAAGGCGTTCACGATCGTCATCGCGGCCCTGATCTTCCTGTCGACGGCGGTGCTGTGGGGCTTCAAGTCCTACGTCGAGTCCAGCTCGCAGACGGTCTCGGCGCTCGACCCCGACTCGAAGTCCATCAAGGACGCGTCGGCCCAGCTCGGCGACGAGAACTTCTTACTCGTCGGCTCCGACACCAGAGCCGGCGCGACGGCCGAGGACGGAGTCGGGGACGAGAACGCGGTCCAGGGCGCCAGATCCGACACGGTGATGGTCGCCCATATACCTAAAAATCGTGAACGCGTGGTGGTTGTCTCTTTTCCACGTGACCTCGAGGTTAACCGGCCGGCCTGCGAGGGATGGGATCCAAAGACCGGGAACTACACAGGTGAACAGAAGCCGCCGGCCAAACAGGTGAAGCTCAACACGGCTTACCAGGTCGGCGGTCCCATGTGTGTGACCAAGGTGGTCCAGGAGCTGTCCGGCCTGGCGATCAACCACTTCGTCGGCATCGACTTCCACGGCTTCAAGGACATGGTCGAGGCCGTGGACGGCGTCGAGGTCTGCGTCGAGCGACCGCTCGACGACGACGAGCTCGGCATGGTCGTGCCGGAGGCCGGCAAGAACGTGAAGCTCACCGGTGACCAGGCGCTGAACTTCGTGCGTGCCAGGAAGGTCAAGGGCGACCCGACCGCCGACTACGGCCGCATCATCCGCCAGCAGCGGTTCCTGTCCTCCCTGCTGCGCAAGGCGATGTCCGGCGAGGTGCTGCTCGACCCCGGCAAGCTCACCGACTTCGTCGACGCCTTCGCCAAGGCCACGTTCGGTGACAACATCGGCATCGAGCAGCTGTTCACCCTCGGCCAGTCGATGCAGGGCGTCGAGGCGGGCCGGGTCACGTTCATCACCGTGCCGACCGTCGGTTACTCGAACGACCGCAACAACGAGGATCTGCGGGTCGAGGACAACAACGCGTTGTTCGAGGCCATCCGCCAGGACACCCCGTTGCCCGGCGAGACCCCGCCGAAGCAGGACGGCTCGAACACACAGGCCCAGGCGCAGGGCAAGCAGCAGTCCGGGCTCACGCAGGCGCAGCCCGCCGGGCCGGTCGACCCGGCAACGGTCAAGATCCAGGTGCTGAACGCCGGCAACGACACCCCCGGCATCGCCAAGGAGACCGCCGACTCGCTCGCCGAGTACGGCTTCCAGGTCATGCAGGTGGTCACGGCGCCACCCACCGACAAGACCGTCATCCGGTACTCCAAGAGCCGCGAGGCGCAGGCGCAGACGCTCAAGGCGGCCGTGCCCGGCGCGACGCTCGTGGAGGACCCGTCGATGTCCGGCGCGATCATGCTCGTCATCGGCCCCGACTTCGACGGCGAGGTCCAGTCACCTGCAGAGGGGGCCGCGCCGCCGGAGCTGCCGGAGAACCTGTCGACGGTCAACGCCGGGGACGTTTCCTGCGCCTAGAGCACCCGTTGGTGGCTGTCGGTTCATCTGGGATTCATGTAGGAATGCGGTCCGCGTGCGCACTCGGCCGTAGGCTGGCGCCATGCGTGAGGCCTATCATGTCGAACTCGGTCAGCTGGCAGACGAGCTGGCCGACATGTGCTCCATGTCCGCGACAGCCATGGAGCTTGCCACCCGGGCGTTGCTGGACGCCGACCTCGGCCTGGCCGAACAGGTGATCGGCGACGACGTCAAGATCGACGACGCCCGCTCGGCGTGCGAGGAACATGCGTACGCGCTGCTCGCGCTGCAGGCCCCCGTCGCGACCGATCTGCGCACCGTCCTCGCCGCCATCCACGCGGCGGAGAGCCTGGAGCGCATGGGTGACCTGGCCCTGCACGTGGCCAAGGCCGCGCGTCGCCGCCACCCGAACCCCGTACTCCCCGAGCAGGTCCGGCCGTACTTCTCCGAGATGGGCCGGGTCGCCGTCGAACTCGCCCGCGACGCGGAGCGGGTCATCCTGAACAAGGACGTCGAGCAGGCCCGCTCCATGGAGGAGGCCGACGACGAGATGGACGACCTCCACCGCCACCTGTTCTCCGTGATCATGGACAAGCAGTGGCCGCACGGGGTCGCGGCGGCCGTGGACGTCACGCTGCTTGGCCGCTTCTACGAGCGGTTCGCCGACCACGCGGTGTCCGTGGCGAAGCGGGTCGTGTTCGTCGTGACGGGCCGCATGCCGGGCTACGGCAGCGACGAGGACGTCTAAGGCGCGACCGCGCTGATCAGCTCGCCGATCTGTTGGGCCATGCGGTTCGCGTCCGCCGGGCTGAAGGTGCTGCGGACCAGGCCGTCGTCGCCGGGTGGGCGCACCACGGCCAGGTAGCGGCCGGCGTCGGTGTCGATCCACGTCACGTGGCCGCCCTGGCGTTCCCGGCCGATGCGCCGGTCCCGGCCGGAGACGGTGAACATCCCGGTGCCCGTCCGCGGCCGGCTCAGGTAGCCGGCCGCGATCCGCATCTGCTGCTCGCCGGCGGTGCGGTTCGCGTACACCGGTGCCAGGAGAGTGCCCTCGCTCTCCTGATGCTGGCGCGAGCCGGGCTGGGTGATGGTCACGGACTGGCCGGGCCCCGCCGACATCGGCGGCAGGAGCCCGACGAGCGTGATCGCCAGCGCGGTCGGGCGGATCAGCTCGAGCCGAAGGCTCTCGCCCTCCTTGACCGCGAGCACGCCGGTCTCCCCGGCGGCGGCCGCACGGGCGTACAGCTTCTTGGTCTTCTCGACGGTGCCCATCACGGCCACCGTGACCACGTAGTCCGACAGCGTCCGCAACGCACGCGTCAGCTGCGGGTCCAGGTCGCCGCCCCGGATGAGCCCCCGCCTGTCGAGGCCGAGGAACACCTCCCGCGCCATCCGTACCCGGTCCTGCTGGTACTCGCCGAAACTCGGGATCTGTAACGGAAACTGCCGAACGTTGACGTCAAGCGTCTGTGCCAGGACGTCCACTTCCGGCAGGGACAGTCTGAACCCGGCCATCACTCACCGATCACCGGCGGCGCGGTCATCTCGTCGGTGCCGAACACCGCGTCCGGGTCCCCTTCGACCAGGTACGACGCGCGCTGGTGCTCACTGTCCTCGTCGCCCTCGCCACGTCTCCCGCCGGGCGGCATCATGCCGCCACCGACCCCACGGCCACCGGCTGGGCCCCCACGCCCAAGCGCGCCACCCTCGGCGGCGGCCGCAGCCGCACCAGGCCCGAACCCACCACCCATGCCGGGTCCGCGACCGGGGGCGCTGCCCTGACCACTGCCCGGGCCGGACCCGCCCGATCCCCCTGGCCCGTAGGAGCTGCCGGGGCCGCCGCCGTATCCGCTGCCACCGGGCCCGAACCCGCGCCCACCGCCGAACCCTCGGCCGCTGCGATCGAGGTCGCCGCCGGTGGGGCCGGGCAACCCGCCGATGGGCAGCGGTGTACCGAAGTTCGGGTTGGGTCCAGGCTGACCGCCACCACCGCCGCCACCCGTACCGGGCGTCGGGAACTGCCCTGGACCAGGCAGTCCGGGCAGGTCACTGCTGGGACTGGTGCCGGATCCGCCGCTGCCCGAGCCGCCGCCCGGGATGCCTGGCACGTTCGGGCTTCCCGGCGAGCCAGGCCCGTTCGGGTTGTTCGGGTTGGGGTTGCCCGGTCCGCCGGGGTCACCGGGCGTCGACGGCGGCGGAACAGGGCCGGGACCGGGGTCGTCCGTACCGCCGTTCCCCGTGCTCCCGGAGGACGAGTCGGCATTCGTGTTGAGGCGGTCGTTGCTGTTCTCGCTGATCCTGTCGTCCGCGATCGTGGTCTCGCCGACGTTCGTCATGGCCAACGTCGGCGGCGGCCCGAACGCGGGCATCGTGCTGGCACCGGCGAGGCCGCTGTCGTACGTACCGACGACCCCGGCCGCCTCCTCGTGCGCGGCCTGCGACTGGTTGTACTGCGCCTGGAACAGGCCCAGCTGGGCGGTGTAGTTGAGCGGATCACTGGTCATCTGCAGCTGACGATTGGCCGCGTCAAGATCGAACTCGACGGGCTCCGGCATGCTCCGCTTGGCCTCGTCCAGCGCGGACGCCTGCAGGTTCATCTGGGTACCGGCAAGCTGCGCGCTCTGCCCAGCCGCTCCGACCCAGTCGCCGATGCCCGCCATGAAGGTCCGCGCCGCGTCACCCGCGCTGCCCTGCCATTCGGTCGTGCTGCCTTTGATCGCGCCCTCAACGTTGTTCTGGAACTTGACCATCTCGTTCCCGAGGGTGATCCACTTGTCGCCGCTCTCACTGACCTCGGCAGGGATGGCGTCTTCGGTCACCATCGTCTTGAGCTGAGGGTGTGGCACGGCCATGTAGTTCGAGCACTGCATGATCGGCCCCTGGCGGGTGTCAATGCCGTTGGCCAGGCTCTGCGCCCGGGCGCTCATGTCCTGGTCATAGGTGTCCCGAATCCGGCCGTCCCTGGTGAACTTGGAGAGCCAGCGCTGGAGCCACCAGCTGTTCTCGTCCTCGGTGGTGACGCGGTTCGCGACGTCGTCGTGCGTCTCCGCGCCGGTTTGCACCGTGTTGCGGCGCTCGAAGTAGGTGTCGCTGGTCGGGTCCTGCGTCGGGTCGTAGCCCGACCTGGAGTCATGCCGGTTACGCGGTGCCATGACACACTTCCCTCAGGGCAGTCTTCGTTCCAAGAAGGTGGCCAGCTGAGCTGCCAGCTGGCATGCCTGTTGCTGATCACCGCCGGACGCGCTGGTCTCCGCTCGAGAGGAGTCGCCGACGGCGATGGCGATGCCGCAGGTCCCGAGCGAGTCGACGAACGAGACCGCTTCGTGAGAGCCGAGCTTCGGCAGCGGCTCGATGGTCGGGGCGTTGAGGTCGTCAAGCCCCTGGTCGTTGAGAAGCCCGAGCGACACCGTGTAGCTGTCGTTGATCGTCGCGCCCTCGCGCCGCCACAGACACACCCTGGCTCCGCCCGCCTTCTCCTCCCTCCCGCTCGTGAGCTGGAGTGATGCCAGGTCACTGGCTTCGATCACGTCGCAGGGTTGGAGGTCGGCGAGCGAAGGCTTGCTGCTGGGCTCGCTCGAGGGCGTCTCTTCGGTGGACGGTTCGGTGGTCGCGGTCGGGTTCGACGAGTCGTCACCCGGAGCCGGGCTGCCCTCCATCTGCTGGGAACAGCCGGCGAGCAACGCCAGCAGGGCGACAACGGTGACGGTGACCACCTGAGGTCTACTCGGCACGGAAGGTCCGTTCAGCGCCCGCGTCGGTGTTGTCGTAGTTGGCCATCGCGGCCATGATGCCCTGCTCCGCGTCGGCGAGCGTGTCGCGGAAACCCTTGAGCTGGGGCATGAACCCCTGCTGATCGGTGGCGACCTCCACCAGGTACGGCTTCATCGCCTCGGCACCGTGGCTGGAACCCAGGGGTTGCTGGCGAGCCAGGTAACTCGCGAGTTGGGTGTTGTCGTCGACCCACCTCGCCATGTCGCGGATGGCCTTCAGTAATGCGTCGCCCCCCTCTGGGCTGACTGCGAACTTTCCGCCGGCTGCTGCTTCGGCGAACTGTTTCATCGAGCCGGCAAGGCCGCCCATTGCAGCGCCTATCGCAGCGCCCATGGCGGTCATGAGCCCCACCCCCATCCGTCACGTGCCTACCCGGTTACCCCGGGACACTATTGTGACGTATGCCCCACGGGGAAGGTTCCGATTTGCGAAATGCGGGGACCACCCGATCAGCCGAAGCGGCCGGAGATGTAGTCCTCCGTGGCTTTCTCGCTCGGGTTGGAGAAGATCTTCTCCGTGGCGTCCATCTCGATGAGGCGGCCCGGCTGGCCGACGCCGGCG
>NZ_DASUVO010000110.1:0-75460 GCF_036378875.1 Actinophytocola sp.
TAGTGTGGAAATCGGGGGACCCCCTGGCGCACGAATGGACCATTCGCTCGGGTTCGGTGGGTGAAACCGTTCCCCGTTGCCGTTCTCACCCGCTTGACTGTCGGGGGTCGCCCGTACGCTGGAAACCGGGGGCCGGAGGCCAACGGCGCGGCTGTCGGGCACAGGGACGGGCGCGTCAGGGGGAGATGCGGCGCTGTGCCACCGCAGCGGCCTGGATTCGGCTCTTCAGGCCCAGTTTGCGCAAAATGTTCGACACGTGGACGCTGGCCGTCTTCGTGCTGATGAACAGTTCCTCCGCGATCTCCCCGTTCGTGAGGCCCCGGCCCACCAGGGCGAGGACCTCCGCCTCGCGGGCCGTGAGGCCGTGCGGGTCCGTCGAGACCGGCACTACCGGCACCGCCGGCAAGGTCACCCGGGCCCGTTCGGCCAAGGCACGCACCTCCGACACCAGCGGCGTCGCCTCCAACGCTGTCGCGATGGCGGTCGACTCCGCCAGTGCCGTGACGGCCTGCTGGCGGGAACCCCGCGAGAGCAGGAGCGCCTCGGCCTGCCGGAACCGTGCGTAGCCCAGCAGGTGCCGGTCGTGGGCCGCGATCTCCGCCACCGACGCCCACGCGGCGGGGGACGGCGTCAACAGTCGGGAACGCTCCGCCCGCGCCAGCGTCAGGAACCGGAGCGTTCGCGGCAGAAGCACCGCACCATCGGCCTCCAGCGCCGCCAGGTACGCCGAACCCGCGGCCAGGATCTCGTCGGCGCGGGCCAAGCCGTCGGGGAGTCCCGCGTCCGCCTCCACCCGCACGCCGACCGACACCACGCGTGCGGCCCGGTGCTGGTTGTCCGCGGACAGTGCCACCCGCAGCCCCTCACGCACCGCGGCACGCGCGTCCTGCCAGCGGCTCTCCCGCAGTGCCAACAGTGCCTGCAACGCCGACAGCTCGGTTCCGAACTGCACGTCGTCCTGGCCGGTCAGCACGGCGGCGGACGCGTCGAGCAACGCGCCGGCCGCAGCCAGGTCGCCCCGCTTCAGGTGCACGTCCGCCCGTGTCAGGTCCGCCGGCAGCCGGGTGAACGCGTCCGCGCCCTGGTCGGCCGGGTCGTTCGTCGTGTCGAGCGCCTCGTCCCAGCGGTGCAGCTCAGCGAGCGCCCGTACCTGGTTGCCCACGATCAGCAGCAGGTAGAAGTCGATGCCGAACTCGCTCGCCCGCGCGATGCCCTCCCGCGCCAGGGCCAGCGCCTCCTCCGGCCGGTCCACCCACACCAGCGCCTCGGGGTGGTTCGCGTAGTTGACGCCGAGCATGCGCGGCACCCGGGTCTCGTTGGCGAGCGCGAGGTGCTGGCGCATGCACGACAGCCCTTCCTGGACGTGCCCGGTGCCGATCAACGAGATCGCCTGCACCATGACCCCGCGCGCGTAGGACATCGTGTCGCCCGCCGCCGACGCGACCGGTAACAGCTCACGGGCGAAACGCAGCGCGTCGCGGTGGCGGGACGACAGCATCGCGAGGCCCGCCCGGTGCGCCATGATCGCCACGCGGGACGGCGAGTCCGCCGGGATCAGCTCCAGTGCACGCAGGTTCGCCGACCGCGCGAGCGGCCAGTCCGCCGACGCCCACGCCCGGTGCGCCAGCTCCGCGTACGCGAGTGCCGCCTTCTCGGGCGAGGTGACCGGATCGAGCAGCGCCAGCCGCTCCTGCGTCAGCTCGACCGCGCGTCTGTTGCGGCTCGCGATGCTCGCGGCCGCCGCGGCCCGCTCCAGCAGCGTGTCCAGGTCCAACCCGGTCAACGCCGCCGCCGGCGACGACGCTTCCCGCCACCGCCGCAGGGCCCGTTCGTAGTGCGCGTGTGCCTCGGCGTGGGCGAACGCCGCGCCAGCCGACTCACCGGCCCGCACCGACGCCACCAGCGCCTGGTCCACCTCGCCTGCCGCGTCCCAGTGGTGCGCGAGCTCCGCGACCGGTGTCGGGCGCGCGGCGAGCAGTTTGGCCACCCGCGCGTGCGCGGCACGTCGTTCACCCGGCAGCAGGTCCGCGTAGATGGCTTCCCGGATCAGCTCGTGCCGGAACGCGTAACCGTCATCACCGGTCGTGACCAGCTGTCCGTGGTGGACGAGGTCACGGACCGATCCGCCGATGTCCACTTCGGAGAGTTCGGCCAGGTCGGCGAGCAGGTCGTGCGACACCGTACGCCCGATCACCGACGCGAGCCGCGACAGCTGCCGTGCGCCCTCGGTCAGCCGCGCCAGCCGGGTGATCACCACCTCGCGGACGGTCTGCGGCACCTCGCCCCGCGCCGGCCACGCCGCGATCAGCTCCTCGGTGAAGAACGGGTTGCCCTCGGCGCGCGACAGCAGCACCCGCACCATCTCCCGGCCGGGTTCCACGCCGAGCAGTCCGCGCGCGAGGGCGGTCGTCTCGACCGGTGTCAGCGGCGCGAGCCGCAGCCGCTCGGCGTGTGGAAGGCGGGCCAGTTCGGCCACCATGCCCGCCACCGGGTGGTCGCCGCCGACCTCGCCCGTGCGGTGCGTGCCGACCTGCAGCACCGGCACGTGCCGCAACGCCCGCTGCAGGAACACGAACAGGTCCCGGGTCGACGCGTCCGCCCAGTGCAGGTCCTCCAGCAGCAGCACGACCGGGTGCCCGGCGTTCGCGATCGTGTCGGCGACCCGGCGGAACTCGGTCGCACGATCGCCCGTGCCGACGAAGAAGGAGCCGGGCAGTGCCTCGTCGAACGCCGCGTACGGGATGTCGGCCTCGAGCTGCGGGCAGCCGCCCGACAGCACGGTGGCGCCGTCCCGGGCGGCCCGGTCCACGAACTCCTGCACCAGCCGTGTCTTGCCGACGCCCGCGTCGCCCTCCACCAGCACCAGCCGACCGGTGCCGGCGGTCGCGTCCGCCAGAGCGCCGGCCAGCAGGGTCAACTCGTTTCGCCTGCCGATGAGTTCCGGCACCGACACCCGTCGTGACACGCGATCAGTATGGGCCCGGCCTAAGGCGACGGTGAGGCGGATCTGAGGCTATGCCCGATGTGCGCACCAGCAGGTCTCGGCGAGCATTGTCGCGGTGAGACCGGCAGGGGAGCACGAGATGATCACCCCAACGATCGACAGGTGTCCGCTACCGGACCGAGGGCAGGACTGGCCGCCACTACCCGAGCAGGAGCACAAGCCCTTGCACGGCGCCGTCCTGACCGCCCTCGGTCCACTCGCGGGGAAGCGGTTGCTCGACGTCGGCTGCGGCGTCGGGTTGTTCCTGCGGGCGGCCGAGCAGCGTGGGGCTCTCGTCGCCGGCACGGACGCGGCCGTCGAGCGCCTGGAGATCGCGCGGTGGGCGCTGCCGGAGGCGGACCTACGGGTGGCCGGCGCTGGGGAGGCGCTGCCGTTCGACAACGGCACGTTCGACGTGGTCACCGCGCGAGGTCCGGCCGTCCTCACCGAGCTGGTGCGGGTGGTCCGCCCGGGCGGTTCGGTCGTGGTCGGGAACTGGGCCCGGCCGCCCGGCTGCTGGGCGGAGCAGTTCGCGGGCCACCTGCGCCGGCTCGCCGCGCGTCCGATCGCCGGCACGGAGGAACGGCTGGACGGCGCGCTGCGTGCCGCCGGGCTGGCCGTGTGGGGTGCCGGCGACGTTCAGTGCACGGCCACCTACCCGACCGTTGGCGCGGCGTGGACCGCCATGCTCAGCAGCGAGGACGTCCTGCGGACCATCCGGCTGGCGGGGGAGGCGCCGGTTCGTGCGGCGTTCGCCGAGGCCGTGGCGGGCAAGGTCACCGCGGACGGCACCGTCCGTCTGCCCAAGACCTTCCGGTACGTCGTCGCGTCCACGATGTGGACAAGTCCTCTGACCGGATAACGAAAAGGACTCGGTGTCCGACAGCTCTTGTGGGAGGGACTGATCAACTCACAGGCAGCGAGAACATGACTGACAAGACGACACCGGCGCCACTTCCCACGGCGCCGGGCCGGGTGGTGTGGTGCCAGGGGCACGCCTTCGTGCGTGAGGACGCCCGCTGGGTCGGCCTCGACGACCGCGGCCGGCCCCGGTCGCTCACCGACGCGGACCTGCGCCGCCGTGGCTGGAGCCTGACCCGCGCCACCCGCTGACCGGCGAATACGCTGCGGGGCATGGCATCACAGCCTGAGGTGTTACCCGACCGGTTACTCACCATCCCGAACGTGCTGAGCGTGATCCGCCTGGCGCTCGTTCCGGTGTTCCTGTGGCTGCTGCTCGGCCCCGAGGCAGACGGCTGGGCACTCCTCGTGCTCGTGTACAGCGGCGTGTCCGACTGGGCCGACGGCAAGATCGCCCGGTGGCTCAACCAGGCCAGCCGGCTCGGCGCGGTGCTCGACCCGGCCGCCGACCGGCTGTACACGCTCGCCACCGTGGTCGCGTTCGTCGCGCGCGGCATCATCCCGCTGTGGTTCGCGCTGATCCTGGTCGGCCGGGACATCATGGTGGGTGTCTGCATCCTGGTGCTGCGCCGGGCCGGGTTCGCCCCGCCGGAGGTGACCTACATCGGCAAGGCCGCCACCTTCAACCTGATGTACGCGATGCCGCTGCTCCTGGTCGCCCAGGGCAGCTCGGACTTCGCCACGATCGCCCGCCCGGTCGCCTACGCGTTCGTCGTGTGGGGCAGCGCGCTGTTCGTGTGGTCGGGACTGCTCTACGTGGTGCAGACCCGAGCGGCACTGCGGTCGGTGGCCCGACCCCTCTAAGCTTCGCCCAAACCCCGAGCGCGGAGGAACTCAATTGACGCCGGAAGACCTCAAGTACACCGAAGAGCACGAGTGGGTGGCCGCCACGGAAGGCGGTGCGGTGCGCGTCGGGATCACCGCCTACGCACAGGATCAGCTCGGTGACGTCGTGTTCGTTGAGCTGCCCAAGGTCGGTGCCGCGGTGGAAGCCGGATCGCCCCTCGGCGAGGTCGAGTCCACCAAGAGCGTTTCGGAGATCTTCGCGCCCGTCACGGGCACGGTGGTCGCGGTGAACAACGCGCTCGACGACACCCCGGAGCTCATCAACTCCGACCCCTACGGCGGTGGGTGGATCGTGGAGATCAACGTCGATGACCTCAGCGTGCTCGACGAGCTGATGGACGCCGCCGCCTACCAGGAGCTCACCGACAAGGAGTGACCAGGGGAGTCAACTCCTAGGGCGCTGATCGCGCACGGTAGGTTGCATCATGGGTAGGACAAGCACCAGCAGGAGGAGAGCTCAGGTGAGCACCAACGACGGGCCCGGCGTGCCGCCGGAGCAGTCGCCGGAGCGGACGTCCGTCTTCCGGGCCGACTTCCTCGAGACCGAGGGAAGCGAGCAGCCAGCACCGGAGCCTTCCGTCGCCGGTGTTGACGCACTGCCGGCAGGATCGGCTCTCCTCGTCGTCAAGCGCGGGCCGAACGCGGGTTCCCGCTTCCTGCTCGACCGCGACACCACGAGCGCGGGCCGGCACCCGGACAGCGACATCTTCCTCGACGACGTCACGGTTTCCCGTCGCCACGCGGAGTTCCGTCGTGAGGGCGGCGAGTTCGTGGTGATCGATGTCGGCAGCCTCAACGGCACCTACGTCAACCGCGAGCCGGTCGACTCGGCGGTGCTCGCGGGCGGCGACGAGGTGCAGATCGGCAAGTTCCGTCTGGTGTTCCTCACCGGCGCCAACGCGTCCTAGGGCACCGCGACAGGCAGCGAGCCAGATCAACACTGCGGAGGCAGGGGTGACGGCTGCCGGGCGACCAGCTGGCGACCGGCTGAGCATCGGTGTGGTGCTCGGCCGGCTTCGCGAGGAGTTCCCGGACGTCACCATCTCCAAGATCAGGTTCCTGGAGTCGGAAGGGCTGGTCAGACCGGCTCGCACCGCTTCCGGGTACCGGCAGTTCACCGAGACGGACGTTGAGCGGCTGCGGTTCGTCCTGGCCGCCCAACGCGATCGCTATCTGCCCCTGAAGGTGATCAAGGAGCAGCTGGACGAGGCGGACCGGCCGCGTGTGCTGCATGCGGTGGGGGACGGCGGTTTGCCGACCGCCGAGGACTTCGTCGAGCAGCCCATCCGGCGGATGACGCGGGAGGAGCTGCTCGCCAACTCGGGCATCGACGCGTCCCTGCTGGCCGACCTGGAAGAGTTCGGACTGGTCAGACCTGGCGCGGCGGGCCTGTACGACACGGTCTCGGCCCAGATCGCCGCGACCGCGAAGGCGCTCGCCGCGTTCGGCATCGAACCCCGGCACCTACGGGGTTTCCGCGCGGCCGCGGACCGGGAGGTCGGGCTGGTCGAGCAGATCGTGGCCCCGATGCAGGGACGATCCGGGGCCGACGAGACCGTTCGCGAGCTGGCGGCGCTGTCCGTGGGTCTGCACACCTTGCTGGTGAAGGCGGGGTTACGAGGCATCGGCGAGAAGTAGGCTGATGTTCGGATCGCCGCCACGAAACGGCATCGGCACTCAAACGTCTCCGGATAACACAAGCGTCGGATCCGGATGGCGGGTAGCGTCGAGGTCAGCGATAGGCGATCCTCGAAAGCGTGGGGTGCACATCCTCGCTGAGCTTGTGGAGGGAGGCGAACCCGATGAGCGAGATGCGGGTCGTTGGCGTGCGGGTGGAGTTGCCTGCTAATCAGCCGATCTTGCTACTGCGCGAAACGGAAGGTGAGCGGTACCTCCCGATCTGGATCGGCTCGGTGGAGGCCACGGCCATCGCACTGGAGCAGCAGGGTGTGCGGCCGGCTCGGCCGCTCACGCACGACCTGCTGAAGGACGTGATCGGGGCGTTGGGACGGGAGCTCGAACAGGTGCGGATCACCGACCTGCGAGAAGGCACGTTCTTCGCCGAGCTGGTGTTCGACGGTGACGTGCGGGTGTCCGCCCGGCCGAGCGACTCAGTCGCGCTCGCCTTACGCGTCGGGGTCCCCATCCACGCGGAGGACTCCGTGCTGCAGGAAGCCGGGTTGATCATCCCGGACGAGCAGGAGGACGAGGTCGAGAAGTTCCGCGAGTTCCTCGACAGTGTCTCGCCGGAGGACTTTCGCGGCGCGGATACCTGATTGGTAACAAAGTCTCCATAACAGGTTTAGGTTTGCGACCCGTTGTCCGCGCGTCGCGTTGACCCTGTCCCCCCGCCGACCTACCGTCGTGTTACGAGCTTGTGGTTACACAGCTCTCGCGTGGCAGGAGACTGGAGGCAGGCGTGGTCGAGGATGGTCCCGTCACCGGTGAGCAGGGCGAGCTGTTTCCGGACGCGTCCGGACCGGACGAGCTCGTCGGCTACCGCGGGCCTGCGGCTTGTCAGATCGCCGGTATCACCTACCGCCAGCTGGACTACTGGGCGCGAACCGGGCTGGTGGCACCGTCCATCCGCAGCGCCCACGGTTCCGGGTCCGCTCGGCTGTACTCGTTCAAGGACATCCTGGTCCTGAAGGTGGTCAAGCGGCTGCTCGACACTGGGGTATCACTACAGAACATCCGCGTGGCGGTGGAGCACCTCCGCCGTCGCGGCGTCCGTGACCTGGCCAGGATCACCCTGTTCTCGGACGGCACCACGGTCTACGAATGCACCTCGCCGGAGGAGATCGTGGACCTCCTGCAGGGTGGCCAGGGCGTGTTCGGCATAGCCGTGTCCGGCGCGATGCAGGAGATCAACGGCACGATCCACGAGTTCCCGGCCGAACGTGCGGACGGCGTCATCGTGGAAACGATGCCGGAAGACGAACTGACAGCCCGCCGCAAGGCCCGCAACGCCGGCTGACCCGCGAGTCCAACACCCAGGACCCGCGTGTCCAACGTCGTGGACCGGTGAGTTCGACAATGAGACCGGACTCCGATTGTCGAACTCGCGGGTCCGCAGTGTTGGACACGCGAGTCGGTCGCGTTGGACTCGCGCGGTGACCTGGGGTGGTCGCGGAGTTACGTTGCTCGCCTTTTGGCGCTCCCGGTTGGTGGGCGCGGTAGGCTTGCGCGGTAGTCGCTGATCCCGCGCGGGAGAGTCCGAGCCTTGGCTCGGCGCCGAAGGAGCAAATCCTCCCCGGAACCTCTCAGGCACCCGAACCGCGAGGGTGAGACGCCTCTGGAAAGCGGCCTGGCCCGCCGAAGGTGCAAGTCCATCGATGCTGGACGAAGCTCTCAGGCGCACGCGTTAGCGTGCACGGACAGAGGGGGAGGGCAGCTGAAGCACGCATGCCCACCCCACAGCTCCGGAGGCGCGCCATGACCCAGGACCGGATCCCACTCGCCGCCCTCGAGGACGGCACTCCGTTCGCCGACCGGCACATCGGGCCACGTGCCGACGAGCTCGCGCGAATGCTGGACGTCATCGGCGTCGGCTCCCTGGACGAGCTGGTCGAGCGGGCCGTGCCCGAGTCGATCCGGGAGACCGACGTGGAGCTGGAGCTGCCGCCGCCCGCCTCCGAGGCCCAGGTGCTGGCCGAGCTGCGTGACCTCGCCGCCAAGAACACGCCCCTGACCTCGATGATCGGTCTCGGCTACTACGGCACGGTCACCCCGCCGGTGATCCTGCGCAACGTGCTCGAGAGCCCCGCCTGGTACACCGCCTACACGCCTTACCAGCCGGAGATCTCCCAGGGCCGCCTCGAAGCCCTCCTCAACTTCCAGACCATGGTCGCCGACCTGACCGGTCTGCCGCTCGCGAACGCCTCCATGCTCGACGAGTCGACGGCCGCCGCCGAGGGCATGACGCTCGTCCGCCGCGCCGGCAAGGCGTCCTCCACCCGCTTCCTCGTCGACGCCGACACGTTCCCGCAGACCATCGCGGTGATCGAGACCCGCGCCGAGCCGCTCGGCATCAACGTCGAGGTGGTCGACCTCGAGAACGGCCTGCCCGACGGCGAGTTCTTCGGCATCCTCCTGTCCTACCCTGGCGCCTCTGGCGCGGTCCGGGACCACGAGGTGCTCGTCGCTGCGGCTCACGAGCGCGGTGCGCAGGTGGTCGTCGCCGCCGACATCCTCGCGCTCACCCTGCTGCGCGCGCCCGGTGAGATCGGTGCGGACGTCGTCGCCGGCAGCACTCAACGGTTCGGCGTGCCCATGGGCTTCGGCGGCCCGCACGCCGGCTACCTCGCGGTCCGCCAGGGCCTGGAGCGGCAGTTGCCTGGCCGGCTGGTCGGCGTCAGCGTCGACGCGGACGGCAACCGTGCCTACCGCCTCGCGCTGCAGACCCGTGAGCAGCACATCCGCCGTGAGAAGGCCACCAGCAACATCTGCACCGCGCAGGTGCTGCTCGCCATCGTCGCCTCCATGTACGCCGTCTACCACGGGCCGGACGGTCTGCGGAACATCGCGACCCGCGCCCACCGGATGGCCGCCGTGTTCGCCGCCGGGCTGCGTAACGGCGGCGTCGACGTCGTGCACGACCACTTCTTCGACACCGTGCTCGTGAACACCCCGGGCCGCGCGGACGAGGTCGTCGGCAACGCGCGCGACCGCGGCATCAACGTCCGCCGGGTGTCGCCCGACCAGGTCGCGGTCGCCTGCGACGAGACCACCACGCGTGAGCACGTGCGCCTGCTGTGGGCGTCGTTCGGGGTGGGTGGCGACGTCGACGCACTGGACGTCGACACGGAAAACGCTTTCCCCGACGAGTTGGCCCGCACGTCCGAGTACCTCACACACCCCGTCTTCGCCACGCACCACTCGGAAACCGCGCTGCTGCGGTACCTGCGTGCGTTGTCGGACAAGGACGTCGCGCTCGACCGGAGCATGATCCCACTCGGCTCGTGCACCATGAAGCTCAACGCCACCGCCGAGATGGAGCCGATCACCTGGCCGGAGTTCGCGAACCTGCACCCGTTCGCCCCCGCGGCAGACGCGACGGGACTGCTGAGCATCGTCAGCGATCTCGAGGAGTGGCTCGCACAGCTCACCGGCTACGACGCGGTGAGCCTGCAGCCCAACGCCGGCAGCCAGGGCGAGCTCGCCGGCCTGCTCGCGATCCGCGCCTACCACCGGGCGAACGACCAGGGCGCCCGTGACGTCTGCCTGATTCCCGCGAGCGCGCACGGCACGAACGCCGCGAGCGCGGCGATGGCCGGCATGCGCGTGATCGTGGTTCGCTGTGACGACAAGGGAAACATCGACGTCGACCACCTTCGCTCCACTGTGGACGCACACCGGGACGACCTCGCCGCGATCATGATCACGTACCCGTCGACGCACGGCGTGTACGAGGACACGGTGCGGACGGTGTGCGGGCTGGTGCACGACGCCGGCGGTCAGGTCTATGTGGACGGTGCGAACCTGAACGCTCTGATCGGCCTGGCACGCTTCGGAAAGTTCGGCGCCGACGTGTCACACCTGAACCTGCACAAGACGTTCTGCATCCCGCACGGCGGCGGTGGTCCCGGCGTCGGCCCGATCGGTGTGCGGTCGCACCTCGCGCCGTACCTGCCGAACCACCCGCTGCAGCCGAAGGCGGGCCCCAAGACCGGTGTCGGCCCGATCAGCGCGGCACCGTGGGGGAGCGCGTCGATCCTGCCGATCTCGTGGACGTACGTAAGGATGATGGGCGCCGACGGCCTGCGCCGGGCGAGCATGACCGCGGTGGCGGCGGCGAACTACGTGGCGAAGCGGCTGAACGAGCACTTCCCGGTGCTGTACGCGGGCGAGGGCGGGTTCGTCGCGCACGAGTGCATCCTGGACCTGCGTGGCATCACGAAGGCGACGGGCATCACGGTCGACGACGTGGCCAAGCGCCTTGCGGACTACGGCCTGCACGCGCCGACGATGTCGTTCCCCGTGGCCGGCACGCTGATGGTGGAGCCGACCGAGAGCGAGGACCTCGCGGAGCTGGATCGCTTCTGCACAGCCATGATCGCGATCCGCCGCGAGATCGACCGCGTCGTGCGTGGCGACTGGCCGAAGGACGACAACCCGCTGCGCGGCGCCCCGCACACCGCCGAGTCCATCGCGGGCAAGTGGGACCACCCGTACAGCCGCGAGGAGGCCGTGTACCCGGAGGGCGCGACCGGCCCGAAGCTGTGGCCCCCGGTCCGCCGTATCGACGGCGCGAAGGGCGACCGCAACCTGATGTGCTCCTGCCCGCCCATCGAGGCGTATCAGTGAGCTAGCAGGGCCTCGCCGGTCCGGTAGAGCTCAGCGAGCAGCGGCCGCAGCAGCCACGTTCGGTCAGCTGGTAGCGGCCGCTCGCTCGCGTCACGATTCCCTGGCGCCGCAACGAAACCAGCCGTTCGGTGAGGACCTTGGCGCTCAGCGCGGGCAACTCGGCCCGCAGCTCGCCGGTCGTCCTCGATCCGTGCATGAGGTTGCGCAGCACCAACGTGGCCCACCGCGCTGATCGCCGCCAGCGACAGACCTCACCGGCACGGCAACCGACGTGGCCCGCCGGGGCACGGACGGCCGCTGGCTCTACGTGATCGACAACCCGTTCGGCACGGAAAAGCTCAGCGGGTAGCCACGAGGCGGAACCGCTTCGCGACGATCAACGTGTCGTCGTCCACGGTGAAGTCCTCGCCCAGCTCGGCGCGTACTTCCGGGCTGTGCCAGAACGTCTCGTGGTTGGCCCGCCACTCGGCGACCGACCTGTCGCCCTCACTCTCGTCGAGGGCGTGGCGCAGGTCCACGTCGGCCAGCCGGACCACACGTGCCTCGGTCAGCTCGATCGCGGCGACACGCCGGCCTGCCGAGTCGACCACCGCGAGCCGCTGCCCGGCGGTCGGCACCGGCTCGTCCGGGAGCAGCAGCGCCGACGTCGTTGTCTTGGCGCCCGACAGGATGGCGGCGACCAGTCGATCCCGCAGCGGCCCGGGAAAAGCGAACTCCATCACCGGAAGCTCGTCGAGGCGCGTGCTCATCGGCCCGTGATCTTGTCGAGCAGGTCGCGGATCTCGTCCTGCGTGTAGTTGCCGGCGATCTGCACTGCGCCACCGGTGATGGCGCTCTGGATCTCCGGCGCGATGATGATCTCCCCGTCGACCACCATCGCGAGGCGTTCGCCGACGTGGTCAGCCGTCCACTCGGCGAACGTGGCGGTGTCCTCGTCGGTCAGGTCCAGGGACAGCACCCACTGCTGGGACTGGTCCAGCATGACCTCGGCGCGGTCGAGCCGTTCTATGGTCATGATCGGCTCGGCGAGCGTGAGGGCCTCGCCGCTCGGGTCCGGCAGCTCGGTCGGGGACGGTGACGCGGTCGGCGGCGGTGCGGTCCCCGACGGCTCCTGCTTCTCCAGCACCGGGTGCAACTCGATCGGAACCACCAGGGTCACCGGGCCGACGACGGGTGAGTCGTCCTTCGCCGGCGCACCTGTCACCTCGGACGAGCAGGCGGTGAGCACCAGCACCAGAACAAGCAACACCGCACGCACGCCAGCCTCCTCAGTGGAGCAGCGTCTCGCACAGCGCGATCAGCCTGGCGCGCAGCGGTTGAGCCCGCTCGCTGAACGCCGCCTGCTCGCGCCGGTACTGGGCGCGCCCCTCCGCCGTCTCGATCCGTACCGGAGCGTAGCCGAGCGGACCGAGATCGTAGGGGCTCGCGCGCATGTCCAGCGAGCGAATGTCCAGTGCCAGCTCGAAACAGTCGGCCACGAGCGACGACGGCGAGTACGGGTCGAGCTTGTACGCCCACTTGTACAGGTCCATGCCGGCATGCAGGCAACCCGGCTGCTCCATCGTGAGCTGGTCTCCGCGCTGCGGCTGCACCATGTTCAGCGGCCGCGCGGCCGCTGAGAAGAAGCGGAACGCGTCGAAGTGCGTGCACCGCACGGGAAGCGACTCGACCACCGCGTCCGTGCCGGCCGTGCCGAGCCGCAGCGGCCAGTCCTCGTGCCGGACGTCGGTCGACCGATACACCATCGCCCACTCGTGCAGCCCGAAGCAGCCGAGGCGGGGTGTGCGGGACGCGGTGGCGGTCAGCAGCCCGTGGATGAACTCCACCGACTCTCGCCGTGCCGAAGGCAGTGGTCCCAAGGAAACCCCGTGTGCCGTCCGCTGATACGCCGGCCAGGCCAGGTATTCCTCGGCGTCCGTCAACTCGACGCCAGGCCCGGGATGCCACCGCAGGAGGCGGGCCGGGCGGTGCGAGTAGTACGTGAACAGGAAGTCCAGCACGGGATGCCGCTCGCCACGAGACCGTCGTTCCATCATCGGGTCGGTCCAGCGCCGTACACGGGCGACGTGCGCGTCCCGTTGCGCCTGCCAGTCAGCGGAAACGAGCAGCACGCCGCTCACGGTATCTCCTGAGCCAGTCGGCGCGTGGCCTCGGTCAGCTCCGCCGGCGTCGCCGCGGCGTAGGTGAGGCGCAGGTGCGGAGCCGGCGGCTCGGCGACGAAGTACGGCCGACCGGGCTCGACGACCACGTCCCGGCGTCGCGCACGGTCCGCCACCTCGACGTCGTCGGCGCCGGCCGGCAGCCGTACCCACACGTGGAGACCGCCGGCGGGCACATGGGTGATCTCCACACTCGGCAGGTCGCGGCGGATCGCGGCGACCAGCGCGTCCCGCCGCTCTCGCAGGGCCGCCCGCAGCGCGGTCAGATGCCGGGGCCAGTCAGGGGAGCCGAACAGTTCGACCGCCACCTCCTGCAATGGCCGGGCGATGAACAGGTCCTCGGCCCGGCGGATCGCCGCCAGCCGGCCCGCCGCCGGGCCACGGGCCACCAGGGCACCGACCCGCAGGCTCGGCGCGACCGGCTTGGTGAGGGACGTCAGGTACACGACGTGCCCGTTGCGGTCATCGCGCAGCAGCGGCGGCGGCGCGGTCCCGTCGAGCGCGAGGTGGCGGGCCCAGTCGTCCTCGACGAGGAACGCGCCGGCCGCCCGCACGACGTCGAGCACCTCCTGCCGACGGCTCGCGGCGAGCACGGTTCCGGTCGGGTTCGCGAACGTCGGCTGCGTGTACACGAGGCCGGCGCCGGTCCTGGCGAACGCCTCGGCCAGCAGGTCGGGTCGCAGGCCGTCGTGGTCGGTCGGCACCGGCACCGGCCGCAGGTCGGCGGCCTGCGCGGCGGCCACCGCGCCCATGTAGGTCGGCGCCTCCAGCAGCACCGGCTGGCCCGGCGGCGACAGCGCGCGGAAGGCCGCGGAGAGCCCGGACTGCCCGCCCGCGACGACCGTGACGTCCCCGGCGTCGACCCCGGCGGTCGCCGCGAACGCGGCCCGCAGCTCGGACAGCCCGGCCGGGGGCACCCTGCCCCACGCACCCGGTCGGCGTGCCGCTCGAGCGGCGGCGGTGGCCAGGAAGCGGGTCGGCTGAAGGTCGTCGGCGAGGTAGCCGGACGACAGCACCAGTGTGCCCGGCGGTGGCACCTCGAGCAGCCGGCCCAGGTGACCGCTGTCGACGCGCGCGTCGCCGAGCGCGACCGTCTGCCAGCCGACGTCCTCGACCGGTGCGTGCCGCCTGGCCACGAACGTGCCCCGGCCCGGCTCGGTGACCACGGTGCCTTCTGCGGTGAGTCGCGCGATCGCCCGGCTCACGGTGACCGGGCTGACGCCGTGGCGGGTCACGATCTCCCGGCTGGGTGGCAGCTGGTCACCCGGCTGGAGCGTCGCGGCCTGCTGTCGCAGCGCGCTCGCCAACCGAACGACACTGCTATCGTTGGACATGTCAGTAGATGATAGCGCTATCGCCGTACGGCGGGTCGTGGTACTCGCGCCGGGAGTGGTGTGGGGAAGCCTGGGGGTGCTGGCGTTCAGCCTCACCCTCCCGGCGTCGGAGGCCGCGCTGCCGGCGTTCGGACCGGTCACCGTTGGCATCGGCAGGGCCGTACCGGCCGCACTGCTCGGCGCGGTATGTCTGCTCGTCGCCAGGGCGCCCCGTCCGACCGGTGCGCAGTGGCGGCGGTTGGCGTTCGTCGCTACCGGTGTGGTGGTGGGGTTCCCGCTGTGCAGCTCACTTGCCTTGCGGGACACCACGTCCGCGCATGGTGCCGTGCTCGTCGGCCTCCTCCCGGCCACGACGGCCGCCCTCGCCGTGGTCCGCGGCGGCGAACGTCCGAGATGGCAGTTCTGGGCGGCGTGCGCCTTCGGCATGGCGACCGTGCTCGGCTTCACGGCGATCCAGGGCGCCGGCCACATCACGGCGGCGGACCTGTGGCTGCTCGCCGCCGTCGGCTGCGCCGCCGTGGGTTACACGGAGGGCGGCGTCCTGGCCCGCGAACTCGGCGGCTGGCAGGTCATCTCGTGGGCGCTACTGTTGTCGCTGCCGTTCACGATAGCGGTGACGGTATTGTGGGCGGAACCCTGGCACGCGCCGGACGCGAACGCGTGGCTGGGTCTGGCGTACGTGAGCGCGATCAGCATGTTCGCCGGCTTCTACGCCTGGTACCGAGGCCTCGCGGAGGGAGGCATCGCGAAGATCGCGCAGCTCCAGCTGCTCCAACCGGTGCTGACGCTGGCCTGGTCGGCGCTGCTGCTGGGAAATCAGATCACGTGGGCGACGGCCGCCGCGGCGCTGCTCGTGATCACCGCGGTAGCCGTCACCCAACGAACCAGGAGTTGAGCGGGCCGCCGGCGTCTGGACTGACGAGCACGGAGATCCCTGTGCGAGGAACGAGCCCAGGGATCTGCGCGCGCAGGAGGGAAGACGCCGGGTCAAGGCCTGCGAACGCCGAGCGGAGGCGAGGCCATGTCACGTTTCTGGATCTATGTGGGTGCTGTCTCTTACAGTGCCCACGTACTCCTCCACCAGGTCCTCCAGCGCCACGACGCCGAGGACCGTGCGGTCCGCCGCCACTGCTTTCGCCACGTGGCTGCGGGCCCGGCGTAGCGCCGCGAGCGCCTCGTCGAGCCGTGAGTCCGCCGGGATCTCCGGCAGACCGCGGATCCGGTGGAACGGCACGGGCGTGGCCGGGTCCTGGTCGGCGTAGTCCAGGACGTCCTTGACGTGCAGGTACCCATTCAGCCGGCCGCCCGGCATGCGCACAGGGAAGCGCGAGAAGCCGGTCCGGTTGACCGCCTCCTCGATGTCCGCGACGGTCGGCGGGTGCGGCACCGTCTCGACCTCGTCGAGCGGGACCAGCACGTCGGCGACCGTGCGTTCCGTGGACGACAGCGTCTGCGCGAGCCGCCGGTGTTCCGCCTGGTCGATCAGGCCCTCACGCCGCGAGTCCGCGATCATGTTGGCCAGTTCCTCCGGCGTGTGCGCGCTCTCGATCTCGTCCTTCGGCTCGACCTTCAGCAGCCGCAGCACGCCGTTCGCGGACGCGTTGAGCACCGAGATCAGCGGGCGGACCAGCCGAACCCAGCCGACCAGAACCGGCGTCAGCCACACCGCGGTCTTCTCCGGCGCGGCGATCGCGATGTTCTTGGTGACCATCTCGCCGAGCACGATGTGCAGGATCGACACGAACACCAGGGCGATCGTGAACGCCAGTGCGTGCAGCACCGCCGCGGGCAGGTCGAGCGGGCCGAGCAGCAGCTCCAGGAAGTGCGCCACCGTCGGCTCGCCGAGCGCGCCGAGACCGATGGTGCACAGCGTGATGCCGAGCTGCGCACCCGCCATCATCATCGACGTGTGCTCGGCGGCGCGCATGACGATCCGCGCCCGGTCCACGCCCTGCTCCGCCAACGACTCCAGCCGGTCCCGCCGCGCGCTGACCAGGGCGAACTCGGCACCGACGAAGAAGGCGTTCAGTATCAACAGGAAAACGGCGACAAGAATCGCAACCCCACCGGTCATCGCGCAGCCACCTCCGACCGCTCCTCGGTGGGCTCGGGGTTGGGCACCCGCGCCACCCGCAGTTCGGCCACCCGGTGCCGGTCCATGGCCATCACCGTGATCCGCCAGCCGTCGATCTGGACCTCGTCGTTGACCTCCGGGATGCGGCCGAGCCGGGCGAGCACCAGGCCCGCCAGCGTTTCGTAGTCACCCGGCGGCATGTGGAAGCCGGTCGCGTCGGCGACCTCGTCCTCACGCAGCAGCCCCGACACCATCCAGCTGTCCCGGCCGAGCGGGCGTACCGGGCTGACCTCGCCCCGGTCGTGCTCGTCCCGCACGTCGCCGACGATCTCCTCGACCAGGTCCTCCAAGGTCACCAGCCCCGCGCTGCCGCCGTACTCGTCGACGACCACCGCCATCTGCAGCCCGGAGTCGCGGAGGCGGTCGAGCAGCGTGTCGCCGTCCAGGCTCTCCGGCACTGTCTGGACGGGTTGCATCAGGTCGCTGATCCGCGTCCGCGCGCGCTTGTCGGCCGGCACGCTGAACGCCTGCTTGACGTGCACGACCCCGCGCACGTCGTCGAGGTCGCCTTCGTGCACGGGAAACCGGGAGTAGCCGGTCCGGCGGGAGAGCTCGACCAGGTCGAGCACGGTCGCGTCCGCCGGCAGCGACTCGACCTGCACGCGTGGGGTCATCAGCTCCTCTGCCGAGCGGTCGCCGAAGCGCAGCGACCGGTCGAGCAGCGTGGCCGTGCCGGGGTCGATGGTGCCGTGCGCGGCGCTGGTGCGGACCAGTGAGCCGAGCTCCTGCGGCGACCGCGCCGAGGCCAGCTCGTCGGCGGGCTCGACGCCGAGTCGCCGGACGAGCCAGTTCGCCCAGCTGTTCAGGGCGTTGATGAACCAGCTCAGCGCGGCCGAGAACCGGACCTGTGTGCCGGCGACGGCGCGGGCCGTGGCGAGCGGCTTCGCGATGGCGATGTTCTTCGGCACCAGCTCGCCGAACAGCATCGAGATGATGTTCGCGAGCACGAGCGCCAGCGCGAGTGCGATCGGCAGCGCCGCGCCGATCGGCACGCCGAGCGCGTCGAGCAGCGGCTCGATCCAGCCGGCGATGATGGGCTCCGCCAGGTAACCCATGGTCAGCGTGGTGATCGTGATGCCGACCTGGGCGCCGGAGAGCTGGAAGGACAGCGAGGTGTGTGCCTTGTGGACGTGCCTGGCGCGGCTGTCGCCGGCTTTGCGCAGCTCGTTCTCGACTTGGCTGCGTTCCAGGGCGGTCAGGGAGAACTCGGCCGCGACGAAGATCGCCGTGCCGAAGGTGAGTGCGAGGATGGCGAGGACGCCGAGTATTTCCAGCAGCAGTCCGGTCATCGGAGGTCACCGCCGAGGACCGGGCTCGTATGGCAGCCGGGCTCTCCCGGCTCGGTACTGTCGCTGGGGGACTGTGCTTCGGGCACGGTTACCGGTCACTCCTGTCTAGGTAGGGATGGTGACCAGTGTAAAGCCCGAGGTGGGCTTACGGCTGTCGACCGAGTAGAGCGACCAGCCGTGCGTGTGGTTCGGCGTCGTCGGGAACCGGCACCGGGTCGGCGAACATGGACGAGCCCGACCACATGGCCAGCTGCGGCTCGATGTAGGCCAGGAGTCGCGTGGCCAGCTCGTCCGGGATGCCCGCGTCCGCGCCGAGTGCCGTGGCGAGGTCCCAGCCGTGCACGGCGAGGTCGGTGGTCATCTGCCAGCCGTATTCCTCGGCGCTCTCCTTGCCGTAGCTGAGGTGGACGGTCTGCTCGACCGCCCCCGGCCGAAGCCACGCCGTCCTGGCCGCCCGGCTCGCGTCCGCCCAGGTACGCAGCGGGTCGGCGCCGAGCTGGTCGCCGTCGAACTTGTCGCCCACCTCCGCGACCGTGCGCCCGGCGAGCATGTCCGGCACCCACAGTTGCTCGACGACGAGATGGTTCACCAGGTCCCGCACGGTCCAGTCGGTGCAGGGGGTCGGCGAGTCCCAGTCGGCCGCACCGACCTTGTGCATGGCACGGTCGAACACGTCCATCGCCTGGCCGTGCGCCTCCAGAAGTTCCATGCGCCAAGGCTAGGACTGACCACCGACAATGGCATGGCCTCGCTCCGCTCGGCGTTCGCGGGCCTTGACCCGACGTCTTCCCTCCTGCGCGCGCAGATTCCCTGGGCTCGTTCCTCGCACAGGGAATCTGCGCGCTCGTCAGTCCAGACGCCGGCGGCCCGCTCAGCGCCGAACGGAAGCCTCCACCAAGTCCAACACCGGTTCGAGGTCGTCTGCGGGAAGACCCATCGCAAGGTGGGAGACCAGGCCCTCCAACACCAGCTCCAGGTACGCGGTCAGCACGTCGACGTCCACGTCGTCCCGCAGGTTGCCGGCCTCCCGCTGACGAACGAGGCGCGCACGGGTGGCCAGCGTCAGGTTCCTGGACCGCTCGGCCCAGCGCTCACGGAACTCCGGGTCGGTGCGGAGCCGCCGCGACAGCTCGAGCCGGCTGCCCAGCCAGTCCGCGCCGTCCTTGGTGGCGAGCAGGTCCCGCATCACCTGCACCAGACCCTGCTTGGCGACCACGTCGGCCATCCGCAACGCGTCGTCCTCCGCCAACGCGAGGAACAGCGACTCCTTGTCCCGGAAGTGGTGGAAGATGGCGCCCCTGGACAGGCCGGTGGCCTCCTCAAGCCGCCGCACGGTCGCGCCCTCGTACCCGTACCGCGCGAAGCACACACGGGCCCCGTCGAGGATCTGGTGGCGGCGCGCGTCGAGATGATCCTGGCTGACACGGGGCACCGAACGATCCTGGCAGCCCCGGAATGAGGATGCAATCCGTACGTACGTCTTCCTGGTCTCCTTCTTCCGTCACGAAATTGTCAGTGCCCGCGTGTAGCGTCGGATTCAGTCCACAACGGAGGTGTGGTTCACCATGACAGCACTGCAAGCTCCGCAGGTCAGAGGCCCCGATCGGCGCTACCTGCGGGATCGTGTGGAAGCCGAGGCATATGTCGCGTCCGTCTGTTTCAAGCACGGACCGCCGAGACTTCACGGAGTCGAGCTCGAATGGACCGTCCACCACACGGACGATCCGCGACGGCGGCTCGAAGCCTCCCATCTGGCCGTCGCACTTGGTCCCCACGCTCCACGAACACTCGTAAAGGACAGTCCCCAACTCCCGTTACCGTCCGGTTCGGCGCTCACGGTCGAGCCCGGTGGGCAGGTCGAGATCTCCTCCCTCCCGCAGGCTTCCCTCGCCGAACTGTTCCAAGTGGTCACCGAAGACCACGTCTTCCTCGCCCAGCTGCTCCGCGAATCGGGCCTCGCGCTCGGTGATCGCGGCCTCGACGAGCACCGATCACCGGTGCGGGTTCTCGACACCCCGCGTTACGCCGCGATGGAGCACGTCTTCGAGGCCATCGGTCCGCACGGGATCACGATGATGTGCTGCACAGCCGGCTTACAGGTGTGCCTCGATGTCGGTGAGCCGCACACGTTCGCGGACAGATGGGCCGCGGTCAGCGCGCTCGGCCCGGTACTGGTCGCCGCGTTCGCCAACTCCTCGACGTTCGACGGGAAGGCCACCGGCTGGGCGTCGGCCAGGATGCGCGCCGTGCTCGGCACCGACCCGCCGAGATCCATGCCGTCCGCGATCGTCGACGATCCGGCCACCGAGTGGGCCCGGCGCGTGCTCGACACCCCGGTTCTGTGCGTACGCGGGGAAGGCGAGCGCTGGCAGACCCCCGGAGGGCTGACGTTCGCCGAATGGGTCGCGGGCGGCCTGCCGAGCCCGCCGACCACCGACGACCTCGACTACCACATCTCCACGATGTTCCCGCCCGTGCGGCCGCACGGATACCTGGAGGTGCGGTACCTCGACGCGCAGCCGGGCCACGGCTGGGTCACCCCGACCGCGCTGCTCGCCGCGCTGATGTCGGACCAGGGCACGGTCGAGGCCGTGCTGGAGGCCTGCCTGCCCGTCGGCGACCGGTGGCTCCCGGCCGCTCGCGACGGCCTCGCCGACCGGGCGATCGCCACCGCGGCGGCCAGGGTGCTCTCGCTCGGCGCCGACGTGCTGCCCAGCATGGGCCTGCCGCCCGATCTGACCATGGCGATCGTCGCCGACCTCGACCAACTCATCGTGAGGAGCAGTTCATGACCGCGGCAGACGCGGGCACGGAGGCATTGCGCGAACACGTGGCCACTCAGCTGCGTCGTTCCCGGGACCGGAGCGTCGCGCTGACCGACGCCGTCGACGACGACGACCTGGTGCGGCAGCACTCGAAGCTGATGTCCCCGCTGGTCTGGGACCTCGCGCACATCGGCAACCAGGAGGAGCTCTGGCTGGTCCGCGACGTCGGCGGCCGCGAGCCGGTGCGGGAGGACATCGACAACCTGTACGACGCCTTCCAGCACCCGCGCGCCGACCGGCCCGCGTTACCCCTGCTGGGCCCCGTCGAGGCCCGCGGGTACGTGCGTGAGGTGCGGGACAAGGTGTTCGACGTCCTGGAACGCAGCCCGCTGGAGGGCCACAGGCTGGAGGCGGACGGGTTCGCGTTCGGCATGATCGTCCAGCACGAGCAGCAGCACGACGAGACCATGCTGGCCACGCACCAGCTGCGTTCGGGATCACCCGTGCTGCACGCCCCACCACCGCCTACCGGCCGGCCGCTGCCGGTCGACGAGGTTCTGGTGCCGGCCGGGCCGTTCGACATGGGCACCTCGATCGAGCCATGGGCACTGGACAACGAGCGGCCGGCGCACCAGGTGCACGTGGACGCGTACTTCATCGACACGGCACCGGTGACCAACGGGCAGTACCTCGCGTTCATCGCCGCCGGCGGCTACGACGACCCCCGCTGGTGGACCGAGGAGGGCTGGGCCTTCCGGGTCAAGGCCGACCTGGTCGCGCCGCGGTTCTGGGTGCGCGACGGCGAAGGGTTCCTGCGCAACCGTTTCGGGCACGTGGAACCGATCCCGCCGGACGAACCGGTCGTGCACGTGTGCTTCCACGAGGCACGCGCGTACGCGACGTGGGCCGGCAAGCGACTGCCGACCGAGCCGGAGTGGGAGAAGGCGGCCCGCTTCGACCCGGCCACGGGCCGTTCGCGCCGGTATCCGTGGGGCGACGAGGACCCGGGTCCCACCCACGCGAACCTGGGCCAGCGGCACCTGTCCCCGGCTCCGGTCGGCGCGTATCCGGCGGGTGCGTCGCCGCTGGGCGTGCACCAGCTGATCGGGGACGTGTGGGAGTGGCTGGACTCGGACTTCCACGGCTACCCGGGTTTCGAGGCGTTCCCGTACCGGGAGTACTCGGAGGTGTTCTTCGGCAGCGACTACAAGATGCTGCGTGGCGGCTCCTTCGGCACCGACCCGGCCGCGTGCCGGGCGACGTTCCGCAACTGGGACTACCCGATCCGCCGCCAGATCTTCGCCGGCTTCCGGTGCGCCCGGGACGCCACGCGCGAGGAGCTGGCCTGAGCCGTGTGCCGGCATCTGGCTTACGTCGGCGAGCCCGTGCGGCTCGCCGACCTGCTGCTGACCCCGCCGCACTCATTACTGCGGCAGTCATGGGCACCCCGCGACATGCGCGGCGGTGGCACCGTCAACGCGGACGGCTATGGCATCGGCTGGTATCCGCTGACATCCGACCCGTCCTTCGGCAAGGACGAGCCCGTGCGGCTGCGCCGCGACAGTCCGATGTGGACCGACGCGGCGCTGCCGGGGCTGGCGTCCTCCGTCCTCACGGGCGCCGTGCTCGCCGCGGTGCGGTCGGCGACCATCGGGATGCCGGTGGTGGAGACCGCGTGCGCGCCCTTCGCGACCGGGCAATGGTTGTTCAGCCACAACGGTTTGGTGCGTGGCTGGCCGTCGTCGGTGGCCGAGCTGGCGGCGCGGCTGCCGGTGACGGACCTGCTCCTGATGGACGCGCCGACGGACGCCGCGTTGCTGTGGGCCCTGTTGCGGGCTCGCCTCGAATCCGGTGAGAAACCGCGGGACGCGGTGGCGTCACTGGTGATCGAGGTGGCCGAGGCCGCGCCTGGCTCGCGGCTGAACCTGCTGTTGACCGACGGCTCGGCGATCGTCGGCACCGCGTGGACGCACTCGTTGTGGGTGCGTGCGTCGCCGGCCGCCGTGGTGGTCGCCTCAGAGCCGTACGACGAGGATCCGGGCTGGCAGGAGGTGCCGGACGGGCACCTCGTGACGGCTACAACGTCCAATGTGGACATGATGCGACTGGGAGAGCTATGACGGACCTGACCGTGTATCTGACCCAGGACGACGTCGCGAGGGCACTGCGGTCGGACGTCCTGACCGGACTGACGGCGACGCCGAAAACCTTGCCGCCCAAGTGGTTCTACGACGCGCGGGGGAGTGAGCTGTTCGAGCGGATCACCCGCCTGCCGGAGTACTACCCGACCCGGGCAGAACGGGAGGTGCTGGCCGACCGGGCCGACGAGATCGCGACGCTGACGGGCGCGCACACGCTGGTGGAGCTGGGCTCCGGCTCGTCGGAGAAGACCCGCCTGCTGCTGGACGCGTTGCGCCGCAACGCAAGTCTGCGGGAGATCGTGGCGCTGGACGTGTCGGACGCCGCGCTGTCGGCCTCGGTGGCCGTGCTGCGCGAGGCGTACGCCCCCGCGACCGTCCACGGTGTGGTCGGCGACTTCACCCGGCACCTGGCGCTGCTGCCCGGCGACGTGCCGCGCCTGGTCGCGTTCCTCGGTGGCACGATCGGCAACCTGGTGCCGGCGGAACGAGCCAAGTTCCTGACCGCCCTGCGCGACAACCTGCAGGTCGGGGAGTGGCTACTGCTGGGAACCGACCTGGTGAAGGACCCGGCCACCCTGGTGGCGGCGTACGACGACGCGCAGGGCGTGACGGCCGAGTTCAACCGCAACGTGCTGCACGTGCTGAACCGCGAACTGTCGGCGGACTTCGACACCTCGTCCTTCGCCCACGTGGCCCGGTGGAACGAGCAGGAGGAGTGGATAGAGATGCACCTGCGGGCCACACGGGACATGGAGGTCCACATCCGGGAGCTCGATCTCACGGTGCCCTTCGCGGCCGGCGAGGAACTGCACACCGAGATCTCGGCGAAGTTCCGCCCAGCCAGGGTGTCGGCGGAGCTGGCCGAGGCGGGCTTCGAACTGGCCAAGTGGTGGACGGACCGGCAGGGCCGCTTCGGGGTTTCCCTGGCCAGGGCCGTGGCGTAGCGCGCGTGTAGATCGTCTGGTGACCGGTCCACCCGATCACCAGACGATCTCCCTACTTTCGGACGTGACCGAACGAGGCAGCGGGTTCCACCGAATCGCCGATACTAAAGATCATCACCTTGTGTGACCCTTTCGACTGGTGCAGTGACGAAAAGTCGCTCCAGGTCGGGAGAAGGGTCCGTCGTGTCTTCGACAACCAGACGCTCGGTTAGACGTGGTGCCACCGCGGTGTTGGCTCTCATGACAGGGGCGATCGGTCTGGTGGCACCCACCGCCGCCACCGCCGCGCCCGAACAGGTGGCAGCGAAGGCCGTGGCCCCGGTCACCTGGGGCCAGTGCGACCCCAGCGAACTCGTCGGCATCCCGGCGAACGAGCTGCCGCAGTACAGCTGCGCCAACTACGCGGTGCCGCTCGACCACGACCGGCCGAACCTCGGCACGATCAACCTCGCGCTGATGCGCCGCGCGGCCAACAACCCGTCCGCGAAGATCGGCTCGCTGTTCCTCAACCCGGGCGGTCCAGGCGGCAGCGGCTACCAGCGGCCGAAGTCGGCCAAGAACATCTTCGAACCGCAGGTGCTGGACCGCTTCGACCTGATCGGCTTCGATCCTCGGGGCGTCGCACGCAGCACCCCGCTGCGCTGCTTCGCCACCGAGGAGGACGCCGACGAGGTCTTCGGGCGCATGCACCCGCTGCCGGTGGCCCCGGCGGACGAGGCGACGACTCTCAAGGCCCTCAAGGACTACGGCCAGTTCTGCAAGCGCTTCGGCGGCCCGCTGCTGGAGCACATGTCGACCAAGGACGTGGCGCGGGACCTCGACGTGATGCGCCAGGCGGTCGGCGACAGCAAGCTGACCTACGTCGGCTTCTCCTACGGCACGCTGCTCGGCGCGACGTACGTCAACCTCTTCCCGACCAAGGCCAGGGCGATCATCCTGGACGGCAACGTCGACCCGAACCTGCGCCTGCACAACGGTGTCGAATACGACAAGCAGCGCACCGGCGGGTTCGAGCTGGCACTGGACGCGTACCTGGCCGAGTGCGACGCGGTCGGCACGGCGTGCTCGTTCACCGGCGACGCCCGCGAGAAGTACGACGCCCTGCGCGACCACCTGCGCAACGTCGGCCCGATCACGCTGCCCGGTGACCCAGACGACTTCGTCGTCGACGAGGCCACCCTGACCGGCACCGTGGCGGGCGCGCTGTACAACCCGGCGGTGTTCACACAGCTCGCCGACCTGCTGCAGGAGCTGTGGGCAATGATCAACCCGGCGACGTCGGCCCGCGCGGCCACCACGCTGACCGGCGAGCGGTTCGTGGCCCTGCAGGCCGGCACGCAGATGGGCAGGGCCGACATCCTGCCGGACACCCCGTACACGAGCGACGACTCGTACCTCGCGGTGAACTGCTCGGACAAGCCGTTCGACAACCGGCCGTCGGGCATCCCGGCACTCGCCGACAAGTGGGAGCGCCAGATGCCGAGCTTCGGCCGCTACCTCGCGTGGGGCGACCCCGCGGCCTGCCCGACCTGGCCGGTGCGCGACCCGGACTCGTACCGCGGCCCATGGAACAAGCGGACCGAGACCCCGGTGCTGTTGTTCGGCAACTTCTACGACCCGGCAACGCAGTACGAGTTCTCGCGGCGCATGTCGCGACAGCTCGGCAACGCGCGACTGGTCAGTGTGGACTCGTTCGGCCACTGCATCCTCGGTGACAGCACGTGCACCGACCTGATCGCGGCCGACTACCTGATCAACCTGAAGGTCCCGAGCCCGGGCATCGTGTGCAACCCGGACGTGCAGCCGTTCCCCGCCGCGGCGCGAACGAGCTGAACGAAACCCCGGTCGGCCGGCACGTGGGGCGTCGGCCGACCGGGATTCGCGGCCTTTCCGCGCGAAAGTCCCATTCGTGCGGCCATCCCCGGCTCACTGTCGGTCCCCCACGGCACACTCCTCCCCATGACGACCATCGACCAGGTGACCTGGCTTGACCTCCCCGTACAGGGGCCCTTCGACCTCACCGCGAGCGCCCGCTTCCTGGAGGGCTTCGCCCCGGCGGCCCGCGCCGACGCGGCCGCTCATCACGGCGAGCTCAGACTCGCCTTCCCCGTCACACCAAGCTGGCGCCCGGTCGGCGTCCTGGTGAGACAATCGATCCCCGGCGGTCCCGTCCACGTGGCGGTCCGCGGCGCACCGTCCGATGTAGACCACGCGGTGGCCGAGGTGAGCCGCATCCTGTCCCTCGACGTGGACGGCAGCGGGTTCCCCGAAGTGGGCGCCCGCGACCCGGTGGTGGGCGAACTGCAACGCCGCTACCCGGGCCTGCGCCCGGTGGCGTTCCACTCCCCGTACGAGGCCGCGTGCTTCGCGATCATCGGCCACCGCATCCGCATGACACAGGCCGCGTCGATCAAACGCCAACTGTCGGTGCAACTGGGCGAATCGGTGGACGTGCACGGCGTCACGCTGCCAACATTCCCGCCCCCGGCGGTCCTACGCGCACAACCACGAGTACCGATGGTCAGCGAACTGAAGAGCAACCGACTGAAGGCAATAGCCGAGGCAGCGGAAGCAGGCCACCTGAACGCGGCGAACCTGCGCTCGGTACCGATCGCGGACGCGCTGGCGCGCCTGAAAGAGCTACCAGGCATAGGCGACTTCTCAGCAGAACTGATCCTCCTGAGAGGCGCCGCCCACCCGGACGGCTTCCCCGAGTCGGAAACCCGCCTGCACGAGGAAATGCGCCGCCACTACCCGGCGACGACCAAGTCCGAACTACGGGAGATCGCCGAGGTGTGGCGCCCGTACCGCACGTGGGTGTCTCTGCTGCTACGAGTAAGCCGAGAGGAGGCGTCCGCCGCTGCCAACCGTTGACGCTTTCGCTGGTTGGGATCGGCGGTCGGGGCCGCGGGGTGGGGGCCGCCGCCGGGGGGCCGCGGGGTGGGGCCCGGGGGTGGGGGCCGTGGGTTGGTGTCGCTTGCCGCGGCTGTGGGACCACCACGTCGCCAGTCATGGGGCCACCGACAGCAGTGCAGAAGTGGAACAGGTTCTCGCACTGTCGATTGGCGAGCGCCGCGTCCCAGAACGACCGATAAGCGGCAGATGAGGATGTTTCGTTGGGTTCGAGGGACCGGGCGGCCTCGGTAGTGGAAGCGCGCGAACGCCAGGCTTTCCGATCAGTTCCGCGGCGGCGGGCTTCACGCCGTAGGACTTACACCGGTACCTACTGTCGAAGGTCGGTCGTCGCGGGAGCGGCTGGGACGGCGGGGGTTCGAGGCCATTTCCAGGCGGAGCGCAGGATGAAGGCCAGGAGCAGCACCTCGATTCCGATGGAGAGGCCGTAGAAGGAGGCCCAGGCCCAGGATTCCCCTACCGCGTTGAACACCGAGAGGGGGATGTAGAGCAATGCGACGACGAGGTTCGTGGCGCGGTTCGCCTGGACGGGCAGCGTCATGGAGAGCATCACCATCAGGGCCGGGATCGCCACGATCGCGAGGAAAATGGTCAACAACGTCGGGCTGATGTCGAACTCAAAGATGACGCCACCCCGGATTTCGTCGATGGCGCCGGGCTTGTAGAGGTGGAAGTAGTCGACGTAGATGTAGAGGAACATGATGCTGGTCCATGCGGCGGCAAGTTTGGCTTGCACGGGGGCCGGCGGGTTGTCGAGCAGGTTCGGGGTGTTCGTTCGGATGGTCATCGGTTCTTCCTCCGAGAGGAGCGGTCCGTCCGCCGGAGTGGCGGTAGGTCTGGGCGTGCGTACGCACAGGTTGGGTGGTTCTCGTCGGTCCGGTCGTCAGGCGGTGACCACGTCCTTCCCTCGGGTGTGGCCGGTCCCGACGTAGCGGAGGGCGTCGGCTGCTTCGTCGAGGGGGTGGGTGCGGTCGATGACCGGCGTGACCTGCCCGGTCGCGAGGAGGTCGGCCAGGGTGAGGAGGTCCTGGCGCTTCCCGACCGACTTGAAAGGCTTCAGCTGCTGACGGGTGATCCCGGACTGCACGCGCGCTGTGACGATCCGACCGAGGGGCCCGAGCAGCGGGCCGCCGCGTCCGCTGTTGGGGATGAGGGTGCCGCCTGGGCGATCAACCTCGCGGTCGCCGAGCGGCAGATCCGCGAGCGGCCCGCCGTGGTACCCCCGCGGCGCCGGTCCAGGTGCCACTGCCATGACCGGCCGGATCACGCCGGGCGATGGGGTCCCCGGCTACGAGCTCCCGCTGGAGGGACACCTCGACAACCATTGGTACGACTGGGATTCCGGCCTGACCATGCACCACGAGAACGACGGCACCACCACGCTACGCAGCCCAGGACTCGACCAGGCGGCCCTCCACGGAGTGCTCGCCCGCGTGCGCGACCTCGGCGCCGCCCTCATCTCGGTCACGACCGGACGAGACGCACGCCGGTCGCGAGCAGCCAGACGAGCCAGGCGGCGAACCCTAGGAGCCCGACGAAGATCAGCGGCGAGCCGTCGGCGATCGCGAGGTTGCCCAGCCCCGCAGCGAGCAGCAGGCTCCCGCCCACCATGCCCAGCAGGCGCTGCCAAGCCGGAGTCAACCCGCTCGCGTGCGCGGCGAGGGCCGAGCCGATGCAGGTGGTGCCGAGCATCGGCAGCGCCAGCGCGAACGCCGCTGCGTGAATCTGCCAGACGAGCCCGAACGCGGGCGTCGGCTCGGCGAGCCCGCCGGTGGAAAGCGCGAGCCCGATCTGCAAGACGTTGACAAGCACGAAGATGGCCGACAGCGTCGCGCCAGCGGCCAAGGCGAGGCGCGACCAGTCGGTGCCCGCTCCGCCGCGCCGCTCCACGAGGCCGTGCAGGCCCGTCACGAACACGAGCAGCAGCGGCAGGTACAGGGCCACCAGACCGGACGCGATCGCGACCGAGTCGCGGTTGGCCGCGTAGTAGGCCAGCACTTCGTCGATCGGAGCGTCGAAGGTCGGCGCGCCCGTTACCGCCAACACCGCGTTCTCCATCACCACCGACACCACGAACACGATCGCCGCGGCGCCGACGAGCCGGCCTCGAACGAACCAACTGCGGGCTGGCGTGGCGGCGGTGTTCTGCGGTGATCTCATCTCCTACTCCTTCGGTTCAGTCGGATGGCGGGTTGTCCGCGCCATTCGTTGGCGCAGGAATGGTCGGAATGCCGTTTCGGAGGTTTTGTTGGGCCGTCCGTTCCGGTTATGCGGAACAAGATTGATGGAGCGGCCGCATGCGCCGCTACGAGCCGAGGTCGATGGCGGCGGGCCGAAGGTCTACACCTCGGGTTCGACTTTGGTCGGATGCCGTGGGCCCGACCCGGCCGTACCCTTTGATCATGATGGCCGCGGCGGACCCTCAGGATCGGAGCCCGCTACCGGCGGGCGTGATCAGCGATGCTGACCACGATCCGGTACGCCCGGCCGAGCGCACGGTCCGCGGCAGGGTGGTCGACGCCACCTGTTTCCTGCTGGCCGCTGGCGTGGTGGTGCAGACCCTGGCCGACAGCCGCGCGCAGCACATCGCGCCGGGCCCGCTCACCGTCGACCTCGTCCTCGGCGGCCTGTGCAGTCTGGCGGTGTGGCTGCGCCGGCGCTGGCCGGTCGGCCTCGCCGTGGCCGCGGGTCTGGTCAGCGTCTACGCGACGTCCGCCGGGGGCGCGGCGCTCATCGCGCTGTTCACCGTCGCGGTGCACCGGCGCTTCGCGGTGGTCGCCCTGATCGCGGCTGGGTGCGCGCTCGTACCGTTCCTGCAGCTGCTGGTTCGGCCCGACGTCCCAGTCGGGTCCCCGTCGGAGATCGTGCTGGGCGTCGTCTTCGGCGTCGCGGTGCTCGCCTGGGGCATGTTTGTACGGGCCCGACGCCAGTCGCTGCGGGAGCGGGCTGGGCGGGTCGAGGCCGAACAGGAACTGCGCGTCGCCGAAGCCCGCCAGGGCGAACGCAACCGGATCGCCCGGGAGATGCACGACGCGCTCGCCCACCGCCTGTCCCTGCTGAGCCTGCACGCCGGGGCGCTGGAGCTACGCCCCGACGCCGCGCCCGAGGAGGTCGCCCGTGCCGCCGGGGTGGTCCGCGACAGTGCCTACCAGGCGCTAGAGGACCTTCGGGAGGTGATCGGCGTCCTCCGCGCCGGTGTCGACCGGTCCGACGAGACGCCAGAACGGCCGCAGCCCACTCTGGCCGACCTCCCCGACCTCGTCGACCAATCGCGGCGCGCCGGGATGCCGGTACGGCTCGACTGGCAGACCGACGCGCTTTCGACCGTACCGGCTGGCGTGGGGCGCAGCGCGTACCGGATCGTGCAGGAAGGGCTGACCAACGCCCGCAAGCACGCCCCCGACGGCGAGGTGGCCGTCACCGTCCGGGCAACCCCGGGCGACGGCGTAACCGTCGAGATCCGCAACCCGTGCCCGATGGGCACCGGCGGTGGTACCGCGATTCCCGGCGCCGGTATCGGCCTCATCGGGCTCACCGAACGGGCCGCCCTCGCCGGCGGACGCCTCGAACACGGACCCACCCCGGCCGGTGAGTTCCGACTCTGGGCCTGGCTACCGTGGCCTACCCTCTGATCGCGGCCAGAGTCGGTCCGTGGCCCGGCTGAGCAGAGAGAAGGAGCCCAACGTGAACGCAGCGGTGCGGGTCCTCGTCGTCGACGACGACCCGCTCGTGCGGGCCGGCCTGGCGATGGTCATCGGCGGCTCACCCGACCTGACCGTGGTGGGCGAGGCCGGCGACGGAAGCGAAGTAGCCGCCGCCGTCGACGCCTACGCCCCGGACGTGGTGCTGATGGACATCCGCATGCCCACCCTCGACGGCCTCGCCGCCACCGAACAGCTGCGTGCCCGACCCAACCCACCCGAGGTCATCGTCCTGACCACCTACGACGCCGACGAGCACGTCCTGCGCGCGCTACGCGCCGGGGCCAGCGGCTTCCTGCTCAAACACACCCCACCCGCCGAGATCCTGCGCGCGATATCGCGGGTCGCAGCCAGCGAACCCATCCTGTCGCCGACCGTGACCCGACAGCTCATCGCCCACCTCAGCGACACCGGCGCCGCCGCCCGGCAACGGCACGCCACCACCGCGCTGGATCAGCTCAGCCAACGCGAACGCGAGGTCGCCATCGCCGTCGGGCGCGGCAAGTCCAACGCCGAGATCGCGGGCGAGCTGTTCATGAGCGTGGCCACCGTGAAAGCCCACATTTCCCGCATACTCACCAAACTCGATCTCAACAACCGTACCCAGGTCGCCCTACTCGCCCACGACGCCGGCCTCACCGGCTGACACCGGAAACCTTCTGGCCCCCGCCCGCACCCGGCGTGGGCGGGCGAGCCGACCCGCTGGCCGGCGAGCCGGCCAACCCCTCACCGCCAGACAGCTCAGACGGGGGCCATCGACCACATGCTATTGCCCAACTTCCACACATCGGCATTTCCGGACGTTCGGTTGCCGTCGTCGTGATCGATCCGCTATGTGGATCTGGAACATGTTCTCTCGGTGAATCGCCAACTGTCGGTGGTCCCAGGACTGGCGACGCGGTGGTCCCACAACGGTGGCAGACGACAGGTTGGGGAGGGGCTGCCGGTTGGAATGGGGCGTGGGTTGGGGGGGCTGCCGGTTGGAATGGGGCGTGGGTTGGGTACAGGGCTGCCGGTTGGAAGGGGCCGTCGGTTGGGCTGCCGCCAAGGCGTGGTTCCCGGTTGGCAAGTGGCTGCCAGCAGGGTTCGCTAGCCAACCGGCTTGCGCACCATCCAGATCGGTGCGGCACCTCACGTTGCCGAGCGCTCTCCACGACCAGCGCCTTCGGCCCGAACGGGGGCCACATCTCGATTCGCCACCCCCGAGCCGGCTGTCCTCTCCCCATCCGGTCCTGTCCCGACCCGGTCTTCCCTGAACCAGGTCTCAAACGGGGCCTTCCCAAATCGGGTAACCCCCTTCCAACTGACATCCGTTTCGCACAGCGGACCTTTCGCAACCGGCGGCCCCGCCATCCGGCGGTGCCGTGTCCGTGGGCGCGGGGGGCCGATGTCTCGAGGGTGCCCTTCGAGACGTCACGTCGCCTTCAGTTCCCAAGGCACCCTCGGGGCCCAGCAGCACGGGCGGCCCCGCCCGCGCGACCGCTGGAAAACGAGTGCCGGCGGCCGAGAGTCGGCCGCCGGCACTGGAAAGGAGAAACTGTCAGCTGTTGACCATCTTGCGCAGCACGTACTGCATGATGCCGCCGTTGCGGTAGTAGTCGGCCTCACCCGGGGTGTCGATGCGGACGACCGCGTCGAACTCCTTCGTGGTGCCGTCCGCGCGGGTTGCCGTGACCTTGACCGTGCGTGGGGTTTCGCCGTCGTTGAGGGCCGTCACGCCTTCGACGGCGTACGTCTCCGTGCCGTCGAGGCCCAGTGACGACGCCGACTCGCCCTGCGGGAACTGCAGCGGCAGCACGCCCATGCCGATGAGGTTCGAGCGGTGGATCCGTTCGAAGCTCTCCGCGATGACCACACGAACACCCAGAAGGGAGGTGCCCTTGGCGGCCCAGTCACGAGACGAACCCGAGCCGTACTCCTTGCCGGCCAGGACGACCAGCGGCACGCCGGCATCCGCGTAGGCCACCGACGCGTCGTAGATCGTCGTCTGTGGGGCGTCGGCCGCCAGGAAGTTGCGGGTGAAGCCGCCCTGGACGTCGTCGAGAAGCAGGTTGCGTAGGCGGATGTTCGCGAACGTGCCGCGGATCATCACCTCGTGGTTGCCGCGGCGCGAGCCGTACGAGTTGAAGTCCTTGCGCTCCACGCCGTGCTCGGTCAGGTACTTCCCGGCGGGGGAGTCCTGCTTGATGGCGCCGGCCGGGGAGATGTGGTCCGTCGTCACCGAGTCGCCGAGCAGGGCGAGCACGCGGGCGCCCGCGATGTCCGTGACCGGGGCGGGTGCCGGCGCCATGCCCTCGAAGTACGGGGGCTTGCGCACGTACGTCGACTCGGCGTCCCACTCGAAGGTGTTGCCGGACGGCGTCGGCAGCGACTGCCAGCGCTCGTCGCCGGCGAACACGTCCGCGTAGTCGTTCGTGAACATCTCCGAGGAGATCGCCGACGCCACGACGTCCTGGACCTCCTGCGGCGACGGCCAGATGTCCGACAGGTACACCGGCTGGCCGTCGGTGCCGGTACCGAGTGGCTCGGTCGTGATGTCCTTGTCCATCGAACCGGCCAGCGCGTACGCCACCACCAGCGGAGGGGACGCCAGGTAGTTCATCTTGATGTCCGGGTTGATCCGGCCCTCGAAGTTGCGGTTGCCGGACAGCACCGACACCACGGCGAGGTCGGCCTCGTTGACCGCCGCGGAGATCTCGTCCTGCAGCGGGCCCGAGTTGCCGATGCAGGTGGTGCAGCCGTAGCCGACCAGGTGGAAGCCCAGCTTCTCCAGGTACGGCAGCAGGCCGGCGCGCTCGTAGTAGTCCATGACCACCTTCGAACCCGGCGCCAGCGTCGTCTTCACCCACGGCTTGCGGGACAGGCCCTTCTCCACGGCCTTCTTCGCCAGCAGCGCCGCGCCGATCATCACCGACGGGTTCGACGTGTTGGTGCAGGACGTGATCGCCGCGATCGCGACGGCGCCGTGGTCCAGCTCGAACGTTGCGCCGTCCAAGGAGACGGCGGTCGGCTTCGAAGGCCGGCCCTCCGCGCCCTCGGCCGCGGTGAAGTGCGCGGGCTTGCCGTCACCGTTGCCGCTGCCGGAGTACGCGGGAGAGTCGGAAGCCGGGAACGACTCTTCGACCGCCTCGTCCACGGGGGACTGCGGGGCGTCCGAAGTGTACGAACCGAGCGCCGACCGGAACGCGGGCTTGGCGTCGGTCAGGGCGATCCGGTCCTGCGGCCGCTTCGGGCCCGCGATCGACGGGACCACAGTGGACAGGTCGAGCGTCAGCGTCTCGGAGAAGGCGGGCTCGGCTGCCGGGTCGTGCCACAGGCCCTGCTCCTTGGCATACGCCTCAACCAGGGCGACCTGCGCGGCGGACCGGCCGGTGAACTTCAGGTACTCGACGGTCTCGCCGTCGATCGGGAAGATCGCGCAGGTCGAGCCGAACTCGGGGCTCATGTTGCCGATCGTGGCGCGGTTCGCGAGCGGCACGGCCGAGACGCCCGCGCCGTAGAACTCGACGAACTTGCCGACCACGCCGTGGTCACGCAGCATCTCGGTGATCGTCAGCACCAGGTCGGTGGCCGTCGCGCCGGCCGGCAACTCGCCCTCCAGCTTGAAGCCGACCACCCGCGGGATGAGCATCGACACCGGCTGGCCGAGCATCGCGGCCTCGGCCTCGATGCCGCCGACGCCCCAGCCGAGGACGCCGAGGCCGTTGACCATCGTGGTGTGGCTGTCGGTGCCGACCAGCGTGTCCGGGTAGGCCTGGCCACCACGCGTCATCACCACACGCGCCAGGTGCTCGATGTTCACCTGGTGCACGATGCCGGTGCCCGGCGGCACGACCTTGAACTCGTCGAACGCGCTCTGCCCCCACCGCAGGAACTGGTAGCGCTCCTTGTTGCGCTCGTACTCCAGGTCCACGTTGCGCTCGAACGCGTCCGGACGCCCGAAGATGTCGGCGATCACCGAGTGGTCGATGACCAGCTCGGCAGGCGCGAGCGGGTTCACCTTCGCCGGGTCACCGCCCAGCGCGGTCACCGCCTCCCGCATGGTCGCGAGGTCCACCACGCACGGCACGCCGGTGAAGTCCTGCATCACCACGCGACCCGGCGTGAACTGGATCTCCGTCGACGGCTCGGCGGCCGGGTCCCAGTTCGCGAGCGCGTTGACGTGGTCGGCGGTGATGTTCGCGCCGTCCTCCGTGCGTAGCAGATTCTCCAGCAGGATCTTCAGGCTGTAGGGGAGACGTTCCGATCCCTTCACGGCATCGAGCCGGAACACCTCGTGTGAGTCATCGCCGACGGTCAGTGCCTGGCGGGCGCCGAAGGTGTCCTTGCTTTCTGGTGCGGTCACGTCCAACTCCATTGGGCCTGTGGTGTCTGTTCGGGAACTACCGAGGACAACGTGAAACCTTGCCGGCGGTAGCTCGGGCCTTGGGTGACGTTGTCGAGCCGGCTCGTTCCAACTTGTCCTCGTCTCTCGACACAAACAGTACGCTTGTCCTGTATTCGAAGCCAAGGGAGGGTCGGCACCATGCTGCACCACGTACAGATCGCGGCTCCGGCGGGCAGTGAAGATCGGCTACGGGCGTTCTACACAGGAGTGCTGGGCTGGCCGGAGCTGGTGAAGCCACCGCTGCTCGCGGCGAAAGGGGGCTGCTGGTTCCAGGTGCCGGGCAGGGGCGGCCCGGCCGGCGAGCTGCACGTCGGCATCGAGGAGGACTTCCGTCCGGCGAAGAAGGCGCACCCGGCGTTCGTGGTCGACGTGGACGCGACGGCCGCCGCGGTGACGGCCGCGGGCCACGAGGTGCGCTGGGCGGACCCGGCGGAGGTCCCCGGCCGCCGCCGCTTCCACACGGATGATCCGCACGGGAACAGGCTGGAGTTCCTCGAGATCTGACGAGGCTGAACGTGAAACGGCCCGGCACCCCGCGAAAGGGGTGCCGGGCCGCGACGTACCGGGGAACTCAGCTCGCCGACACCAGGGCGATCACGTCCTCCGGGGTCAGGTCGGACAGGGCGGTCAGGCCCAGCTCCATGTAGGTGCGAAGCGGGCTGACGTACCACTTGCCGTCCACCTCGGTGGCGACCACACCGGTGTTCTTGAGCAGACCGGACGCCAGGTGGGACATCGCCTGCTGGAGCTCCGGGTTCGCCCCGCTGCCGGCCATCTCGGTGGCGAGATCGTCGGCGCAGATCTGCTGCGAGTCGCCCTCGCCCTCGGCCAGGTAGCAGTCGCCGTCCTTGGCCACTCGGTAGGTCTGGCCGTCGACCTTGACCTCGACCTCCTTCAGCATGACCCGCTGGCCGCCGGTCTCCGCCTCGGTCGACTCGGTGTCCAGCTTGGTGACCTCCACCTGCGACGGGGACGGGGAGCCCAGCTGCTCCAGCAGCGCGGGGCCGGCGTCGTGCAGTGCGCCCATCTCGTCCGGCGGGAGTAGCTCGATCACCCGCTCGACGTCGCTGTTGATCGCGGCCTGCACCATCTCCTTGACCGCGTCGTCGGCGGTGTCGGCGCCGTTGTTCGCGATCGGCTTCGACGGCCAGTCCACGTCGGCCTCCATCAGCGCGTAGTCCGCGACCGTGTAGAAGAGGCTCGGGTACCACTTGTCGTCGACCTTCACGGTCGCGATGCGGATCGGCTCTCCGGTCTCCCTGACCACCTGGGCGATGTCGACCGTCTCGTCCGCCGGCTCGGAGTTCACGCCGTCCGGGAACGCCGCCTCCATGAACTCCTCGGTGAGCGGGAGCTCGCTGACGTCCGCGTGCAGTGACACGGTGCCGCCGACGAGCTTGGTGATGGTCAGGTGGTCGTTGACCTTCTCCGCGCCTGCCTCGTCGTACTTCAGGTTCTTCGCCTCGACCGACGCCCCGTGCAGCTTGTTCGGGTCGGCGTCCTCCTTGTAGACCTTCAGCTCCTTGAGGCGCTGCGTGGTCTTGGCGTTGAAGTCCACGAGCAACGCGGACTCGGCCGGCGTCAGGCTCTCGAGCACGCCGAGCACGTCACCCTGGCTGAGGCTGTCGACCAGGTTGGTCGCCGCCTGCGTCGGGTTGTCCTCGCCGCCCTTGCCAGCGCCGCCGCTGCTGTTCAGCGCGAAGATCGTCGCGGCGACTCCGAGCGCGACCACGACCACCGCGGCGATCGCGCCGATGATCGGGCCCTTGCCCTTCTTCTTCGGGGCCTGGGTGCCGTAGCCGGGCAGCCCACCGTACGGCGGCTGCTGGCCGAACTGGGCCTGCTGCGGAAAACCTTGCGGGCCGGTCTGCGGGTAACCCTGGGGGAAGCCCTGCGGACCGGTCTGGGGCTGCTGCGGAAAGCCCTGCGGGCCGGTCTGGGGGTACCCGCCTGGCTGCTGGCCGTAGCCCTGCTGGGGGTAGCCGCCCGGCTGAGCCGGGAACGGACCGCTCCCCGGCTGGTTCGGATTGTTCGGCTGCCACTGGCCGCCGCCTGGATAACTCACGGTTCCCCTCCTGCGTTTTCGGTCGCTGCTCCGCGCCGTCCGACGAAGATGCCGACCGCCCCGGCAATGGTCAGCACGGCCCCGACCAACGTCGTCGTCGGACCGGCGCTCGCGATGCCGAGGCGGACTTCCTCGCCACCGCTTACGACGGTCGCCGCCCCCGCGATGGTTCCGCTGATTATCGCCACAACGGAGGAAATCGTTCCGCCAGTTCGCCGAAGTCCCACGGCGTAGATGACCACGCAGAGTGTGCTGACCGGGATGAGCAGCGTCCACGCGTCGATGACCAGGACCAACGGGCTCCCGTCGAGCACCTTGATCGCCCGGAGGACCGCGATCGACTCGTAGCTGTCCCGCAACACGGATCCCGAGCGCACCCAGGGCAGAAACGTGCCGACTGCCACGGTCACCAGCCCCACCGCGGTCAGCGCGGCGCCTGCGACACCGATCGGCGTGTGCGGGCGGGTCGCGAGTCTGGTCAGCACGGCGCCATGGTGTCAGCCCGGGGTAGTGACGGTGAGCGACACCCTCATGGGGTCCTTTGTGCTCGAAAGAGTGAATGTTGGTTCAGCGGTGGAACTACCTGCCGTTACGAGTCTTGGGTAGGTGATCACGGTGGCACAGTGACCTCGCTGTGCCGCTGCTCAAGGCGCGAGGAGGGGTGTGCACCGTGACTGGGCTTCGGATCGTCGCGGCTTCGTTGTTGCTGGCCGCCAGTATGGGCGCCGGCACGGCGGTCGCGGCCCCACCTCCGCCGCCGAACCCCAGCGACGACCAGCTCAGCGGCAGCCAGGCGGAGGCGAACTCGAAGGCCACGCGGGTCGGGCAGCTCACCAGTGAGGTCGCGCAGGCGGAGGCACTTCTCGCGCAGCTCCAGGCCGAGGTCGAGCTGAAGATGGAGGACGCCAACCGCGCGCTCGTCGACCTCCAGATCGCCCAGGACGCGGCGGCGCAGGCCCAGGCGGACGCGGTCGCGGCGAAGGCGGCGGCCGACAGCGCGGGGCAGGAGATCGTGGACGCCCGCAAAGCACTCGACGAGTTCGCCGCCGGCAGTTACAAGCAGGGCATGACCCTCGGCTCGCTGTCCGCGTTCCTCGGGTCGAAGAGCCCCGACGACCTGCTGGCCAGGGCGCAGCTCCTGGAGGCCGTCGGCTCGAGCCAGCTCGACGCCCTGGACGGCCTGGAGGTGGCCAGGACCGAGAAGGCCAACCTGGACTCGGCGGCCCGCGAGGCGCTCGACCTCGCCAACCAGAAGCAGGCGGCGGCGCTGTCCGCCAAGCAGGCCGCCGACGCCGCGATGGCCGCGGCCCAGCACGCGCAGAACAACCAGGCCGCGGCCACCCAGCAGCTCCTGGCGCGCAAGACCGCGGCGGAGTCCGAGCTCGTGAACGCGCAGACGAACGCCGCCGGCCTACAGGATCAGCGGCAGCGCTACCTCGACTGGCTCGCGATCAAGCAGGCCGAGGAGGCCGCGCAGAACCACGCATCGCTCAGTGGGGCGGTGGCACTGCCGGCGCCCGGTGACGCGCGGACCGTGATCGACCGGGCACTGTCGCAACTCGGTGTCCCGTACGCGTGGGGAGGCGGCAATGCCCACGGTCCGACCCGTGGCATCCGCGACGGCGGGGTGGCGGACGCGCACGGCGACTACGCCAAGGTCGGGTTCGACTGCTCGGGCCTGATGATCTACGCATTCGCCGCGGTCGGGAAGAGCCTGCCGCACTACAGCGGCTACCAGGCGACCATGGGCCGGCGTGTGCCGCTGTCACAGAAGGCGCCGGGCGACATGCTTTTCTGGGCGACCCAGGGCCGCATCCACCACGTCGCGCTCTACCTGGGCGACAACAAGATGGTGGAGGCGCCGTTCTCCGGCGCGTACGTGCGGGTCACGTCGGTCCGCTATGACGGCATCGTCGGCTTCGCGACCAGGGTCCTCTGACCCGCGCCCGCGCCGCCTCGCGTGATTCCACCCGGAGTTCGCTCGGTGTGCTCACCGTGGGGTCCGTCCCGTTCCGAACACATGAGCGTCGACCGGGTCCGCGAGGGTCCACACGCCCTCGCCGAAGGCGTCAGCGGGTCTTGACGGGCAACGACCGTGCGAAGGAGACGCCGCGGTCCACCCATTCCCTCAACCGGCTGTCGTCGACGGCGGTCGTGTCCACGCGGAGCCAACCGCGCATCTCCCGGCCGCCCATGATCGCCGGTCGCACGTGGTCGTCGACCAGGTCGCCGGCGTCCTCCGGGCCGACCCGGACCAACAGGCCGCCCTTGCCGCTGGCGGCCACCGACATGTTCCCGTTGACGAGGAACGCCAGTCCGCCGAACATCCGCTTCTCGTCCACCCCATGCTCGGTCGCGACCAACTCGCGGATGCGGTCTGCCAGCTCCAGGTCGTAGGCCATGGCTGGGATTATCCCAACGGCTTGACCATCACGGCCTGATCGGCGGTCACCGTTCGCTCGGTGTAGCCGTGCCGCTGGTAGAAGGTGATCGCGGCCGGGTTGGCGGTGAGCACAGTGCCGCAGGGCCGGCGCGCCCGCACGTACCGCCCACTCCTCGACGTCCGCCAGCAGCCGACCCCCGACGCCGAGCCCGCGGACCACCGGCGCCACCCACACCGACCGCAGCTCGTAGCCGTCCGCGCCGGGGACGCCGCGAGCCAACCCGACCGGCTCGCCATCCCGGACCGCGACGACATTGTGGGCACCCGGCATCGCCAGCCGCGCCAGCCACTGTTCCTCGCCGCCGCCGTGCCAGTCGGCCAGGCTGACGGTGAACGCGTCGGGTGAGTCGGTGAGCGCCGCCAGCCGGGCCGCCCGCCACAGTGGCCAGTCGTCGAGCGCGAGAACACGCAAGGTCACCACGGCACCGATCATCACACGCGCTCGGCTCGCCGCGGTGATCGTCGCCGGGGGAGCAGGCCGGTGGCGGTGCTCGCCGCGAACCGCGTTCAGTACACGTGCGCTCTCGCCGCGATGATCGAATCGCAAAGGAAAGGCAGCCCAGATGGTTGCGTAGGCATCCCCCACCCGTACCCGGGGGGCCACCCCGAGGCCATCGTACCAAGCGACAGAGACAAAACCCCTGGTCGCGGGGGCCTGTGGACAACTTTCGCCGGTCAGTTCGAGCGAATGGGACACTCGTGCGTCTCGGGCCTGCGCGGGGCCGGGCAAAGGGGCCATTCAGCACAGTTCACAGCCGTCATACCGGTTGTCCGGTTGCCTGTAACTCGGAGAAGTACAGCTTCATGAGGAGGTTGGTCAGTGACCGAGCCGGCGGAGTCGGTGAATGGATCGGGGAGCGACGCGCCCGTCAGCACGCCGGCCCGGGACGCCCAGCTCCTCGAACGCACCGTGTTCGAGGTCAAGCGGGTCATCGTGGGGCAGGACCGGCTGGTCGAGCGCATGCTCGTCGGTCTGCTGTCCAAGGGTCACCTGCTCCTCGAAGGCGTTCCGGGGGTCGCGAAGACGCTGGCCGTGGAGACCTTCGCGAAGGTCGTCGGCGGGTCGTTCACGCGTGTGCAGTTCACCCCGGACCTGGTGCCCGCCGACATCCTCGGCACCCGGATCTACCGGCAGGGCAGCGAGAAGTTCGACGTGGAGCTGGGCCCGGTCGTGGCGAACTTCGTGCTCGCCGACGAGATCAACCGCGCGCCGGCCAAGGTGCAGTCCGCGATGCTCGAGGTGATGGCCGAACGCCACGTCTCCATCGGCGGGCAGACCTTCCCGATGCCCAACCCGTTCCTCGTGCTCGCCACCCAGAACCCGATCGAGAACGAGGGTGTCTACCCGCTTCCCGAGGCGCAACGCGACCGGTTCCTCTTCAAGATCATCGTGGACTACCCGTCCGCGGAGGAGGAGCGCGAGATCGTCTACCGGATGGGCGTGACGCCGCCGGAGCCGAGCCAGGTGCTCAGCCCCGCCGAGTTGGTCCGCCTCCAGGACGTCGCCTCCCGCGTCTTCGTGCACCACGCGCTCGTCGACTACACCGTGCGTGTCGTGCTCGCGACCCGTACCCCCGCCGAGCACGGCCTGGCCGACGTCGCCGGCTGGGTGGCCTACGGCGCCTCGCCGCGCGCGAGCCTCGGCATCGTCGCGGCCTCCCGGGCGCTGGCGCTGATCCGCGGCCGTGACTACGTGCTGCCGCAGGACGTCGTGGACGTCGTGCCGGACGTGCTACGGCACCGTCTCGTGCTGTCCTACGACGCGCTCGCCGACGGCGTGCCCATCGACCACATCGTGTCCCGCGTGCTGCAGACCGTGCCGCTGCCGCAGGTCTCCGCCCGCCCGCAGTCGGGTGGGGTGCAGCCGCCGCCAGTCGGGGTGGGCCGCTAGTTGAGTAGGGAGAAGGAGCGGCCGGGCTGGGCGCCTCCGATCCTGCAGGGTGATCGGATGGAGCACGGTCTCCGGCTGCTCGAGTTGGACGTGCGGCGCCGGCTCGACGGGCTCCTGCAGGGCAACCACCTCGGACTGGTGCCCGGGCCGGGTTCCGAACCGGGGGAGGCCCGCACCTACCAGCCGGGCGACGACGTGCGTCGCATGGACTGGGCGGTCACCGCGCGCACGACCGTGCCGCACATCCGGGAGACCGTCGCCGACCGCGAGCTCGAGACCTGGGTCGTGGTGGACCTGTCCTCGAGCCTGTTCTTCGGCACCGCCGCGTGTGAGAAGCGTGACCTCGTGGTGGCCGCGGTCGCCGCTGTCGCACACCTTACGGGCGGCGGCGGCAACCGGATCGGCGCGATCATCGCGACCGGGGACAAGACCATCCGCGTGCCAGCCAGGGGTGGGCTCGCGCACGCTCGGGGGCTGGTCCGCAAGGTCGCCGAGACACCCCGCGCGCCCGAGGGTGTCCGGGGTGACCTGCGGGACGCGCTGGAGCAGCTGCGCAGGCCGCCACGCCGTCGCGGTCTAGCCGTGGTGATCTCCGACTTCCTCGGCGAGATCGACTGGCAGCGGCCGCTGCGCGGGCTGTCCACCCGGCATGAGCTGATCGCCATCGAGGTACTCGACCCGCGGGACATCGACCTGCCGGAGGTCGGCACCGTCGTGCTGGCCGACCCGGAGTCCGGCCGGCAGCGCGAGGTGCACGCCTCGGCACTGCTGCGCAGGGAGTTCGCGGCAGCGGCCGCCGAGCACCGGGCCGGTGTCGCGTCCGCTGTCCGCGGTGCCGGCGGTGGACACCTGGTGCTGCGCACCGACTCGGACTGGATCGCCGACACCGTACGTTTCGTCGTCGCCCGCAAGCGACGGTGGTCCGGAGGAGGGGTGGCCTGATGTTCGGCCTCAGCTTCCGCAACTTCACCGCGCCGTGGTGGTTCCTGCTGCTGATCGGTGTCGCCGCCATCATCGCCGGCTACATCGTGGTGCAGCGCATGCGTCACCGGCGCACGATGCGGTTCACCAATCTCGAGCTGCTGGAGAAGGTCGTGCCGAAACGGCAGGGCTGGATCCGGCACGTACCGGCCGTGGTGCTGGTGATCTCTCTCATGCTGCTGACCACGGCCATGGCGGGGCCCACCGACACGCAGCGGGTGCCCCGCAACCGGGCCACCGTGATGCTCGTGATCGACGTGTCGTTGTCGATGGAGTCCACGGACGTGCGCCCGACCCGGTTGAAGGCCGCGCAGACCGCCGCGAAGGACTTCGCCACCGGTCTCACGCCCGGCATCAACCTGGGACTCATCTCCTTCGCCGGCACCGCGAGCGTGATGGTGTCGCCGACCACCGACCGCGCCAGCGTGGCGAAGGCCATCGACAACCTGCGGCTCGCCGAGTCCACCGCGACCGGCGAGGCGATCTTCGCGGCGCTGCAGTCGATCGAGGGCTTCGCACAGGTCGTCGGCGGTGCGCAGGGCGCCCCGCCTGCCCGGGTCGTGCTGATGACCGACGGCAAGCAGACCGTCCCGACGGACGACGGCGACGACCCGCGTGGCGCGTTCACCGCGGCGCGCAAGGCCAGGGACGCGAAGATCCCGGTTTCCACGATCTCGTTCGGCACCATGGACGGCGAGGTCACGATCGACGGCAAGAGCCAGCCGGTGCCGGTCGACGACGACTCGATGAAGCAGATCGCGGAGCTGTCCGGCGGCGAGTTCTACAAGGCCGCCAGCGCCGACGAACTGCACCGGGTGTACGACACGCTCGGTGAGCAGATCGGCTACGAGACCAAGGACGCGGACGCGAGCAAGCCGTGGCTCATGCTCGGCACGCTCGCGGCGCTGCTCGCGGCCGGCAGCGCGCTGCTGGTGGGTCAACGCCTGCCCTGACGGCCGGCGCGCGTGACGCCGTCGTCGGCGGATAGCCTGGCCTCGCCATGGAGTCGTGCGCGCGAGGAGACTGATGTGGGCCGTTCAGTGCTGGTGACCGGAGGCAACCGGGGAATCGGGCTGGCGATCGCCAGGGCGTTCGCCGCGCAGGGTGACAAGGTCGCGGTCACCTACCGGGGCAAGCCGGCGCCGGAGGACCTGTTCGGGGTGCGCTGCGACGTGACGGACGCCGAGCAGGTCGACGCGGCGTTCAAGGAGGTCGAGGAGAATCAGGGCGCGGTCGAGGTGCTGGTCTCCAACGCCGGCATCACCGACGACACGCTGCTCATGCGGATGACCGAGGAGCAGTTCACGAAGGTCCTCGACGCGAACCTCACCGGTGCCTTCCGGGTCGCGAAGCGTGCGACCCGCGCCATGCTCAAGGCCCGCTGGGGCCGGATGATCTTCATCTCGTCGGTGGTCGGCCTGGCCGGCGGCCCCGGCCAGGTGAACTACGCCGCCAGCAAGGCCGGTCTGGTCGGCGTGGCCCGCTCGATCACGCGTGAGCTGGGCGGCCGCAACATCACCGCGAACGTCGTCACGCCCGGTTTCATCGCCACCGACATGACCGACGCGCTGACCGAGGAGCGCAAGAAGTCGATCGTCGCGAGCGTGCCGGCCGGCCGTTACGGGCAGGTCGACGAGGTCGCGGGCGTGGTGACGTTCCTCGCGTCCGATGCCGCCGCCTACGTCAACGGCGCGGTGGTACCGGTCGATGGCGGGCTCGGGATGGGGCACTGACAGACTGGCGCCCACAGAGGAACCTGATCAGGAGGATGGCCAACGTGTCCGGTCTGCTCGAGGGAAAACGCCTGCTCATCACCGGTGTGATCACCGACGCGTCGATCGCGTTCCACGCGGCCAAGGTCGCGCAGGAGCAGGGCGCGACCGTGGTGCTCACCGGGTTCGGCCGGATGAGCCTCGTGGAGCGGATCGCCAAGCGGCTGCCGCAGCCGGCGCCGGTGATCGAGTTGGACGTGCAGAACGCCGAGCACCTGGACACGCTCGCGGACCGGGTGCGTGAGCACGTGGACGGGCTCGACGGCGTGCTGCACTCGATCGGTTTCGCCCCGCAGACCTGCCTCGGCGCGCCGTTCCTCGACGCGCCGCGCGAGGACGTCTCGGTCGCGGTCGAGGTGTCGGCGTACTCGTTCAAGTCGCTCGCCGTCGCGTGCCTGCCGTTGCTCGGCCGGGGCGCCTCGATCGTCGGCATGGACTTCGACGGGCGGGTCGCGTGGCCTGCCTACAACTGGATGGGTGTCGCGAAGGCCGCGCTGGAGTCGGTGAACCGGTACCTGGCGCGTGACCTCGGACCGCAGGGCATCCGGGTGAACCTGGTGTCGGCCGGGCCGGTGAAGACGATGGCCGCCAAGTCGATCCCGGGCTTCAACGAGCTGGAGGACGGCTGGGGCGACCGCGCACCGCTCGGCTGGGACGCCGAGGACGCCACGCCGGTCGCGAAGTCGATCTGCGCCGTGCTGTCCGACTGGCTGCCCGCGACCACCGGTTCGATGATCATGGTCGACGGCGGCGTGCACGCGACGGGGCAGTAGCCATGGACGCGCTCCTGTGGCTGTCGTTCGGCGGGCCGGAGAAGCCCGAGGACGTGCGGCCGTTCCTGGAGAACGTGACCCGCGGTCGGGGCGTGCCACCCGAGCGGCTCGACGAGGTCGAGCAGCACTACCTCGGGTTCGGCGGCGTGTCGCCGATCAACGCGCTGAACCGGGCCGCGATGTCGGCGGTCGAGGCCGTGCTGGCGGAGCAGGGCATCGAGCTGCCGGTGTATTTCGGCAACCGCAACTGGCACCCGATGGTCGAGGACACGCTCGCCGAGATGGCGAGGGACGGGGTTCGCTCGGCACTGGTGTTCCCGACCAGCGCGTACGGCGGGTACTCGGCGTGCCGGCAGTACGACGAGGACATCTCGCGGGCCCGCGAAGCCGTCGGTGACGGCGCGCCGGACCTGACCAAGCTGCGGCACTTCTTCGACCACCCGCTGTTCATCTCGGCGTTCGCGGACGCCGTGCGCGCGGCGGCGGAAGGGCTGGGGGAGTACCGGCTGGTGTTCACGGCGCACTCGGTGCCGGTGTCCGCCGACGCCGCGTCCGGCCCGCCCGCCGAGGGCGGCCACTGGTACTCGAGGCAGGTCGCGGAGGCCGCCCGGCTCGTGGCGGCCGATGTTGGTGTGGCCGACTATGACGTGGTCTGGCAGTCCCGGTCGGGGCCGCCGCAGGTGCCGTGGCTGGAGCCGGACATCCTCGACCACCTGGATGCCTTGCACGCCAAGGGAGTTCCGGCGGTCGTGCTGTGCCCGGTCGGGTTCGTGAGCGACCATCTCGAGGTCGTGTGGGACCTGGACACCGAGGCCGCGGAGAAGGCGGCCGAGCTGGGCATGGGCTTCGGCCGCGCGATCGCCCCGAGCGGCGACCCACGGTTCGCCGAGCTGGTGGTGGAGCTGGTGCGGGAGCACCTGGCGGACGCGCCGGCACGCAAGCTGTCGGACTTCCCGGTGGCGGGCTGCACATTGAACGGCGCGGCTTGTGCGGTCGGGTGTTGCGAACAACCTCACCTCAGCCGTAAGTAGGCCTCGCCTCGGGGAGACAGGCGGTAGCCGACTTCCAAGCTCAGTGTCAGGCCCAGGTTCTTGAGCTTACGAACGTCCACTTTGAACGGGAGCATCTCGCGGCCCAACTCCTCCGCGAGATCTCCCGCTCGGACCGCCGGTCTACGTTGGATGATCGCGAGTGTCTCCTGTGTCCACGGGCCGTGCGAGCTGGCCCGGTCGAGCCGCGCCAACCGGTTGGTGATCGCCTCGACGTCCGAAGTGGACAGCTCGGTCGACTCGACCAGCACCGCACGCGGATCCTCGTCGGTCGCCGGACGCAGGCGCACCAGGAAGATCGGATCCCCTGGTGTGCCACGGAGATCCGCGACGGCCTCGGCCACGGACCGGTACCCGGCGGCGAGCGCGTCGGCCCGCCGGATCCGGGACGGCGTGACCTCGGTGACCTCGTCGACCACGACCCGCCCGGCCGCGGTCCGGTACGTGTTGCCCGCGACGACCTGCCGGCGTTTCCACCGGCGGAACATCACCGTGACGGAGCCGTCCCGGATCCCGGCATGCAGTCGTTGCTCAATGAGCATCAGACACGTCGAGGGCCCGTACGGCCTCGGCGACCGCCGCGCAGCGGGCCGTGCGGACGGCGTGGAACAGCGGGCGTAGGGCCTCGGCGCGCTTGAGCGCGGCGGACGCGGACAACGCGCCACCCGGCTCGTCCTCCATGGCCAGCTCGAGGATCGCCGACACCTCGGCCGCCCGCTGTAGCACCCGCAACGCGCGCTGCGGCGTGCCGGCCGGCCACCGGGCCTTCGTGCGTTCCGCGACGCGGGCCTGCAGCTCCTCGCGGACGCCGGCGCGCTGCTTGGCGACGCCGAGTTCGAGAAGCATGCCGGCCGCGACACGCATGGCGCCGGTCAGCTCGTGCTCCGCCTCGCCGAGCGGCACGTTCGGGGTCGGCGAGGTCCGCTCGATCTCGAACACCGTCCAGCGGATGATGCCGGTGTCGACGTTGCCGCCGAGCCGCTCCGGCACGATGCCGAGCCCGTTCAGCACCACGGCCTCACCGGCACGCAGGGCCTCCGACGCGAACTGGCTCGCGCCGCCGAGGCCACGCACGTCGCCGGGCACCGGCATCACCAGTTCGGCGTTGACCGCGCCGGACCGGCGCAGCGCGGCGAGTAACACCGCGGGGGACCCGCCGGCCTCACCGCGAAGAGGGATTTCCAGGGTGGCCGCGAGCCGCTCGTCCGCGGCGACCACCTCGTGCAGCTCGGCCCAGTCCTGCAAGGCGTCGAGTACATCGTCGGCGGCGGCAGCGCCACTCAGCCAGGCTGAGCTCCACACCGCCAATGTCGCGCTGGGGGATGACACACGAGAAAGATTACGCGACGATGGTCGGCTTGCTTTCGGGTAGGTGATCTAGCGCCTCGAAGGCTCCCCGAGCTTGGCGCGCAACAGGTCGCGGAACCCGTCGAGGTCTTCCTGCTTCGTGAATGCGCGGGCGGGCACCGGGAACAGCGCGGTACCGCCCGTACGCAGCACGAAGTTGTGCTTGGTCTCGACCCAGCCGGCCAGGGTCGGCCAGCGTAGGTCGGTGTAGGCGGTGCCGTCGATCGTCATCATGCGGAACGACTGCTCGTCCACGGTCGCCGTCACCGTCGCCGCCGCCACGGGGTTGCGGCGGAACTGGACCCACACGGCCACCATCGGCATCGCCGCGATGATCATCGCGGCGACGAGTCCGAAGAAGCCCGGGGCCGGCTGGCCGGCGATCAGCAGCACGATCGCGAGCGCGCCGAGGCCGAGCGCGAACCACGGCGCCCAGCGGTAGGTCGGGTACACCGCACGCAGCGCGTCGTTCCAGTCCGACGGCGCCGGGTCCCACCTCAGTTCGAGGGCCATCGGGATGCCGTCCTTTCTGGTCTGCGCGGCGATGGGCGAGACTGTGCGCATGGCACAACCAGCCCGGGTACGGGTCGAAAGGCTACGGGAAGCGAGCTCAGCGACAACGCTGGAACTGTTCTTCGACCTGGTTTTCGTGTTCGCCCTCACCCAGATCACGGCACTGATGGCGGACGAGCCCACCGGACTGGGCCTGTTGCGGGGCACGCTGCTGATGGCCGTCGTCTGGTGGTGCTGGGTCGGGTACTCCTGGGTGTCCAATTTGGTGAAGGCCGACGAGGGCCTCGCCCGTGTCACCATCCTCTTCGCGATGGTGCCCATGTTCCTGTTGGCGCTCGCCATCCCCGAGTCGTTCACCGACCTCCCCGGCGGCCTGCACGGCCCGACCGTGTTCGCGTTCGGCTACCTCGTGCTGCGGTCCGCGCACCTCGTGCTGTTCTGGATCATCAGCCGCGACGACCCGGTGCTGCACCGCCAGGTTGGCCGGTTCGCACCCACGATGGTCGGCGGCACCGTGCTGCTCCTGTTCGCCGCGCACACGTCCGGCACCGCGCAGCTGCTGCTCTGGGGTGCCGCGGTCGTCGCCGACTACGGCGGCACGCTCGTCATCGGCGCCCGCGGCTGGCGGCTGAACTCCGCGCGCCACTTCGCCGAACGGCACGGGCTCATCGTGATCGTGGCGCTGGGCGAGTCGATCGTGGCCATCGGCGTGGGCGTCACCCACCTGGCGATCTCGTGGCCGATCGTCATCGCGGCGACCCTGGGGCTCGCGGTGTCGGCGAGCCTGTGGTGGACCTACTTCGACACCGCCGCCCTCCACGGCGAGCACGCGCTGGTGAGAGCCCAGGGCGACCAGCGGGTGGCCATGGCGCGGACCGGGTTCACCTACCTCCACATGCCGATGATGCTGGGCATCGTGTTGCTGGCACTGGGCCTCAAGAAGGTCCTCACCTATGTCGGCGACACCGAGCACCACACACTGTCCGACGCCCTGTACGGGGCGCCACTGTGGGCCATGTACGGCGGCGCGGCGATGTACCTCCTGGCACACGTGGGTTTCGCGTGGAGTTGCTACCGCGCGTTCAAGGTGTACCGCCTGGCGGTGGCCCTCGTGCTGCTCGCGCTGGTGCCGCTCGTCGCGAACCTGCCCGCCCTCGCGAGCCTCGGCGTGCTCTCGGCGCTGCTGATCGCGCTGAACGCCGTCGAGTCGATCAAACTGAGCCAGGCCCGCGACGAGATCCGGCACGGCGAGCACTAGCTCACGGCGTCGAGGAGCTGTTCGAGGGTGGCTCGTGTCGGCAGGTGCGTCAGCAGGTGCCGCACGCTGCGGTTCGCGTACCGCCGTTCCTCGTCGTCGTGGGCCGTCAGTGCGAGCTCGATCTGCCCGGCGGTGTGGTTGGCCAGGCTGGTGACGGCGCCGCGGAACATGTCCATGCCGAGCGCGGGTAGCGATCCGGCAGTCGCGTGGTAACCCTCGACGAGCGTGCGGGCCCCGGCCACGTTCACTCCGCGGCCGGGGTCGACGGTCCAGTGCACCAGCGCGTCGCCCAGTTCCCAGCTCGGTGGCTGACCGCCCGCGTGTTCCCACCCGAAGACGACGAGGCCTTGTCGCCCGCGTCGCACCTTCGCCGGACCGAGGCTGTTGTGCGACAGCACCGGTTTCTCGGCCGGGGCGCCGGTGCCGATGGTGCCGAGCGCCACCAGCGACGGGACCAGTTGGGCCAGGACGGGGGCCCAGTCGGCGCCTTCCGTCCCCGCCTTGGCCGCCAGTTCCGGCCAGCTCACCTCGGACAGGAGCAGGTCGTGCCACGGGCTGACGCGGTCCACCGGCAGCGCCAGCCCGTGAAGGTGGCGAGGATCCCGCCTACCTCACGGGTGACCGCCGAGCCGGCCGGTGCCGTGAGCGGAGGTCCGGAGTGCGCCCACTCGTACACCCGCCAGCTGTGCTCACCGACCGACTCCGTGACGGCGCCCGACCGGCTACGCACCGGGGCTGGGAGGAGCACACCGGCCGCGGCGGCGGCCTCCTGGAGCGCCACGTCGTCCTCGTCGCTGACGATGGGCCACCACGTGTCCATGGTGCGCACCGCCCAGCGGCCGCGATCGGTTTCGAGGGACCACTGGCGCCCGGCGTCGTCGGGCCTGGCCAACGACCGCATCGGGCCGGTCACCGCACCGAGGCTGTACACGTCGGCGACGGCCCGCGCGAGTGCCGGGTCGGTCACATCGGCTCCGCCGCGTTGCCGGTCGACCTCGGCCTTGAGGTCGGTCCACGTGCGGAACCCGTGCTGCCGCGCGAGCAGGTTCTGCGCGGTGGCCAGCGACGTGGTGGGGTCGGTGTCACGCAGGCCGGTCAGGAGGTCCTTGGCCTGCTGTCGCAGGTGGTCGAGATCGGGGTTGTCGGGCAGCGTTCGCATGGGCACCTCGCTCGTCACCCGGACTCGCACGGGTGCGGCAGAGCGTTCGGTGTCCCAGGGGTGGCTTCGAGCCTTCCGGCGAGTCACGGCGCGATCCCCAGCACGCTTGCGAGGGAGCCTAGCCCGCCGCGGCTACGCTGGCCACCGATGGACACCACTCCCGTACGCCGGCTGCCGCTCGCGCTGGGCATCGCGGTGGTCGTGGTCGTGCTCGACCAGGCCACCAAGTTCTGGGCCGAGCGCACGCTCACCGGTCGCGACCCCATCCCGGTGCTCGGCGACTTCCTCCAGTTCCGGCTGCTCTACAACCCAGGCGCGGCGTTCTCGATCGGCGAGGGCGCGACGTGGATCTTCGCGATCGCCGCCGCGGTCGCGGTGGGCTGGCTGCTGTGGCTCGTCGCACGGCCACAGGCCAAGGGGTGGTTGATCGGGCTCGCACTGCTGCTCGGTGGTGCGACGACCCACCTCGGTGACCGGTTGTTCCGGGCGCCCGGCTTCGCACGCGGCCATGTGGTCGACTTCATCGACTACAACGGCTGGTTCGTCGGGAACGTCGCGGACATCGCGTTGTTCCTCGGCGCGGTGTCGCTCGTGCTGCTCGGCATCCGCAAGCCAGAGGTCTCCCCGAGCACCTAGAGTCACTCCACGTCGACTCAGCCGGGAAACGTCCGTAACGTTGTAATCGTGACAGGCGCTGTACCTACCCCACCCGAGAACCTCCCGCGTACCGCGGGCGAGCTGCGTGCGGCCGAGCACCTCCCGCGCGGCGTGAAGACCGAGATACGCGACAACCTGCTGGCCGCGTTGCGCGAGGGGCGCGACCCGTGGCCGGGCATCGTCGGGTTCGACAAGACCGTGCTGCCGCAGCTGGAGCGGGCGCTGCTGGCCGGGCACGACGTGGTGCTGCTCGGTGAGCGCGGCCAGGGCAAGACCCGGCTGCTGCGCACGATGGTCGGCCTGCTCGACGAGTGGACCCCCGTGATCGAGGGGGCCGAGTTGGGCGAACACCCCCTCGACCCGATCACCCCCGAGTCGCGCCGGCGCGCGGCCGAGCTGGGCGACGACCTGCCGGTCGTGTGGCGGCACCGCTCCGAGCGGTACGCCGAGAAGCTCGCCACGCCGGACACGTCCGTCGGCGACCTCATCGGCGACGTCGACCCCGTCAAGGTCGCGCAGGGCCGCACGCTGGGCGACCCCGAGACCATCCACTTCGGACTCGTGCCGCGGGCCCACCGCGGGATCGTGGCCATCAACGAGCTGCCCGACCTGGCCGAGCGGATCCAGGTGGCGTTGCTGAACGTCATGGAGGAGCGGGACATCCAGGTCCGCGGCTACACGCTGCGCCTTCCACTCGACGTGTTGCTGGTCGCCACCTCCAACCCCGAGGACTACACCAACCGCGGCCGGATCATCACCCCGCTGAAGGACCGCTTCGGCGCCGAGGTCGTCACGCACTACCCGATGACGGTCGCGGCCGAGGTGGAGGTGATCCGGCAGGAGGCCCACCTCGTCGCGGAGGTCGGCGACGAGCTGCTGGAGATCCTGGCCCGGTTCGTGCGCAACCTGCGTGAGTCGTCAGCCATCGACCAGCGGTCCGGCGTGTCCGCGCGGTTCGCGGTGGCCGCGGCGGAAACGATCGCGGCGGCCGCCTTGCGTCGTTCCGCCATCGTCGGCGAGCACCCGGCGGTCGCCCGCCCGGTCGACCTCGACTCGGTGCCGAGCGTCCTGCGCGGCAAGCTGGAGTTCGAGTCCGGCGAGGAGGGCCGGGAGATCGAGCACCTGGTGCACCTGCTGCGCCGCGCGGTCGCCGAGACCGCGAAGGACCGGTTCGCCGGGCTGGACCTGCGACCGCTCGTGGACACGGTCGTCGACGGCCACCTGGTCGCCACCGGCGAGCGCGTGCCCGGCGCCGAGGTGCTGGAGGCACTGCCCGAACTCCCGATCCTGCACGAGGTCGCGTCCCGGCTGGACGTGTCCCCGACCGACAGCCCCGGCCGGATCGCCGCCGCGATCGAGCTGGCGCTGGAGTCGCTGTACCTGCGGCGCAAGCTGGCGAAGGACTCCGACGAGGGAACGACGGTGTACGGGCCGTGAAGTTTACCTACGGCAAGTACTACGACGGTCCCGATCCGCTCGCGCCGCCGGTCGACCTGCGGGACGCGCTGGACGCGATCGGCCGGGACGTCATGGACGGCCGTTCTCCCCGTTCCGCGCTGGAGGAGCTGCTCCGGCGCGGAACGCGGAACTCGGCCGGCTTGGACGAGCTGACCAGGAAGCTCTGGCAGAAGCGGTCGGAGATCCAGCGTCGGCACAACCTGGACGGCACGCTGCAGCAGGTGCGGCAGCTGTTGGAGGACGCACTGCGTCTGGAGAAGGCGGCGCTGTTCCCCGACCCGGACGACGACGCCCGCTTCCGCGAGGCGCAGCTGGACGCGCTGCCCTCCGGCACCGCCGCCGCGGTACGCGAACTGTCCGAGTACGACTGGCGTTCCGAAGAGGCGCGCGAGAAGTACCAGGAGATCCGCAACCTGCTCGGCCAGGAGCTGATGGAGTCCCGGTTCCAGGGCATGAAACAGACCCTGCAGAACATGACGCCGGAGGACACCGAGCGGATCCGCCGGATGATGGCGGATCTCAACGACCTCCTGCTGGCGCACCTGCGTGGCGACGACACCACCCAGCAGTTCCAGGACTTCATGCGCCAGCACGGCGAGTTCTTCCCGGAGAACCCGCGCAACACCGAGGAACTGATCGACGCGCTGGCCGCCCGTGCCGCCGCGGCACAGCGGATGATGAACTCGATGTCCGAACAGCAGCGGGCGGAGCTGTCCGAGCTGATGGCGTCCGCGTTCGGTGACCCCCGGCTGGCACAGCAGATCTCCACTTTGGACGCGAACCTGCGTGCGCTGCGGCCGGGGGAGGACTGGACCGGGTCGGCCCGGTTCCGCGGCAACCAGCCGCTGGGCATGGGTGAGGGCGCGCAGGCGATGGCGGACCTCGCGGAGCTGGACGCGTTGGCGGAGCAGCTCGCCCAGTCGTATCCGGGCGCCCGCCTGGAGGACATCGACCTGGAGGCGCTGGAACGCCAGCTGGGTGAGGAAAGCCGGGTCGACGCCAGGCGGCTCGCGGAGCTGGAGCAGCAGCTCCGCGCCCAGGGCCTGCTGGAACGCGCCCCGGACGGCTCGCTTCGGTTGTCCCCCAAGGCACTGCGCCGGCTCGGACAGACCGCGCTGAAGGACGTCCTGATGGCGGCCCGCAACGCCGGCCAGCGCGAGTCGGCGCTGTCGGGCGCGTCCGGCGAGCCGACCGGCTCGACCCGCCCGTGGGAGTTCGGTGACACGTCGCCGTGGGACACGTCAAGGACTGTGCGCAACGCGGTGTTGCGCTCGGGTCCCGGGCCGGTCTCCCTGGACGTGGTCGACGTCGAGGTCGTGGAGACCGAACAGCGGGTCCGGGCCGCGGTGGCACTGTGCGTGGACACGTCGTGGTCGATGGTGCAGGACGGTCGCTGGGTGCCGATGAAGCGCACGGCTCTGGCCCTGCACCAGCTGATCACGACCCGTTTCCGCGGTGACGCGCTCCAGCTGATCACGTTCGGCCGGCACGCCCAGACGGTCGAGTTGCCCGAACTGGTCGGCATGGAAGGTGTGTGGGAGCAGGGCACCAACCTGCATCACGCCCTGCTGCTGGCCGGCCGCCACCTGCGCAAACACTCGGACGCCGAGCCGGTCGTCCTGGTGGTCACCGACGGCGAACCGACCGCCCACCTCGAACAGGACGGCACGGCCGAGTTCTCCTGGCCCCCGGAACCCAGGACGCTGCGCAAGACGGTCGCGGAGGTCGACGCACTGGCCAAACTGGGTGCGTCGGTGAGCGTTTTCATGCTGGGCGACGACCCGTCACTGAAGAAGTTCGTCGACCTGGTCGCCCGCCGCAGCGGCGGGCGGGTGGTGGCTCCCGACCTGGACGGCCTGGGTGCCGCCGTGGTCAGCGACTACCTGCGCACCCGCCGGGGCCGTTAGCGCCGCCGCCGCCAGAGCGAGGGCCGCTGGTCGACGTTGACGGTCAGCTCGTTGGTGGCGTGGTCGCCGGTCGACATGACGACGCTGTCGCGGACGTAGACGTTGCGGCTGGGCGGTTCCGGTGCCGTGCGTGAGTGCCGGACCGTCCACACCAGACCGGTGAGCCCGACCAGGAAGCTGGCGACGCTGGCGACCTGGTCGGCCGCGCCGAGGTTGTGCGTGGCGAACCAGACGACACCGCCGAGGAGAAGCAGCGCCGAGAGGATCGACACGAGGAGACGCCCGCGTCGCTTCGGTTTCACAGGTCGCGCCAGCGGAACGCGCCGGGCCGACGGCGACGGCGCGGCGGCGGCGGAGGTTCCACGTCCGGGTCCGTCGGCGGCGGCGGAGGAGGAGGAGGCACCGGGCCGGCTGACGGTAGTTGCAGCGGACGACCGGTGGGTTCGGGGGACGGCATCGGCGACCCTGTCGGGTCCGGAAGCCAGTCCGGCCATTCCCCCGAAATGACGATCGGCCCCGCGTCGAACGTCGCCTTGACCGGGTCGACGCTCGAGGCCTGGACTGCGAAGCCGTACAGCTCACGCAGGTCGGCGAGGTCGGCGAGGAGCCCGCGGCGGCCGATCCCGGGCAGGTTGATCTCGAGCTTCTCGGTCAGCCTGTTGTCCTGCCCGATCAGCACGGCCGACGCCGCCTTGACGTGCGCGATGCCGAAGAAGGAACACAGCGTCGTGTCGTGGACCTGTGTGATGTCCGTGGCCTGGGCGAGCCTGGTCAGCTCGTCGACCTCGTCCACGGCGTCGAGCAGCAGCCGGCAGAACGCCGTCATCTCGTCGCCGGCCTCGGGCGCTCGCATCGCCTCGGCGAAGCGGGTGACGAGCCGCGCGTTCTCGGCGAGCAGCTCGGCGAGCGGGATGACGGTCTCCTCGACCACGTAGTTGGTGTGCACCTTCATCGTGGAGTCCGAGCCGGTCTGAACGCCGGAGCTGTGGCTGACGAAGACGTTGTGCCGCGCCGCGATCCGCCGTTTCTCCTGGGTGTCGCCGTCGAGCCGCGGCGTCGGCCGGGTTCCCAGCGCGTTCTGGAACGCGCGGATGGCCCCGCTGTCGGTGGGATCGTCCATCAGCCGGGCCAACGCCTCTCGACCCGCACCGGAAAGGCGCCGCAGCGGCTCGATGTTCACGGTCGCCCGGTGCACGTGGTAGTGATCGACCCCGATCAGCTTGCACCGGTCGCCGGCGACGACCGCGTTGGCGGACGTGACGTGCACGGTGTTCGCCGGCATGAACTTCCCCAGCCCGACGGCACGGACCCGCGCGTGCGGCGGCGACTTGACGATCATCATCGGCGCCAGGTGCCTGGGAAACTCCCGTACCTCTGGTTGAGCGAAAACCGGCGTCTGAGCGGCGACCGGGAGCGGAGCGGAAACCCGTTCGGCGGGCTGGGTGGAAACCTGTTCGGCGGGCCGGGTGGAAACCGTTTCGGCGGGTCGCGTCAGCCACCACGGAACGGGTCGTGCTGCCCGCTCGGCGCGGGCCGCGCGTTCCTCAGCGGCTTTCACGACACGCCGCACTTCTGGCGACAGTTCGGCGTCCTTCTGCCGTGGCTCCGCGGATTCGGACCGTTGGTGATATCTGAACACACCGCACCCCCCAGCAGGGCCGCTGCTGAAACCCCTTTCACTATAGGCCGCCGACCGGGTTCCTATGAGTTTCAGCCCGCGGCTGTGTCGGGCTGCAACACGCCGAACAGGTTGCCGTCGGTGTCCTTGCAGTAGGCGAGCCACCCGACCGTGGGCACCGCCTGCTTCTCCAGGGCGATGGTGCCGCCGTTGCGGAGGATGTTCTCGAGCGTCGCGTCGAGGTCGTCGACGCCGATGGTGTTCACGAACGAGCTGACCGGTGCGTCGGGAGCTGGCCGTGGACCGCTGCGGGGCGTCAGACCTCCGTCGATGCCCGGGCCGTCACCAGTGGTGATCACCCAGTAGGGGATCTCACCCCACCGGTCGAACTTCCAGCCGAAGACCTTCTCGTAGAACGCCTTGACCAGCTCGGGATCGGTGGCGTGGATCTCGAAGTGCACGGGGCGGGCCATGACCGCCTCCTCAATGGACGCAGCGGGTGGTGCGCGTCCAGTCGTACCTCAGCTCATGGCCCGCCGCATCCTCACGACGTGATGTCCTTGGTCCGGAACCGGCGGGCCGCCAACAACCCGAAGATCGCCCCGTAACACACCGCCGAGAAGGCGCCCGCCGCCATGTTCGACCAGTCGATGTCCGTCGAGATCAGGTCCGCCCAGGCGAACGCGTAGTGCGTCGGCAGGTAGTTCCGCAGCCCTTCCAGCGCCGTGATCTGGTCCAGGATGGACGACAGGATCGCGATGAGCACGGTCCCGCCGACCGCGCCGAGCGGTGCGTCCGTCGACACGGTCAGGAACAGCGCCACCCCCGCGACCCACAGCAGGTGGATCGCCAGGTAGATCACGGTGAACAGCAGGGCCAGCATCGCGTCGCCGAACGAGATGGCGTCGCCGGTCGGGCTGAGTGCCTCGCCCGCGCCGTAGAAGATCACGCCGACGCCCAGCGACATCGCCGGCAGCAGCGTGATCGCGAACAGCGACAACAACCCGGACGCGACGGCCTTCTGACGCATCAGCCGGTGCCGCGGGATCGGCATGGCCAGCAGGTACTTCAGGCTCGACCACGACGCCTCGCTGGCGATCGTGTCGCCGAAGAACAGCGCCACGACCATCGGCAGCAGGAAGCTCGACACCGCGAACAGCACGAACACCACGAAGTTCGGCGCCGAGGTGGTCGCGAGGTCCACGAACCCGCCCGACCGGTTGCCGTCACCGTCGGTGCCGAACTCGAACGCGGCCCACAGGATCCATGGCAGCAGCACCAGGAACCCGAGCATGAGCTGCACCCGGCGGCGCCGCAGCTGGCGAACCAGCTCGACCCGCAGCCGCAGCGTCCGCCCGGCCTTGTAACCGGTGACCGATCCGTCCGCCTGGACGCCCTGCTCCTCGTGCGCGGCGGCCTCGGCCAACTGGTCGATGGCCGCTTCATCGGTATGAACATCGGTCATGATCCTGTTCCGCCTCCCCGGGATTCAATGTGCTGGTTACGTTGGCGGACGGAGGGTTCTGTTTGGCCACGTACCTGTGGCTGGCTTGCGTCACGTTCCCCTGAGGTGCGGCTGCGAAGCACTCGGCCTGAGTCGATCTCGAGATTGACACAAGGGGTCTCAACTCTCCCCCACCAAGGCAAGGAATGCGTCTTCGAGCCGGCGCCGGGGCCCGGCCTGTTCCACGGCGACACCGGCTCCGACGAGCTTCGCCAGTGCCTCGGCGCGGGGGAGGCCGTCCAGGTCCGCGTGTACCTGGTTGCCCTCGATCTCCACGCCCTCGACGCCGTTCACCGAACGCAGCACGGTCGCCGCCTCCTCCGGGCGGTCCACCCGGAACGTGGCCTCGCCGCCACCGCCGACGATCTCCTCGACCAGGCCAGCCGCGACCAGCTTGCCGTGGTGCATGACCACCACGTGGTCACACGTCTGCTCCACCTCGGCCAGCAGGTGCGAGGACACCACCACGGTCCGCCCGGTCGCCGCGTACCGCCGCAGCACCGCACGCATCTGGTGGATCTGGGGCGGGTCGAGCCCGTTGGTCGGTTCGTCGAGTACCAGCAGGTCCGGCAGGCCGAGCATCGCCTGGGCGATCGCGAGCCGCTGCCGCATGCCCTGGCTGTACGTCCGCACCCGCCGGTGCACCGCGTTGCCGAGGCCCGCGATCTCCAGCGCCTCCGCCACGTGCGCCTTCGACGGCGGCCGGCCGGTAGCCGCCCAGTACAGCTCCAGGTTCGCCTGCCCGGACAGGTGCGGCAGGAAGCCCGCACCCTCTACGAACGAGCCGATCCGGGACAGCACCGGCGCACCTGAGTACACCTTGTGCCCGAACACCCTGATCGTGCCGCCGGTCGGCTGGATCAGGCCCATCAGCATCCGCAGCGAGGTGGTCTTGCCGGCGCCGTTCGGGCCGAGCAGCCCCAGCACCTGACCCGCCTCCACCCGGAACGACAGGTCGTCGACCGCGGTCACGCCACCCGGGTACTTCTTCGACAGCCCTTCGATCACCAGCGGCACGTCGGTCAGCGACTGGTCGAGGTCGGTGGCCCGCCGCCGGCGGAGCGCGCCCCACCCGGTCGCGAGCACCACGATGCCGAGCACGACCGCGATGCCGAGCAGCGGTCCGGCGGGGACGCCGCCACCCGACCGGGTGCCGGACACGACTGGCGCCTCGACCACCGCGTCCTCCGCGAGCGACACCCGGTACGCCGCGGCCTGGGCCGGCGTGGCGTACGCCTGGTCGGTGGTGCTGACCACCAGCTCGATCCGGTGGTCGGTCTCGACCGGCCGGACGATGCCCGGCAGCGTCACCATCACGTCGACCGGGCTGCCGTCCGCGGGCAGTGCCGGGATCCGGAACGGCGACACCGCCGAACCTGGCAGCAGCCGCGTGCCGTCGCCCGAGACGTCGTACAGCTTCGCGAACAGGACCGCGCCCTCCTGCGCGGGTGGCGCGGCGTTCGGCACCGCGGCGATCCGCAGCCGGACGGTGCTCGCGCCGGCGATCAGCAGCTGGTTGGTCAGCGGGCGGCTGGAGAACCGCGCCGCCTGGCCGGGCAGGTCGATCGACACCCGGTTGGCCAGCCGCGACGACGAACCGATGATCGCGCCGAGGCCGGGCATGTTGCTGATCGAGGCCGGGTTGCCGCCGGGCGGGTTGATGATCGTCTGCTCCGGTCCGTAGACCCGCACCTGCCGGCGGTCGGCCGCGTCGTCACCGGCGAGGCCGGGGTAGACGTCCGAGCTCACCGTCCGCACCGACGGCGCGCCCTGCACCCGCAGCGCGCCCTGCACGTCGTAGGTCAGTCCCTGGCCGGGGTCGCTGCCGCGGCCACGCAGGTGGAAGTCGAACCAGTCGGCGATCTGCGCACGCAGTCCCGGACCTGGCCGGCCGCCGTCGTGGCCGCCGGTGTACCAGACGACCTTGACCTCGCCGCCCGCCTCGGCGATCTGCCGGGCGTTCGCGTCGGCCTGGTCGAGGCCGAACAGCGTGTCCTGCTCACCCTGCACCAGCATCGTCGGCTGCGTGATGTTTTCCGTGACCGCGACCGGGGACACCGACTTCAGCAGGTCGATCGTCTGCTGGCTGGCCCGCCCGGTGGTCGCCACCTCGGCGTAGGCGAGGCAGAACTCCTCGCGGAACTTGCCGCACGGGCTGCCCGTGTTGATGGGCTGCCCGGCGCCCTCGCCATCCTGCGCGCCCTGCGCCGGCGTCTCGTCGGCTGGCGCGGCGCCGCCGCCTGACGGCACGTCGATGTCGTCGTCCTCGTCACCGGCCTCGACGGCGTCCGCGGTCGGGTCGGAGAGCCCGGCGCCACCAGCCCCGGAGGCGAAGAAGATGCCAGCCCACGACCGCTTGAACACGCCGTCGGCCGCGAACGCGTTGGCCGCCGGGGTGCTCGGCTCGGTGTCGTCGGTGGTCGCCGAGTTCGGCAGCAGCGCCTGGCTCAGGTCGTTGTAGGTGATCACCGGTGCGAGCGCGTCGACCCGCTTGTCCGTGCCGGCCAGCAGCAGCGACAGCGAGCCGCCGTAGGAACCGCCGGTCACGCCGACCTTCGGGTCGTCGGCGCCGTCCTTGGTGACCTCGGGCTGCTCGCCGAGCCAGTCGACGATCGCCGACGCGTCCGCGACCTCGTAGGGGATCGAGTTCAGTCCGATCTGCCCCTCGCTGCGCCCGAAACCGCGCGCGGAGTAGGCGACTGCCACGAACCCGCGCTGGGCGAGCTCCCGCGCGTCGCCGTCCACGCTCCGCTTGGACCCGCCGAACCCGTGCGCGACGATGACCGCCGGCGCCGGGGTCTGTTCCGGCAGGTAGAGGGTGGCGTCGAGCTTGACGGGAGCCTCGTCGTCCGGGCCCTGGGCGCCGGTCAGCGTCAGCTCGCGAGTCGAGACCTCGGCCGGGTCGTCGCCGCTGTTCAGCCAGACGATCCCGCCAGCCGCGGCGAGCACGACGACCAGCGCTGTCGCCACGGTGCGTGGTCTAGGACGTGGAATTCTGGGCACTCTGAGAAGGTATTGGACGTTTCCTGAGAGTCACTGAGAAGGTCTTGTCCGCTTCGTCACGTTTGTCTGATGTGACGAAGGACAACACGCGGTCGACTGGTGCTCTCAGGCTTCAACCAGGACAATAGTCCCTGGTGGAGGGGAGTATTCCTTCGCGGCGGCGTCGTCAACACGGACTCGGGTAGCGAGACCCGGCGCCCTCGGCCGGTCGAAAGACTTGCGGAAGAGACCTCCGGTTTGGCCGTCGCTGTGCCGTGGAACCGGAGGTTCATTGCATGATTGTCCCTGTGTGGGTTTGGCTCGCCACCATCGGCGGTCTCCTGGTTCTACTTGCTGTCGACCTAGTGATCGTCGACCGCAAGCCGCACGAGGTCACCGTCGGTGAGGCCGCTCGCTGGGTCACGTTCTACATCGCGTGCGCCGTGGCGTTCGGCATCGGCATCTGGATCTTTTCCGGTGGGACACGGGCCGGTGAGTTCTTCGCCGGCTACATCACCGAGTACTCCCTCTCGGTGGACAACCTGTTCATCTTCCTGGTGATCATGGCGGCCTTCAAGGTCCCCACGATTCACCAGCACAAGGTGCTGCTCGTCGGCATCCTGCTGGCCCTGGTGTTCCGCGGCATCTTCATCGCCGTCGGCGCCGCGGCCATCTCCCAGTTCAGCTGGGTGTTCTACGTGTTCGGCGCGTTCCTCGTCTACACCGCGATCAAGCTGTCCGGCTCCGGCCTCGGCGGCGACCACGACGAGGACTACGAGGAGAACCGCGTCACCAAGTGGGCCAGGAAGCTCTTCCCGGTCACCGACGACTACCACGAGGCGAAGGTCTTCACCAAGATCGACGGCAAGCGCTTCGCGACGCCGCTGTTCATCGTGATGATCGCCATCGGCTCGGCGGACCTCATGTTCGCGGTCGACTCGATCCCCGCCATCTTCGGTCTGACCAAGGAAGCGTTCCTGGTCTTCTCCGCCAACGCCTTCGCGCTGATGGGCCTGCGCCAGCTGTACTTCCTGTTGGGTGGCCTGCTCAAGCGGCTCGTCTACCTGTCGATCGGCCTTGCGGTGATCCTCGGCTTCATCGGCGTGAAGATGGTCCTGGAGGCCCTGCACACCAACACGCTGCCGTTCATCAACGGTGGCGAGCACCTGAACGTCCCGACGATCGGCATCCCGCTGTCCCTGTCGGTGATCATCGGCGTCCTGGTCATCACCGCGGTGGCGAGCCTGATGAAGACCCGCCGCGACGACCGCAGGACCGCCGAGGAAGTGGCGTCAGCCGAACCAGCGGAGGACACCGCCGACCAGGCCCGATAAGCGGGTTACGCCGCCGCCACTTCAACCAGGTCGAAACGCGAGTGCAGCTCGGTCCAGGTGGCGTGGTGCCAGCCATCCGATGAGTGGTAGATCCCGTCGTCGCCGGGCACCCAGGTACGTAGATGGGTGTCCCGGACGGCGGGTTGGTCGGACGGTTCCGAGTTGCTGCCCACCAGCCAGACTCTCGGCCTGTTCCGCTTGCTCATGGTGCTCTCCCTATCCTGTGATGTGACTCTCACCACGGGAATGGTCCTAACGGTAGGGCCGGGGAAAGGTCCGGTGTATCCGGGAAACCACCGAATTGTGGTAGGGGTACCCCTACGTAAGTACGTAGTTGAGGGAGTCGCAGATCCGGGCCAGCGGGAGGTCCAGGCCCGGATAGTCGAGTGGTACCAACACTTCCGGCGTCAACGGCAGCGCGTCGCCGGCCGGCGGGTGCCACAGGCACACGGCCGGGTCCCCGGAGTCCATCGACGATCGGTACCACAGCCCGTCGAGGTCGGGGAACGCGTCGCGGATGGTCCTGGCCCACGCCTGCGTGATGTCCTTGGGGCCGCTGGAGATCTCCTGTGACGCACCGGCACGGGTCGGCCACAGACCGGTGAGGTCCAGCAGTCGCAGCGGCCGCTGCGGCGCGAACACCGCGAGGTGCGGCCGCCGGGTGGTCCGGTCCACAACGGACGACGCCTGGAACACCTCGGCGATGGACGTCCGCACGGACAGGCCGAAGTACAGCACGCCGTGCGCGGGCGAGATGCCCAACTTGCCGTTGGGGGACGGCGGCTGCGGGTCGAACCGGGCGTGCGGCAGCGGCCCGGTGTGGCGGAAGGTGTTCCACCGCTGCTGGTGCGCTCCGGCGGCGACGAACACGCGCACGAGGCGGGTGGAGGTGGGGACGACCAGGATGTCCTCGTGCTCGCGCAGCATCTTGCGCAGGATGGCGGCACTCGGGGGCAGGGGGAGTCGGGACACGTCAGGCAGGCGTCCCCAGCATGGACATGAGCGACGCGATGCGCTCCGGGGATCCGCCGGCCAGTAACCAGTCCCTCGGGGCGACGGGCGGATCGCCGAGCGCGGCCTGCGGCCTGGTCATGAACGCAGCCACCACCAGCGCGGGCTGGTCCTCCGGCACGGCGGCGAGCACGGTCGCGAGCCCGGGTAACACGTCGTCGTCGGTGAACTGCCACACCGGCAGCCGCCAGCCGCCGCGGTCCTTCCAGCCGGCCAGCTGACCGTCGGAGAGCCGGTGCCTGACACGACTGGTGTCCACTCCGATACGCTCGGCCACACCGGCGACGGTCAGGGCCGTGTCCCGCAGTACCGCCTGCAGGGCTACGGTCCGCGCCCGCACGTCCCGCTCGCCGGCACGCTGCGGCGACAGGTCCAGGCCGACGGCCGTGAGCGCCTTGCGCTGGTCGGCGCTGAAGTAGTCGGCGGGCCGCGGGTCGACGGGAGCCAGCCGCCGCGAGGCGTCCTCCACGAGCGACACGAACTCGTCGGTCTCCACGCGCAGCCCGGCACGCGAGAGTGCGGATCTGAGACCAGACATACAGCTCAGGCTAGCACGAGCGTGCGGAGTCGTGCGCTTGGGGCCCGCGTAGGCTGGACCGAAAACTCGCGGCGAATTGGGGAGAACCGTGGGCAAAGAAGCCGAAGGCACCGGCGTCCAGGCGCTGTACGACAAGATCAACGAACTGGTACGGCAAGGCAACGTCCGCCGGGTGGTGGTAACGGCACGTGACGGCCGCAAGGTGCTCGACATCCCGATCAACGCGGGCGTGATCGCGGCGTTCATCGCCCCGATGCTGACCGCCGCCGGAGCGGTACTGGCCCTCGCCGGCGGCTGGCACATCACGGTGGAGCACACCGAACCAGAGGTGGTCCCGAGCGACCCCGACTAGGTGTCCGCATCGACCGACTGCACGGTGTTGTGCCGATGGGGCTGTGCGGCGCTGAGGCCGTCGGTTTCGGACATGATGATGTCCAGTCCCTCGGCGATGCGGTCGTGGTGGGTGCGGTGGGAGACGACGCAGACGCGCAGGGTGTAGCGGCCGTCGACGACGGTGCTGGAGAGCACGATGCGTCGGTGGCGGTTGATCCGTTCCAGTAGCCGGCGGCTCGCCTCGTCGGCCCGCTCGGCGGCAGCCCGGCTGCCATCGGTGGGTCGGCAGCGGAAGATCACGGTGGACAGGTCCGGACGTTGCGGGACTTCCAGATCCGCGACGCCGGACAGCGCGTCGTGGACGTGTTCGGCGAGGTCGAGCTTCTCGTCCAGGGCCTCGCGGAAGGCGTCGACTCCGTGCAGGTGCAGGGGAAGCCAGGCCCGCAGACCCCGAAACTCGTGGGTCAGCTCGGGCCCGAGGTGACCGGAGTCCGGGATGTTCCCGGCCGCCATGTCCTGGAGGTAGCTGCCGGTGCCGACGTGGGCGGCGTGCAGGTCGGCGATGTCGCGGACCACCAGGGCGCCCGTGCCGAACGGCAGGAACAGGGTCTTGTGCGGGTCGAGGGTGATCGAGTCGGCCTCCTCGAACCCGGCGAGACGTGCCGCGCCTCGTGCGGTGAGGCGGAAGAAGCCGCCGTAGGCCGCGTCGATGTGGAACCACACGTCTTCGCGGCGGGCCAGGTCGGCCAGCCGTGTCAGCGGGTCGATGGTGCCGGTGTCGGTGGTGCCGGCGGTAGCCACCAGCAGGAACGGCCGCAGCCCGGCTTGCCGGTCGGCACGGATCACCGCCGTGGCGGCGTCGGGGTCCATCCGCAGGTCCGGGGTGTGCGGCACGACGCGTATGTGGGCGGCGCGGATGCCGGCGAGGCGGGCGGCCTTGGCGACGGAGTGGTGGGCGAAGGCGGTGGTGTAGACGGTGCCGTCCGCGAGCTCCTCGCCGAGTTTGTTGTGGCGGGCGGCGATCGTCGCGGAGAACGTGGCCATCGAGCCACCGCTGGTCAACAGGCCGCCGCCGGCTGGGAGTCCGCACACATCGCGGGCCATCCAGCGGATCACGCTCTCCTCCAGCGCGGCGAAGGCCGGGGCCACCGAGGCCAGGCCGCCGTAGCGGTTGACGGCACGGTTGTAGAACTCGGCCAGCGCGGCCGAGTACAGACCACTGCCCGGGATGTACGCCAGGTGGCCGGGCCCGGCGGTCTCCAGAGCGCAGTCGGCGGCCTCGTCGAGGCGCGCGAGCAGAGACCTGAGGTCACCGCCCCGGGCGGGAGGGGGCGCCAGGAAGGACTCCACCAGGTCGGTCTCGGCCGATGGGGACAGCGGGCTGGTCGCGGGGCGGTCCGCGAGCTTCTCGGTTCGGTCGACGACGCGGTCCAGGACGAGACGGCCCATCGCGGTCATCGCGGCGCGGTCCGGCTCCAGAGGAAATTGGTGCACGTGACCAGGATGCGCCACCAACCACGGCACGCGATGGCTTACGCGGTACCAAGACGGCGCAGCGGTGCACGATTATTCGCCGATCCGGCCGATACGCTGCATTACATGCCACGCCCCCTGTACGACCGGATCGACCGGGCGATCCTGGACCACCTCCAGCGCCACGGACGCACACCCAACATCGACCTCGCCGAGGCCGTACGCCTGTCACCCTCCTCCTGCCTGCGCCGCACCAAGGCACTGGAAAAGGACGGGGTCCTGGCCGGCTACCGGGCCGATCTGGACCGCGAACGCCTCGGCCTCGGGTTGACGGTGTTCCTCTCCCTCAAGGTCGAACACTCCCGCACGACCTCCCAGGTGGTCGAAGAGGCACTCAAGGCGATCGACCACGTGGTCGCCTGCCACGTGGTCTCCGGCGATGCCGACTTCTTCGTCGAACTCGCCGTGCCGGACCTGCGCACCTTCGAGAGAGTGCTCACCGACCAGATCCTGACCATCGGCCCCGTCCGCGACGCCCGCAGCACCTTCTGCATCCGCACGGTCATCGACCGCGGCCCGCTACCGCTCACCTCCTGGCCCACCCCACAGCCGTGACCCGCGCGCGTGTCCAACGCTCTGGACCCGCGTGTCCAACGCTCCAGACACGCGAGTTCGACAAACGCGTCAGGTCAGCAGCACCGGATTTGTCAAGTCGGCGTTGTCGATGACCACGGTGGCGCGTTCCCTGGGGTGGCACTCGGCCATGTACAGCTTCTGGCCGTCGATGTAGCGGCGGTTCTTCGGGGACCTCGGGTCCGGGTTGCCGACGCCGCGTTGCGCCGCGCGCGGGATCGAGATGTCGAACGGGACCTCCAGCCACACCGAGTAGTCCCAGTACCGGCGCAGCTCGTCGCGGTGGGTGAAGATGCCGTCGAACACGAGGATCGCGTCATCCTGGGCCAGTTCTGGCAGGCGGCGCACTTCGCGCTCGCGGCGCACGTCGTACACCTCGCGGATGTACTCGCCGTTCCCACCGGGGCTCAGCGGGTCGAGCAGTAACCGGACCATCCGGCCGTAGTCGAACGAGTCGCGGTAGAAACCCTCCGGCGAGTCGCGGCCACGGCGGTGCCGGGTGCGGGGTGGGTTCAGGAAGCCGTCGGCGGACACCCGGATCACGGTGGCGCCGCGGGCGCTCAGTTCCATGCCGAGCGCGTCGGCGAAATGGGTCTTGCCCGCACCGTCCACTCCGTCGACCGCGACTCGGCGGACTCGGTGGGCCGGCAGCGCGAGCACGGCCTCCGCTACGTGCTGACAGGGACGCATCCCGTAAGTGAACCCGCCGCCCGGCCGTTTTCCAAGATATTCGCCCAACCGAGCAACGCGTTCGGCACCGGCGTCCGTCCTCGCGGCATGAAGCACGACTTAAGGACCTGGCCGCGGCTGGCGCTCACCGCGGTGGTCGTGGTGGGGCTGGGCGCCGGCGTGACGACGGCCGCCGTGATCGTCGGCGCCACCGACGAGGAGCCGGCCTACTCCGGGGACATCCGGCTGGTCTCCTACGACACGTGCGACACCGCGCTCGCCGAGCTGAAGGACCGGATCCTGCCGAACGTCAGCGCGTACGGGCTCGACCCCGGCGGCGAGTTCATGGCAGAGGGGGGCGCGGCGGCCGAGGAGAACGGCGGGCGGATGGCCGTGCCCGACGCGGCGCCGGCCGAGGGCCAGGTGGCGGCGCCCACCCAGGCGCAGCCGAAGGACCACTCGACGACCAACGTCCACGAGGCCGGGGTCGACGAGCCCGACCTGGTGAAGACGGACGGCAAGCGCGTCGTCAGCATCACCGACGGGGTGCTGCGGGTCGTCGACGTCGCCACGCGTACCCAGACCGCGGTCGTTCGGCTCGACGGGGAGCAGGGCGGCTACGCCACGCAGATGCTGCTTTCCGGGGACCGGGCACTGGTCATGGTCAACACCGGGCTGGCGACAGACATGCCGATGACCATGCCCGACGTCGCGGTGCCGAGGATCGCCCCGACCGACGCTCCCGGCACGGTGCCGCCCGTGCCGACCGACACGTTCCCCTTCGGCTCACGGCTGGTTCTCGTCGACCTGACCGGCGCGGGCCAGGTGCTGAGCACGCTGTCGCTGGACGGCGGCTACCTCGACGCGCGGCAGGTCGGCGCCGTGGCCCGGGTCGTCGTGCGGTCCACGCCCCGCCTCCAGTTCCGCTACCCGGAGCACGAGGGCGACACGATGTCCGCGTTGGCGGACAACAGGAACACAGTGACGAACTCGACCATCGGGGACTGGCTGCCGCGCTACGAGCTGTCGACCGGTGGCGCGGTGACCTCCGGCCTGCTGACTGACTGCGTCGACGTGAGTCATCCCGTCGACTACAACGCGACCGCCATGCTCACCGTGCTCACCTTCGACCTCGGCAAGGACCTGGGCACCGGCGACCCGGTCACGATCGTCGCGGACGGCAACACGGTGTACGGCACGGGCACGAGCCTGTACGTGGCCGACGACCACATGATCCACGGCATCGCCGACACGCCGACCGACACGACCAACCGCACCGAGCTCTACCAGTTCGACACCAGCGGGCCCGGCAAGCCGGTGCACGTCGCGTCCGGGTCGGTGGACGGCAGCCTGCTCAACCAGTACTCGCTGTCCGAACACGACGGACACCTGCGGGTCGCGACCACGACGGGCGGCCAGGGCGGCAGCCAGAGCATGATCACTGTGTTGGCACGCAAGGAGAAGGAGCTCACCAAGGTCGGCGGCGTCGGTGGACTCGGTGTCGGCGAACAGATCTACTCGGTCCGCTACTTCGGTGACACTGCCTACGTCGTGACTTTCCGGCAGACCGACCCGCTGTACACAGTGGACCTGTCGGATCCCGCGGCGCCGAAGGTGACCGGGGAGCTGAAGATCACCGGCTACTCCGCGTACCTGCACCCGGCAGGTGAGGGCCGGCTCATCGGCGTCGGGCAGGAGGCGAGCTCGGCCGGGCTGGTGGCGGGCGCGCAGGTGTCCCTTTTCGACACGTCGAACAAGGCCGGTGCCACGAGAATCGCGCAGTACCACCTGCCGTCCTCCTGGACAGAGGTGGAGGGCGACCCGCACGCCTTCCTGTACTGGCCCGACAAGGGGCTGGTCGTGTTGCCGATCTCCGGTGGCGGCGCGATCGACCCGAACGGCACGCCCGAGCAGTCCGGCGGGGCCGTCGTGCTGAAGCTCGCCGGCACCGGGTTCGAGCAGCTCGCCGTGCTCAGCCACTCGTCGGAGAAGTACGGCATGACTCTGGTGCCGAGGCGGGCCATCGTGATCGGCAACGAGCTGTGGACGGTGTCGGAGGCCGGGATGATGGTCAACGACCTGGACTCGCTGGCTCAGTTGGCGTGGGTGCCGTTCCCCTGACCGGTGCGCAGATAAGTCCACAGAGGACTGTACGAGGGTGTGCCCCGCGCGGCTCCGCGTGGTGGCACGCCCTCGAGCGCGGTCCGCTGCGACTCGTCGTCCGCGACGAACTCCGGCTTCAGGTGGTCGGTGTCGTAGTACCGGTGGTAGACCGGCGTCAGCGCACCGGACATCGGCGGCACGATCCAGCTCCAGTCCGCTGGACAGGCGCGGCCGGCCTTCTCCTCCTTCGCGAGGTGCTTGAGGAACCGTGAGGTCTCGGTGTGGTGGTCGCTGATCGTCACCCCGGCCCGCTCGAACGAGTGCAGCACGGCCCTGTTCACCTCGACCAGCGCGGCGTCTCGCCACAGTGTCCGTTCGCTGCTGGTGTCCAGGCCGAGCTTCTCCGCGACGCGCGGCAACAGGTCGTACCGGTCCGCGTCGGCGAGGTTGCGGGCCCCGATCTCGGTGCCCATGTACCAGCCATTGAACGGCGCCGCCGGATAGTCGATCCCGCCGATCGACAGGCGCATCGAGCTGATCGCCGGCACCGCGTGCCAGCGGAGCCCGAGCCCGGCGAACCAGTCGAACTCCGGGTGCGACAGCGGCACCTCCGCCGCCGCGTCGGACGGCACCTCGGTCAGGTAGGTCGTGCCGTCCGAGGACACCACCAGCGGCAGCACGTCGAACGCCGTCCCCGCGCCACGCCAGCCGCGGCGCGCGACCGCCTCGGTGAACCGCACGTAGCGGGGGTCGCCCAGCACGGTCCCGTCGCCGCGCCGATGGCCGGCGTAGCGGATGAGCTGCTCGTTCCAGATCCTCGGCCCCGGTCGGCCCGGCGCGTCCGGCGCGAACACGGTGATCACCGGGCGGATCCTGCCGCCGTTGTAGGCGATGCGCAGGTGCTTGAAGCACTGTGCGGCCACCTCACCCGGCTCGTGGACGGCACGCAGGTCGCGGACCCGCATGCCGCGCCAGTACAGCCGGCCGACGCACCGCGCGCTGTTGCGCCACGCCACGCGCGCGCCGAACGCCAGTTCCTCGCTCGTGTGCTGATAGGTCCCGGTCAGCTTGATCTCGGCACGGGCCCACGCGATCCGGTGCGCGGCGGAGCCGGCGTCCGGGTTCTCCGCGTAGAACAGGCGCAGGAACTCCACCGCTTCGTCGACGTCGACCGGCGCTTCGGCCGGGGGCGCGGCCACCGGGTCGGCGAGGTGGCGCGGCGGTGCCCATGTCACTCACGCGAAGTTACCGGAATCCTCTCGTGTGGACGGCCACAGTTCATCCGCCTGGAGTACCTCGCTCGCGTGGGGTACACATCAAAAGTGCCCCCAGTAACCACGCAGCCCACCCGGTACGAGCCTGGTACCGACCCGCGGCGCTGGCGGGCGCTGGTGGTGACGCTCGCCGGCGGGTTCATGATCCTCCTCGACGTGAGCATCGTCACGGTCGCGATCCCGTCGATCCAGCAGGGACTCGGCGCGTCGGAGAGCGGCGTGCAGTGGGTAGTCTCCGGCTACCCGCTGACGTTCGGCCTCGCGCTCGTCGCCGGCGGCCGGCTCGGCGACGCGTTCGGGCGGCGCACCATCTACCTCGTCGCCCTCTCCGGGTTCGTCCTCACCAGCGTGTTCGCCGGTCTCGCCCCGACGCTGACGCTGCTCGTGGTCGCCCGCCTCCTGCAGGGGCTGGTCGCCGGCCTTGTCACCCCGCAGAACAGCGGCCTCATCCAGGACCTGTTCCGCGGCGCGGAACGTGGCAGGGCGTTCGGCGTGCTCGGGGCCACGATCGGCGTGTCGACCGCGGCCGGGCCGGTGATCGGCGGCTTCATCCTCGGCGTCGCCGGCGAGCCGGACGGCTGGCGCTGGGTGTTCCTCGTGAACCTGCCGTTCGGCCTGCTCACGCTCGTGCTCGCGATGCTGTTGGTGCCGAGGACACCGAAGCGGCACACGCGCGCCGACATCGACCTGGTCGGCATCCTGCTGCTCGGGCTGACCGTGCTGTGCCTGATGTTCCCGGTCGTGCTGTCCGACACGGGCGGTCTGCGCCGGTTCTGGTGGCTCTTCCCGATCGCGGTGCCGCTGGGCTGGGCGTTCCTGCGATGGGAACGGGGTCGCGTGCGGGCCGACCGGGCGCCGCTCGTGCACATGAGCCTGTTCACCGCGACTCGCGGCTACCCGTCCGGCGCCGCCATCGCCGCCATCTTCTTCTGCGGGTTCAGCGGGATCTGGCTGGTCTTCGCCGTGTACTTCCAGACCAACCTGGGGCTCTCGCCGCTCGAGTCCGGGCTCGCCGTCACGTCGTTCTCGCTGGGGTCGGCGGTGTCGTCCTGGCTGGCCGGGCGCATGGTGACGCGATGGGGGAACCGGGTCACGATCACCGGTCTGCTGCTCATGATCGCCGGCCTGGCCACCGTCGGGGTGCTCGGCTTTGTGGTCGACAAGGACTCACTGGTGCTGGTGATCCAATTCCCGCTGCTGGTGGCCGGTATCGGCACCGGCGCGGTGATCTCGCCGAACACCGCGCTGACCCTCGCGTGCGTGCCGCCAGGTATGTCCGGGGTGGCGAGTGGCGTGCTCCAGACCGGGCAGCGGCTCGGCTCGGCGGTGGGCACGGCGCTGCTCGCGGCCGTCTTCCACGCGTTCGCCGTCTCCGCCACGGGTTTCTCGGTCGCCATGCTCGCCGCGACGGTGATGGTCCTTGCCGCCCTCGTGGTGGCGGTCACGGAGCGGCGCGGCGGGTTGGGTGAGACGGCCGACCTGGCGGAGGTCACCAGCGGATCGGCAGGTGCTTGACGCCGTGCTGGAAGTTCGAGCGGAGCCGCACGACCGCCCCGTTCGGCTCCACCTCGCCGAGGCGGTCGAACACCGCGCCGAACAGGGCCCGCATCTGCGTCTTCGCGAGGTGCGCGCCGATGCAGTAGTGCGGGCCGTGCCCGAAGCTGAGGTGGTCGTTCGGGGTCCGCGTCACGTCGAAGCGATCCGGGTCGGTGAACGCGCGGGCGTCCCGGTTGCCGGACGAGAACCAGACCACCACCTTGTCGCCGGCCCGGATCGGCTGCCCGCCGAGCGAGGTGTCCACGGTGGCGGTACGGCGGAACCGCATCACCGGCGACCACCAGCGCAGCATCTCCTCGACCGCGCCGGGCAGCAGTGACCGGTCAGCCAGCACCTTTCGGTGTTCGTCCTCATGGGACAGCAGGGCGTGCATGCCGCCGGGCAGCGCGTTGCGGAGTGTCTCGTTCCCGGCCACGACGAACAGCCAGAACATGTTCTCGAACTCGGCCGTCGTGATGCCGGCCGTGACCAGGTTGCTCATCACGTCCTCGCCCGGTTCGCGGCGCTTCAGTTCGGCGAGGTCGTGGGCGTAGGCGTACAGGTCGGGCATGCCCTCGCGGGTCCGCTGGTCGGGGAGATACCCGTTCTCGTCCGGCACCGGCCGCAGTTCCATCGCCCGCTTCGCCATGTCGGTCGAGTCGTCGGCGCTCGCCTTGGTGCTGTCGGCGTACTCCGGGTCCTGGAAGCCGATGACCCGGTTGCTCCAGTCGTACATGAGCCAGCGATCCTGTCGCGGCACACCGAAGATCTCGGCGAGCGTCTGGAGCGGCAGGTCCGCGGCCAGCTCGGCGAAGTCGCATTCGCCGTCGGCCGCGACCCCGTCCACCAGCTCGCGGGCCCGCTCGTCGATGCGGTCCTCGATCCGGGCGATCGCCCTGGGCGTGAACGCGCTGGCGAGCATCTTGCGCAGCCGTGAATGCCGGGGCGGGTCCTGGTTCAGCATCATCTGTCGCACGAACTCGAGCGCCTTGTCGGTCGGCGGGTCGCTGATCTGCGTGGCACCCGCGTACGAGGAGTAGGTGGCCGGGTCTCGCATGACCTGCTTGATCTCCGCGTGCCGCAGCACACCCCAGAACCCGGGCCCGGTCGGCCAGATCGGCACCTCGGGCTCGTCCATCCACACCACTGCCGACTCGTTCCGCAACCGCGCGAACGTCGCGTGGGGGATGTCCTTCAGATAGGTGTCCGGGTCGACGATGACATCGGTAGCGCTGGACATGATCGCCATCCTGCCGGTTCGATCGGGGACTGTGACCGAACTCCATCTTGCCCGGCACGTCCCCGGCGGCGACCCCGTCCTGCTCCTGCTCCACGGCCTCGGGGCCACCGGGGAGGTGTGGCACGACCTGCTCGAACGGAACTGGCCCGGCGAGGTGATCGCCCCTGACCTGCCCGGACACGGCCGCTCGCCGCGACTGCCCGACTACACGTTCGAGTCGATGACGGCGGCGGTCGCGGCCGCCGTGCCCGCCGGCCGTCGGGTCGTGGTCCTTGGGCACTCGCTGGGTGGCGTGCTCGCCCTGATGCTGGCCGACGGGACCTACGGGTTCGACGTGACGGCCGCCTGCGGGCTCGGCATCAAGCTGCGCTGGTCGGAGGCGGAGCTTGCGAAGGCGGCCGAGGTCGCGGCCCGGCCGGAACGGGTGTTCGCCACGAGGGACGAGGCCGTCGACCGGTGGCTGAAGGTGTCCGGCCTGGTGGGTCTGGTGCCGCCGGACTCGCCACGCGTGGCGGCCGGTGTCGTCGAGTCCGACGACGGGTGGCGGGTCGCGGTCGACGCCAAGGCGTTCGGCGTCGGCGCCCCGGACGTGCCCATGCTCCTGACCCGCGCCAAGGGCGAAACCGTCCTGGCGGCGGGGGAGCGCGACCCGATGTGCCCGCGTGAGCACCTGGTCGAGGTCGTGCCGTCGCCGGTGGTGCTGCCGGGGATCGGCCACAACGCCCACGTCGAGAGCCCGCTGTCGCTGTGGCCGATCCTGGACCGGCTCCTCGCGTCGGCTACCGACGCGCTCGGTCAGTGACGTCCTTAGTTGACGCCGAGCAGGTCCACCACGAAGACGAGGGTCTCGCCCCCCTTGATCGCGCCGCCTGCGCCGCGGTCGCCGTAGCCCAGGTGGGGCGGGATGACCAGCTTGCGGCGGCCGCCGACCTTCATGCCGGCCACGCCGCGGTCCCAGCCCGCGATGACGCGGCCGGCACCGAGCGGGAAGCTGAACGGCGCGCCACGGTCCCACGAGGCGTCGAACTGCTTGCCGTTCGAGTGCGCGATGCCGACGTAGTGGACGCTCACGCTCTGCCCCGGCTTGGCCTCGTCGCCGCTGCCGACGGTGATGTCCTCGACGACCAGGTCGGCCGGCGGCGGCCCCTCGACCGGCGCCACCTGGGGCTTCTCGAGCGCCATGCGTTTCCTCCTTGGTTGGTTCTGCTGTACCCGGCCCATCCAACCAGCCGTCTCGGACCCGTGCCTGACGCGGCCCAGTGAGCGATCGTTAACATTTCCGTATGTCCCCAGCCCGCCGGTTGGCCGGTGTCAAGAGCTCGCCCGTGCGTGACCTGCTCGCGCTGACGCAGCGCCCGGAGGTGATCTCGTTCGCCGGTGGGCTGCCCGCCCCGGAGATGTTCGACGTCGAGGGCTGGTCCGACGCGTTCGCCAAGGCGTCGGACGACCGGCGCAACCTCCAGTACGGCACGACCGAGGGTGACCCGGTGCTGCGTGCGCTGATCGCCGAGCGGATGACCCGCCGCGGCCTGCCGACGAGCGCACAGGACCTGCTGGTCACCACCGGGTCGCAGCAGGCGCTCACGCTGGTCACGACCGCGCTGGTGGAGCCGGGCGACGTGGTCGCGGTGGAGGAGCCGACGTACCTGGCGGCGCTCCAGTGCTTCCAGCTGGCGGGCGCGCGACTGGTCCCGGTGGCGAGCGACGAGCACGGCATGGTCCCGGCCTCCCTTGCCGAGGTGTTGGAGAAGGACCGCCCGACGCTGGTGTACGCGGTGCCGACGTACGCCAACCCGACCGGCCGCACACAGCCGGCGGCGCGGCGGCAGGAGATCGCATCGCTCGTGGCGGCGCACGACGTGTGGCTGGTGGAGGACGACCCGTACGGCGAGCTGCGGTACCGCGGCGAGCCAGTGCCACCGTTGGCGACGTACAGCGATCGGGTGCTCTACCTGGGCAGCCTGTCGAAGATCGGCGCGCCTGGCCTGCGCCTGGGCTGGCTGCGTGCGCCAGCGTCGGTGATGCCGGCCGCCGTGATCGCCAAGCAGGCGGCGGACCTGCACACGAGCACGATCGACCAGGCCGCTGCGGCGGTCTACCTGAGCAACACGGACCTGGACGCACACGTGACGGGCCTCCGCGCGGCCTACCGGGAGCGCCGCGACACGATGATCGAAGCGCTCCCAGCGACGGTGCCACCGGGCACGACCTGGAGCGACCCGGACGGCGGCATGTTCGTGTGGCTGCGCCTGCCCGGCGAGGTGGACACCGCAGAGGTGCTCCGCGACGCACTGAAGCACAACGTCGCGTTCGTGCCGGGCGCGCCGTTCTTCGCGGTGCGCCCGGACCACGCGACCTTCCGGTTGTCGTTCACCACCAACCCGCCGGAGGACATCCGGGAGGGCATGCGCAGGCTGCGTGAGGCATTCCGGGATAGGTAGACCCGATGCGAGATATGGGCGACGCATGCCGATGTCGCCGGTTCACCCCGCTGCTGGACTGAAGCCAGGGAGCCAAACCCGGCTCAGGAACAGGAGGGGGACCATCATGTGGTCACGTATTCGCCGTGGTGGTGTCGGCATGTTTCTCGCCATCATCACCATGTTCGCGCTCGCGTCACCGGCCGGCGCGATCGACACGGGTTTCCAGTACGAGATCAACCCTCGGCACAACTTCGGCAAGTGTCTGGACGTACGGGGATCCAGCACCGCCGACAACGCCCACGTCATCCAGTACGACTGCCACGGGGGCCTGAACCAGCGGTTCACCTTTGTCAGGGTGTTCGGCAGTTTCTACGAGATCCGGCCGGTGCACAGTTCCTTCGCCGGCAAGTGTCTCGACATCGCCGACGCCGGCACGGCGAACCACGCCATCCTGCAGCAGTTCGACTGCAACGGCCGTGGCAACCAGCTGTTCCAGCTGTTGGACGACCCCGGCGATTTCGCCGGTGGATCGACCCGGATCAGGGCGGTCCACAGCACCAAGTGCCTGGACATCCCCGATGCCAGCAACGCGAACAGCGTCATCGTTGCGCAGTTCGACTGCCACGGCGGATCCAACCAGCTGTTCGACCTCCTCGCCTTCGCGTGACATCCGCGGTCGTGGCCATTCCCGTC
>NZ_DASUVO010000111.1:0-17659 GCF_036378875.1 Actinophytocola sp.
GTGGTCGGTGGAGTGCTTCGCGTCGCTGACGGCATGGTGCTGGTGGAGCCGCCGACGTCTGGCGGGTCCGAGGTGCACCCAGCCGCGACGAGGCACGCCGCGAGGGCGCACCAGATCCGCGCCCTCACTGGTCCTTCCCCTTGAGCCGTTTGTTGATCTCGCTCTCCTGCTCCGCTTCCTCCTGGGCGTAGCGCTTGCGCTCCGGTTCCACCTGCTGGGCGAACGGCCCGCCGGGCGGGTACTCCTCCGTGGCGAACGCCTCGTATCTGAAATCAGGGCTGCTCACGTCTGTGACAGGCGGCAATGGTTCCATCACCTTGAGATCTGACTCGTTCTCCACGGAGTGCGTCCAGTCGCCGCGTATCTTCGACGTGAGCTGGTTGAGGCTGCTTTGGAAGGTCTCGCGCAGGCCGATGCTCCGGTCGCGATAGGCGTCGATGACCGTGTCAACGCCCGTTCCCTCGATCGATTGATCACTGGCCGCCGTAATGCCTTCCACGAAGAACACGAGGCCGGCTGGCACAGCCGTGGCCGGATTCATTGCCATGAGAGCGAGCAGGAGTTCCTTGCCGATCGCCAATTTGAGCTTGTTGTCCCGGACCTGCTGCTGGTCGATCTCCTGGTTTGCCCAGCTGCGCACGGCGACTGCCAGGTCGTAGTAGTTCTGCCGCATGTGGTACGCCAACGCGTACAGCGAACCGAGTCCGTGCAGAGCGTTCAGCGTCGCCTGGTACTGGCTCACCGTGACGAAGGTTCGGATCCGACCCAGCTGATCCCGGAAGGCGTTCGCGGCCGCACCATGCCAACCGTTGAGCATATGCTCCGCCTCGTTCACCTTCACGATCACCTCGGCGTCCTCGCCGATCTCGAAGGCGGCTGTGCGGAGTCGGTCCCACTCTTCCTCGATCTTGTTCGGGTCGAGCGACAGCGAGACGTTGAGGTCGTCCTGCACCAGGCGGTCGATCTCCGCGCCGCGTCCGCCGGTATAGCCCGCCGCGTCCATCATCGCGTTCAGGGCGTCCTTCATGTCCGTGATCGCGTGGGTCACCTGGTCGTCGCTCTTACCGGGTTCGGAGACCCATGTCAGACCTGCCCGTCGACGCGCTTGTACACGTTGACGATGTCCCGCAGCGCCTCGGCGGTCTCCTCGACGACTCGCGCGATGTCCTTCTGCCGCCGCCCCACCGTCTCCTTGTAGAGCCCGAAGGCCTTCATCGCGCGGTCGGACGCGCTGTAGACGTTGGCCCCCTCGAAGTCGACCAGTGAGATCAGCGGACCGACCTGCTCACGGAGCATGGCCGCGGCGGCCGGCAGGGACTGTGTCGCTGCCATCTCCGCTTCAGCGAGATGGAGTGCGAAGCCGTCGTGCGGCGTCGGGTCAGGCACGGCAGTTACCCCCGGTTTGCATACGTGCGCTTACCGTTGCCGAACCAAGGTAGCCGAACGCGCTGATCCCTCGTGGGCGAATCGCGTCAGCTCTCGGCGACCAGCTTGTCCAGTGCTGACTGCAGGTCGGCGGGGTAGTTGCTCGTGAACTCGACCCAGCGGCCGTCGGCGGGGTGGTCGAAGCCGAGGCGGCGGGCGTGGAGCCACTGGCGGGTCATGCCGAGGCGCTTGGCGAGCACGGGATCAGCGCCGTAGGTGAGGTCGCCGACGCATGGGTGGCGCAGCGCGGCGAAATGGACGCGGATCTGGTGTGTGCGGCCGGTTTCCAGCCGGATGTCGACGAGTGACGCGGCGCGGAACGCTTCGAGCGTCTCGTAGTGCGTGACGCTCGGCCGGCCGCTCGCGACGACCGCGAACTTGTAGTCGTGCTTGGGATGCCGGTCGATGGGGGCGTCGATGGTGCCGGCCGACGGGTCGGGGTGGCCCTGCACCAGCGCGTGGTAGCCCTTCTCGACCGTCCGTTCCTTGAACGCGCGCTTGAGCACCGTGTACGCGTGTTCGCTCTTCGCGACCACCATGACGCCCGTGGTGCCGACGTCGAGCCGGTGCACGACGCCCTGTCGTTCGGCCGCGCCGGAGGTCGACACGCGTACGCCGGCCGCCGCCAGGCCGCCGATCACCGTTGGGCCCGTCCAGCCCGGGCTCGGGTGTGCCGCGACGCCGACCGGCTTGTCCACGACCACGACGTCGTCGTCCTCGTAGATCACCGCCAGGCCCGGGACCTCGATGGCAGGTACCTCGTCCAGCGGGCGGTCCGGGTCGGGCAGCGTGACCTCCAGCCACGCGCCCGCGGTGAGCTTGTCGGACTTACCGGCCGGGCGGCCGTCGAGGCTCACGTCACCGGACTCGGCCAGTGCCGCGACCGCGGTGCGGGACAGGCCCAGCAGCTTGGACAGGCCGGCGTCCACACGCATGCCGTCGAGCCCGTCGGGCACGGGCAGGGTTCGCTCAGTCACTTCTTCTCCGCCGTTCGCCTGCCGTCGTAGTCGCGACCCAGCAGCGCCATCAGCACGATCAGCGCGCCACCGCAGACGATTGCCGAGTCGGCCACGTTGAACACCGGGAACACCTCGCCGTTGGGGGCGAACGGCGACAGGAAGTCCACGACGTGGCCGTGCATCGCGCCGGGGGCGCGGAAGAACCGGTCGAGCAGGTTGCCGATCGCGCCGGCGAGCACCAGTGAGAGACCGATGGCCCAGCCGGTGGACCGCAGCTTGGGCATCACCCAGATGATGCCGATGACGACGGCGAGCGCGATGAGTGTGAGCACCCACGTCATGCCGGTGGCCATGCCGAACGCGGCGCCCGGGTTGCGCACGATCTGCAGGTAGAACAGGCCGCCGAGCACGCGGACCGGCGCCTCACCCTCCAGCGCGGACAGCGTCAGCTGCTTGGTGACCAGGTCGGCGACCAGCACGATGGGGGCGACGATCAGCACGAGCCACGCCCGCCGGGGCGGCAATATCTCCGTCGGCGGTCGCTCGATCTCGGTACTGGGCTCGTCGCTCACTCACTCATTGTCCACGAGCGGTCAGGAACGGTGGCAGCGGCCGAGGATCGTCGACCGGGGCGAACCTGCCGTCGACCAGTTCGTACCGCACGTCCGTGCCGTGGATGACCAGGTCACGCAGCGCGGTGAGCAGCCGGTCCACGTGTTCCGCCGTGCTCCCGAGACCGAGGCTCGCCCGCAGCGCACGCCCGCCGGTGAGCCGGTGCACCGCGATGTGCGCGCAGAACGCGCCGTCCCGCACGCCGATGCCGTGCTCCGCGGACAGGTAGGCGGCGACCAGGCCGGGGTCGTGGCCCTCGACGGTGAAGCTGACGACACCGACGCGTGGCGCGTCGTCGGAGAAGATCGACAGCTGCCGCACGCCGGGGATGCCCGCGAGGCCGGCGCGCAGCCGGTCGAGCAGCGCCTCCTCGTGCGCGATGATCGTGTCCCAGTGCTGGCCGAGCGTCTGGCAGGCCACCGCGAGGGCGTGTGCGCCGACCACGTTCGGCGAGCCCGCCTCGTGCCGCTCCGGACCGAGGTGCCATGACACGGCGCGCTCGGTGACCTGCCGGGTCGCGCCGCCGCCGACGAGGTACGGGTAGGCCGCCCGCAGCCAGTCCGCGCGGCCGACCAGCGCACCGGCCCCGAACGGGGCGTACAGCTTGTGCCCGGACAGCACGACGTAGTCGACGTCGAGCTCCCGCACGTCGACCGGGCGGTGCGGGGCGAGCTGTGCGGCGTCGAGGACGACGCGGGCGCCGTGCCGGCGAGCGACGGCGGCGAGGCGGGCGACCGGCCACAGCTCACCGGTGACGTTCGCGGCGCCGGTCACGACGACGAGCCGCGGACCCACCGGCGTCTTCGCGAGTGCCTCGTCGAGGTCGCGCTCGACCTGCGCGGTCGGGGTGACGCGGTGCACGTTCGGGCCGCGCCACGGCAGCAGCGCCGCGTGGTGGTCGGTGTCGAACACGATCACCGACGTGTTCGCGGGCAGGGCCCTGGCCAGCAGGTTCAGCGCGTCGGTCGTGTTGCGGGTGAAGATCACCTCGTCGGTGCGGCGGGCGCCGACGAACTCGCGGACCACGGTCCTGGCCTGCTCGTAGATCTTCGTGGAGACCTGTGAGGCGAACCCGGCGCCGCGGTGCACGCTCGCGTACCAGGGCAGCAGCTCGTTCACGGCGTCCTGGACCTCGTCCAGACATGGGGCGCTGGCGGCGTGGTCGAGGTTGGCGTACTGGACGCGACGGCCGTCGACCAGCGGCACGGTGAGCCGGCTGCCGGCCACCGACGGCAGGGGCCGTTTTGTCGAACTCGCGGGTCCAGTGTGTTGGACACGCGGGTCGGGAGTGTTGGACACGCGGGCGTGGGGGATCGCGAGCGTCATGACAGGGCGTCTCCTGGGTCGGGGACCCCGTGCTCATGAGGGTCCGCGCTTGCCAGCCCGCGCGTCGCGGGAGGCCTGGTCCTCACCCGGGGCACCCCACCGCGGTCGGAGGGTTGCCGGCCAGCAAGCCGGGGCTTCGCGCTGGCACTCGTGACCTTCGTGAAGAAAAGGTAGCTGATCGGACGGAAAACTGTCCAACGGATGTGACGCTTGCCAGACTGACGCCATGGCGGACTACGACCTTCTGGTGTTGGGCTCCGGACCGGGTGGGCAGAAGGCGGCGATCGCGGCCGCGAAGCTGGGCGCGTCGGTCGCGTTGATCGAGCGGCGCAACATGATCGGCGGTGTGTGCATCCAGACCGGCACGATCCCGTCGAAGACGCTGCGCGAGGCGGTGCTGTACCTGACCGGCATGTCCCAACGCGACCTGTACGGGCAGAGCTACCGGGTCAAGGAGGACATCACGATCGGGGACCTGACCGCGCGCACGTCGCACGTGGTCGGCCGCGAGGTGGACGTGATCCGCAGCCAGCTGTCCCGCAACGGGGTCGCGCTGCTGCCGGGCATGGGCAAGTTCCTCGACCCGCACACCGTGCAGGTGTCCGACGGCAGCGGGCAGGAACGCAAGGTCACGGCCGACAAGATCGTGATCGCGACCGGCACCCGGCCGGCCCGGCCGGACACCGTGGACTTCGACGAGCAGACGATCATCGACTCGGACAGCATCCTCGGCCTGGAGAAGATCCCGCGGACCATGATCGTGGTCGGTGCCGGCGTGATCGGCATCGAGTACGCGTCGATGTTCGCCGCGCTCGGCACCAAGGTGACCGTGATCGAGCAGCGGATGCGGATGCTGGACTTCTGCGACACCGAGGTGGTGGAGGCGCTCAAGTACCAGCTGCGGGACCTCGCGGTGACGTTCCGGTTCGGTGAGACGGTGACCGCGGTGGAGCGGTACGCCCGCGGCACGGTCACGACCCTGGCGAGCGGCAAGAAGATCCCCGCGGACACGGTGATGTACTCGGCGGGCCGCCAGGGCATGACCGACAACCTGAACCTCGAGGCCGCCGGGCTGACCGCGGACAAGCGCGGGCGGATCACGGTCGACTCGTCGTTCCGCACGTCGGTGGAGCACATCTACGCGGTCGGCGACGTGATCGGTTTTCCGGCGCTCGCGGCCACGTCGATGGAACAGGGCCGGCTGGCGGCGCACCACGCGTGCGGCGAGCCGGTGCACGAGATGCACGCGCTGCAGCCCATCGGCATCTACACGATCCCGGAGATCAGCTACATCGGCCGCACCGAGGACGAGCTGACCGAGCAACGGGTCCCGTTCGAGGTCGGCGTGTCCCGCTACCGGGAGCTGGCTCGCGGCCAGATCATCGGCGACTCGTACGGGGTGCTGAAACTGCTGGTGTCCCCTGAGGACCGGTCGCTGCTCGGCGTGCACGTGTTCGGCACCAACGCGACCGAGCTGGTCCACATCGGACAGGCGGTGATGGGCTGCGGCGGCACGATCGACTACCTGGTCGACACGGTCTTCAACTACCCGACACTGGCGGAGTCGTACAAGGTGGCCGCCCTGGACGCGACGAACAAGATGCGGCAGATAAGCATGCTGACGGACTGACGCTGTATAGGGTTTCCGTTCGTGGGGGAACGTTCACTCGCGATCCGGCGCGGACTCGCCGCCAATGCCGGCCTGCCCTTCGACGTCGTCCGTCCGCTGCTGCATACCGCCGACGCCTGGACGGCGCGGGCGCTCGCCGAACGCGAGGACCTCACGCCGGAAGCGGTCGAGGTCCTCGCCGTGCACCCGGATGTGCGGGTCAGGAAGGCACTCGCCATCGCGGGACACGCGGCGGCGCGCCTCGCCGGTGATCCGGAGCAGCAGGTCCGGCACGAACTGGCCGCCGCCCCGGTGCCGGAGGACGTGCTGTGGCGGCTCGCGCACGACGAGGACGAGGAGGTGCGGGCCAGGGTCGCCAGGCACAAGCCTCCGGAACACATCGTGCACGTCCTCGCCCGTGACGCCGCGAAATCAGTGCGGGCGGCGGTCGCGTTGAACAAGCCGTCCGAGCCCGTGCTGCGCCTGCTATTGGCCGATCCGCACCCTGATGTGCGCTACCACGCCACGGCGATGACGCCCCCGCCTCCCGACCTCCTCGACGCGCTTCTCGCCGACGCGACGACCAGAGCGGCCGCGGCGCTGTGGGCCACGCCGACGCCCGCGCTCGCCGAGGACCCGGACCCGACCGTGCGCCGGAGAGTGGCACGCAACCCCGTCACGCCGCTGCCGTTGTTGCTGAGGCTGGCCGAGGACCCGGTCTGGTTCGTCCGCGAGGACGTGATGCTGCATCCGGCCCTGCCGGACGACGTCCGCGCGCGTGTCGAGTCGACGGTCAAGGCGCAGCGGTACCACCTGGCCTCGTGGCTGCTCCAGGCTCGGGCGTCGTTGGCGGAGCGGCTGCGGCACGTCGACTCGCCGTTCGTCTACTTCCGGCGCGCCGTCGCGCACTCGACGGACCTCCCGCAGGACGCGATCGACCGCCTCGCCACGGACGAGGACTTCCGCGTCCGACTGGCCCTCGCCCGACAGAACAAGACGGTGCCGGGCGAGATGCTCGCCGCGCTCATTCCCGAGCTCGGGAAGGCGAAGTGGGCGCTGGCCAAACACCCGGCACTGCACGCGGACCCGTTCGCCACGTCGGCCGACTCGCAGCTGCGGATCTTCGCGGCGCTCAACCCGCGCCTGGCGCCACGCACCGCGCTCCTCCTGACCACCGACTCGAACCCCGCGGTACGACGCAAGGCGGCCGCCAACCCGGCCCTGCCGCTGGACGCCGTGCTGAAGTTGCTGGAGGACAACGACGACGAGGTCGTCACGGCCGCCGCGAGCAACCCGGCCCTGCCGGAGCACCTCGCCAACGAACTGCTCGCGACGGAGTAGCGCCCAGGCGCTAGACGTCAAAGCTCGACAGTTCCCACGGGTCGTGTGCGCTGAAGACCGTGACCTCGTCGCCGTGGGTGCGGACGAGTTCGCGGAGGCGGGCCTGTGTGCCGAGGCGGAGGTCGTGGTGGACCTCGGAGCCTTGTTGCACGATGTCGAGCACGGGGTGGGGTTCGGGCCGCTCGTCGAGTTCCCGGTGGTAGTAGTAGGCGTCGCCGCAGTGCAGGAGCCAGCGGGTGCCGTCGTGTACGGCCACGCCCGTGTGGCCCGCGGTGTGGCCGCCGAGAGGGATCAGCTGGATCTCCTGCGGGAGGCCTTTCGGCTGGACGGCGGTGAAGCCGAACCACTCCTGGTTCGGCTCGACCGGGTAGGGCCGCCAGTTGGGCTGGTGTGCCCAGTGGGCTGGGCGGTAGCGGAAGCTGGGCGCTTCGACGATCGCCGCGTCGAGTTCGGCGGCCAGGAGGTGCACCTCCGCCTGTGGGAAGTCGGGTAGACCGCCGCAGTGGTCGACGTCGAGGTGGGTCACGATCACGTGGCGGACGTCGTCGGGTGCGTGGCCGAGACCGGCGACCTGGCGGATCGCCGTTTCCTCCTCGTCGAGGGCCGGTTGCGCCATCCGCACCCAGTCGGCGCCGAGGGTCTCCGAGGGGTTGCGAACGTCGGCCAGGCCGAGGCCGGTCTCGACGAGGACCAGGCCGTCCGAGTCGGTCTCGATCAGCAGGCAGTGGTTGACCGCGGGTGCGGGTGCTGGGCCGTCGTAGGTGGCCTCGATCTGCCGGACGGAGCCGCAGTTGAGGTGGTGGATCTTCATGCGGGCTAGTCTCTGACTTGAAGCGTGGTTCAAGTCAAGGAGTTGTCGCGGTGCTGCTGGACATCGCCGAGGTGGCCGAGCGTTCCGGGTTGGCGCCGTCGGCGCTGCGGTTCTACGAGAAGCGGGGCCTGATCGCGCCCGCGGGGCGCAACGGGCTGCGCCGCACCTACCAGCCCGACGTGCTCGACCGTCTGGCGCTGATCACCTGTGCCCGTGGCGCCGGGTTCACGGTCGCCGAGATCGCGCGGTTCCTGCTCGCCACCCCAGACGACAGCGAGCTACGCGCGGGAATGGCCGACAAGGCACGGAAGCTGGAGGAGGACATCGACCGGCTCACCCGCATGCGCGACGGGTTGCGCCATGCGGCCACGTGCACGCACACCCTGCTCGTGGAGTGCCCGGACTTCAAGCAGATGTTCGCCCGGTCTACTTAGGATGGCCGGCGTGCTTCCGTTCCTGCTCGTCGCGGTGCCGCTGTGCGCGGAGGACGCCGGGCGGTGGGTCGAGCTGGTGATCAGCCTCGTGGCGGTCGGGTTGGCGTTCGCGGGCTTCTCGCGGTTCCCGGTCCTCGTCGTGGCGCTCGCGGTCGCCGGGGTGCTGGTGCCCGCGCTGGTGCTGGCGCCCACAGCGACCAACCCGGTGCGGGTGTGGCCGTACGTGGCGTGCGCGGTCGTCGCCTACCTGGCCGGGCGGCGCGTGCCGGTGCGGCCGGCGTTGGCCGCCTTCGGCGGGACGCTGGCCGCCGGGCTCCTCGCCGGAGTGCTGGCCGACGTGGTGGCGCGTGGCGGGTTCGGGCTGATCTTCGGGCTCTATGACTGGTTCCTCTCCGCGCTCGTCCTGCTCGTGGTCGCGGTCCTGCCGTGGCTTGCCGGGCGTTACCGCGGGCAGGGCGCCGAGATGGTCGCCGCCGGTATCGAGCGAGCCGCGTTGCTGGAACGCACGCGCATCGCGCGGGAGATGCACGACTCGCTCGGCCACGAGTGGGGGCTCATCGCGTTGCGGGCCGCCGCGTTGGAGGTGTCGCCGGCACTCGACGAGGACGCCAGGGCGCGGGTGGGCGAGCTGCGTGCCGGGGTCGCGACCGCCACCGAGCGCCTGCACGAGATCGTCCGGCTGCTCGGCGAGCCGGAGACCGACCTCGCCGGCCTCGTCGAGCACGCGCGGGCCGCCGGACAGCGCGTGGAGCTGGCAGGGGAAGCGCCGGCGCGGGTCGCGCGGACGGTGCTCCGCGTGGTGCGCGAAGGGCTCACCAACGCCGCCAGACACGCGCCGGGCACGCCGGTGACCGTCCGCGTGGAAACCGCCGGCGAACACACGACCGTGACCGTCGAGAACCCGTTGTCCGGCGGGGAATCGAGTCGTGGCAACGGCTCCGGGCTCGCCGGCCTGCGGGACGTGGTGGGACGCCTGGAGGCCGGCGCCGACGACGGCCGGTTCGTGCTCACCGCGACGGTCCCCCACGACCCGCCGGCCACCGGCCGCGCGCCGTCGCGGGTCTGGCGGCTGGTCCGGGTCCCGGCACTGGCCGCCGGTGTCACGGTGGTGCTCGGCGCCGGGTTGTACTTCGTCGCCGGGCTGGGCAACCGGCTCGACCCCGCCGTGTACCAGACACTCCACATCGGACAGCCACAGGAGGACGTCGAGCAGGTATTGCCCCGCTTCCAGATCCTCGGCGACCCCGAGCGAACACTGCCCGCGCCACCACCCGGCGCCGACTGCCGGCAGTACTGGGCAGAAGTCCAGACCGAGGACCGCCTGTTCTACCGGCTCTGCTTCGTCGACGGCCGGCTCGCGGTCAAGGAGACGGTCCCACGGTGATCCGGGTACTGCTCGCCGATGACGAGCCGCTCACCAGAGCCGGGATCCGTGCGGTTCTCGCCGCCGACCCGGAGTTCGAGGTCGTCGCGGAAGCGGAGAACGGCCGCGCAGCCGTCGAGCTGGCCGCCGCGCACCGGCCCGACGTGGCGCTGCTCGACATCATGATGCCCGTGCTCGACGGGCTCGCCGCCGCCGCGGAGATCACCCGCACTGTGCCGGCCACCGGTGTGCTGATCCTGACCACGTTCTCCGCCGCCGAGCACATCGCGGCCGCGCTCGGCGGCGGGGCCCGCGGTTTCCTGCTCAAGACCGGTGACCCGCGTGACCTGTTCGCCGGCATCCGCGCGGTCGCCGAAGGCGCGGCGTTCCTGTCGCCGACGGTCGCGCACCGGGTGATCCAGCAGGTCAGCGGTGACAGGCTGGCGAGTGCGGCGAGGGCGCGCCGGCTCGTCGACGAGCTGACGCCGCGCGAGCGGGAGGTGCTCGCGCTGGTCGGCGCCGGGCTGCCCAACGCGGAGATCGCGCGCCGGCTGCACGTCGTGGAGGGCACCGTGAAGGTGTTCGTCACCTCCATTCTGCGGCGCCTCGCCGTGGCGAACCGGGTCCAGGCGGCGATCATCGCGTACGAGGCCGGGCTCGTATGACTTTCGGCCAGTACGGCCGTTTCCGCACGACAGATGAGCGCTGGCCCGGCCGTGACGAGGCTGGCCGCATGAGGAAGAAACCGATGATCGCCGCCGGTTTGGCCGTCGCGGCGCTGGCCGTGGGGCTGGTGCCCGCGACCGCGAGCGAACCCGTTTCGCTCACGCTGCCGGGCCCGAGCGGCCCGTTCCCGGTGGGCACCACCGAGCTACACCTGGTCGACGAGCACCGGACCGACCCGTGGACGGGCCGGCCGAGGGAGCTGATGGTGTCGGTCTGGTACCCGTCGGCGCGGAACGGCGAGCGCGCCACACAGTTCCCGCCGGCGGTGGCCGCGTTCTACGACCAGAACGCGGGCGTACCGCCCGGCACGGCGGACTTCGGCGGCACGCTCACACATTCCCGGACCGATGCCACGCCGCTGCCGGGCCGTCGGCCGGTCGTCCTGTACTCGCCGGGCGGCGGCAACTCCCGGTTCCTCGGCACCACGCTGGTCGAGGACCTCGCAAGCCGCGGGTACGCCGTCGTCGGCATCGACCACACCCCGGTGAGCCCAGTCCAGTTCCCCGACCGGTACGAGCCGCCACAGCGGGGCGTTGACGCGGCGCAGGTCATGCGGGAACGCGTGCGGGACACCAGTTTCGTGCTCGACGAGCTGGCCGCGTACCCGTGGTTGGACCTCACGCGGGTCGGGATGTTCGGCCACTCGATGGGCGGGTTCACCACCGCAGAGGCCATGGTCACCGAGCACCTGAGCGGGCCGCCGGCGTCTGGACTGACGAGCACGGAGATCCCTGTGCGAGGTACGAGCCCAGGGATCTCCGCGCGCAGGAGGGAAGACGCCGGGAACAGGCCCGCGAACGCCGAGCGGAGCGAGGCCATGTCACAGATTGACGCCGGGGTGAACATGGACGGCAGTATGGACCCGCGCGCCGGGCAGGCCGCGACGGTCGGTGTCACGCGGCCGTTCCTGCTGATGGGCGGCGGACTCACCAGCGGGGCACCGCACAACCACGCGCACAGCTCCGACTGGGCGTCGTTCTGGGCGGCGTCCACCGGGTGGCGACGCGACGTGTACCTGCCGACGGCCGAACATGCGAGCTTCACCGACGCTCAGGTGATGCTGCCCCAGCTCGAAGGCGACTTCACGGCGGCGATCGGCACCATCGACCCACGGCGCGGCCTTGCCGCGCAACGGAAGTACCTCGCCGCGTTCTTCGACCTGCACCTGCGTGGCCGACCGACGACCGTGTTCGACCGGCCCGCGTACCCGGAGGTTGAGATCGTGCCTTAGTCCTCGGCGCCGGTCTCGCCGCGCCAGCGGGCGAAGCGGCCCGCTCGGTCGACCGCGCGGATGCGTTGCTCGGTCTCGGAGCGGGCCTGCTCGGTCGCGACGACGAGCAGCTGGTCCTTCTCCTGCATGCGGGTCGTTGGCGCGGGGGTGTGGCCAACGCCGTCGCGGACCAGCAGGCTGATCGTGGCGCCGGCCGGCAGGCGCAGCTCCCGCAGGTACACGCCGTGCATGCGGGAGCCGGCGGGCACGGTGAACGTCAACAGCACCGCGCCCAGCTCGTCCAGCGGGGCCGCGTCGACGGAGATCTCGCGGGCCCCGCCGGGTTTCGCCAGGCCGAGGACCTTCGCGAAGAGCGGCAGCGTACTGCCCTGCACGATCGTCAGCACGATGACCAACACGAACACCGCGTCGACGAGCTGCTCGGCGTCCGGCACGCCCTCGGTGATCGGGATCATCGCCAGCACGATCGGGACCGCGCCGCGCAGGCCGGCCCACGACAGGAACGCCTGCTCGCGCCACGGCATGCGGAACGGCGTCAGGGACACGGCGACGGAGATGGGCCGGGCCAGGAACGTCACGACGATGCCGGCGACCAGGCCGGGCACCACCGCGTCCAGCAACCGGTTCGGCGACATGAACAGGCCAAGCAGAACGAACAGGCCGATCTGCGACAGCCAGCCGAGCCCCTCGGCGAACGACAGGGTGTCGTTGCGGTGCGGCAGTTTCGAGTTGCCGAGCACGAGCGAGGCGACGTAGGCGGCGAGGAGCCCGGACGCGTGCGCGAACGAGCCTGCCGAGAACGCGAGCACGGACACCGCGACTGTCGCGAGTGGATAGAGGCCGGTGGCCGGCAGAGCGGAGCGGCGCAGGGCGTACACGCCGAACCACCCGAAGGTGAGCCCGATGAGCGCGCCGACGACCAGTTCGTAGACCGCGATGAACGGGTCGAGCCAGGTGGCCGCGCTGCCGGAGGCCAGGAGCACGACGACGAGGTAGGCGGCCGCGTCGTTCATGCCGGACTCGAGCTCCAGGGCGCCGACGAGCCGGCGGCTCACGGAGACGTTGCGCAGCACGCTGAACACGGCGGCCGCGTCCGTCGAGGCGAGCACCGCGCCCCACAGGAACGCGATGCGCCAGTCGAAGTCGAAGATCAGGTGCAGGACGGCCCCGGTCACCACGATGCTCACCGCAACGGCCACAGTGGACAGCACGACGCCGGGCCACAGCGACTTCCTGACCTCCGTCCAGCGGGTGGTGAGCCCACCCTCGGTGAGGATCAGCACGAGCGCCGCGAGGCCGAGGGACTCGGTGAGCTGGGCGTTCTCGAACTCGATGCCGAACCCGGACTCACCGAGCAGGACACCGATCGCGAGGTAGAGCAGCAGCGACGGGAAGCCGAGGCGCACCGACACCCGCACCGCGACCACCGAGACGATCAGGACCGCGGCGACGGCCCCGAGCACCACCGCAAGCTCCTGGGCCACACCTTCCTCCCGTCCTCGTGATCTCTCGGAAATCCCGGAGACCGAACCTATCGTGTGTGGACGACCGCCCGCCGACCACCGGAAGTGTCGGTACCCCGTGGGACGATGGAACCGGGGGCCGGAGGCCAGGGGGTGTTGGTGACACGGTTCGGGGTACGGGTCAAGCCCGGTGCCAAGCGAGAGGCGGTCGGAGGCAGCCACGGTGGCGCGTTGGTCGTCGCGGTGACGGCGCCCGCCATCGAGGGCAAGGCGAACGAGGCCGTCCGCAAGGCGCTCGCGAAGGCCTTCGGGGTCCGCAAGCAGGACGTCACGATCGTGACCGGCGAGCGTGGTCGGGACAAGATCGTCGAGGTGCCCGAGGCGGCCGCACGCCTCCAGGAGTTGCTCAGCTCGCCCTGATTTCCTATCGCGGCAACCAAAACGGCTGCGCGGACGTCTTTGTAAGTAGCGCCGGCACTCAATCAAAAAATACATAGCTGTATCCGATACAGGGGTGTATCCTTTGAGCATGGGGCAGTCAGCCGAGCCGACCGAGACGTCTGCCGAGCGCCCGCTTTCTCGTAAACGCAGGCAGACCCAGACGCGTCTGCTCGACGCCGCGCTCGACGCGTTCGCGGAGCGCGGCTTCCAGGGCACCTCGGTGGAGGAGATCTGCGAACGGGCCGGCTTCAGCCGGGGCGCGTTCTACAGCAACTACTCCTCGAAGACCGAGCTGTTCATCGCGCTCTACCACCGCCAGTCGGAGACGATCCTGGGCGCGCTGGCCAAACGCGCCTCGCCGTCCGGCCAGCCGGTGCCCCACGACCTCGAGACGGTGGTGCGGCAGATACTGGCGGCCGTCCCCCACGACCGGCGCTGGTACCTCATCAACACCGAGTTCGCCCTCCACGCCGTCCGGAACCCGTCGGCCGCGGCGACCTTCGCGGCGGCCCGTGGCCGGGTGCGGACGATCTTCGCCGAAAGCCTCACCGAGGTCCTCGGCCGGATGGATCTGGAGTTGACCGTTCCGGCCGAGGACCTGGCGCGCTGGCTGTGGGCGATGAGCGAGGGCGGCACCGCCCAGTCCTATATGGAGCCCCAGCGGCTGGCGCCGAACGACCTCATCATGCAGGTGGCGCCGCTGCTGCTCGGTGCCGTCACGAAACCTTCGTGACCGCCACCGTCACGTCGACGCCGTCGCCGACCGTGCCGGTGAAGCCTTCCGCCGGGCCGTAGATCACCTCGTTCGCGAGGGTTTCGCCGGCCAGGAACGCCTCGTGCGGCCGTACGGCGGCCACCACCGTGTCCGGGGCCTGGATGGTCACGGTGATGCGGTCGGCCACGTCCAGGTTCGCCTCGCGGCGGGCCTGTTGCACCACGCGGACCAGGTCGCGGGCGACGCCCTCGGCCTCCAGCTCCGGCGTGGTCGTCGTGTCCAGCACCACCAGGCCCGACGACGCGGGCAGCTCGGCGGCCGCGCCGGTGTCGGTCGCGACGAGCCTGCGCTGGTACTCGCCCGGCAGCAGCTCGATACCCGCCGCCACGACGGTGTCGCCCGACATCGTCCACTCGCCGGCCTTCACCGCGCGGATCACCTTCTGCGTGTCGGCACCCAGCCGAGGGCCGCAGGCCCGTGCGTTCACGACCAGCTCGAAGTGACCGTGCGCGGCGACATCCGTGGTCAGCGTGACCTGCTTGACGTTCACCTCGTCCGCGATGAGGTCGGTGAACGACGCCAGCGAGTCCGCGTCCGGGGCCGCCACCACCAGCGACGCCAGCGGCAACCGGACCCGCAGCTTGTTCGACTTGCGCAGCGCCAGCGCGGCCGAGCACACCTGCCTGACCCGGTCCATCGCGGTCACCAGTGCGGGATCGGCCGGCAGCAGCGAGTCGGCCGGCCAGTCTGCCAAATGGACCGACCGTGAGCCGGTCAGCCCGCGCCACACCGCCTCCGCGGTCAACGGCAGCAGCGGTGCCACGACCCGCGACACGACCTCCAGCACGGTGTGCAGCGTGTCGATCGCGTCCTTGTCACCGTCCCAGAACCGGTCCCGCGAACGGCGCACGTACCAGTTGGTCAGCGCCTCCAGGTACTCCCGCACCCCCGCGCACGCCCCGGACAGGTCGTACACGTCCAGGGCGGCACGGGTGTCGACGACCAGTTCCTGCGTCTTGGCCAGCACGTACCGGTCGAGCACGTGCGGCGAGTCCGTCCGCCACGTGCCCTCGACGCCCTCCGCGTTCGCGTACAGCGCCAGGAAGTACCACGTGTTCCACAGCGGCAGCACGGCCTGGCGCACGGCATCGCGGATGCCGCGCTCGGTCACCACCAGGTCACCGCCCCGCAGGATCGGCGACGCCATCAGGAACCAGCGCATGGCGTCCGAGCCGTCACGCGAGAACACCTCGTTGACGTCCGGGTAGTTCTTGCGCGACTTGGACATCTTCTGCCCGTCGTCGCCCAGCACGATCCCGTGCGCAACGCAGTTGCGGAACGCCGGGCGGTCGAACAGCGCCGTGGCCAGCACGTGCATGGTGTAGAACCAGCCGCGGGTCTGGCCGTTGTACTCGACGATGAAGTCGCCCGGGTAGTGGTGCTCGAACCACTCGCGGTTCTCGAACGGGTAGTGCACCTGCGCGTACGGCATGGAGCCCGACTCGAACCAGCAGTCCAGCACCTCGGAGGTCCGGCGCATGGTCGACTTCCCGGTCGGGTCGTCCGGGTTGGGCCGGGTCAGCTCGTCGATGAACGGCCGGTGCAGGTCGGTCGGACGCACGCCGAAGTCGCGCTCGATGTCGTCGAGCGAGCCGTAGACGTCGACACGCGGGTACTGAGGGTCGTCCGACTTCCACACCGGGATCGGTGAGCCCCAGAACCGGTTGCGGGAGATCGACCAGTCGCGGGCGTTCTCCAGCCACTTGCCGAACTGGCCGTCGCGCACGTGCCCCGGCACCCAGTTGATCTGCTGGTTCAGCTCGACCATCCGGTCGCGGAACTTGGTCACCGCGACGAACCAGGACGTCACCGCGCGCTGGATCAGCGGGTTGCCGCAGCGCCAGCAGTGCGGGTAGGCGTGGTCGTAGGTCTCGTGCCGCAGCAGCTTCCCGGCCGCCTTGAGGTCCTTGATGATCTGGCCGTTGGCCTCGTTGAGCACGTGCATGCCCTCGTACGGGGGCACGGAGGCGTCGAACTGGCCGTGCGCGTCGACCGGCGTGACCGGCGCGATGCCGGCGGCGTCGGTGACGACCTTGTCCTCTTCACCGTAGGCGGGGGCGATGTGCACGATGCCCGTGCCGTCCTCGGTGGTGACGTAGTCGGCGGACAGGATCTGGTGCGCGTTCTCGGCGCCTGCGAAGAAGTCGAACGGCGGCGCGTACTTGCGGCCGAGGAGGTCACTGCCCTTGTAGCGGGCCACGACCGGCGGGTCCTCCCCCAGCTCGCGCGCGTACGCGGCGACCCGGGCCTCCGCCAGCAGGTACTTCTCGCCGTTCGCCTCGACGGTGACGTAGTCGACCTCGGGGTTGACGGCCATCGCGAGGTTCGACGGCAGCGTCCACGGGGTCGTGGTCCAGATGAGGGCCAGCTCGCCGGTCTCGAGCCGCAGGCCGACCGTCACGGCCGGGTCCTGCCGGTCGAGGTAGACGTCGTCCATCTTGGTCTCGGTGTTGGACAGCGGCGTCTCGCAGCGCCAGCAGTACCAGAGGACCCGGTGGCCTTCGTAGATCAAGCCCTTGTCCCACAAGGACTTGAACGCCCACATGACGCTTTCCATGAAGTCGAGATCGAGCGTCTTGTAGTCGTTGTCGAAGTCGACCCAGCGGGCCTGGCGGGTCACGTAGTCGCGCCACTGGTCGGTGTACTGGAGCACCGAGGTGCGGCAGGCGTCGTTGAACTCGGCGACGCCCATCGCCTCGATCTCGTCCTTGGTCTTGATCCCCAGCTGCTGCTCGGCCTCGAACTCGGCCGGCAGGCCGTGGCAGTCCCAGCCGAACCGGCGCTCGACGTGCTTGCCGCGCATCGTCTGGTAGCGCGGCACGACGTCCTTGACGTAGCCGGTCAGCAGGTGGCCGTAGTGCGGCAGGCCGTTGGCGAACGGCGGGCCGTCGTAGAAGACGAACTCGTTGTCGCCGTTCTCCCCCGCGTCCCGCTGCTCGATGCTCGCCTGGAAGGTGTCGTCGTCGGCCCAGTAGGCCAGGACCGCCTCCTCGATCTGCGGGAACGACGGGCTCGACGGGACACCGGCCGGCTGGTCGGGGTCGCCGGTGTGGGAGACCTGGGGGTAGGCCATGGGGTTCGCTCCTGTGATCGGTGGTCGAGCTTGTCGAGATCACAGGGACGACTCTCGCCGCGGTACCACC
>NZ_DASUVO010000112.1:0-37511 GCF_036378875.1 Actinophytocola sp.
CGCGTTCGACCCGCTGTCCCGCACCTGCGAGTTCATGCTCAAGGAAGAGGCCCACCACATGTTCGTGGGCACCACCGGTGTGGACCGGGTGGTGGAACGCAGCGCCGACCTGATCCGCGAACACGACACCCTCGACATCGCTTCCCGCGGCGGGATCCCGCTGGACATCATCCAGAAGTACATCAACTTCCACTACACCGTCTCCCTCGACCTGTTCGGCAGTGAGACCTCCACCAACGCCGCCAACTACTTCACCGCCGGACTCAAGGGCCGCTGGCAGGAGACACGCCGCAAGGACGACCACAAACTCACCGAGGACGGCGTGTTCCTCGACCGCCCGACACCGGAGGGCACCTGGGAGAAGGAGGAACTGTCCGCACTGCTCGCGCTCAACCTGGACCTGCGCGGTGAGTACATCGCCGACTGCGAGACGGGGATCAAGCGCTGGAACCGGATCCTCGATTCGGCGGAGATCGACTACCGCTTCGCGTTGCCGCATCCCGGGTTCAACCGGTCGGTGGGGGTCAGCGCGGACCGTCACGTCACCCCGGACGGCACGATCGTCGACGAGGCCACCTGGCAGGCCGCCGAGCACAAGTGGCTGCCGACGGGCGAGGACCTCGCCTTCGTGCGTTCGTTGATGCGGCCGGTGTACGAGCGTGGCAAGATCGCCAGCTGGGTCGCGCCGCCACGCAACGGAATCAACGGCAAGCCCTTCGACTACGAGTACGTCTACATTTCCTAGAGTTCCCCAGACCGAGGCGGTCGCGATGACTTCCACGTCTCCCACCACGTTCAACGCCACCGACTACTTACTCCACCGGCACGTACGGGAGGGGCGGGGTGACCGAACCGCCGTCCTGTGTGCCGACCGTTCGTTGACCTACGCCGAGCTGGCCGACGAGACGCGTCGCGTCGCCGCCGGCCTCGGCGCGCTCGGGGTCCGGCCGGAGGAGCGCGTGATGCTCTGCATGGCCGACGGGATCGAGCTGCTGACCGGCATTCTCGGCGCGCTGCACATGGGTGCCGTGCCGGTGCCGGTGTCCACAATGGTCACCGGGGCGGAGCTGGCGACGGTACTCGCCGACTCGCGCGCCCGGATCCTCTGTGTGTCGACGGAGTTCGCCGACGCGGCGCGGACCGCGCTCGCGGCCGCACCCGAGGTCCGGCACGTGGTCGTCGACGGCGAAACGGACCTGTCCGGCGTCCCGTGGTCGACACTGCTTACCTCGGGCGACCATGCCGAGCCGTACGCGACCTGGCCGGACTCGCCCGCGTTCTGGCTGTACACCTCGGGCACGACGGGCAAGCCGAAGGGCGCCATGCACCGCCACGGCAGCGTCCGCGACGTCGCCGAACTGTACGGCCGCGGCGTGCTCGACTTGACGCCGGAGGACCGCACGTTCTCGGTCGCCAAACTGTTCTTCGCCTACGGGCTGGGGAACTCGGCGTTCTTCCCGCTGTCCGCCGGCGCGACCGCGATCCTGGAACGCGGACGGCCGACGCCGGCGCTGATCGCCGAGCGGGTGCGTGCCACCCGGCCGACGTTGTTCTTCGGTGTGCCCACGTTCTACTCGGCGCTGCTCCACTCCGACATCCCCGACGACACGTTCTCCTCGGTGCGCCAAGGAGTGTCGGCCGGCGAGCCGTTGCCGCCGGTGCTGTTCTCGCGGTTGCGTGAACGGTTCGGCATCGAGGTCCTTGACGGTCTCGGCTCGACCGAGGCACTGCACATCTTCCTGTCCAACCGTCCCGGCGCCGCCCGTCCCGGCTCGTCCGGCGTCCCGGTCGACGGCTACCGCGTCGAGCTGCGCGACGAGCACGGCACCCCGGTCACGGGTGCCGGTGAGCCCGGCGACCTGTACCTGTCGGGCCCGTCGGTGGCGACGGGTTACTGGTGCCGCACGGAGACCACGCGCGCCGTGTTCCAGGGCGAGTGGCTGCGCACCGGCGACACCTACGTGCGTAACGAGGACGGGACGTTCACGTGCCTCGGCCGCTCGAACGACATGCTCAAGGCGGGCGGCATCTGGGTGTCCCCAGCGGAGGTCGAGGAGCGGTTGCTGGCGCACCCGGACGTGGCGGAGGTCGCGGTCGTCGCCGGCCGCGACACGGACGGGCTGGACAAGCCGGTGGCCTGCGTGGTCCCGGTGGCGGGCCGGACGGTGGACGCGGCCGCGCTCGTGCGGTGGTGCCGCGAGGGTCTCGCCGCGTACAAACGCCCGAGGGCCGTGGTGAGCATGACCGAACTGCCGAAGACCGCGACCGGCAAGATCCGCCGGAACGTGCTGCGCGACGTGGTGGCCGACGAGTTGGTGGTGCGGCCGGCCGAGTCGGTGCTGACCTGAGCACAAAACGGCGCCCGGGCTTTCCCGGGCGCCGTTTTCCTTGCTAGTTCACGAAGAAGCCGGTGACGTCGAAGATGACGTCGACCGTGCCGGCGTTCGTGGTGAAGTTGATGGAGTAGTCGTTCACCTCGGGGTCGGTCTCCAGACCGACGCCGACGTTGACCGCGTTGGCGGCGGTCTGCCCCGCCACGAGGTTCAGGTTCGACGCGTTCGGCTGCGTCCCGCCACCCGGCCACACCGTCAGGAACTGTGGGGCACTGGGGTTGGTGGCGGTCAGGTTGGCCGCCACCGCCGTGACCTCGGGGTCCCAGCCGGTCGCCGCGATGATGGTGTTCGGGTTCAGCGGGCGGTTACCGGAGTCCCGGGTGTCGAACCACCGCAGCGGCGTGAAGGCGAAGAAGAAGCTACCCGTGATGGTCGAGTAGTAGCCCGACACGTCGACGACCAGATGCACGTTGCCGAACAGGTTGTGGAGGCTGACCTGCCGGTCCTCCCCGATCGGCACGGTGACCTGGTTCGGCACGATCTCGTTGGCCGACAGGTTCAGGCTCGACGCGAGCGGCCGGGCCACCCCGGCAGGGTAGGCCGTCACGACGGTGCTCGTCGTCGCGTCGACGCCCGTCAGGTTGAACGTCACCGCCGTCGCGTGCTCTGGCAGGTACGACAGGTCCACGTTCACGACGCCGTTCGGCCCGACGGGTCCGCCCTCCTCCCGGGTGTCCAGCGCCCGGGACGGCGGATCGGTGTTGAAGAGCGTGCCGGTTTCCGTGTTCTGCGTGTAGTACCCGGCGAGGTCCGCGACCAGGTGCGTGTTGCCCGCGAGGTTGAACAGCGACAACTTGCGGTCGAGACCCAGCGCCACGGTCACCGCGTTCGCGCGGGTCTGGCCGGGCGACAGGTTCAGGGTGGACGAGGTCGGCCGCGCGTCACCCGCCGGGAAGACCGAGATGAACGTGTTGGCCGTCGGCTGCGTCCCGGTCAGGTTCAGCACCACCGCGACCGCGTCGGCCGGCGTGTGTCCCTGCAGGTCCAGCGTGCGCGTGCCGTTCGGACCCACCGCGCCACCGGCGTTGCGCGTGTCCAGCACACGCACCGGCGCCATGGGGATGAACGTCGATATCGGTGTCTGGGTGTCCGCGGCCGTTCTCAGTGCGCTCTGCGGTCCCTCCATTGGCACCAACTCCCGGTCCTCCGGCGCGGCGCTCACGTTGGTGACGCCGGCCAGGAGCGCGGCGGCCACGACGGCCACGACGGCCCCAACTCTTCGTAAACCCATCAATCCACCTTCAAGTGTTGCCTATGGAGAGGGAAAATCCCCGACCTGAACGGGGACGAGAGCGTAACGGAGTAGCGCGGTTGGAGGAACCGCGTGTGGCGAAGTCGTGTGTTGGCTGGTCAGCGGGCCAGCACGAGGTAGGCGAAGCCCAGCACGCCGCGGTATGCCGTCAGGTACTCGTGCTCTCGCTCGTCGTGCTGCCGCTGGACCTCTGCCGCCTTCGGGTCCGACGGGTTGGCCAGCAACCACTCGCGTGGCCCGGCGCGGTGACGTGACTCGAAGTCGTCCCATTCGCGCTGGTCCGCCGTGGTCAGGCGCAGTACCTGCCAGCCGGTCTCGCGGCACGCCGCGACCAGGTCGGCCAGTGGCAGGATGTCGTCGCCGAAGATGGCGTGTGCCGCCGGGGTCGGCGGTGACTCCCAGCAGCCGTCACCCACCAGCACCCGGCCGCGCGGCACGATCTCCGCGAGCCGCGCCAGCATGGCTCGGCTGCCGCCGAGTGTGTGCGCCGAGCCGATGCACAACGCGCGATCCGCGCTGCCTTGCCAGTCCGCGGCCTGCTGCTCGACGAACGTGACGTCCAGTCCACGGTCCTGGGCCGCTCGCCGCCCGCGGTCGAGCCCGGTCGGGTCCATGTCGACCCCGACCGCGGTCGCACTGGTCCGTGCCGCCGCGCGTAGGAGCAGCTCACCCCAACCACAGCCGATGTCGACGATGTGCTTCGCGTCGGCGAGGTCGAGGTGGTCGAGCAGTTCCTCCGCGTGGTTCTCGGACAGCGGGGTGTTCCAGCGCAACGCGGCGTACCGCGTGGCGGCGAGCGACTCAGTCATTTCTTGAGGTAAACCCTTTCCTGGGTGACCGGATAGCCGGCGCGCGCGAAGTTCGCGGCCATGGGCGTGTTGGTGACGTCCGTCTCGGCGGTGATCGCGTCGACGCCCGTCTCGACCAGCAGATGCGTGGCCTCGATGAGCAGATCGTAGGCGTAGCCGTTGCCGCGGTGTTCCGGCACGACGCCGATGATGCCGATCACCGGGTCGGCGTGGTTACGTCCGGGCACCGTCAGCCCGACCAGCTCGTCCTTGTCGGAAAACGCGAGCCGCCACCAGTCGCGCGGCGAGGGCATCCACTGGAGGAACTCCATCTCGTTCCGCGCCGCCGCGTCGACACCGCCCTCGTCGACGGCACGCTTCTCGTGTGCGTCGAGGCTTCCGTGCGCGATGCGGCGCAGTACGTCGAAGATCACGTCGTCGTCCGGCTCAGGCCGGAAGGTGAGCCGTCCTGGTCGCGGCGGCAACCCGTCCGCCGGTGTCCACCGGTACCGCAACCGCTCGATGAACGGCCGCATCCCCGCCCGCTTGGCGACGTCGATCCGAACCTCACCAGCGGCTTTGGTTTCCGGTGTTTCCCGCCAGCGAGGCGGGAGGACGAGGCAGTACTCGGCGTCGAACCCGGCTTTCTCGAGAAGCGCGACGGCCGTGTCCTCCTCACCGTCGGCGAAGTCGAGCCAGTCGAGGGCGATCGGCGCTTCGTCGTCGGGCCCAGCCCACCACGCGGCGCGAGCCACGGTCTCACCGTCCCGCAGCGCCACCCAGGTCCACTCAGGACGGTACTGGTTGAGCGCGACGAGCTCCCGGTAGTCCCTACCGGTGCTCTGGATGCCGACGAGCGCAGGGTCGTACAGAGACAGGAAAAGGTCTTCCTCACCCGCGACGAGCGGGCGCAGTTCAAGCATGTCAGTCCTTAGGGGAGTGACGTGCTCCTCACCTGGCGGTGGGAACACGTGATCTGGCTGATGAACACGGCTCTCACCTCCTTTCGCGTCGACCCACAGCCAACCAGACAGGTCAACTTGTTTTGGCGCGGCCTCCGGCCCCCGATCTCCAGCCTAGCGGCAGGCACCGACAGTTCGAGCGCGGCAAGATCGCCTGGGTGGGAGTTGTCCACAGCGAGCCGAGTTGTCCACAGGTAGGCGTCCGACGCCACGGATCTGTCGGGACCGTCCGACAAGGTGGCGCCCATGACGACGAACGAACTGGGCCGACTGGACCAACGACGAGCCCGCCGAGCCGCGAGAGCCGCCGAACGAACCGCCTTCGCGGAGTTGCGCGCGCACGGACTGCGCGCCCGCCACGCCGCCAAACTCGCACACCTGGCCGCCAGGGAAAAGAAAACCGACGAAACCCCTCCACCTGAGGAGACCACGGCGGAAGTCGCCTAGGAAACCTGTGGGTGCCGACAACTGTCCGGCACCCACAGAAAACGCAATCGGTGGTTGGCTCGGCCTCCGGCCCAGCCAAGATCTCAGTCCGGGACCATTTCTGACCAGCGGTCCTGCGCTCGGGTGCGCCAGCGGACGTGGAGGTCGTTGAACAGGGTCGTCGCGGTGGTGCCGCTCCACTTGGGGGGCAGGAGCTCCGCAGGCAGTTGTGGGTCCAGGAACGGGAAGCGGCGCCATTCGTGCACGAGGACGGTCTGCGCGACGAGCACTTCGTCCGGTGTGGACGGTGCCATGTCGCTGAACCGGTCGACGAACTCCTGGTACCGGGCGCCGACCTCGGTCAGGTTCCACGCGCGTTCGACCATGGCCCGTTCGGAGCCCAGCGCGCCGTAGTGCGCCAGGTACGACATGGCCTGGGACGACAGGTCCAGCTCGTCCAGGATGAGCTTCGCGTCGGCCTCGGCGGACAGGTGCGGGGTGATCCACACACCGGCGGTGGGGGAGCCGAAGCCCGCCCACGTCAGCCTGGTGCGCAGCTTGTGCCGCAGGTCACGCATCGTCTCCGGGACGGAGACCAGAACCACCAGCCACCGGCCGTCCCATTCGTGGGCGCCGCTGCCGAAACCGTAGATCCGGCCTGCGCCCTCGGCCAGCAGGCGGCGGCCGGGGTCGGTCAGTGTCCAGCGGACGCGCCGGCCCACACGGTCGGACCGCAGCCAGCCCTCGGCGGCCGTGCGGGCCAGTGCCTGGCGCGCCGCCTTCTCCTCCACGCCGCAGAGGGCCAGGACGTCGACCAGCGTCGATGTCCACACCGGGTGGTTCGTCGGTAGGACGAACTCGCCGAGCAGGGTGGTGAGAAGAGAGCGCGCGCTGCCGTTGCCCACCTCGCGGCGACGGCTGACAACGGGGCCGGACATGAAAGCCAGTCTAGAAGAGCGTGGGCGGGAGGTAGCCCTCCAGTGTCAACAGCCTGCGCTTCGACTCGACACCGGTGCCGCCGCTGAAGCCGCCCAGGCCGTCGCCGGCGACCACCCGGTGACACGGCACCACGATGGGGATCGGGTTGCTCCCCATGATCGAGCCGATGCCTCTCGGCGGGATCCGGCTGCCGCTGCGGGTGGCCAGCTCACCGTAGGTCACGACCGTGCCGTAGGGCACCGTCGAGTACAGCGTGCCGAGCACCCTGCGCTGGGCGTCCGACATCAGCCGCCAGTCGACGGTCACGTCGAACTCGCGGCGTCTGCCCGAGAAGTACTGCCTCAGTTGGGCCAGTATCTCCGCCGTGGGCGCCGCGGTGTCGGACTCGACGAGCCCGAGCTTCGCGGCGATCGCGGCCCTGATGTGTGGTGAGTCGCTGAAGGCGGTGGCCACCAGGCCATCTTCGGTGACCGCCGCCAGCACGTCACCCATCTCGGTCGGCACACTGCCGAACGCCACGGTGCCAGCACTGTCCACCATGGCAGCCATTATGCGCGCAACGGTGGAACTTTCGGAGGGACGTGTCACGCCGACTGCTCAGAGCCGCCGATCCGGGGGAACGGCGCGGTGGAGAACACCACCTCGACCGCGACCCCGAAGTACTCGGAGATCCGCAGTGCTAGGTAGAGCGATGGGCTGTACTCGCCGCGTTCCAGGTAGCCGATCGTCTGGTAGTGGACGCCGAGTGCGTCCGCCAGCTGCCGGCGCGACACTCCGCGTTCGACGCGGAGCATCGCGATCCGGTTGTAGATCGTCTCGCTGGACGTGCTCTTGCCTGTCATGTCACCCGCTGTAGTGCCCGTTCGCGGCGCTGTTCCATGTTCGAGCCGGACTCACGCCGCGCCATCCTGCGCATCACCATAGGGGCCACCAGCAGTCCGACCGCTGCCCACGCCCCGAGCACGCCGATCGTCTCCAGGTGCCGCCACGACTCGCCGATCTCCGCCGCCGACAGCGAGTCCGGCAGCATCGCGGAGCGCATGCCCAGGCCCAGCCAGTAGATCGGGAACAGCTGGGCGATGCCCTGTGCCCACTCCGGCATCGAGCTGATCGGGTAGAAGATGCCCGAGACCGCGACCAGACCCATCATCGGCAGCATGACCACACCGGCGTTGCGTGGGTTCGAGAACATCGAGCCCACCACGGCCCCGATGGGCAGGACCGCGACCAGGCCGAGCACCATCACCCAGAGCAGCGTGAACCAGTTGATCGAGATCCCGTCCAACATGAACAGGCTCGGGACCAGGATCAGCACCATGCTGATGGCCACCATGCCGGACACGAGGACGATCTTGCCGATGAGATAGCCGAGCATGCCGTTCGGTATCGCCTTGGCTCGCAGCAGCGTGCCGTCCTCGCGTTCCACCGCGAGCCCCATCGCGAGCGTCACCAGCCCGAACGCGACGCTCATCCCGAGGACGCTCGGCAGCGTGCGGGAGCCGAGCGAGAAGTTCGTACCCGGCACCGTCGCGCCACGCATGAAGAACATGACGACCAGGAAGATCACTGTCGGGAGGAAGTAGTTCCACAGGTCCTGGCCGGTCGTGAGCGTCTGCCGCAACTCCGTGCGGCCCCGGACGAGCCCGGCCCGAACCGCCGCCATCGTCGTACTGTTCATCGGGCCACCACCTCGAACTCGCGCACGGCCTCCTCCTGCTCGCCGGACTCGAACTGCCGGACCATCGCCATGTAGGTGTCCTCGAGGCTGGCCCTGCGCACCTCCAGGTCGGCGATCTGTTCGTCGTGGTCGCGGAACAGCTGGCGCACGAACGTCGTCGCGTCGGTCGTCGAGTGCACGAACCGCTGACCGTCGATCGTCCACCGCACCTCCGCCTCGGTGGACATGCGCAGCGCCAGCTCGTCGGCCGAGCCGTCGGCGATGATCGTGCCGCCCGCGAGGATCAGGATCCGGTCGGCCAGCTTCTCCGCCTCGTCCAGGTCGTGCGTGGTCAGCAGGATCGTCGTGTCGGCGTCGGACAGCGCGTGCACCAGGTCGTGGAACTCCCGCCTGGCCTCGGGGTCGAAGCCGGCGGTCGGCTCGTCGAGGAACAGCAGCTCCGGCCGCCCGACGATGCCGATCGCGACGTCCAGCCGCCGCCGCTGCCCACCCGACAGCCGCGAGATCCGCTTGTCGGCGTGCTCGGTCAACCCGACCGCCGCCACCAGCTCGTCGACGTCCCATGGCCGGGTGATGCGATCCGTCGAGTACGGCGCGTAGTACAGGCCCAGGTGCCCGAGCAGCTCACGGACCTTCCACTTGCCGTGGTCCCGCCACGACTGCAACACCACACCGAGCCGGGCCCGCCAGTTCTCGTCCCCGTGCGCCGGGTCGACGCCCAACACGCTGACCTCCCCGGCCGAGCGCATCCGGAACCCCTCGAGAATCTCGATGGTCGTCGTCTTGCCGGCCCCGTTCGGGCCGAGCAACGCGATCACCTCACCCGGACGTGCTACGAAGTTCACCCCAGTGAGCACGTCTTTCGTGCCGTACCGCATCCGCAGATCGCGGATATCGAGAACGTTCTTGCCGTCCACTGACACCCCCTATCGTCCTGATGCTGCAGACGATAGCAGGTGTACTACATTTGAAGGTAGCTGTTTTACTCCGAGGCGGGTCCTGAGAAGGTCGGGCGCCGCTTCTCGCGGATCGACGCCACGCCTTCGCGTACGTCCGGGCCGGCGAAGCCGAGGAACTCCAGTCCCAGGGACGTGTCGAAGATCGGGCCGGCCTGGCGCAACCAGTTGTTCAGCGCGTACTTCGTCCACCGGATCGCGCTCTGCGAGCCGTTCGCGAGGCGGGTGGCCACCGAGCGGGCGCGGTCGTGCAGCTCGTCGGCCGGCACGCACAGCGACACCAGCCCGATCCGTTCGGCCTCCTCGCCGGACACCGGTTCGCACGTCAGCAGGTGGTACTTGGCCTTCGCCATCCCGCACAGCAGCGGCCACACGATCGCGGCGTGGTCGCCGGCCGCGACGCCGAGCCGGGTGTGACCGTCCATGATCCTGGCGTTCGGCGCGGCGATCGACACGTCCGCGAGCAGGCCGACCACCAGCCCGGCGCCCACCGCGTGGCCCTCGATGGCGGACACGATCGGCTTCGAGCAGTTGATGACGTTGTAGACCAGGTCGCGGGCCTCGCGGAGCACCCTGACCCGCACGGCGAAGTCGTCGGCCATGTCGCTGACCAGGTCGAGGTCGCCGCCGGAGGAGAACACACCGCCCTCGCCTCGGATGATCGCGACCCGCACGTCCAGGTCGGTGTCTATGGCGGGCCAGACGGCGGCCAGCTCGCGGTGACCCTCGTGGCCCACCGCGTTGAGCCGCCCGGGCGCGGACATCGCCACCTCGAGGACACCCTCGCCGAGGTCGGTGAACTTCAGTGTCGGGAACTGTGTGGAGTAGTCATGCACTCCACATGCCTACTCGATGGCGCTACCCAGGAGCCAGTAACCCGAGAAGTACACGTCCTGCTTGTCGAAGCCGCGCTCGTTCACCAGGTGCCGGCGCAGCCCGGTGATCGCGCTCGTCTCCCCGGCGAGCCACGCGTACGGGCGGCCTGGCGGGAGCTCGGTGCGGCCGATGGCCTCACGCAGCAGCCCGCCGCCGACCGCGGGTCCGCCACGCGCCAGCCACGTCACGTGCACATCGGCACGGCATGCCAGCGGCCGCATCTCCTCGGTGGACTCGACCTCGACGAACACCAGCGCCCGCCGGTCGGCCGGCATGGCGGCCAGGATCGCGGTGATCGCCGGCAGCGCGGTCTCGTCGCCGGCGAGCAGCGTCCAGTCGGTGTCGGCCTCCGGTTTGTACTCGTAGCCCAGGATCGGTGTGTGGAGCGCGTTCGGGCCGAGGATCGCGACCCGGTCGCCCGGCTTGGCGCGACCGGCCCAGGTGGACGCCGGGCCGAGGTCGCCGTGCAGCACGAAGTCCACGTCCATCTCGCGTGCCTCGGCACGCAGCTCGCGGATCGTGAACGTGCGCATGGGCGGCTTGACGTCCTCGGGCATCGCGCGGTACTCGGTGTACCAGTCCGGTCCCTCCGGGACGATCGGCTCGGCCTGGCCGGCGAGCGGCAGGAACAGCTTGATCCGCTGGTCGTGCCCGGCGCTGGTGCAGCCGTCGAGGTCCGGCCCGTGGAACGTCACCCGCAGCATGTGCGGGCTGATCCGCTCGGTGCGCACGACCTCGACGCGGAACAGGATGTACGACTGGACGCCGGTCTCGGTGACGGTCATCGGGCGCTCACGGCCAGCTGGGCCGGGACCTCGGCGACGATGGAGTCGAGGATCTGCCCGGCACGCACGGCCGTGGTCGACAGCAGCGACGACGAGATGCCGTGCGAGTGCTCGGTGTTGCCCTGCAGGAAAAGCCCTCCGACCAGCTCCGGTTCGGTGCGGATGCGGTAGTCCCGTTCGACGGCCGGGCGGCCCGCCTCGTCGCGTTCGCACTGGGCGGCGAGGTCACCGAGCAGCGCGAGCGGGTCGGCGGGCCGGTAGCCGGTGGCGTAGACGAGAACGTCGCAGTCCAGCACCGTCTTCTCGCGCGTGGTCAGGGACTCGACCGTGGCCCGCACGCCTTCGGCGGTCTCGACCGTCTCCACCACCCGCGACACGTTGAACAGCCGCAACCGCCGCGTGCCAACAACCTTCTCCTGGTAGACCCGCCGGTACAGCTCCTCGATGAGGTCGGTGTCGACCACCGAGTAGTTCGTGTTGGCGTGATAGTCCATGATCAGCTGCTTGACCTCGGGCGGCGCGACGTAGAACTGGTCGACCGCGGCCGGGTCGAACACCCTGTTGGCGAACGGACTGTCGTCCGAGGGACTGTAGCCGTAGCGGGAGAAGACACCGCACACCTCGGCGTGCGGGAAGGTGTCGTGCAGGTACTTGGTGACCTCGGCGGCACTCTGACCGGCGCCGACGACCGCGAACCGGACCGGCGGCGGGTAGGAGGCGTTCCTGCGGACCTGCTCGACCCGGCCGAGCAGGTCGCGGTTGTGCCACACGCGTTCCGACAGCGCCGCGCCCTGCGGCAGGTACGGCGTGAGTCCCATGCCGAACACGACGTTGCGGGTTCGGACGGTAGTCGTGCTGCCGTCGGATCCCCTTGTCGTGACGTCGAAGTACTCCATCGTGCCGCCGGTCCTCACCGGTTCGACCGTCGTCACCTCGTGGCCGTAGCGCACCTCGTCGGTGAACCGGGCCGCCGCCCACTCGAGATAGTCGTGGAACTCGACGCGCAGTGGGAAAAGCGACTTCTGGTTGATGAAGTCGATGAGTCGGTCCGAACTGTGCAGGTAGGCCAGGAAGCTGAAGTCGCTGGTCGGGTTCCGCAGGGTGACGAGATCCTTGAGGAACGAGACCTGCATGGTGGCGTCGTCGATGAGCATGCCGCGGTGCCAGCCGAACCGGCGCTGCCGTTCGAGGAACAGGCCACGGACGGGCGTGGCGTCCGGTTGGGCGTTGTGCTCGGCGATCGCGATGGCCAGTGCGAGGTTGGCTGGTCCGAATCCGACCCCGACAACGTCGTAACACTTGTCGCTGGTGTCCCCGACGAGTTCCTGTGGCATTACCGTCCTCTCCTCGACTCGGAGGTAAGGCTAACCTAAGGCCGGTTGGTAAGGATAGCCTCGCTTCACTTGGCGGGAATCACGTGAACGGATGGGAGAAGACATGCGTGTGGTGCTTTTCGGGTACCAGACCTGGGGTTACCGGACCCTCGAAGCGCTGCTCGGCTCGGAGCACGAGGTGGTGCTGGCGGTCACGCACCCGGCGAGCGACCACGCGTACGAGTCGATCTGGAGCGACTCCGTGGCCGAGCTGGCGGCGGCCAACGGCGTGCCCGTGGTGGTCGCCAACCGTCCTAACGAGGACGTGGTGGCCGCGTTGAAGGACGCCGAGCCGGACATCATCGTCGCGAACAACTGGCGCACGTGGATCCCGCCGCACATCTTCAACTTCCCGCCCCATGGGACGCTGAACGTCCACGACTCGCTGCTGCCCGCCTACGCCGGTTTCGCGCCGGTGATCTGGGCGCTCATCAACGGCGAGCCCGAGGTCGGTGTGACGGCCCACATGATGGACGACGACCTGGACGCCGGCGACATCGTGTTGCAGCGCTCGGTACCCGTCGGCCCCAAGGACACCGCGGCGGACCTGTTCCACCGCACCGTCGACCTGATCGGCCCGATCGTGGTGGACGCCCTCGCCCGCATTGCCCGAGGGGACAAGGACTTCACCAAGCAGGACCCGTCGAAGGCGTCCTTCTTCCACAAGCGGTCCATTGAGGACAGCAGGATCGACTGGCAGTGGACGGCGGAGGAACTGGAACGCCTGGTGCGCGCACAGTCCGACCCGTACCCGAACGCGTTCACCTACCACGGCTCCACGCGGCTGCGGGTGCTGGAAGCTTCTGTTTCCGAGGGCCGCTATGGCGGCACACCAGGCCGCGTCTTCATCAAGGAGGGCGACGGCGTCGTGATCGTCGCCGGCGCCGACGCCCGACGCGGCCGCAGCCACGGCCTACTGCTGCGCGGCCTACGCCTGGACGACGGCACCGAACTGCCTGCCACGGAGTACTTCCGCACGATGGGCGGCTATCTCACCGCCCACCCCGCGTAAGTCCTACTTGGCCAGCAGCGGCACGAACTCGTCGATCGCGTACGGAATGCTGATCACCGTGTTGAACGACAGCGCGGCGCCGATCGCCGGTTCCTCGTAGGGCACGTACAGCACGCGGCCCTCCTTGACGGCCGCCAGCTCCTGGAAGACGGGGTTGGCGGCCAGTTGCTGCTGCGCCGCCGGCACGTCGAAGGTCAGGATCACGATCAGGTCCCGGTCGATCATGTCCAGGCGTTCCGAGCTGATCTCCACGGCGTTGCCGTAGACACTTTCCCGTGCCGCCTTGTTGATTTCCTCCGGAACGGTGAAGCCCAGCTCGACCAGGAACGCGGCCTTCGGGTCGGTTTCCTGGAACACGGTGAACTTGCCCGACTCGTACGGGTCGACCACCGCGACCGTCTTGTCCTTCCACTCCGGATGTTCCTCGCGGACCGCGGCGAACTTGTCGTCCACGGCCGCGATCTGTTCCTTCGCCGCCGCTTCGTGGCCCATTGCCTTGGCGCCCAACAGGAACATGTCCTGCCACGGCGCGCCGTAGTCCTCGAAGCCGACCGGCTGGCCCACGGTCGGCGCGATCTTCGACAGCTCGTCGTACTGTTCCTTCGACATCCCGGAGTACTGCGCCAGGATGAGGTCCGGCTTGAGGTTCAGGATCTTCTCGAGGTTGTAGTCGTCCCGCTCGCCGACGATCTCCGGTGGGGTGTCCCCCCACAGGTCCTTCGTCCACGGCCACTTGCCGTACGGGCGCTCCAGGAACCAGTCGATGGCGCCGACGGGCTTCGCGTCGAGTGCGAGCACCGCGTCCTGGTCGGACAGTCCCAGGGTGACGATCCGCTCGGGCTTGCTGCTGATCGTCGTGGTGCCGTACTTGTGCTCGACCTCGATGGGGAACGTGGCGCCACCATCCGAGGTCGGTGAGGACGACGTGGCGGGTGGATCGCCCACGCCGCATCCGGCAAGGGTCAGAACGGCGAGCGCGGCGACGAGCCTCGATAACATCATGGGGTGAGGTATACCTAACCTAAGTAGCCGCCGGTAGTGTGATCCTCGTGATCCAGACCAGCACCACCTCGCGCGGCACGCTGCTGCTCGCCGCAGTCGGTGCGTTGCTGGTCCTCTGTCTGCTGTCCCTCGCCATCGGGACCCGCACCATCCCGCCGGGTGAGGTGCTCGCCACACTCGTCGGGCGCGGCGGCGAGGACGCGATCATCTGGGGAACCCGCTTTCCTCGCACGTTGCTCGGCATCGTCGTCGGCGCGTCGCTGGGGCTCGCCGGCGCGCTGACGCAGGCACTCACCCGCAACCCGCTCGGCGATCCCGGTCTGCTTGGCATCAGCGCGGGCGCCGCGTTCGGCATCGTCGTCGCCGTGGCCACGACCGGGATCGCGTCGCTCTACGGCTACATCTGGTTCGCGTTCGCCGGGGCGCTCGTCGCGAGCGCGGTCGTCTACCTGCTCGGCAGCGCAGGCCGCGGCGGCGCCACGCCGGTGAAACTGGCCATCGCCGGCGTCGCGATCACGGCGTTGCTGACATCGCTGACCAGCGGTATCTCCCTTGTGGACCCGGAAGCGCTCAACCGCTACCGGTTCTGGGCCTCTGGCTCGCTCGCCGGGCAGGACCTCGGTGTGCTGTTTCGGGTCCTGCCATTCGTGCTGGTCGGCACGGCCCTCGGGCTCGCGGTCACCCCGGCGCTCAACAGCCTGGCGCTCGGCGACGACGTGGCGAAGTCGCTCGGCCGCCGGGTCGCGATCACCCGGGTGCAAGGTGCGGCCGCGATCACCATGCTCACCGGAGCCGCGGTGGCCGTGGTCGGGCCGATCGTGTTCGTCGGTCTGGTCGTGCCACACGCCGCCCGCATGATCGCCGGGCCGGACCACCGGTGGCTGCTGCCGTTCAGCATGGTGCTCGCGCCGGTTCTGGTGCTGGCCGCGGACATCGTCGGCCGGGTGATCGCGCGGCCGGGGGAGACCGAGGTCGGCATCGTGGTGGCGTTCATCGGGGCGCCGTTCTTCATCGCGCTGGTCCGCCGACGCCGGTTGGCGGAACTATGACCGTGGCGTTCCGCCTTGCCGCCCCACCCATCTCCGGCACGCTCCGGCCCAGACTGCTCGGGGTCGCCGTCACACTCGGCGCCGTCGCGTTCCTCTTGTTCTGCCTGGGCATGACGGTCGGGGACTACCCGCTGTCGGTCGGCAAGGTGGTCGCCGCGCTGTTCTCGGCGGGCGACTACTACGACCGGGTCGTCGTCTACGACTGGCGGATGCCCAGAGCGCTCATCGGTTTGTTCGTCGGCTTCGCGTTCGGCATGTCCGGCGCCCTGTTCCAGACGATCACCCGCAACCCGCTGGCCAGCCCGGACATGCTCGGCATCGCCGCCGGCGCGACCACCGCCGTCGTCGGCGGGATCGTGCTCGGTATCGGCTCGGGACTGGGCACCCAACCCCTCGGCCTCGCCGGCGCGCTCGCCTCGGCGCTGCTGATCTACCTGCTCGCGTGGCAGCGCGGCACCACCGGCTATCGGATCATCCTGGTCGGCATCGGCGTCTCGTGGGCGTGCAACAGCGCCACCAGCTACCTTCTCGCCCACGCGAAACTCTATGAGGCACAACAGATCGTCGGCTGGCTCGTGGGGAACCTCAACGACAGCACGTGGAACCTGGCCGTCCCCCTGGTCATCGCGATGGCGGTGCTCGTCCCGGTCACCGTGGCGTTGAGCGGTTGGCTGCGCGCACTGCACCTCGGCGACGACGTGGCCGCCGCGCTCGGCACACCTGTGCAGGCAGCGCGGCTTTCACTACTCATCGCCGGTGTGGCACTGGTCGCGTTCGCCACCGCCGCCGCGGGCCCGGTCGCGTTCGTGGCACTGGCCGCGCCCCAGATCGCGAAACGCCTGGCAGCCACCGCGGCCCCGCCGCTGATCACGTCCGGGATCGCCGGCGCCGTGGTGTTGCTGGGCAGCGATCTGCTGGCCCGCGAGCTGATGCCGGACACCCAACTGCCGGTCGGTGTCGTCACCGGCCTGCTGGGCGCCCCGTTCCTGCTCTGGCTGCTGGCCAGGGCCAACCGAGCCGGCTCAGGAGGCTGATTTTGATCGAGTTACGTGCCGAGAACCTGCGCCTGGCCTACGACGACCGGATCGTGGTCGACGACCTCGACCTGACCGTGCCGCCTGGCCGCATCACCGTGATCGTCGGCGCCAACGCCTGCGGCAAGTCGACTCTGTTGCGCGCACTGGCACGGCTGCTGGCACCCAAGGCCGGGACTGTCTACCTGGACGGCCGGTCCGTGCACAGCACCCCGACCCGGCAGGTGGCGCGGCAGCTCGGCATCCTGCCGCAGTCGCCGGTGGCGCCGGACGGGTTGACCGTCGTCGACCTCGTCACGCGCGGCCGTTCACCGCACCAGAGCTGGTGGCGCCAGTGGTCGTCGGCCGACGAGGCCGCGGTGACGGAGGCGTTGCGTGCCACCGAGTTGACCGACCTCGCCGACCGCCCGGTCGACGAGCTGTCCGGCGGGCAACGGCAACGCGCGTGGATCGCGATGGCGATCGCACAGGAGACACCGGTGCTGCTACTCGACGAGCCGACGACGTTCCTCGACCTGGCACACCAGATCGACGTGCTCGACCTCGTCGTCGACCTGAACCGGAACGAGGGCAGGACGATCGTGATGGTCCTGCACGACCTCAATCAGGCATGCCGCTACGCCGACCACGTGATCGCGATGAAGGCAGGCAAGATCGTGGCCGAAGGCCCGCCGACGACCGTGGTGACCCCGGAACTCGTCGAGGACGTATTCGACGTCCGGTGCCAGGTCACGGTCGACCCGGTGAGCGAAACACCGCTGGTCATTCCCACCGGCAGACACCACGCGGTTACTGATCGTGAATCCGAGCACTCTCGGTAACATTCTCTCGTTCTCCGACGAAAAGCTAAGCGTCAGGCGCTTTTCTGTTGGGGGAATGATGGCCGTCCGCTGGATCGTCGGTCTCGTGTCAGGTCTCGCTTTCGTGATCGGTCTTGTGTCTCAGACGTTCGTGCTCGCGATCGGTGGTCTGCTCGGGTTGCTCGGTGCTGTCGTCGTGGTGCGACCGGGCCGGAACCCGCTCGCCGAGACGTACCGGGACGTGGTGGACCGCAGGCAGGGTTGGTAAACACCTGCCCGTTCGGCGGCGGCTCGCTGCTGGTGCGGTCATCACGGTGGATCTCGATCATCTGGCTCGGTCAATGGCTCGGGATGTACTTCGTGGGTGGTGCCGGTCGGCGAGGTCCACGCGAAGTGTCCTGGTGAGACTTGCCGGAGTTGCCAGTCGGTTTCCCGTTTCATCAGGTTGTGGTGTTGGCAGAGCGCGCCCAGGTTCGCCGCGGTGGTGCGGCCGCCACGGGCGTGGTCGGTGGTGTGGTCGATCTGGCAGTCCTCGGCGGGTCGTGGACAGCCGGGGAACACACAGGTTTTGTCGCGCGTGCGGACGTGTTCGCCGAGGGCGTTCGTGTGTCGTCGCCGGCGACCGATGTCGAGGACCGTGCCGGTCATCGGGTCGGTGACGATGCGCCGCCAGAAGGTGTTGTGGTCGGCCAACTCGTGGAGTGTCTCGATCGTGGTGGGGCCGTAGCCGTGGATCTCCGCGGGCTGTCGGCTGGCGCCGGCCAGGGCGCTGGCGGGGATGGTGACGCGGAACTCGGTGACCACCCGCCCCCGGTCGGGTCCGAGGACCAGGTCGTGGAGTGCCTTGGTGCGCAGTATTTCGATACCGGTGCGGCAGCCGGCGGCCTTGGCGCTTCGGGCCGCCGCGGTGAGTAGGTCGTAGATCGGCCGGAGGTTTTCGGCACGGTCGTAGACGAGAAGTTCGGCCATGCCGTCGAGGCAGGGCCGGAGCCGCACGAACGCGTGCTCGGCGGCAGCTTGCCGTCGTGCTTCGGCGCCGTCGCGGTCGATCTTGAGGATCTCCCTGGCCAGCTTGTCCCGGATCTGGCGGACCGTCCGGCCTGGCGCGAACTTCAGCACCGAGGCCTCGACCATCGCGGTCTTGTCCGGCGGGAGCACACGGGTGTGCTCGACGATCGCGGTCGCCTTCTCCCGGTCCAGATCACCGCGTTCCAGCGCGCGGACCGTGTCCGGCAACTGTTCTGCCATGGCCACCGCGGTGCCGAGTCGACGTGCGGCGGCGACCGGTGTCAGCGCGAGTTCGACGGCGATCTCGTCGGCGGCGTAGTCGGTGCTGGCGTCGGGATCCGTGCGCAGCGCGGAGAACCGCGCGAGGACACGGATTTCGTGCGCGTCCAGGCGGCCGCGCGCCAGCTCGACCGCCCGCAGTTCGGCGAGCAGCTCGGCCGGCGACATGGCGTCTACCGACGATCCGACAGTTTCGATCACGCATTCGATAGTACCGACCCGCCATGACGATATCCCTTGACGAGCAAAGGTTTCACCCCATCGAGGCGTGTCGCACTCGAGACGTCCACTCCGCGCAAGGTGCCCGCGAAGCAGTGACCCGATCGGGGCCACACTCCACGGGCACCAAAAGCACGCAGCGTTAGCGCTTCAACCCATTGCGCATGGCGGCAAGAAGCTCACCGTTCGACGTGTCGCCGGATAGCTCCCAGAAGAACGCCCCACCGAGACCCTGGTTGAGGGCGTACGACATCTTGCCCCGAACCGTGGACGGGGTGTCGTAGCTCCACCACTGGTCACCGCAGAACGCGTACGCGGTGCCAGCGACCGTTCCGGTGGCCGGGCAGCTGGTCTTGAGCACCTTGTAGTCCTCGAAGCCCTCCTCGTACGTGCCTGGCGCGGCTCCGGTTGCCGAGCCGCCCGGTGCGGCCTGGGTGACCCCGGCCCAACCTCGACCGTAGAACCCGATGCCCAGCAACAGCTTCGCCGAGGGAACGCCCTTGCTCTTCAGTTTCTGGATGGCCGAGTCGGAGTAGAAGCCCTGCGCCGGGATGCCGTTGTAGGAGTACAGCGGCGAGTGCGGCGCGGTGGGCCCGTTCGTCGCCCAGGTGCCGAAGAAGTCGTACGTCATCACGTTGTACCAGTCGACGTACCGGGACGCGCCGCCGTAGTCGGCCGCGTCGATCTTGCCGCCGGGGGTGCCGTCGGCGGTGATCGCGGCGGTGACCAGGTTGCTGGAGCCGAACCGGGTACGCAGCGCCGACATCACGTTCTTGAAGGACGAGTACCCGGACGTGTCGCACTCCAGGCCACACGCGTTCGGGTACTCCCAGTCGATGTCGATGCCGTCGAAGACGTCGGCCCAGCGCGGGTCCTCGACGAGCCTGTAGCAGGACTCGGCGAACGCGGCCGGGTTCTGCGCAGCCTGCCCGAATCCGCCGGACCAGGTCCAGCCGCCGAACGACCACAGCACCTTCAGGTTGGGGTACAGCTTCTTGAGCTTGCGCAGCTGGTTGAAGTTTCCGCGCAGCGCGCCGGCGTCCCATGTGTCCGATGTGCCGTCCACACTGGACGCCGCGTCGTAGAACTTGTCGTAGTCGGCGTAGGCGTCACCGATCGCGCACTGGCCGTCCGTGACGTTGCCGAAGGCGTAGTTGATGTGGGTCAGCTTGTTGGCCGAGCCCGACGTGCGGATGTTCTTGACGTGGTAGTTGCGTCCGTAGACGCCCCACTGGATGAAGTAACCGAGTGTCTTCGCGGTCGCGCGTGGATGCGAAGACGGCTCCGAGCCCTGGGCCGGCGCCGCGAGCAGGCCGATCGTGGTCGCCAGGACGGCGACCAGTAGTACCGGAAGGCGCCATCGAAACCCCGCCATAGTTCTCCTCCGAGTTCGGGGGGTGAGCGCCCGTGTCAGATCCCGGACACACTATGTGGTCTAGACCATCCGGCGTCAAGTGGTTCAGACCAAGTTGTAGCCGTCACGTCCGGTTGGCCCAGCGCAGGGTGCGCGGACCACCTCGCCCGGCCGCTCGCGGGCGGCGCGCAGCGTGAGTTCGGTGGCCTCCGGCGTCCCGGCGCGGACGAGCCGGGTACCGGGGACGCGCTGGCGGAACGCGTATGCGAACCACTCCGCCTCGAGCTTGTTGGTGGAGGCCGCTTTCGGTACCCGCCACGCGGCATCTCCGGCCGTGAGCAGCCAGCGCGGCGTCCCAAGTGGTCCGACCAGCTCCTCGAACGCGTCGGCCCACAGCCGGGCCATGTCGTCGTCGACACCGTGGATCACCGTCGTCACGCCGTCGGGTGTGGCCTTCGCGGTGACCTGCGCGGCACCCAGGTCCCGGTACCCGGCGGCGGTGAGGCCCGCGGCCACCGCATCGCCGAGCAACCGGGCGGTGTCTTCCCGCGAGCGTGCCCTGCCGCGGCCGACGACGCCCAGCACCCCCGCGGCGACCGCGACGAACCCGGCGACGGCGACCGCCACGGGAAACTGTGCGGCCAGCGTGACGGCGGAGGTCGTCGCGCCGCCGAGGACCGCGGCGCCCACCCCAGTACGCCGCCACCGAGCGCCGCGCGTGCGCACCTGCCCGCGCCGGCCGCGTCGCGCCGGGAAGCGGAGCTCGCTCGTGGCGATCCCGTCCGCGTCCAACTCGGCCCAGATCCGCGACGTGCCGGCGTGATCGGACAGCCGAGCCGCGCTCGCCTGGTTCATCGCGTCGTGCAGGTGGGCCGGCGGCGGTGCCGCTGTCGTGGCGAGCGGGTGCACCTTGCGCGCACCGGTCACCATGGCGCCGTCCCAGTCCGGACCCCACCAGCGCGCGTGCCTGCGGCGGAACCGGGTCCAGTTGCCGTGCGCCGTCGGGTGCGCGACCACCACGTCCCACAACGACGCGACCTTCGCCGGCTCGTCCGGGTCGATGCGCAACGCCCGGCCACGCAGCTGTGTCATCGCGGTCGGGCTGGCCACCTCGGTGAGGTCCACCAGCACGTTGAGTCCCGGGTAGTTCCAGCCCTCGCCGACCAGACCCCTGGTCGCGACCAGGGTGTGCGCCGCGCCGTCCTCGAGCACGGCGCGCGCGGCCCGCAGCCAGTGCGCGGGTCCCCACGCCGTGCCGCGACGGACAGCTCCACCACGGCCGGGATGTCGCAGCCCGTCGCCACAACCCAGCGTCCGTCCTCAGTGGATACGTTGATGGCGCTCAGCACGCGCTCGGCGTTCAGCGCGTCGCACCACGCACCCCGGCCCGTCACGCAGATGACGCCGCGCTCCACCACCGCACCGGCCTCACACACGGCCGCGAGCACCCTCGCCGCGGTCCCCGAGTCCTCGCCCAACGCACGGACGGCCGCGGGCGGGCTCGTCGCGCGGTCGCGTTCCACCACGACGAGCGCCCGCAGCGCGTCCCCGCGTAACTTCGCCTCCATGCTCAGGACCTCGCCCGCGGCCCTGCCCTTGGCACTCGAACGCGAGCACACGATGTCCGCGACGGACCGCGTCCACCGCAGACCTGCCGTGGTGACCGCGATCCCGTGCCGCCGCAGGACCGCGAGCGTCTCCTCGCGGGTCTCCGCCGGGAGCACCGCCTCAGGCGCGTGCAGCCAGGCGTCGACCAGCACGAGCCGGTCGTCGAGGGTCAGTGCGCCGCCCGCTTCCTCCGGTGGGACAAAGCCTTCCGGCAAGGCCATTCCCCGTGCGCTCCACCACCGGGCGGTGGCCGCCGCGACGAGCGGGTCGCTGTCTTAGAAGAGGTTCCGGTCGGCGGTCTCGATCCGCGCGACCGCCCATTCGATGAACGGTTCGCCGAGCAGCACGGCGTCGAGGCGCTCACCGAACGACGTCGCCCACGAGTCGAGGAACGCGGCCTCGTCCGGGTCGAGCCCGGTGACGTGGAGGCCGTCCCGCCACGGCGCGATCCCGCCTTCCGCGACCATGGCCGCCAGGTGCAGTTCGGCGTCGACGGGACCGAGGAGGCCGGTGTAGTTCAGTTCCTCCCGCGCGGTGCCGGGATCCGGCAGCGTCGCGGTGAGCCCGATGACGGCCGCGGAGTCCAGCCGCTCCACGAGTGCCCGCACGACGAGCGCCCACCAGTCCAGGAGGTGGTGGCACTCGTCGAGGACCAGGCAGGTGATCTCCAGCGCGGCATTACGGTCGATGAGTTCGGCGGTGCCCGGCCCGAGCAGCTGGTCCGGCGCGAGGCCGATGTCCTCGCCGGAGGCGAGCGATCGACGCAACACCCGAACGTGCCGGTTGAGTTCCCGCTTCGCGCGCTTCGGTTCGTCCCGCTCGACCACCGCGACCCGGTCCGCCGCCGAGTCCCCGGCCCGCTCCGCGACCTCGGCGAGCCACAGTCGCCGGGCGGCGTCCCGCAGTTCCCGCTCCGCCTGACCGGGGTTGCCCAGCAGTTGGTAGGTGACGGAATACAGCCACGCCGGCCGAGCGAGGTCGGTGCTGGCGAAGGTCCGCGGCTCGGCTCCGAACAGTGCCGTCGCCCCGAGCCACTGGTCGCGAATCGCGGTTGTCGGCGACAGCACCAGCGTGCGACCGCCGAGCCGGCGGGCCAGTTCGAGTCCGACCAGGGTCTTGCCGGAGCCGGGTGGGGCGCACAGGTGCCAGCGCTGGTCGGTGACGTGCGAGCACTGTTCCAGCAGGTGTCGCTGCGACTTCCGTCACGCGAACGTGGGCGTGAGGCCCGCCCAGCCGGTCATGTGGGGATCATGTCACACAGGAACAATAAGTGAACCGGGATTTGCTAAGTTTGGTTAGCTAACGAGGAGGTGGCCATGGCTGACGACCGGCACGGGTGGCTCGAACCCGGCGCGTTCGAGGTCGCGCCAGGTGTCCACCGGATCCCGCTTCCGCTGCCCATGGACGGGCTGCGCGCGGTGAACGTCTACGCCATCGAGGTGGGCGACTCACTCGTCATGATCGATTCCGGGTGGGCCCTCGACGTGGCCGAGAAGCAGCTCGAGCAGGCGCTCGGCAGCATCGGCCACGACTTCGGTGACATCCAGCGCTTTCTCGTCACCCACATCCACCGCGACCACTACACGCTTGCCCTCTCGCTGCGTCGTGTCTACGGCAGCAAGGTGGCGCTCGGCATCGGCGAGCAGCCGTCGCTGGAGCGGACCATGGAGGGTCGCCTCGACGGGCAGGCCCGCGAGATGGTCCGCTGGGGCGCGGCCCCGCTGGTCCAGCAGTGGTCGGACACCTTCGGCCAGGGCGACCGCAGGGCCGGCGAACGTTACGAGGAACCCGACGAGTGGCTCGACGGCACGACCACCATCGAGCTCGGTGACCGCACCCTCGTCGCGCTGCCGACACCCGGCCACACGCAGGGGCACGTCGTGTTCGTCGACGAGCAGGCAGGCGTGCTGTTCTCGGGCGATCACGTGCTGCCGCACATCACGCCGTCGATCGGGTTCCAGCCCGAGCCCGCCAAGCTGCCACTCGGCGACTACCTCGACAGCCTCCGCCTCGTGCGTGCCTACCCGGACCTGCGACTTCTACCGGCTCACGGGCCGGTCGCACCGAGCACACACGCCCGTGTGGACGAGCTGCTGGCACACCACGAGGAGCGGCTCGCCGAAACCCTCGACGTCGTGCGCGATGGAGCAGGCACGGCGTACGAGGCGGCACGGCGGCTGGGGTGGACTCGTCGGCGCCGCCGGTTCGACGAACTAGACCTGTTCAACCAGACGCTCGCGGCCGGGGAAACCGCAGCTCACCTGGATGTTCTGGTCGTTCGTGGTGATCTCAGCTCGTCCACTGTGGACGGGGTGGTTGACTACTCGCTCAGTCGACCGTCGGCACCCTGATGGCGCCGTTCTCGTCGAGTTGGTCGAGGCCGAGCATCGCGAGGAGGTTCGCGCAGTCCTGCGGGTCGGCCGCGTGGCATGCCACAGTGCGGGCGGCCTTGCGGTTCTGGATCGCGTAGTGCTGCTTCTCGCTCGCCCGTGCTTCCGCGAAGCGGCCTTGCTCAAGGGTCGGGCTGGCGTGTCGTGCCCAGGTCATGCGGAGCCTTTCTGCGTGCTGCCGTGATGTCGGGGGCCATCCCCGGCAGTTGCCATCGGCGATCGTGTCTCTCGGTAACCAGTGTTGGTTCGTCACGATCAGGCCGGGATGCACTCCCGGCACAAAGCATCCTGACACCGACCGAGTGGTTCACACCACCCCAGGCGTGGTCAGACCGCGTGATTTCCCGTGTGGTAGGGGATCACTGGTGGGCAGGTAGGCGAGGCTTTGCGAATTTCCTTCTCAGGTTTTTCCCAGCTTTCACGGTTATTAAGGTTAGGTACGTTCCGGATTCACCTGGTCACCACCTGTGGGTGGTGTCACGCTCCCATAACGCGCGCAAACATTGTCGTAACATCACCTTCCGTAGCGGATTCTCTCGCATCGAGCAGTTTTCTGGCCCGTTCCGCGGCTCGCGCGGCAACCGCCGCCAGTTCCGCGGGGTCAATTCCGGGCGCGGGTGGAACGACCAGCACACGCGGCGGCCCGGTCACCGGCCCCAGCGGTGGAAGCGGTTCCGGCGCGGATGTCACGGCAGGTGCGGGCCTCTGGCGCGCTTCGGCCCTGCGGCGCAGTTCCTCCGTCAGCTCGTCCTGGCCGAGGCCACGCAACAGCAGCAGCACGAACGGGTCCGCGTCGAGCAGCCACGCCGCCTGGAAGCACAGGGCGGCGGCGTGCGTGCACGGCAGTTCCCAGCCCTCGCAGTCGCATTCCGGTTGCAGATCGCCGATCCCGGGCAGCAACGGCACGTCCGCGTCCGATGCGGCCTCGACCAGATCATGCGGCATGTCACGGTCGAGCAACGCCGCGATGTGGCCGGCCTTGGCGGTGACCTCGTCGAGGAACCGCCGCCACTGCGCGTCGGACAGCCGATCCACGAGCACCACCGTGTGGTGGACCTGGCCGTCGTCACCGGTCACCTGCGCCGCGATGCGGCCGGCGCTCACCGTGATCGGGCCGACCAGCCCGGCATAGGCGAACTTGCGGCCCCGCTTGAGCTGCGCGAGGTCGAGCGAGGTGTCCTCCAAAGCCTGCAACCAAGCGTCGCCCCACCACGTGCGGGCGAAGCGGCCGGGCTTCCGTTTTGTGACGGGGAACGCCGGAAATCCGATTGCTGTCATGGCATCCCCCTCAGCTCGACGAGCTCAGCCAGCTCGGTGTCGGTCAGTTCGGTGAGTTCACCGGGCTTCTCGCCCAGTACGGCGTCGGCAAGCTCCTTCTTGGACTCCAGCAACGCCGCGATCCTGTCCTCCAGCGTGCCTTCCGCGATGAGCCGGTGCACCTGCACCGGTCTGTCCTGTCCGATCCGGTAGGCCCGGTCGGTCGCCTGCGCTTCCACGGCCGGGTTCCACCATCGGTCATAGTGGACAACGTGGTCGGCACGCGTGAGGTTCAATCCGGTGCCGGCGGCCTTGAGTGACAGTAGGAACACGGGTGGCTCCGCCGCTTCCTGGAAGTGACGCACCAACTCGTCGCGCTGCCGCACGGGTGTGCCGCCGTGCAGGAGCTGCGCCGGCACCCCGCGCTCACCCAGGTGCCGCGCCAGCAGCCGCGCCATGGCCACGTACTGGGTGAACACGAGCAACCCGCCGCCCTCCGCGCGGATCGTGTCCACCAGCTCGTCGAGCAGTTCGAGCTTGCCGCTGCGCCCGGACAGCGGCGTGTCCGTCTCGCCGAGGTACTGCGCGGGGTGGTTGCAGACCTGCTTGAGGGCGGTCAGGAGCTTCAACACCAGGCCGCGCCGTCGCATGCCGGTGGTCTCCCGGATGCCCGCCATGGTCTCGCGCACGACCGCCTCGTACAGCCCCGCCTGCTCGCGGGTGAGGGAGACGGGCTGGTCGGTCTCGGTCTTCGGCGGCAGCTCGGGTGCGATGCCGGGATCGGACTTGCGGCGCCGCAACAGGAACGGCCGCACCAGCTTCGCGAGCCGGTCCGCCGCGACGGGATCGCCTGCTTCGACCGGTTGCGCCCACCGTGTCCGGAACTCGCTCAGCGAGCCGAGCAGTCCCGGTGTGGTCCAGTCGAGGATCGCCCACAGCTCGGACAGGTTGTTCTCGACCGGGGTGCCGGTGAGCGCGACCCGTGCGTTCGCCCGGATGCGACGCAGTGCGCGGGCCGTGTCCGAGCGCGGGTTCTTGACGTGCTGCGCCTCGTCGGCCACCACGAGGTCCCAGGGCACTGTGGACAGTTCGTCGGCGTCGATTCGCATCGTGCCGTAGGTCGTCAGGACGAAACCGCCGCCGTCCACGATGGATCGCTCGCTGCCGTGGTACCGGTGCACGGGGACGCCGGGAGCGAACCGGCGGATCTCCCGCTCCCAGTTGCCGAGCAGCGATGCCGGGCACACCACCAGCGTCGGGCCGGCGCCCCGGTGCAGGTGCAGGGCGATCAGCGTGATCGTCTTGCCCAGTCCCATGTCGTCGGCGAGACACGCGCCAAGGCCCGTCTCGGTCATGCGGGCCAGCCACCGCAGCCCACGCAGCTGGTAGTCCCGCAGCGTCGCGGTCAACGCGGCGGGCTGCTGGACGTCCTCGGGCACGGAAAGCCGTTCCCGCAACAGTTCCAGCGGCCTGCTCGGCGCGACCGGCACCCACTCGCCCTCGACCTCGGCCCGACCGGTCAGCGTGACGCCGAGCGCCTCGATCGCGGTGAGCGGCTTCAGCGTGCGTTCCCGCGCCTTGCGGACGAGATCCGGTTCGACGAGCGTCCACCGGTCCCGCAGCCGCACGACCGGCCGGTGCGCCTCGGCGAGTGAGTCCATTTCGGCCGCCGACAACGGTTCACCGCCGAGCGTGACCTGCCAGGAGAAGTCGAGCAGACCGTCGAAAAAGGACGGCAGCTCGTCGCCGCCGACCACCGCGGTCGCCGCGGCGCTCCGATCCAGTTCCCGTGGCCAGTAAACGGGAACACCGGCGGCGGCGAGCGCGTGCCCGCCGTCGCCGAGCAGGTCGCGCACCTCCTCGTCGGACAGCTCCAGCGCGTCCGGCACGGCCAGTTCGAGCAACCGCGTGAGCGGCGCCCAGACCCGCGCGGCGTGCCGGAGCGCGACCATCGCGTCGAGCCGTTCCGGATAGTCCACCAGGTCGGCGACCACCCCCGGTTCGGTCATGTTGTGCACCTGTGGCACAACGGTGAACGTGCTGAAGTCCTCGGTTGCCTCCACCCGCAACGAAACGCGGACCGCGGGGTCCTGCTCCTTCGCGATGGCGGCGGCCCAGTCCCGCAACTCGGGCACGAGATGCGGGACCGGGTCAGCGAACGGCGTGGTGCCACCGGGTTCGCGGGCCAGCCGGTCGCCGACCAGGTCGAGCTGCTCGCGCGTGATGCCGAGCCGGCGCATCCGCTCCACATCGGACGGATCGAGCGGCCCGACCCGCCACGCGGCGTAGCCGTCCTCGGTCACCGTGGGCAGCAACCGCCCACGCGCCACGAGATGCAGCGCGAGCAACTCGGCCTCGGTCATCTACTCTCCTATCGGCTCAGTCGTTGGAATCGGCGGACGGACAAGGGAAAGAAGACCGCGATCAGCAGCACCGGCCACGCGAGCGCCATCAGCAGCGCGTGTTCCGCCACCCACGAGTCCGCGCCCCAGGTCGGGTTGCCGAACAGCTCACGGGTTGCCGCGACCGTCGACGACAGCGGGTTCCACTCGGCGATCGTGCCGAGCCAGCCAGGCATCGTCCCGGGCGCGACGAACGTGTTGGACAGGAAGGTGACCGGCCAGACCAGGATTTGCACCGCCACCACACTTTCCGGCCCTTTGATCACGAGTCCAAGGTAGATTCCCAGCCACAGCAAGGCGAACCGCAGCAGGAGCAGCAACCCGACCGCGCCGAGCACCGACGCGAACCCGTTGTGCGCCCGCCATCCCATCACCAGACCGGCACACATGATCACGCCCAACCCGAGCGTGGAGTTCACCATGTCCGCCCCGGCCCGGCCGACCACGACGGCCGACTGCGCCATCGGCATGGAACGGAACCGGTCCGTCACACCCTTCGCCGCGTCGGTGGTGACCGCGATCATGGTCGCCTCGAGACCGAACGCCATCGTCATGGCGAACATTCCGGGTAGGACGAACTCGCGGTACCCGCCGCTGCCGCCGGGCACCGACATCGCCCCACCGAACAGGTACCCGAACATCAGGACCATCAGCACCGGAAACAGCAGGTTGACGATGACCGGCCCCGGCTCGCGAAGCCAATGCAGAATGTCGCGCCGGGTCATCGTCCACCCGTCGGCAAAGGCCCACCTCATGCCGCCCCCTCGCCCTCTCCGTGGCGCCGCAGCGCTCGATGGTTCGCTCCGCAAGCTCCGCTCACGGCTCCGCAGGCTCCGCTACACCGGCGCCCTCCGCGGGCGAGGTGACGGCCTGGATATCGACGCTCTGCTCGATGGTTCGCTCCGCAAGCTCCGCTCATGCTGGCACCCCCTCTTTCTTGTTACCCGTGAGGTGCAGGAACACCTCGTCCAGCGTCGGGCGGCGCAGGGCAACGTCCTCGACCGCGAGGTTCGCCTCGCGCAGGGCGTGCACCGCGTCGGCCAACGCGGCGAGCGGGTCGGTCACCGGTGCGCTGACCCGCCGGTTGTCGGCATCGGTCTCCGGTTCCTTCCCGGCGACCTTCGCCACCACCTGCGCGGCTCGGGGCAGTTCGGCCGCGTCGTGCAGGACCACGTCGAGCCGGTCGCCGCCAAGGCGGGACTTGAGCGTGGCCGGGCTGCCCTCGGCGATCACCCTGCCGTGGTCGACCACCGAGATCACGCTCGCGAGCTGGTCCGCCTCGTCCAGGTACTGCGTGGTCAGCAGCACGGTCGTGCCCTCGCGGACCAGTGCCCGCACCGCCTCCCAGACCTCGTTGCGGCCACGCGGGTCGAGCCCGGTGGTCGGCTCGTCGAGGAACAGGACGCGAGGCCGCAGGATGAGGCTCGCGGCCAGGTCCAGCCGGCGGCGCATGCCACCGGAGTACTGTTTGACGGCCTTCTTGCCGGTGTCCGCGAGACCGAACTGCGTGAGCAGATCGGCGGCTCTCGTCCGGGCGGCGCCGGCCGGCAGGTGGTAGAGCCGGCCGAACAGTTCGAGGTTCTGCCGTGCGGACAGGGCCTCGTCGACGGCCGCGTTCTGGCCGACCAGACCGATGCTCGCCCGGACCCGCTCGGGTTCCCGGCCGACGTCGAAACCGGCGACCGACGCCCGGCCGGCGTCGAGTTTCAGCAGCGTGGTGAGGATGCGCACGGTCGTGGTCTTGCCGGCCCCGTTCGGGCCGAGCAAGCCGTGCACGGTGCCGGCGGCGACGGTCAGGTCGACGCCGTCGAGCGCGGTCTTGTCGCCGAACCGCTTGCGCAACCCCTCGGCGACGATTGTCGGGCTCACTTCACCCTCCTTGGCGTACGATGTACGGAGTTTTGATCGACGCTACCGTACATCGTACGGAGATTCTAGGATGTTACGGCGATGGCAAAAAATGACGAGACCAGGCACTACGGCGGCCGCGGTGACCCGGTGCGCAGCATGGAGCTGCTGTGGGGGACGGGCCCGACGCCGAAGTCACGCGGTCCGAAACAGGGCCTGACGGTCGAGCGGATCGTCGGCGTGGGCATCGAGATCGCCGACGCCGAGGGGCTGGCCGCACTGTCCATGCGCCGGGTGGCCGAACGTCTTGGCGTCGGCACGATGTCGCTCTACACGTACGTCCCGTCCAAGGCCGAGCTGGTCGACGTGATGTTCGACCGGGCGCTCGGCTCGGGGCCTCCGGTGGAGCCGGACGGCGGCTGGCGCGAGCAGCTGACGGCCATCGCCAGGTCGACATGGGACACCTACCAGCGCCACCCGTGGCTGCTGGCTGTGATGGCCATGTCCCGCCCGCCGCTTGGCCCGACCAGCATCGCCATCTACGAACGTGACCTGCGCGCGGTCGACGGCATCGGCCTCACCGAGCTGGAGATGGACTCGGTGGTCAGCATGGTCGGCGTGTACGTCCAGGGCACGGCCCGCGCCGCGATCGAGGCCGCGCGTTCGACCAGCGACACGGGTGTCACGGACGCCGAGTGGTGGTCGACCTACGCGCCGCTGCTGGAGAAGGTCTTCGACGCGGAGAAGTACCCGGTCGCGGCGCGGGTGGGGGAAATCGCGGGCCAGACCTACCAGTCGGCGTACGACGCGAGACACGGCTTCGAGTTCGGCTTGGAGCGCATCCTGGACGGGGTGGCGGCGCTGATCGACTCCCGCGCCTGACAGCGGCCGGCTGGTCGCCGGCTGGCGAGGATGACCCCGACTGCGCTGCTGGACGCTGCGGCCGGCTGGCCTCCGGCCCCCTCGAACCAGCCTACGGCAGGGCACCGACAGAACGGGCCGCGTCGCGGGTCGCCTGTGGACAAGCCGCCGGGCTGTGGACAACCACGCCGTTGTGGATCTCCGCGCCCCGGGACTGTCGGCCGCCGCCAGTAGGCTGGAAATCGGGGGGCCCCCGGGCGCGCGAATGGGACTTTCGCTCGGGTTGGGCGGGTGAACTATTGCCTCTTGTCCGTCGCGAGGCCGGAACTGTCGGTCCCCACCGTTACGCTGGAAACCGGGGGCCGGAGGCGCCCACCTGGTCCACTTTGGGCCTTTTGGCCGCTTGTCAGGTCGCCCGGTTGGTGTGACTCTCCGCACATGAACTCGTCGACGGCGACCACGGTGTTCCTGCCGATCGCGCTCGCGATCATCATGTTTGGACTCGGGCTGTCGCTCACCGTCACCGACTTCACGCGGGTGGTCAAGTATCCCAAGGCGACGATCGTGGCGCTCGGGTGTCAACTGCTCGTGCTGCCGCTCGTGTGTCTCGGGCTCGTCCTCCTCTTCGACCTCGAGCCCACCCTCGCCGTCGGGATGATGTTGCTCGCCGCCTCGCCCGGTGGCACGACCGCGAACCTCTTCAGCCACCTCGCCAGAGGGGACGTCGCACTCAACATCACCCTCACGGCCATCAACTCGGTGATCGCCGTCGTCACGCTGCCGATCGTCGTGAACCTCTCGCTGGCCGGCTTCTTCGACGGGGACGACGCCATCGGGCTCCAACCAGCCAAGATGCTGCAGGTCTTCGCGATCGTGCTCGTGCCGGTCGGCGTCGGCATGCTCGTCCGGCGGAAGGCGGAGGCGTTCGCGGAGCGCATGCGCGGGCCGGTCAAGATCGCCTCGATCGTCGTGCTCCTCGCGGTGATCATCGTCGCCGTCTACCAGGAGCGCGACAACGTCCTCGGGTACCTGCGGGACGTCGGGCTCGTGGCGCTCCTGCTCAGTGTCGCGAGCCTCGCCATCGGTTACCTCGTGCCGCGTGCGTTCGCCATCGAACGGCGCCAGGCCATCGCCTCGGCCTTCGAGATCGGCGTCCACAACAGCACCATCGCGATCGCCATCGCGCTCAGCCCGACCCTGCTGGACAACGCCGAGATGGCGATCCCGGGCGCCGTGTACGGCATCATCATGCTCCTGCCCGCAGGCGTCCTGGCCTTCGCCTTCAACCGCAGCAGGCAGCCGTCACCTGAAGGAAGCGTTCACTGAGTTCGGGCAGCCGCCGCATTCGGCGGCGGTGTTGACCCCGTAGTACCGCGCCGTCCACTCGCGACCCCCGCATGACCCCGGTCTCGCCACGCGCCCCATTGACAAAAAGTTCTTTCACGTAAAGACTGATTTTTGTAATGAGAGGCGCGGGATCCAGCAGACGCTGGCCGTCGCCTGCTGTCCGAAGGGAGTTCCCGATGACCGAACCTGACCTGCGCCTGCGCGCGGTCGTTCCGGCCTCACCGAAGGTCGTGTACGAGGCGTTGACCGACCCGGCCGCGCTGCGTGTCTGGCTGGCCGAACATGCCGACGTCGACCTGCCCGGCAAGTACGAGTTCTGGGGCCGCCACACGCCGGACGGTGCCGAGCCGCACCAGCGCGTGCTGCACGTGGACGAGCGCACCATCCGGTTCGCATGGACCGTGGACGGTGTGGAGACCACCTCGCAGTTCGAAGTGGACGACGACGAGGACGGCACACTGGTCACGCTGAGCCAGACCGACCTGCCCAGCTTCGAGGACGTGATCGCCGACAAGGCCGGTGCCCGTGGCGCGCTGCAGACGTTCTGGTCGCTGGCGATCGCCAACCTGGCCGACTATCTGGTCGGCCGTGAGCTGACTCCGAAGGTCGACTTCACGTCGAGCGAGATGCGCGCGTCGGTCGTCATCGACGCGGCACCGGAGCAGGTGTTCGACTCGATGATCCGGCCGGAAGTGTTCCGCACGTGGTTCGGCGCCTATGTGGACATCGAGCCCTATGTGGGCGGCCGCTTCGCGATGGGCGGGTTCGAGATGGACCCCGGCGGGGCCAAGTTCGTCGAGTTCGAGCCGGGCCGCAAGGCGACGCTGCGGTTCGCCGACGGCATGGTCGACAGCTGGGAGCTGGAAGGCTCGGACGGCAAGACCCGGCTCACCCTGGTGCAGAGCGGGTTCGACCCCACCAACCCGCCCTACGCGGGCTGGGCAGGCTGGCTGGGCGGCATCGCCGCGCTGCGGCGCTACCACGAACAGCCGAACTGGCGCTCCATCTGGCGCCAGATCGAGATCGCCGGTCTCCCCGAGGGCATGCTGACCAACGACCAGTGAGATGAGCGCCCCTTCCGGGGCGCTCATCAATACATATGTTCGATCACGCACCTCACAGGTGCTCCACTTCACAACCCCGTTGCGCGACTCATCACGCGATCAGAAATACTGGCGAGTAACAAGCAAGACTGACAGCCTTGCAAGCCAACGTCGCCGGATGCGGGAGAGATCGTGGTCGTTCGACTCATTCTCGGACTCCTGATCACCTTCGTGGTGCTCGGGTTCGCCGCACGCCGCGCCAAGTTCCTCTTCGAACTGATCAGGTCGGGGCAGCCCGTCGACCGGTTCGACCACCTCGGCGCCCGCCTGTGGGCGCAGGTCAGGGAGGTCTTCGGACAGCGCAAGCTGCTCAAGTGGTCCATCCCGGGGGCGGCGCACGCGTTCACGTTCTGGGGCTTCGTCATCCTCGCCTCGGTCTACCTCGAGGCGTACGGCGCGCTGTTCGACCCGGACTTCCACATCCCGCTCATCGGCCGCTGGGCGGTCCTCGGCTTCGCCCAGGACTTCATCGCGGTGATGGTGTTGGTCTCGCTGGTGGCGTTCGCGGTCATCCGCGTCCGCAACGCGCCGGAGAAGAAGGAGCGCGGCTCCCGCTTCTACGGGTCGCACACCGGCGGCGCGTGGCTGATCCTCTTCATGATCTTCAACGTCATCTGGACGATGTTCCTGTTCCGCGGCGCGTCCTCGGCCGTCGGCGTCTTCCCCTACGACTCGGGCGCCTGGGTCTCGCTCGGTGTCGGGGAGCTGCTGGAGCCGCTGGGGCACACGGCGAACGAGTGGATCGAGTCCCTCGCGCTGCTCGCGCACATCGGCGTGATGCTCTCGTTCACGATCATCATCCTGCACAGCAAGCACCTGCACGTGTTCATCGCGCCGATCAACGTCTCCACCAAGCGGCTGCCCGACGGCCTCGGGCCGCTGCTGCCGATGGAGTCGGGTGGCAAGCCCATCGACTTCGAGGACCCGGGCGATGACGACGTCTTCGGCCGCGGCAAGATCGAGGACTTCACCTGGAAGGGCATGCTCGACTTCGCCACGTGCACCGAGTGCGGGCGCTGCCAGAGCCAGTGCCCCGCCTGGAACACCGGCAAGCCGCTGTCGCCGAAGCTCGTGATCATGGACCTGCGTGACCACCTGTTCGCGAAGGCGCCGTACCTGATCGGCGGCCAGGAGATCCCCGACCACAGCGACGTCGACGTGCTGGCGCTCGCCTCGGGCAACGGACACCACGTGCCGGAGTCCGGCGCCGCCCGTGTTCCACTCGACAGCCCGGCGCAGGCCACCCGCCCGCTCGTCGGCACCGCGGAACAACTGGGCGTCATCGACCCTGACGTGCTGTGGTCCTGCACGACCTGCGGCGCGTGCGTCGAGCAGTGCCCGGTCGACATCGAGCACGTCGACCACATCGTCGACATGCGCCGCTACCAGGTCATGATCGAGTCGGAGTTCCCGTCCGAGCTGGGCACCCTGTTCCGCAACCTGGAGAACAAGGGCAACCCGTGGGGTCAGAACAACTCCGCGCGCATGGACTGGGCCAAGGACCTGCCCTTCGAGGTCCCGGTCTACGACGGTGAGCTGGCCCCGGACGTCGAGTACCTGTACTGGATCGGCTGCGCCGGCTCGTTCGACGACCAGGCCAAGAAGACCGTGCGGGCGACCGCCGAACTGCTGCACATCGCCGGTGTGAAGTACGTGGTGCTGGGCAACGAGGAGAGCTGCACCGGCGACCCCGCGCGCCGTGCCGGCAACGAGTTCCTCTTCCAGATGATGGCCCAGCAGACCGCCGAGATGCTCAACGGCGTGTTCGAGGGCCGCGAGCCGACCCAACGCAAGATCATCACCACCTGCCCGCACTGCATGAACACGCTCGCCCGCGAGTACCCGCAGCTCGAGGGCATGATCCCGAGCTTCGAGGGCACGAACGGCCACTGGGACGTCATGCACCACACCCAGGTGCTGAACAGGCTCGTGCGCGACGGTCGCCTCACCCCGGTCAAGCCGGCCGACGGCGGCACCCCCGTCACCTACCACGACCCCTGCTACCTGGGCCGGCACAACAAGGTCTACGAGCCGCCGCGTGAGCTGGTCGGCGCCGCGGGTGCGACGCTCACCGAGATGCCCCGGCACGCCGACCGGGCGCTGTGCTGCGGCGCGGGTGGCGCGCGGATGTGGATGGAGGAGCACCTCGGCAAGCGCATCAACCTGGAGCGCGTCGACGAGGCGCTGAACACCAACGCCAAGGAGATCGTGACCGGCTGCCCGTTCTGCCGCGTGATGGTCACCGACGGGCTCGTGCAGCGGCAGAGCGAGGACAAGGGCACGGACGTCCAGGTCCGGGACGTGTCGCAGATGCTGCTGGAGTCGGTGAAGCGCGGTCTCTAGGGTCGCTCCAGCCGGGTTTCGCACACTGGACCGGTGATCAGGCTCGATCGGGTAGTGATCAGGTTCGCCGGTGACTCCGGCGACGGCATGCAGCTGACCGGTGACCGGTTCACGTCGGAGTCGGCCGCGTTCGGCAACGACCTCGCGACGTTGCCGAACTTCCCGGCGGAGATCCGCGCACCCGCGGGCACGCTCCCCGGGGTGTCTTCGTTCCAGATCCACTTCGCGGACGACGACATCCTCACCCCGGGGGACCGGCCGGACGTGCTGGTCGCGATGAACCCGGCCGCGCTCAAGGCCAACATCGCGGACGTCCCGGCCGGTGGCACGGTCATCGTGAACACCGACGAGTTCGTCCGGCGCAACCTCACGAAGGTCGGCTACGACGCCAACCCGCTCGAGGACGGATCGCTCGACCGCTACCAGCTGCTGCCGGTCGCCATGGCGACGCTGACCCAGGGTGCGCTCGCCGAGACCGGTCTGTCCAAGAAGGACGCCGAGCGCTGCAAGAACATGTTCGCGCTCGGGTTGCTGTCGTGGATGTACGGCCGGCCGACCGAGCGCACGGAAAGCTTCCTGCGGAAGAAGTTCGCCCGCAAGCCGGACATCGCCGAGGCGAACATCCTGGCGTTCCGTGCCGGCTGGAACTACGGCGAGACCACGGAAGCGTTCGCCACCACCTACGAGGTGGCGCCCGCGTCGTTCCCACCCGGCGAGTACCGGCAGATCACGGGAAACCTGGCGCTGGCCTACGGGATCGTGGCGGCCGGGCAGTGTTCCGGGCTGCCGGTGTTCCTGGGCACGTACCCGATCACGCCCGCGTCGGACATCCTGCACGAGCTGTCGAAGCACAAGAACTTCAACGTCACCACCATGCAGGCGGAGGACGAGATCGCCGGTGTCGGTGCGGCACTGGGCGCGGCGTACGGCGGCGCGCTCGGGGTGACCACGACGTCCGGCCCCGGGATCGCGTTGAAGTCCGAGACGATCGGCCTCGCGGTGATGGCGGAGCTGCCGCTGCTGGTGATCGACGTGCAGCGTGGCGGCCCGTCGACGGGCTTGCCGACGAAGACCGAGCAGGCCGATCTGTTGCAGGCGTTGTACGGCCGCAACGGTGAGTCGCCGCTGCCGGTGCTCGCGCCGAACTCCCCTGGCGACTGCTTCGCGATCATGATCGACGCGACGCGCATCGCGTTGAGGTACCGGACACCCGTGCTGGTGCTGTCGGACGGCGCGATCGCGAACGGCTCCGAGCCGTGGCTGATCCCTTCCGTGGACGAACTGCCGGATCTGAGCGTGACGTTCGCCAGCGAGCCGAACGCGTTGGACGGCAGCGACGAGCACTGGCCGTACGTGCGGGACGCGTCCCTCGCCCGGGAATGGGCAATCCCCGGAACACCTGGCCTTCAGCACCGGATCGGTGGGCTGGAGAAGGCGGACGGCAAGGGTGACATCTCCTACGACCCGGACAACCACGACCGTATGGTCCGGCTGCGACAGTCCAAAGTGGATGGAATCGAGGTGCCGGCTCTCGACGTGGAGGACCCGTCCGGACGGGCCGATGTGCTGGTGCTGGGTTGGGGTTCCACGTACGGGCCGATCGGCGCGGCTTGCCGGGCGCTGCGGAAGCGTGGCCGGTCGATCGCGCAGGCACACCTGCGGCACCTGAACCCGTTCCCGGCGAACCTCGGTGCGGTGCTGGCGCGGTACGACCGGGTCATCGTGCCGGAGATGAACATGGGACAGCTGGCCATGTTGCTGCGGGCCAGGTTCCTGGTGGACGCCGTCTCGTACACGAAGGTGGCCGGCACGCCGTTCATGGAGTCCGAGTTGGTGGACGTGTTCACCGAGTACCTCGGCACGACGCTCGCGGAGGCGGCGTGAGCGGAGCTTGCGGAGCGAACCATCGATATCCAGGCCGGCAGCTCGCCCGCGGAGGGCGCCGGTGGAGCGGAGCCTGCGGAGCGTTCCGGCGCCGCGGAGCGGACGAGGAGGCGGCCTAATGGTGACTGACCTCAAGTTGACGGCGAAGGATTTCAAGTCGGATCAGGAGGTCCGGTGGTGTCCGGGCTGTGGTGACTACGTGGTGCTCAACGCCATGCAGTCGTTCCTGCCCTCGCTGGGTCTCAAACGCGAGAACATCGTGTTCATCTCCGGGATCGGCTGC
>NZ_DASUVO010000113.1:0-21527 GCF_036378875.1 Actinophytocola sp.
CGGGCATACGCGACCGCCCGCGAAGTGGGTTTGTGTGATTGCCCGCGAAGTTGGCTTTGGCTGCTCGCCCGCCTGTCCGCTCGTCCGCCTGCTGACCGGCTGGTCCGTCTGTCCGGCCGTGTAGCCGCCGGCTTGCCTGGCCGCGCCGACCGCGAAGCGGGCTTGCGTGATCGCCCGCGAAGCGGGCTGTGGCCTGCCTGCCGGTTTGCTTGCTGGCCTGCTTGGCCGCAGCCTACGAAGGGACTTGCTTGATCGCCCGGGAAGTGGGTTGTGGCCTGCCGGCTCGCTTGCCTGGCCGCCGGCCTACTTGGCCGCGCCGCCTGCGGAGGGGCTTTCGCGCCGCCCGCTTGCCTGCCCAGCCGGCCTGCCCGGCCCTCTGCCGCCGGCTTGCCGGCCCGCCCGGCTGGCCCGCTTGCTTGCCGGCTTGCCCGCCCGCCGGCTTGCCCACCCGGCCCGCCTGCCCGTCGGCCGCCTGCCCGCCACCTAGCCGCCTGCTCGCCTCCCTCCCGCCGAGCCTGGCCGGTCGCCTGCCCGCCGGGCCGCTAGCCCGCCCGCTGCCCATCGGCCGCCTGCCGCCTGCCTGCCGGCTGCCTGCCCGCTTGCCCGCCCGGCCGCCTGTCCGCCCGCCGGCCGCCCACCTCCGCTCCGGCGCGTTAGCGGGTGTTTCTTGCCTGTACGCCGAGGATGAAGGTTTCTGTGAAGCGGGTGATGGTGGCGATGAAGTCGTTGTAGGAGTGGGCGATTGTTGGGTTTTCGGCGTAGATCTCTAGTACTGCTTGTGGGGGGTGGACCACCTGCCACAGGAGGCCGGCTATGGCGGTTACTGCGGCTACCAGGTCGGCGCTGTCGTTCTCTGGGACGTCTGGGAGTGGGGTCTGGAGGGCGTCGGCCAGGGATTTGACTCCGGTGTAGGCGGCGAGCTTGAAGCCGAACAGTGCGGTGGTTGACACGTTGCGTTCTAGGTTGAGCGGTAGGTGGGTGAAGAGGTCGCACAGGAAGGGGCGTTCGCTCAGTGTGCGGCCGAATGCTTCGGCCACTCCGGGGACGTCGCCGGGCTCCAGTGTCCTGAGTTCGTCGCCGAGGGTGTCTGCCCAGTCTCGCCACGCGTCGATGGCGAGTTGTAGGTAGATGTCCTCTCGGGTTTCGAAGTAGCGGAGCAGCGCGGTTTTGTGCATGCCGACCTCGCCTGCGATGTCGGACAGGCTGATGTTGCGGATCCCTTCTCGCTGGGCGAGTTTGAGCGCTGCCTCGAGGATGGCGGTCTCGCGTTGCCGCTTCTGCTCGGGGCGCCGCGCGCGCTGGAAGTCGTCCTGATCCCGCGACATGGCCATACGGTAACCACGACAGAGGCGAGTCACGTGCACATCTCCGTGCTCACAGGACCTTGTCCAATGTGATCGGCAGGTCGTAGACCCGGCGACCCGTGGCGTGGTGGACGGCGTTGGCCACCGCGGCGGCCACGCCGACGATGCCGACCTCGCCCGCGCCAAGCACGCCAAGCGGCATGGTCGGGTCGGGGTCGCCGAGGCACTCGATGTCGATGCGGGGGATGTCGGCGTGGACCGGCACGTGGTACTCGGACAGGTTCGCGTTCACTATCCGGCCCGTGTCGCGGTCCACGAGGGTTTCCTCGCCCAGGGCCGCGCCGATGCCCATCACGATGCCGCCGCGGAGCTGGCTGGCCGCGGTCTTCGCGTTGACGACCGTGCCGATGTCGAACACGCCCAGCCAGCGGGTCACCCGTATCTCACCCGTGTCCTGGTCGACCTTCACCTCGCAGAAGTGGGCGCCGCACGCCGCCTTCATGTACCGCCGGCGGTCCCGGAGGAACTTCGTCATGAACCGGACCTGCCCGGTGATTTGGCCGAGCCGGGTGTCCGAACCGACCGTCGCGGTGAGGTGGTCGCGGCCCGCACGGGTGAGGATCGTGGTCGGTGGCTCGGTTGGCGACACGCCCGCCCGCTGTGCCAGCTTGCGTAGGTCACGCTTCAGCTTCGCGGCCGCCTCCAGGATGCTCGACGTGACGCTCGCGGTCTGCGCGGAGCCACCCGCGGCGGGCCCGATCGGCAGGTCGGTGTCGCCGTACTCGACTCGGACGGCGTCGAACGGCACGCCCAGCGCATGGGCCGCTACCTGCGCGTACGCGGTGGCGCCACCCATGCCCATCTCATGGAAGGCGCAGCGCACCAGCACCGTGCCGTCGGCGTCGATGCGCACGGTCAGGTTGGCCCCGAACTGCCAGGACGGGTGGTACGCGGTCGCCACACCCATTCCGACCAGCCACCTGCCGTCCCGCATGGAGCCGGGTGCCGGGGTGCGGTCCTGCCAGCGGAACTGTTTCGCGCCGAGCGCATAGGCGTCGCGGAGTCCTCGGCGGGCGAAGAGTTTGCCGGTGAGGGGATCGCGGTCTGGTTCGTTGCGCATGCGCAGTTCGATCGGGTCGAGGTCGAGCCGGTACGCCAACTCGTCCATCGCTGCTTCGATCGCGTACGAACCGATGGCCTCGCCGGGCGCCCGCATCGAGGTGTTGGGTAGGGCGTCGAGCGGCACCTGGCTCTGTTCCACGAGGATGTTCTCGGCGTCGTACAGGTGCCGGGACTGCGAGACGACCTGCTCCGGCCCGCCGCCGACCCGGCTGACCTGCGTGACGCCCGAGTGGATCAGCGCGGTCAGCTGCCCGTCGCGATCCGCGCCGAGCGCGACCCGTTGCGCCGACGGTGTGCGGCCGCCGACGGTGCGGTAGACGCCTTCCCGGGTGAGCATCAGCCGGACGGGTCGACCGGTGACGCGGGCGGCGAGGACGGCGAGGATCGTGCCGGGCCAGACGCTGCCCTTGCCGCCGAACGCACCTCCGACGAATGTGGACACGACGCGGATGTCGCCGGCCTTGATGCCGAACTTGTGCGCGAGGTGTTGCCGGGTCCAGTCGATGGCCTGCGTGCTGTCGTGGACGGTGAGGGTGTCGCCGTCCCACGCGGCGGTCGTCGCGTGCGGTTCCAGCGCGTTGTGGTTCTGCATCGGTGTGGTGAAGCGCAGATCGACCGAGACCTCGGCCGCGGCGAGTGCGGCGACCGCGTCTCCCTTGCTGCCCGACGCAGGCATGATCGGGCTGTTCTTCTGCGGGATGGCGTTGGGTTGCTCGCGCTCGAAGTCGGCGGTGGCCGGCTGGGCGTCGTAGGTGACGCGCACCCGGCTGGCGGCTTCCCGCGCCGCGTCCAGGGTCTCGGCGACGGCCACCGCGATGGGTTGGCCGTTCCAGTGGACCTCGTCGGTGTTGAGGTAGTTGACCGAGGTGGGGCTCGCCAGCGTCGCGAGGTTCAGGATGCTGGGCTTGGGTGGCGGTTGCATGCGAGGCGCGTTCTCGTGCGTGATCACCGCGTGTACTCCGGGCACGTCAAGCGCGGCGGAGGCGTCGATGGCGGTGATGCGGCCACGGCTGATCGTGGCGTGCACGATCGCGGCGTGCGCGATGTCCGGGTAGTGGTACTCGGCGGAGAAACGCGCGGCGCCGGTCGTCTTGACGTGGCCGTCGACGCGGTTGAGCGGCTCGCCGAGGACACGGGTCCGCGTTCTGGTCGGCGGGGGCTGGGGTGGTGCCTGTGTCATTTCTGCGCTCCTTGGCTGAGAGTGCGCAGGGTCGCCGCGATCGTTCTGCGTGTCAGGTCCACCTTGAAGGCGTTGTCCGGTTGGGTGCGTGCGGACGCCAGCTCCGCGTCCGCGGCTGCCATGAAGGACTCGTCCGTGGCCGCCGCGTCGCGCAGTGCTTCCTCCGCTTTCGTGGCACGCCACGGCCGGGTGCCCACACCGCCCAGTGCCAGGCGGGCTTCCGCTACTCGGTCGCCTTCTACCCGTAGCGCGGCCGCTACCGAGACCAGCGCGAAGGCGTACGACGCCCGGTCGCGGACCTTGCGGTAGCGCGAGTTCCTTGCCAACGCAAGGGGTGGTAGCTCGACCGCGGTGATGAGTTCGTCCGGCGCCAGCGTCGTTTCCACGTGTGGGGTGTCGCCTGGTTCCACGTGGAAGTCGCCCATCGCGATGCGGCGGGAGCCTCGGGTGCTTTCCACCTCCACGGTCGCGTCCAGCGCCGTCAGCGCCACGCACATGTCCGACGGGCTGGTGGCGATGCACTGGGTGCTGGTGCCCAGGATCGCGTGGTTGCGGGTGAAGCCGGTCAGGGCCGCGCAACCCGTGCCCGGCGTGCGTTTGTTGCACGCCGTCGTGGTGTCGTAGAAGTAGTGGCATCTGGTGCGCTGTAAGAGGTTGCCGCCCACGGTTGCCATGTTGCGGAGCTGGCCTGACGCTCCGGCCAGGATCGCCTGCGTCAGCATCGGGTAGCGCCCTCGGATCAACGGATGCGCTGCCAAATGGCTGTTGCGTACCAGGGCGCCGACGTGCAACGCGCCGTTGGAAAGCTCGGTGACGTCTGCCAGCGGCAGCCTGGTCACGTCCACGACCGTGTCGGGTTGTTCGATGTCCCCGCGCATGAGGTCGACCAGGTTCGTGCCACCGCCAAGGAACTTCGCGTTCGGGGCCGTGGCGATGGCTTCGACCGCCGAGGGAACGTCCGTCGGGCGCAGGTAGGTGAGTGGTTTCATCGCGCGGTTTCCTCGATAGCGGCGACGATGCCGTTGTAGGCGCCGCAGCGGCACAGGTTGCCGCTCATGCGTTCGCGGATTTCGTCCGTGGTCAGGGTGGGGTGTGTCGACACGTCTTCGGTGACGGCGCTCGGCATGCCGGCCCGGTGTTCGGCCAGCATGCCCAGCGCCGAGCAGATCTGGCCCGACGTGCAGTAGCCGCACTGGAGGCCGTCGTGGCGAACGAACGCGGCCTGTAACGGGTCGTCGACGCCCTCGATGGTGGTGATCTCGCGGTCCTCGTACTGCACCGCCAAACCCAGGCAGGACAGGACTCGCTCGCCGTCCACCAGCACCGTGCACGCGCCGCACGCGTCCTGGTCGCAGCCCTTCTTCGTGCCGGTCAGGCCGAGGTGTTCCCGTAACGCGTCCAGCAGGCTCACCCTCGGTTCCAGCTCCACGGGACGCGTGGTCCCGTTGACTCGCATCCGTACCTCGGTCACCTGGATCGCTCCGTTCATGTCGTGATTGAGACTACGTTAGCGCAACGGCGTTGTGCTAACAAGGCAACGGTGTTGCGTTAACTCGATGGTGGGTGAGGCTGCTTGGGGCACACCCGATCGAGCGAACGGAGTAGGCGCTTTCCGTTGGGGGACCCGGTGAAAGTCCACTCGGGAGGGTGGCTAATGTACGCACTTGTTTTTGCGGTCGGCGACTCTTGGTAGTCCAAGAGTTACCGGCGCCCCTTCCCCACGTGACGCATGAGCCGGAGGCTTCCCTTGGCACTCATCTCGACCCCGCGCCGTCGTTTCGGCGTGGCTCTCGGTGTGGTTCTGACCGGCGCCGCCGCCGGTCTCATCGGCTTCGCGGGCACGGCCAGCGCGCACACTCCCACCATCAGCGCGCAGTGCAAGGGCGAGACGACGACCTTGACGGTCAACCTCAAGGACTACCAGGTTCGCGACGGCAAGAAGAACCACGTCAAGATCGTCGACAACGACACGACGGTGGAGGACAAGGACTTCGGCAAGTCGTACGACAAGGTCTACACGACTTCGGCGACCGTGAGACACACCTTCAAGGTGACCATCACGGCGCAGGATGACCCGACCAAGTCCAAGGGCTGGTCGAGGGACGTGACCAAGGTTGTCGAGGCGTGCGTGACCCCGCAACAGCCTCCGGTCCCGCCGACCACCACCACGACGACCACGGTCCCGCCGGTCACCACCACAACCACCACGACCACGACGACCACCACGACGGTCCCGCCGGTCACCACCACCACGACCACCGCCCCGCCGGTCACCACCACGACCACGGCGCGGCCGGCCACGACGCCGCCGCCGGTCACCACGACCACCAAGGTCACGCAGCCGCCGCTGCCCAACACGGGCGCCAGCATCGCCTGGCCGCTGGGCATCGGTGCGGTGCTGCTGGTCGGTGGCGGTGTGCTGCTGTTCGTCATGCGTCGTCGTAGCAAGGCCTGATCCACAGAACGACGAACGCTGAGGGCGGGTCCGCGCGGGTGCGGGTCCGCCCTCAGCGTTTGTGCGAACCGGAATTCGGGTAACAATTCGTCTGTGACCGCAGGGCAGCTAACGATGGGCGTCGAGGAGGAATTCCTCCTCGTTCGCGCGGACGGCCGGCTTTCCCGCTACGGCCCGGAGGTGGCCGACGCCACCACCGATGCCCACGGTGACCTCGAGGTGGAGCTGAAACGCTGCCAGGTCGAAGCGGTCACGGGCATCTGCCAGACGCCGGAGGAGCTGCTCGGCCAGCTGACCGACCTCCGCGGCGAGCTGGCCGAGGTCGCGGGCCGCCGGGGACTTCGGCTGCTGCCCAGCGGCTGTCCCATCGTGCCGGAGAGCAAACCGCAGGAGATCACGCCGAAGCCCCGCTACCTGCGGATGGCCGAGTGGTTCGGCGCCACCGTGCGTTCCGTCGCGACCTGCGGCTGTCACGTGCACGTCGGAATCCCGGACCGCGAGACCGGCGTGCGGGTCAGCAACCAGGTGCGGCCATGGTTGCCGCTGCTGCTGACCGTCACCGCCAACTCACCGTTCGACGGCACGGACACCGGCTATGCCAGCTGGCGGTACCAGGAGTGGTCCCGCTGGCCGTCGTCCGGCCCGCCGCCGCTGTTCGCCGGGCTCGACGAGTACGAGTCCATCGTGGACGGCATGCTGCGGTGTGGCGCACTGATGGACAGGGCGATGATCTACTGGGACATCCGCCTCTCCGAACGGCACCCGACGCTCGAGTTCCGGATCAGCGACGTCGCGGCCGTCCCGGAACACGCGACCCTGCTCGCCACCCTCATCCGCGGGCTCGTCGCCCGCGCGCTCGACACCACCACACCGCCGCCCCCGCTGCCGCAGGCCGTGCTGCGGGCCAACCTCTGGCGTGCGTCCCGCGAGGGGCTGAGCGGCATGGCGCTGCATCCTGTGACCGGTGAGCTCATCCCCGTACAGTCCCAACTGGACGATCTGGTCGAACACCTGCGGCCCGTACTCGGCGACGGCCTCGAGTTCGTCAAGGCCGAGATCGCGCACCTGCGTGAGCGCGGCACGGGCGCGGCCCGTCAACGTACCGCCTACCACCGCAGGCACGAGCTGACCGACGTCGTCGACGCGATGGTCATGCACGCCCCGTAGAGTTCGGCCAGTGGTTGTTCGGTGTGCGGTGGTCTTCGGTCTGCTCGGCCTGTTCCAGGCAACCCTCGGGCCACTCATTCCCTTGCTGCGCGACCGCGAAAACCTCGATGCCGCCACCGCGGGGCTGATCGTCACCGGGTTCTTCGGCGGCAGCCTGGTCAGCACGGCCGTGGGTGGGGCACTCAGCGACCGGTGGGCCCGAGGTCCCCTCTATCTAACCTCGGCCGGCCTGTTCCTCAGTGGACTCGTCGCGCTCGCTCTGCCCGTAGCCTGGCCCTTCCCGCTGCTCGCCGTCACGGTCGCCGGTCTCGGGTTCGGTGGACTCGTGCTGATCGTCAACACCGTGATGGCCGCCAGCGGGCTGACGCACGTGACCATGGTCAACGGGGTGTTCGGGCTCGGCGCGGCCGCCGGACCGGCGCTCATCAGCATCACGCACGGCGGTTACGTGTTCGCGGTGCTCGCCGTCGGTGTGCTGGTCGCCCTGCCGCTCCGCATGCCTGTGCCGGCCGCCAACGCCTCGCACGAGCGGCTCACGGTCAGCCCGGTCCTGATTCTCTTCTGCGGCATGCTGTTCTGCTACGCGGGCGTCGAGACCGCACTGGGTAGCTGGGAGGCCACACACCTGCGGGCCCACGGGTACGCGCCGGACACCGCGGCCGCGCTCACCTCGCTGTTCTGGCTCGGCCTCGCCGCCGGGCGGCTGCTCCTGCCCGTGGTGACCAGGTCCTGGTCCACGTCCCGGATCCTGGTCACCGCGTTGCTCGCGTGCGGCGGTGGGCTCATCGTGATCGCCCCCGCCGCCAGCGCGCCGGTCGGGTTCTTCCTGCTCGGGATGTTCGCCGGGCCTGTCTTCCCGACCACGCTCGCGTGGATCGCGGACACCCTGCCGCATCCCCGGCGCGTCAACGCCGTCGTGCTCACCGTGGCCATGCTCGGCAACGCGACGATCCCGGCCCTCATCGGCTACGGCCTGCAGACCACGTCCGCCCTCGCACTGCCACTGTTTGTCGCGGTGGCCCTGGCCAGCTGCCTGGCGATCGTTGTGGCCCTGCGTGTCCGGACTCAGAGTGTCGAGAGCAGGGAGTAGATCTCGTCGTCCGTGCCGGGTAGGCGGTCGTGCCCGAAGTCCGGGTAGACGCGGTAGGACTTCTCGCACGTCAGCTTGTTGTACGCGGCGAACTGCGTGGACGGCGGGCAGGTCCGGTCGTTCAGCGACACCGTCAGCACGGTCCTGGCCCGGACGCGTGGCGCGAAGTTCTGCACGTCCACGTATCCGAGCCGGGTGAACACCTCCTGCTCACGGCGGTGCAGCGGGTCGCGCCGACGGAAGTACTCGCTGATCTCGTCGTACGGCCCCTTCTCCAGGTTCAGGTGCCATGCCCGTCGGTAGTCGCTCAGGAACGGGTACACCGGCGCGGCGATCTTGACGCCTGGCACGAGCGCCGCGCATGCCAGCGTGAGCCCGCCGCCCTGGCTGTAGCCGGTGGCGCCGACGCGGTCCGGGTCGACGCCGTCCAGTCCCATCACGATCTGGGCCAGCCGCGCGGCGTCCAGGTACAGGTGCCGGTAGAGCAGGTTGTCCGGCACGTCGTCGATGCCACGCAGCAGGTAGCTGGCCATCGCCCAGCCGGCCACGGGGATCTCGTCGATGGAGAGACCACCCTGTCCCCGCATGTCCAGCGACGCCACCGTGTGGCCGAGGGCCGCGTACGGCAGCTTGCTCACCCAGTCGCCCGAGAAGCCCCGGTAGCCGTGGAACTCCAGGACGGCGGGGCCCACCGGCGTGACCGGCTGCAGGAGCTTCGCGTGCACGCGGGCGCCACCCGTCCCGGTGAACCACAGGTGGGAACACCGGGCGAACGGCGTCTGGAACTCCGCGGGGACGATCTCCACCTCGGCGGGTTGGTTCGCGAGGTCGGCGAGTGCCCGCGTCCAGTACTCGTCGAAGTCATCCGGGCGGGGCGTGCTGCCCTGGTAGGTGAGCAGGTCGTCGAACGGCATGTCGAAGGTCAGCGGCATGCCTCGACTGTATGTTGATCACAGCGGCGCGAACAGGTCCACAATGTTCCCGTCGGGATCCTCGACGCACGCGTACCGCTGGCCCCAGAAGGCGTCCCAGGGCTCCTTCTCGCCGGTGTAGCCCGCGTCGACCAGCTCCTGGTAGGTCTTGTCGACGTCCTCGCACCGGAAGGCGAGGCCCACGTTGTTGCCACCCGTCGGCTTCGTCCACTCCGGATAGAACGACCGGATCGTGTCGACGGTGTCCCACGTGAACCGCATCCCGCCGGGCAGTGCCGCCTCGACGTGCGGTTCGGTGTCGTGTTCGAGGGGGACGTCGAAGCCAAGTCGACGGTAGAAGGCGAGCGAGGCCCCCATGTCCGCGACGACGAGGCCGATGCAGTCGAGTTTCGGTGTCATGCCCCAGACGCTACGGGCGCGTCCGTCATGGGGTCTTGAACGAATCGGACAGGAACGCCCGCCAACTGGCGGCCGGTAGGACAAGGCTGCCGCCGTCTGGGTTCTTCGAGTCGCGTAACGCGGTGCCGCCGTGCACGAAGGCGACTTCGACGCACTCATTGCCGCCGCCGTTGCTGCGACTGCTCTTACGCCAGACGGCATTGGTCAGGTCAGCGGTGGGCACCGTGATCTCCTCGGTCAGCGCAGGCTTCGCGCGATCTCCGTGATGAGATTGCGCGATTTGCTCTGGTTCAATGCTACCTTTTGCAGTCCCGCGAAGTTGACCTGATATCGCTCGAGATCATCGTCTTCGATGTAGGCACCCTTACTGAGCAACTCGATGTAGCCCACGTCGGGGAAGGTGCCGTCGAACGACAGGATGCTGAACGGTGTGCCCATCGCCGGATAGGCGCTGGTAGCTGGGAGCACGCGCAGATCGACGTTGGTCAGCTTGCTGAGTTCGGCCAGCCGGTCGAGTTGTTCTCGCATCACCTCGGGACCGCCGACCTCGACGCGCAGCGCTCCCTCGGTGAGCACAGCTTCCACTTGGATCGGGTTTTCGCCATCGAGCAGTTCCTGACGTTTGGCCCGGACATCCACGCGCTCCCGCACGACTTCGGCGGTAGCCGGCGGCAGGAAGGCCTCGCCGATGGCCGCTGCGTACCGTGGTGTCTGCATCAGTCCGGGCACGAGGTCGATCTTGAAGGTGCGCACGGTCGTCGCCACCGACTCGAAGTCGACGTAGTCGCGGACGTCCGCGACCAGTGCCTCCCCGCTGACCGTCTCCCACCAACCGCGCTCCTGCGCGGCGAGGCAGGCGGTGAACACCGTGTCGCGCTCGGCCTCGGGGATCTCGTAGAGGAGGGCGAGCGTGATGACCTGTGCCGGTTGAATGGGCTGGGTCGCGTTCTCCAGGCGGCTTTGTTTGGCACCGGACCAGCCGGCTTTCCTGGCGATATCGGCGGCGTTGATGTCCCGGCTTTCACGCCAGTTCAGCAAGGTGCGGGCGACCCGCCTCATCCGCATGTTGGGCACGTATTCAGTCACCGGCAAAGCATACGAGGTACGAAACCGGGCCTGCGGTCACCCAATCGAGTGAAGTGAAAGTTTTCAGATAATTCCAACTTGCGACCGTGAGCTGGTGGCTCGACAGTGAAAGCATGGATTACCTGCGGAGTGACCAGTACACCCACGTAAGCCGCGACTGCCCGATATACATCGACCTGTACCCCGCCGACAATCTCGTTGAGATCGCGCTCGGGGACTACCGGGCCGGTGGTGCCACCCTGCGCCTCGTCGTCGATCATCCGGACACGTGCCTCCGGCTGGTGGAAGCCCTTCACGCGGCGCGGCACACGCTCATCGAACACCTGCGGGCGAGGGCCGACTCCGGACTGTCCCATGTGGACCAGACGTCCCGCTGGCCGCAGAACTCGGGCAAAACAGAATTCGAGCTGGTGGCTGCGCGTTGAACCCGTCCTCCCCTCATCACGCCACCTCGACCGGCCGTGAAGAGCACCCTCGGGATGTTCAACGCCCCGAAAATGACCTCACATCAACGAGTAAGCGGGTTCATGATCAACGCCAACACAGATGGTTGCGTAGGCATCCCCCACCCATACCCGGGGGGCCACCCCGAGGCCATCGTACCAAGCGGCGGGGACAAAAGCCCTGGTCGGCAAGGCCTGTGGACAACTTTCGCCGACGAGTGCGAGCGAATGGGACACTCGTGCGCCAAGGCAGGACCGCGCCCGCGATCCACGAGTCGCGGGGCGGTGTCCCGAAAGACGGGTCATTGAGCGTCAGCAACGCGTCTTTCGGGACACCGGGGCGGGACTGCGCCGTCGCTCAAGTGCGGGGCGGCGTGACGCCTCGACGGGCATCCCTCATTCGTACACGCGGACCCAGTCCACCTCGAACACCGCCGGTCGTAGGCCGCTGGCGCCGGTGAAGTTGTCGAGTTGGATGTTGAGGCGTCCGGACGGCATGGTCTGGATGTCGCCTCGGTCGTCGTTCGCGCCGTTGGCATGGCGGAACCACTCCACGCCGTCGACGTAGCCGACCAGCGCGTCGGGGGTCCATTCGAACGCGAAGTTGTGCCACTGGGTCATGTCCATCGGGCAGAGGTCCTCGCGTTCCTTCTGGTCCGAAGGGCTCTGCGGGTAGTGCAGGAACGCGGTGAGGCACTGCGCGTCGGGGTTGGAGTACTCGACGAAGTCGTACTCGCCGTCCTCCAGCCGCTTGCCCGAGCTGGGCCAGATCAGGTGCAGTGCGTGGTACAGCCCGCCGGACGAGCCGGTGTTCCGTGAGCGGGAACGGATCTCCCACTTTCCGTACTGCTCGTCACGCTTCTGCCGGAGCCAACCCGTGTCGCCGTTGGCCTCGCCGGTCATGGTCATGATGCCGCCGCCCACCGTGGAGTTCTTGGCACAGCGGCGACCGTTCCCGCTGTGGCCCGGCCAGCAGCCGGCGGTGCCGCCCTCGGTGCCCGACGGGACCCCCCACTTCGCTGAGTCGACCGGGCCCGAATAGTTGAACTCATCGGAGATCGGCAGCGGCTCGCCCCAGCCGTACTTCACCGCGGCCTGTGTCTCGTCCGTCGGTTGCTCGTGGGTGACGTTCAGGTCGTAGATCTTGACCTCGCCGTAGTTGCTGTCACTGCACGGCGGCGCGTTGTCGCAGTTGGCCTGCGTGTACGCGCCTGCCTTGAAGTAGCCGCCGGAGAAGTCCTTCTCGATCGTCGTCTGCAGCGTGTTGTTGTAGTAGACCTTGATCTGGCCGTCGCTGACCTCGAACTTCGCCTGGAACCTGGTGCCCAGCACGTAGTTCTCCGTCACCAGGTGGTGGCGGCTGTCGTCGCCGTCGGTGATGTACAGCCTGGTGCCTTCCAGGCGGAAGACCGTGACGTCGTCGTCGGCGTCGTGGATCTGCCCGGCGACGACGTTCGGCCTGCCCTGCGGCCGCGCCGTGATGGCCTGCTCGATCACCATCGTGTGCGTGCCCGAGGTCGACGACCAGCTCGCCTTGTCCGCGCCGGACATCTCGCGGAGTTCCGAGCGGGGGTAGCTGGAGCCGCTGGTCGTGACCCCGTTGACGGCGGCACGGAACTGGACCGCGTCGCAGTTCGGCGTCGCGACGAACCACGGGTTGATCGCGTACGTGTCGAGCGCCGGCTGCTCGACGTTGGTCGGCTTCTCGTCCTCACCGATCGGCAACCCGATGTACCAGTTCGTCAGGTCTAGCACGTCGGCCGGGTACGCACAGGCGGTGCCGCCGTCGGCGTCGTTGATCGCGGTCTCGGTGATGCTGGTCCAGTTGTTGACCGTGTTGCCGTGGCCGACGATGCGCAGGTACCGGGCGGACCGGTCGGCGAAGTCGTAGTTCTGGGGCTGGAGGGTGGTGCCGCTGGTGGTCGTCCTGGCGAGCACGGTCGTCCACGCCGAGCCGTCGTCGGACAGCTGGACGTCGAACGTGTCTCTTCGCGTGTCCCCCTTGTGCCAGGCGATCGACACGGAGCCAATCGTTTGCGGTGAGCCGAGGTCGTAGCGGATCCACACCCCGTCGCCCTGCGCCGACCAGCGGGTACTCAGGTCGTTGTCGAGGGTGTTGGCCGGCACGTTGCCGTCGTCCCCGCTCGCCGTGACCCCCGTGACCGGCACGGGGGAACCCGCCGCCGACGCGAGCGGGAGGGACATCCCCGCGACGCCGACCGCGAACGCCACCACCGTCACTGCACGATGCGTTCGTCTCATGGCGCACAGCGTGGCGAAACTTCTTGGGACCGGTCCCGAGCTACTCCTCGGGCGGGGACGCCACCGGGATGTCGTTCGTCGCGGCCCACGTCGTGATGTCCTGGTTCTGGATCGCGGTGGACATCAGGTCCGGGAACTTGTCCGGGGTGCACGCGAACGTCGGGATGCCCATGGCCGCGAGCGCTGCCGCGTTGTCGTGGTCGTACGCCGGCGCGCCGTCGTCGCTCAGCGCCAGCAGACAGACGACCTGCACGCCGTCCGCCTTCAGCACCTGGGCGCGTTGCAGCATCTCCTCCTCGTTGCCGCCCTCGTACAGGTCGCTGATCAGCACGAGCACGGTGTCGCGTGGTGCCTCGATCCTGGTCTGGCAGTAGGCGAGGGCCGCGTTGATGTCGGTGCCGCCGCCCAGCTGGATGCCGAACAGCAGCTCGACCGGGTCGGACAGCGAGTCGGTCAGGTCGACCACCGACGTGTCGAACGCGATGATCTGCGTGCGCAGCGAACGAATCGAGGCCAACACCGCCCCGAACACGCTGGCGTACACCACCGAGGTGGCCATCGAGCCGCTCTGGTCAAGGCACAGCACGATCTGCTTGCTGACGTTCGGCAGTCGCCGCCCGTAGCCGATCAGGCGTTCGGGCACGACCGTGCGTTGTTCCGGCTGGTAGTGCTTGAGGTTCGCGAGGATCGTGCGGTTCCAGTCGATGTCGGACTGGCGTGGGCGGTGCGTGCGGTTGGCCCGGTGCAGCGCGCCGCTCACCGCCTGCCTGGTCGGCTGCGCGAGCCGCTTTTCCAGGTCGTCGACCACCTTGCGGACCACCGCGCGGGCGGTGTCCCTTGACCGCTCGGGAATGGCTCTGTTGAGCGACAGCAGCGTGCCGACCAGGTGCACGTCCGGTTGGACGGACTCGAGCAGTTCCGGCTCCAGCAGCAGCTCACGCAGACCGAGTCGGTCCATGGCGTCGCGTTGCATGACCTGGACGACCGAACTGGGGAAGTAGCCGCGGATGTCGCCCAGCCACCGCGCCACCCTCGGCGACGAGCTGCCAAGACCACCGCGACGGTCCTCTTCCTGGTCGTACAACGCCTTCAGCGTCGAGTCGCGCTTGGCGTCCACACCGGACAGTGAGACACCGGTGCCGTCCGCGTCCTCGCCGCCGAGGATCATCCGCCAGCGGCGCAGCCGTTCGCTCATCGCAGCAGCTCCAGAATCCTCGGCACGACCAGAGCCGCGCGTTCGTGGTCCAGGTCCGCGCCGTCCGCGCGGACCCCCGACGCGCCCTCGCCCCGGTCGATGCGCCTGACGCGCAGCCCGATGTCGCGTCGCTCGGTGGCCGTGAACGCCGAGAACGTCCTGCGCAGCAAGGGAAGCAGGTGGTCGAACAACTCGGCGTCCACACGGGTCGCCCATTCGTCGACGATCTCCAGCAGTTCCGGCTCGTGCACCAGCAACGCCGCCTCGCCGGACAGGAACCCGTCGAGCCAGCCCGCGGCCTGGTTGGCGTCGGCGGCGAGGGACAGCTGGCGGGACAGACGGCCCGCCGCATCGGGCACCTCCAGCAGCCCGGCGTCCAGCAGCAGCCGCACCGCGCGACCCGCGATCAGCCCCGGCACGCCGAGCCGGTCCGCGACCGACGACAGCGCGCTGTACCAGACCTCGCGCAGGTCCTGCTGGTCGAGCAGCCCGATGCCCCGCTGCACGCTGTCGAGCAGGTCGCGCACGTCGGCCGCGGCGTCCTCGTCGAGCGCCGTGCACGCCGCGGGCAGGCCGACCGCGATGCGGGTGACGATGCCGGTCAGCACCCGCTGCACCAACTCCGTGTCGGACCGGCGCACGTTGCCGTACCGGCGCACCCGGGCCATGGGTTCGACCGCGGCCATCAGCCGGGTCGTGTCGTGCTGGCGAGCGGCGCGTTCGTCGAGGGCCGCGAGCACGATGGACAGTGCCTCCGGCAGGTCCGCGGTCAGTGTGGTTTCGACGAGCACGCTCAGCACGGCGATGTCGGCCTCGGTGGTGCGTTGCGCGACCACGGCCGTCGTGGCTGACTCGATGGTCGTGCCGTAGCCGCTCGCCTCGATGAGCGCGACCTCCAGTTCCGGCTTCCACTCCAGGATCCACGATTCGCGGAACGTGCCCTTGGTGCGGGAGGTCTCGGCCGGCTCCGCCCACGGGATGTCGAGCAGAAGCAGCCGGTGGAAGAGCTTGCTGCGTTCGAGGTGGGAGGCCGTGCGCAGGTCGAGGTCCATGTCCTGCTGGGCCGCGCTCTGCTTGAGGCGCAAGCGTTTGCGGGTGGCGGCGAGGTCCATGGCGAGCGGCACCATGGGCGTCTCGGGTGACACGCGGCCCAGGATGTCGCCGACCAGCAGCTTGCGGGCCACCAGTCGCATCGGGACGTCCGACCCACCACAGAGGACCGCCTGGCAGGATTCGAGGACCTCGGGGAGACCGGGATGCGGCCGGTTGCGCAGTGCGGCGAGCGTGTACGCCAGCCGGACCGCCTCGATGACCGACGCCGACGACACATCGTGCTGCTCGCGCCGCAGCAGGTGCGCGACCCGGACGAGCCAGCGGCCGACGACCTCGTCCTTCGCGGTGAACAGGTGGTGGTACCAGCCGGGCGACTCGATGCCGGCGCCGTAGCCGCTCATCCTGGCGAGCCGCGTCGACGTCCACGGCACCCAGGTGGCCGCGACCTTGGTGGTGCGTAGGCCTTTCAGCAACTGGCTGTCCGACGTCTGTGTCGGGAACGACGACGGGACGAGGACCGGTGCGTGCCAGGCGCCGCACACGACCGCGATCGTGTTCGCCTCACTGCGCAACGCGGCCCGCAGCACGCGGCGCATCGCGGCTTCCCTGCGCTGTGTGCGCAGGTCCGGGATGTGGCCCTCGCGGAGCGTCCGCATGGCGTCGAGAACCGCGTCGAACACGTCGAGACCGTGATAGCGCAGCTCGACCGCGTCCTCCCACCAACGTTCCGGATCGTCGAACCCGGCCGCCTCGGCGAGTGTCCTGATGGGATCCATCGGCGGTTCTGCTTCGGGATCTTCCTTGTCGTCCAGCACGAGCGCGACATTGGCCGGCAGGTCGAGGAAGCGGACCTCGCGGTCGTGTTCGAGCGCCCACCGCAGCGCCACCCACTCGGGGGAGAACACCGCCATCGGGTAGAAGCTGGCCGTGGCAGGCGCGTCCACCGCGTACACCAGCCCGGCGACCGGGGGCCGCATGCCGTGGGTCGCGGCGAGCGGCGCCACCGAGTCCAGTTCCGGCGGCCCCTCAATCAGCACGATCTGCGGATCGAGCTGTGCGAGCGCATCGGCGACCGCGCGGGCGGAACCCGGGCCGTGGTGGCGGATCCCGAGTACGTGAACCCGCTCGTCGGCGGCCGTCACACCAGCTCGCGGCATGCCCGGTAGAGGTCGTTCCACGGCTTGCGCTCCCGAACCACGGCTTCGAGGTACTCCTGCCAGACGATCCGGTCCTGCACCGGATCCTTGACGACGGCGCCGTGCAGGCCCGCCGCCACGTCGCCGGCGCGAACCACGCCGTCACCGAAGTGCGCGGCCAGCGCGATGCCGCTCGTGATCACCGAGATGGCCTCGGCGGTGGACAGCGTGCCGGACGGCGACTTGATCTTCGTGCGGCCATCGCCGGTGACGCCGTCCCGCAGCTCGCGGAAAACGGTGACCACCCGGCGGATCTCGTCGATGGTCTCCAGCTCCGCCGGCAGCTTCAGCGTCTGACCGAGCTGTTGCACCCGCAGCCGGACGATCTCCACCTCGGACTCGGTGTCGTCCGGCAGCGGCAGGATGACGACGTTGAACCGGCGCTTGAGCGCGGCGGACAGGTCGTTGACGCCGCGGTCCCGGTCGTTCGCGGTGGCGATGATGTTGAAGCCGGAGAGGGCCTGGACCTCGCTGTCCAGCTCGGGAATCGGCAGCGTCTTCTCGGACAGGATCGTGATCAACGCGTCCTGCACGTCCGACGGGATACGGGTCAGCTCCTCGATCCGCGCGATACCACCGGTTTCCATGGCCCGCAGGACCGGGCTGGCGACGATAGCCTGCGGTGACGGGCCTTCAGCGAGGAGGCGGGCGTAGTTCCAGCCGTACCGGATGGACTCCTCCGCGGTGCCGGACGTGCCCTGCACGAGCTGGGTGGAGTCCCCGGAGATCGCGGCGGCCAGGTGTTCGGACAGCCAGGTCTTGGCGGTGCCCGGCACACCGAGGAGGAGCAGCGCGCGGTCGGTGGCCAGCGTGGCGATCGCGACCTCGATGAGCCTTCGCGAACCCAGGTACTTCGGCGAGATCGGCGTGCCGTCGGGTGCCTCGCCGCCGAGCACGTAGGTGGCGACCGCCCACGGCGACAGCTTCCAGTTGGGCGGCCGCGGCCGGTCGTCGGTCTTGGCGAGTACCGCCAGCTCGTCGGCGTGCTGCTGCTCGGCGTGTGCCCTCAGCACCTCGGTGCTCATTGGAACTCCTGGAGGATGGTTGCTCGGACGGTCAGCGCGTGGGCGATGCCGCGCAGGATGCGGCGCGTGGCCTTGCGGTCGGGGTCGGCGGTGAGGAGCCACGCCTCGACGGCGGCGAGCGCGGACGGGTGCAGGTGCTCGGCGAACGCCGCCGCAGCCAGCTGTAGGACGTTGTCGGCCTTCGCGGCACGGAGGCGGTTGACGATGTCGGTGGAGAACCGCGGCGGCCACGGGCCGGGCGCGGCGGCAAGGAGACCGCCGAAGCGGGCGTCGAGCTTCTTCTGCCGGTCGAGGATGGCGGTGGCGGCCTCCGGGGTGAGCGCCGCGATCAGCTCCGGCCCCGGCTGGTGCTCGGCGAGCGCGGTCAACCACTCCTGGTCGCGTTGGCGCAGCGCGGCTTTCGTCCAGCCGATGAGGACCTCGGGATCCGCCTCCGGAATCAGTTCGGTGTCCCAGGTGGACAGTGGGGTGGCGGCGAGGATCTGGACGAGCCAGGACGCGGCCCGACCGTACCCCGGTTCGCGATGGTCGCTGATGCCGTCGCGGCGCGCCTCCTGATCGGGTTCGTCCGGCAGCTCGAACGTGGCGCGCTTCTTGTTGAGTCGCATGGCGCGGGCCGCCATGCGTTGCCCGCGCGCCGACTCGGGCAGGCGGTCGAGCAGCGCTGCGGCGGCCGCGCGGACCGTGGCGGCACGGTCGTCGAGGGCCTGTTCGAGCAGCGGTTCGTCGTTGGTGGACAGTCCGATGTGGAGACAGTCGAGGAGGCTGGCACGAGTCGCGGCCTGCTCGTCGCCCCAGGTGTCCTCGATGAGCGTGCGGGCGAAGTCCGGTTCGGTGGCCCGCAGGTCACCCAGCAGGGCGATCCGGTCGGCGCGGGTGCCGGTGGCGAACCGCTCGACCACGTCCTGCGGCGGCACGGTCGCTGCCCAGCTCCACACGGGATTGTGCCGAGCGAGCCAGGCGCCGCGCGGACCGATGGCGTGCCTGGTCAGAGGGCGGGTGGCGGTGTTGGCGGTGCCGAACCGGAGCAGATCGACGATCATCCGGTAGGGCGGCCGCTGTCCGGCGTCACGGGCGGTGGTGAGCCAGTGGAGGACGAGCAGTTCGGGCCCACCCTCGACGCGGATGCCGCGGTTGAGCATGATTTCGAGGAGCTGGGCGGCGGCGGGGGAGCACTCGGGGCGGTCATCGGGTGCGGCGGGTGGGGGCGGGGTCCCACGCCAGGTGGGCGGAGTCCAACCGGCACGCCGGTATCCGGCGGCGAGCGCGGCCCCGGCGAGGACGGCCGCCTCGGCCGAGTCGGCCTCGACACGCTCGGCGCCCGGGATGGCGAGCTGGTCGAGCGCGAACGTGCGCCGACTGGTGCCAACGAGCGCGGCACTGAGGAGATCGTCCCACGTGGTCACGCCGCTCACGTCCTCCCCTCGCAGGCTCGGTGAGGTCGCTCGTCGGCGTGGTGCCGATGGTTCGCTACGCAAGCTCCGCTCACAGAGAAACCAGCCGATCGTCGATCTCCACGCTCAGTGGGTGGAGGCGTTCGTCGATCCACTCGCCGAACACCGAGACGGGGTGGCCGCCGGAGAGGGCGAGGAGCTGCCAGATGTCGGTGTCGGGCGCGAGGGTGAGCGCGGCGCCGGTCCGGTCGACGAGCTGTGGCGGGTCACCGGGCAGGACCGTCATGCCGGCGAGGGCCATGGGGATGCGGCGCAGCCACGGGTTGCCGGCGAGCCAGCGGGCGGTGTGGCCGAGGGCGGTGCGCACGTCGGTGGCGTGTGGCAGGCCGGCGCCCTGGGTGACCTTGGGCTCGTCGCCGGTGAGCAACGCGCGCCGGGGCTCGCCGCCGGGGTACCGAGCCACCTCGCCGTCCACAATGGAGCCGAGCACGTGCGCGATCTTCAACGCCTGCCCGGCGGCGGCGAAGTCCAGCAACACGACGGTTTCGCCGGTGCGCTCGCCGTGGAGCCAGGTCCGCTGGGACAGCAGCCGCTCGTCCTCCTCCTGGCTGAGGCCGACGACCCACCACCGGTCGGTGACCCGGTCGCCGATCTCGTCGCGCCGACGCGCCCACCCGAGGACGGCGCGGAGGTCACCCATGGCGGCTTCGTCGAGTTCGCCGCGCCGCCGCCACGCCTTGACCGCGAGGTGCCAGCGCCCCAGCTCGCCGAGCAGATGCGGCGCCCAGTCGTTGCGGGCATGGATGTTGCTGCCCATCGCACGGACCCGGTCGCCGAGCCCGGGAAGCTGTGCGTCGACGAGCCGGGCCCCGGCGGTGTCCCAGAAACTGGGCGGCTGCCGCCGTGCGCTGGCCAGCCCTTGCCGGACCACGTCATGCAGCCAGCGCTCGAAGTCGTCGATACCCGCGGACATGAGCGACTCACGCTCCGCGAGCCGCTTGGCCTGCGCTTCGGGGTCGGGTGCGGTTCTGGCGGAGGCGGTGGCGTGCCGGCTGGCGCGCTGCGCGGCCCAGTCGGCGGCGAAGGGTTCGGCGCTCTCCAGATCGGCGACCACCCCGTTGTTGGCGGACCACATCAGGAGCAGCGCCAACCCGTGCTTGCAGGGGAGCTTGCGGCTGGGACAGGTGCACCGGAAAGCAGGCTCGGTCAGGTCGACCGTGACCTGGTAGGGCGCGCGGGCGCTGCCCTGGCACTTGCCCCAGACCAGCGACTCGTTGCTGCCCAGATCGGACCAGGTACGGGGGTTGGCGAGCCCGCGCGCGGCCTTGCCGGAACTGGCGTCCGGTGCCAGCGCGAGCACTTGAGCCACCGACCACCGCGATCCCAAACTCACAATCCTTCCCGTGCCTGCCCTGCCGTTCGCCAGACTATCCGGAAGCACCGACAACGCCGGATGTCGCCAGGTGTTCGTGGGCTGCTGTCTGGAGGGGCTTCGTGGGGTCGGTTTCGCTTGCTCGGCAGCGTCGAGGCGTGGTTCGACGGGCAGCAGTGCGTGTTGGCGGTGTTGCTGATCGAGGCGAACACCACTACCGGGAGGCGCTCGACCTGGCCAGGGAGCTGGGCATCACGTACCTGGCAGGAGGCGCTGGAGCTGCATCGAGCTGATGTCCTGAAAGACGCGCTCATGTCGTTGAACGTCTCGATCGCGTCTTTCAGGGCACCGGCCGCACCCGTCGCCGCCGCGCGAATTTCCAACCGCACGATTGCCAGGCGCTGTGGCCTGACGCCCCGAGGGTGCCCCTCAGGACATTGAGCCTCGACCCACCGCTGACCCCATATCGAGGGTTCGCTCCTACGGGCAAACCACACACGCCAGGCATTGCGAGCCTGGGCCGCATTCCATGCTGGCCAGGCGGACAACGCCCTCACCCTAACGCCGAAGCCCGACCATGACGCCTGCCGGCCGCGCCCTACCGCCCGCCGGCTGTCCGCGCTCGCCACCCGCCGCCCGCGCCCTGCCCGGCCGCTGACCGCGCCCTGCCCGGCCGCCCGCGCCCTTGCCTGCCGGCCGCGCCCTGCCGCCCGCCTGCCGCCTGTCGGCCGCGCCCTGCCGCCCGCCGGCTGTCCGCCGGCTGTCCGCCGTCCGCCCGCGCTCGCCACCCGCCGGCTGCGCCCGGCCCGGCCGCCCGCGGCCGGCCCGCCGGCCGCGCTCTGCCCGGCCGCG
>NZ_DASUVO010000114.1:0-64584 GCF_036378875.1 Actinophytocola sp.
GAGCCGCCCCCGCCGATGCGCCGCAGCAGCCACGCGAGCAGCAGGCCGGTGAGCACGAGGATGACGGCGATGGCGCTGGCCGGTCCCATCTGGTTGCCCATGAACCCGCGCTTGTACATGTCGAGCGCCAGCACCCGCGTCGCGTCGCCTGGACCGCCGGCGGTCATGACGAAGATGAGGTCGAAGAACGTCAGCGACCCGACGACCATCAGCGTCGAGGACGTGATGATCGTGAACTTGAGCTGCGGCAGCGTGATGCTGAAGAACTGCCGGATGCGGCCGGCGCCGTCGAGCTGCGCCGCCTCGTAGAGCGAGACCGGGATCTGCCGGACGCCGCCCTGGTAGATCAGCGTGTGGAACGGGATGAACTGCCAGGACACGACGAACACGACGAGGCTGAACGCGAGCGTCGGCCTGCCGAGCCAGTCCTGGCTGAGGAAATCGAGCCCGAGTCCGGCGCCGAGGCCGAAGTTCGGGTCCAGCAGCGCCTTGTAGGCGATCGCGATCGCCGCGGAGCTGAACAGCAACGGGATGATGTACACCACCGCCAGCACGGCGCGGTAGCGCTGGTGGCCCGCCAGGAACGTGCCGAGCAGGATGCTCAACGGGGTCTGCACAGCCCACGACGCGAGCATCACCAGGAAGGTGATCCAGACGGCGTGCGGCAGCCCGGGATCGGCGAGGACGGCACGCCAACTGTCCAATCCGGACGGTTGGATGGCGCCGATCCCGTCCCACGTCGTGAAGCTCAGCACGAAGACACCGACGAGTGGGACGACGGCGAAGCCGACGAAGAACACCAGCGCCGGCGCGGCCAGCCACGGCAGCACGCCGAGCCGGCCGCGCCGCGTTTGCGGAGTGGCCGTGCTCACTGGCCGATGACCGCGTTGAGGTTGTCGGCGAACTGCTGCGGGGAGATGGACAGCTGGAACAGCTTGACGATGTTGTCCAGGAGTGTCTCGGCCGCGGTCGGGCTGAGTGCCTGGTCCCAGGACTGGGCGAAGACCTTGGCGTTGCTGGCGACGTCGTAGACGAAGGTGACGAAGTCGGCGTTCTTGCTGGCGGCCAGCTCCTTCTGCGTGCCTTCCAGGATCGGGACGCCGCCCGACTCGATCCAGTCCTTCACCTCCTGGTCGTCGAGAACACCGGTGGTGAAGAACTTCTTGGCGACCTCCTTCTGCTCCGCGCTGGCCTTCGAGGAGATGGCGAGGTACTGGCCGGGGTTGCCGACGGCGTCGCTCGGGTCGCCCGTGCCGCCCTCGACCGGCGGGAAGTTCATGTAGCCGAGCGCGCCGCTGGAAACGAAGTCGCCGCCCTGGGCCTGCAGGATGCCGTAGGACCATGAGCCGTGCACCATCATCGCGGCCTTGCCGGTGTAGAGCAGTGCCTGGTCGGCGTTGGAGTCCGCGGTGATCGAGGAGAAGCCCTCGACGAAACCATTGGCTTTGACCAGGTCCTGCAGCTTCGTGAGCGCGTCGATGGCGGCCGGGTTGGACCAGGCGTCCTTCTCACCGTCGAAGGCGGCCTGGAACACCTCGGGGCCGCCGATGCGGTCGAACAGGAACTCCAGCCACATCATGTTCGTCCACCGGGACTGCCCGCCGAGGGAGAACGGCGCGATGTTCCTCTCGTTGAACCTGGGCACCAGGGCCATGATGTCGTCCCACGACTGCGGTGGCTCCACCCCGACGTCGTCGAAGACCTTCTTGTTGTAGTACAGGACGATCGGCTCGACGGTCTCGCACGGCATCGCGTAGATCTTGCCGTCGATGGTCGCCGGGCCGAACGAGGACTGGATCAGCTTGTTCTTCACCTTCGGGTTCTGGTCGAACCACGAGGTGAGGTCGTCGACCTGGCCGGCCTCGACCCAGGTGCGTAACCCGCCACCGCCCCAGCCCCAGATGATCGTGGGCGCCTGCCCGGCGCCGAGGGCGGTCCTGATCTTCGTCTTGTACGGGTCGTTCAGGAACGTCGTCGTGGTGATCTTCGTGTCGGGGTTGGCCTCGTTGAACCGGTCCACCGCGCCCTGGCGGATGCCTTCCTGGGGCGGTCCGGAGAGGAACCAGTACGTCGCGCCGTCGCCGCCGCCCGGCCCGGACGTGCCACAGGCCGAGAGCGCCATCGAGACCGGCACGCTCGCGGCGAGGCCGAGGACGGTACGTCGGGAGATTTGTGTTGCCACGGTGCTGCTCCGTTCTCGAGCCGCAGACTTCGCTGGCTGCCATTTCGAAAACTTTCGAAAACGCGTTGTGTCAGCGTAGGTATCCCGTCGGATTAGTGTCAAGGTCAACGTAGGCTCATTGCCCGAAATACACCGTAAACGTATGCTCGTTGGGCACCGTCGAAATGTTTCGAAACTTTCAGTCCCGCGCGAAGGAGAGGCGATGACGACGGCCGACTGGTCGCCGGGGAAAGAATCGGGCAAGCCGAAACCCGCAGGCGCCGGACGTACGACGTTGGCGGCTGTCGCGCGTATGGCGGGGGTCTCCATCGCGACCGTGTCCAAGGTCGTCAACGGACGCAGTGACGTGGCGCCGCGGACGCGCTCCCGAGTGCAGGAATTGTTGCGGCAGCACGACTACGTCGCGCCCGTCGTCCGCCGCGCCGAGGCAGCGGCCGGCCCGACCATCGAGGTGCAGTTCGCGGGTGATCTCAAGCCGTACGTGGCCGAGGCGCTGGGCGGCGTCGTCGACGCAGCCGCCGAACTGGGCGTCTCCGTGGTGGTCAGCCAACCTGACCGCGGCCCCCGGTGGGCACGGGACCTGGTCGCGATGGGGCGCCGCGCCCTCATCGCGGTCACCAGCGTGTACACCCCCGCGTACCTGGACGCGTTGACCCACGCGGGTCTTCCGCTGGTCGTGCTCGACCCGCTGCACCTGCCGCACACCGACGTCACCAGCGTCGGGTCGACCAACTTCGCCGGCGGCTTCGCGGCGACCCAGCATCTGCTCCTGCTCGGCCACAGCCGCATCGCCTACCTCGGCGGACCCGCTACCGCCGCCGTGAACCAGGCGCGTGTGCACGGCTTCCTCGCCGCGATGGAGGCGGAGAAGGCGCCGGTACCCAACGCCTACGTCCGGCCGGGAGAGTTCGACTACGAGACCGGCGTGCTCGGCGCCGCGGTGTTGCTGGACCTCACGGAGCCACCGACGGCGGTGTTCGCGGGCAACGACGAGATCGCCCTCGGCGTCATCGAGACCGCCCGCACGCGTGGCCTGTGCGTGCCAGGAGATCTGAGTGTGGTCGGCTTCGACGACACGCTCCTGGCGAGGATGGCCTCACCGCCGCTGACCACCGTGCGGCAACCCCTGCGGGAGATGGGCGGTGTCGCCCTGCGCACCGCGCTCCGCATCGCCAACGGCGAGAAACTCGAGTCCCATCACGTCGAGCTTGCCACCGAGCTGGTGGTCCGCACGTCGACCGCGCCGGTCTGACCTCAGTTGCCTGGCAGCACCGGCACCCCCGGGTGTCCGGTGCGCTCGACGAGCCACTCCTGTACCTGTGCCGTGTCCGGGCTCGCGGCGTCACCGATCGCGTGGGGCGCCACACGGCTGAAGTAGTCGGTGACGAGTCCGTCCGACTCGCGCACCAGCATCCCCGCCGCCTCGCCGTCCACGATCCAGGAGCCGAGGACGACATGGTTGCCGTCGAACACCGGCAGCTCGGTGTATTCCTGGTAGACCCAGCCCTCCGTGCCGTACCCGCCGGGCATCTCGATCTCCGGGGCGTCGGCGCGGTGGATGCGAATGTTGTCGCCTTCCCTGCCGTGCAGCGGTTTCGCGACCCACTCGGTCAGCTCACCGGGACTGTCGAAGTACGCCGGGAGCAGAAGTGGATGACCGGGGTTGCGCTCCCACAACGCCGGCAGGATCGCCTTGGTGCTCAGCAGCGCCTTCCAGGCGGGCTCGAACCACCTCACCGGACGAACCTCACTACGGTCGAGCAGCATCCGCCCGAACCGCTCGTCGAGCATGAGCTCCCACGGGTACAGCTTGAAGGCGTTGCGAATCTCGTTGCCCACGCGGTCCACGAACGCCGAGCGATCCCGGTCCCAGCCCACGTCCTCGATCGGCTGTGCGACCGCCCGGAGCCCCGCCTGCACGGCGCAGTCCAGCATGTAGTGGACGGTCATCTCCATCTCGCCGGCGTCATCGGCGTGATCCGGGTGCACGTACAGGAAATGCACCCGGTCGCCGTCGAGCACGCCGGACTCGGCGAGGTCGCGCCACCGTCGCACCAGCCGGTCGTGCACGCTGTTCCACTGGTCGGTGCCGGGCAGGACGTCCTCGACCCAGCGCCACTGGGCGACCCCGCTCTCCACCAGCCCGGTCGGGGTGTCGCCGTTGATCTCCAGCATCCGCACGGGGGTGCCGGTCGCGAGGTCCGCACCCGTTGGGGCGAGGTCGAACCGGGCGTAGACGGCCTGGTCACCGCGCCGGATGGACTCCCGGATGAGCTCCAGCGACCCGGCGGGCAGGCCGAGTCGCTGGTCGGTCGCCGTGGCGGCGAGATACCCGGCGGCGTCCAGGCACATCGCCCACAGTTCCTCGGTCGCCGCCTCCAGCGCTAGCACCTCGGTCATCGAGACCTCGTACCACGCGGACTCGTTCCAGTACGGCACGACCGTGCCGTCCGCCATCGGCGTGTCCGGGAAGACCAGCCCCTGCTCGGTGACGATCCGTTTCCACTCCGGGCGTGGGTCGACGAGGTGCCGTCGCATCAGGCGATGCTCGCGCAGACGATCCCGGCCACCGAGAGCGACGCGGCGGCGGCGAGCATCGCCAGCGGACGCACCGGCCCCGGCGTACACACGATCTCGCGAAGCCGGCCGGGGGTCAGCGCCTCGACGACGAGGAACATCACGATGTTCAGCGCGATGCCGAGGGCACCGAACGCGACTGTCCACAGCAGCGCCGTGCCGAGGTCCGTCTGTCCGTTCGTCCAGATCGCGGTGAACAGCACCAGGGCGTTGGAGATCATCCAGGCCGCGGACACCACCCCGGCGGACTGGGACGGCATCGCGGCGGCGTCATCTCCTCCGGTGTCGGACCCGCCGCGGAGCTGCTTGCCGAGATGGCCCGGGGTGATCAGGTCCAGCACGTAGTAGGCGGCCACCAGCAGCGCTCCGGCGGTGAACGCGTAGACCACGGCGTGCAGCATGGCGTTGAGCAGGTTGTTCATTCTGGCGCTTTCTCGGGATGCGGGTCGGGTGGGCTCAGGACGAGACGTGGCTTCCGCTGCTGCCGAAGCCGCCGTAGTCGGTCGACGAGCTGCCGGAGTCGGACGACGACTGGCCGCCGCGCTGTACCGATCCGGCGGGTTCGTTGGTGCTTCCCCCGGAAACCCGGCTCCCCACGGACGGGATCCGCTGGCCGCTGCCGAGGTAGTACCAGCTGCGGGTGCCGCCGGTGGTGTCGTCGCACTCGTCGTCGTCGACCCGTTGCTGGGTCCTCTCGTCGATGCACACCGCGTTGTAGTCCGGGGACGACGAGCAGCCGCTCAACGCCGCCGCGGCCACCGCCGTCACCCCGATGGCGACGCTCACCGAGCGCATCCGGCGACGCGGAATGTCACCCATGTCAGTTCTCCTCCATCACACGGACCTTGCTGTGCCCAGCCGAGCCGGTCGCGGTCCGTCCATCCCCAGTTCTGACGCGAGACTTTAGCGGCACGACGGCGGCGTCGATGCCGAAATCGCGACACCACCTGCTCCGGGCGTCAGCGGTCGGGTCCGTCGATCTCGGTGGTGACTCGGCGCAGGCCCGTGACGAGGCCGTCGAGCTCGGTGTCGGACAGGATCTCGGTCGCCGCTTCGTTGACCGCGGCCATGAGCGCGCGTCCACGCGCGACTCCTTCGAGGCCCGTGGACGAGAGTTCGTAGAGGACGACCCGGCGGTGGATGGGGTGTCCCCGGCGCTGGACCCAGCCGATCTTCTCCAGACGGGATAGGGCCGCGCCGACACTTTGTGGCGCGATGTGGAAGCCGCGGGACAGGTCCGCCGCAGAGAGAGGTCCGAGTTGGTCGAGGTGCACGGCCAGGCCGGCCTGCGTCGCCGTGACGCCGAGTTCGTCGAGTGCCGTCTGGACGGTGCGATGCACGGCGTTCTGCGCCCGCCAGAGCACGTGTGTGAACGCGTCGTCCCAACTGTCCGCGGGCATGGACCCTCCGATGCACCCTTGATTGACAGACATCTTCTATGTTGACATATGTCTGTCAATCAGTGTGGAAGGGACTGGCGAGGTGAAGGCCGCAACACGGTTCGAGCGGCGACTCCCTGAGTATCCACATAGGATTCCAGGCAACTCCACATTTCTGGGACGACCTTTTGGTGGTCAAACCATGACCAGGAGCTGGCCGCGGCAGCCGGTGGCTCTTGTCGCGGCAGTAACCTCACAGTCCTGAGTGGACATCGATCTTCCTTCGCGTCAAACAAAAGTGAAACGCCGCCATGCGTGCGTTGGGTTGCTGTCGGTTTGCTGTCGATGTCGGCGCTTCGTGCGGCGTGTCGTGCCGGTGGGACGTGTGAACACTAGGGTGACAAACGAAATCACAACTTAACGGAGGCACGGAACCATGAACCGGAAGAACCCGCAGCTCTCCCGGCGCACCGTTCTCGGCGGTGCCGCGCTCGCCGCTGTCGCTGTCACGGCCGGGGCTGGCACGGCGAGCGCCACCGGGGCGGACTGGCCGACGGAATTCCCGTTGCCCAACGGTTTCCTTCCCGAGGGCATCACCATTGGCAGCAAGCCGTTCGCCTACATGGGGTCGCGCGCCAACGGTGCCATCTTCCGCACCGACCTGCGCACCGGCGAAGGCGGTGTCATCCACGAGGGTGCCACCGGCCTGGCGTCCGTCGGGCTGAAGCTGGATCGCGACGGTCTGCTCTACGTCTCCGGTGGGGCCGGGGGCACGGCACGGATCATCAACTCCCGCACCGGCGCGCTCGTCGCCACCCACCAGCTCACGCAGAACGCCGCCCCGTTCATCAACGACGTCATCCTGCTCGACGATCGTGCCTGGTTCACCGACTCGCGTGACGCGGTCCTCTACGGCGTGCCGCGCGGCCGGGCCGGGCAGGTCCGCGCGCTGCCGCTGTCCGGTGACTGGGTGCAGACCCCGAACGTGAACAACGCCAACGGCATCGTGGGCACCCCCGACGGTCGCGCGCTGATCGTCGTCTCGGCCGGCAAGCTCTACCGCGTGAACCTGAAGACCGGCCAGGCCACGGTCATCACATTGGTCGGCGCGGCCGACGTGGTCAACGGGGACGGTCTCGTCCGTATCGGCCGCACGTTGTACGTCGTGCAGAACCGGCTGAACCTCATCAGCGTGTTCAATCTCGATGCGACAGTTACCACCGCGACTCTCCGCCGCACGATCACCGACCCGCGTTTCGACGTCCCCACCACCGCCGCCCGCTTCGGTAACCGGCTCTACCTCGTCAACGCCCGCTTCACCAGCCCTCAGCTGCCCGAAACGACGTTCAACGGCGTCGCTGTACCGCTCTGACCACTCACCAGGAGGTTCGTGTGCCCGCACTTGACCATGCCCGAACCAGGATGATCGCCGCGCTCGGGCTTGTCGGCGTCGGGTTCTCGGTCCTTTTCGTCGGGACGCTGCACGTCGTGGCGACCGACGTGAGCCCGGTCCGGCGGACGATCAGCGAGTACGCACTCGGCGAGCACCGTTGGATGTTCGACACCGGTGTGCTCGGGTTGTGCGTGGGGTCGGTGCTGGTGCTGCTGGCGTTGGTGCGCACGGGACTGCTGTCGTGGCCGTCCCCCGGCGCGGTGGCGCTGGGCGTCTGGTCGGTGGCACTCGTGGTCATCGTGGCGTTCGAGAAGACCAACCGGGCGGTCGGCCCGAGCGTCGGCGGCGTCATCCACCGGTACGCGAGCCTCGTCGCGTTCATGAGCGTGCCGGTCGCCGCGCTCGCCCTCGGCAGGCGTTGGCGCGACGATCGGTTCGCGGCGGCGGCACGGATCCTGGGTACGCTCGCGCTGGTGGTGCTCGGTGCGATCGTGCTCCGCATCGCGCTCCGCAGGATCCCCGGGGTGTCGGAGCTCGTCCCGCTCGGGCTCGCGGAGCGGGTGCTGGCGATCATCGAGGTCGCCACCGTCGCCGTGTTGGCGCTGTGGAGCCTCCGCCCGGTCATCGTGCCCCATCCGGCCGGTGCCCCGGCTCAGGCGGCCGTCACGGCGTGAGCTCGGCGCCGGCCCGCGTGTCCGGGATGGTGTCGACGACCTCGGCCACGATCGCGCGTGCCTCGGGTTTTCAGGGTGTTGGACAGGGTGTGGAACAGCTCTTCCGCGGGTTCGGCCGGCCAGTCGGCTGGCAGGTGCGGGCGAGGTAGCCGTGGGTCGTCGCGGATGGTCTGCAGCCAGTCCGACTCCAGCAGCAGTTCGCGGGCCAGGCTGTCGGGTGCCAGCGCGGCGGCTCGGGCGGGGTCGCTCCAGCGGGCGAGGAACGCCCGGTAGCGAGCGGCCAGCTGGTCGAGGTCCCAGGCCTCGTGGACGATCTCGGCGACCTCGGTCGGCGGCAGCGTACGTGCTTGGAACACCTTCACGTGGCTGTCGGCGCCGAGGCCGTCGAGCAGCGGCGCGACGTCGACAGTGGACGGCGCGATCCACAGCCCGCTCTGCAGGCTGCCGAAACCGGCCCACAGCAGCCGGGACCGCAGTGCGTGTCGTTGGCGTCCCCACGACTCGGGCATCGAGAACCCGAGGAGAGTCCAGGTGCCGTCCCACTGCCGGTTGATCGCACCGGTGTGCCAGATGCGGTTGTCGCCGTCGCGCAGGATCGCACGCGACCGCTCGGTGAGTCCCACGTAGACGTTGCGGCCACGGCGGGTGCGCATCAGCAGTCCTCGGCGTGCCATCCGGCTGAGCGTCGAACGGGTCGCGTGTTCCGTGACGCCGACCCTGCGGAGGACGTCGAGCACGCTCCCGGTGGCCACGTGGATCCCGCGGTCGAGGACGTGCCCGCCGAAGAACGTGAGCAGCAGTGCCTGCGGGCGGGGCGTCTCATCCGCGTCGGTGGTCCAGTCGTGGAGGTTCACCGGGTCGGCCACATCAGTCACGGGTCGAGCATAAGCGCGGACCATGTTGGGCATACGCTTGACCGCCGTTGGAAAAGTGCCTAACTTTGCCCGGGGATTATCTGATCAATGGTGTCCGACTGTGCTGATCGTGTGACGGTAAGGTTCTCTACCGACGCCGGTCCGCATCTGTGTTGGCACGGTACGTGAGTCATTCTGGCGGGCAGAAGCGGAGTTGAGTCGGTAGTCCTCAGTGGATTTCATTAGGGCCACAGTGGACTGTGGTCTGGGCTCGCCGTCGTAACGGGTGTGTTGGTCAACACGACGACTGCTGTTGCACACTCGTTTGAGTCGTGGGAGGAATTCCGATGAGGAAAGTACTAGTCGCCATCACCGCGTCGGCTGCGCTGCTGGTTGGCAACGTCTTGGCCGCGCCAGGTGCGTCCGCCACCGTTCATGAGATCGTCGCGCAGTGGTGCTCCGGCCAGGAGCCGCTTGCCCCGGAGGGGCTGAGTCGCGACGGAACCAAGAACTTCGCCATGCCACTGTTCGCCGGTGCCGTGCTCACCATCCACCCGTTCGCGGACGGCCTTTTGATCGATTTCGACTTCGACCGGCCGCAGACGAAGATCGTCCCAACCGGAGAGATCATCCAAGTCGACACGCTGCCCGACGGCACTCCGCTCTACCTTGAGGCCTTCACGTTGGACCCGAACTTCCCGGCCTTCGCCAACTGCCCAGCGCTCGCCGACCTGTAGCACACGGCGCGCACCAGCTGGTTTGGGCGCGCGAGAGCCGGCGTCCAACAGTCGGACAGCGGTAGGGGCCGCTCCATAGTCCAATAAGGACTATGGCGAGAATCGTGAAACAAACTCTGTTACAGGTGAGGGAAACTGGATGTTCCCCGGTGTAACAGTCGCGCGTGGACAGTCGATAAGGTAGATGTTCGGTTCGCCCGCGCAAGGGCGAGCCGGACTGAGTCGGGCGGCGGTCACCGTGTGCCCCCAGCCGGTTGCGTCTGCACTCCCGCACGCGGGCGCTTCACGGTCGCGCGGTGATCCCGCCTGTCCCCGGTTCAGCCCGTGGTTCCGTGACCATGGAACGGTCACCAAGAGTAGTCACGCGGAGCCGATGATCTTTACATCGCGGGCGAAAGCTCGGCCCGGCGCCGACCGGCGCCGGGCCGAGGTGCTGCTAGGTCAGCCGAAGTTCACGTCGCTGCACCACATGTAGGCCTGGTCGAGGTGCGAGGCCTGCCAGATCGTGAAGACGATGTGATGTCCCCTGTAGCCAGAGGTCTGGACGTTGAAGGTGATGTCCTTCGCCGGCGGGTACCTGCCGGTCTGCGTGATGAAGTCCAGGTTTCCCCATCCGAGGCGCTGGGTGGCGGGGTTGAACCCGTTCTTGCTGACGTAGACCCGCAGGAAGTCAGCGCCGTGGCTGGCTTGGTCGTACAGGTGCATCGTGAAGTTGTTGCTGATGTTGGTGGTCTTCCACTGTCCCGGGTTGTTCAGGGAGTTGTTGCGTGCGAGACCGTTGCTGCACAGCTGTCCGTCGGGGGTTCTCGCCTGGTAGTTTCCGCCGAGACCGTCCCGCAGTGCGCTCATCCAGTTCCACATGGTGTCGGGATTGGCCTGGAAGGCCTGCCAGCACATGGGATCTTGTTGCTGCATGGCAGGGTTCGTGTGGTTGTTGCCCCACGCCTGCCAGCAGTGATAGGCGCGGGAAGCGGGATCGACGATGGTGCCGTGGGCCGAGGCCGTCGGTGTCCAGACAGCCAGGCAGGCCAGCACGCCGACGACCACGGCGAGGATGCGGCGCGGTCTGGCAACAGACCTCGAAGCAGGGCGCATGACGAGGCCTCCAATCTCCGGTGATCGAATAGTTACCGAACTGGGAGCGCTCCCATATCGCACCAAGCTTAAGCCACGAACGGTGTGAATATCAACGAACCGTGGGTAATAGTCGTGGACTGTTACCCACGGGCCCTCACGTCCGCGACCACAGGAACTCGTTGCCGGTGCCACAGGCGCGTTGCTCCAGGAGCGCACCGTCCGATGTGGACGCTCCGGCCACGGTGAGGCACTTGCCGCTGTGCCGTGCCCTGATCGTGAAGTAGCTGCCGGAGGCGACAAGCTGGAACTGCTGGTTCGTCCCGTCCCCGCAGCGGTACTGGATGACACCCGCACCGTCAGCGGTGGACCTGCCGGTCACGTCGAGGCACTTTCCGCTGTTCAGGCTCTCGATGCGGACGTGGCCCCCGCCCGCGTCGACGAACCGCCACTGCTGCCACGGCCCACCGTTCCACGCCCACTGCCCGACCCGGGCGCTGTCGGACGTGTTGGGCATCTGCACGTCGACGACCTTCCCACTGCCGCGGTTGGTGATGCGCTGGTAGGTCACCACCGGTTCGCCGGACGGCACGGTGAGCGTGGTGCCCGCCGCCACCGGCACACCCAGGTTCGGTGTCCCGTCGGCGTTCCACGTGAACTTCTGGATGCGGGTCGTCCGGGTGTCGCCGCAGCCCTGGGACGCCGAGGTGTTGGCGTGGTGGACGATCCAGGACTCGGTGCCGTCGGGTGAGGTGAAGAAGCCGTTGTGGCCTGGGCCGTACACGCCGCCTGCGTCGCTCCGCTGGAAGATCGGTTGAGGGGCCTTGGTCCACGCGGACACGGACAGCGGGTTGCCTCCGTTGTAGCTCAGCAGGCCCAGCTTGTAGTCGGGACCCTGGCAGGCGCTGGCCGAGTAGACGATGAACGTCCTCCCGTTGTGCTGCAAAGCGACCGGTCCCTCGTTCATCGGGGTGCCTTGTCTCTCCCACGCGAGGGTCGGCGCGGAGATCGCGGTTCGCTGGCCGCTGATCGTCCACGGGTTGCTCATGGCCGCGATGTAGATGTGGGGGTCGCTGTCCCGCCACAGCTGGGTCGGCACGCCGGACCAGATGTAGTACAGCTGGCCGGAGATCGTGACCACGCTGCCGTCGATGCCCCAGCCGCTGTACACCATGCCCTTGTAGGTGTACGGGCCGGTTGGGTCGAGCCCGGCGCTCTCGGCGACGTGCACCCGCTGGGCCTCGATGTCCCCGGTCCCGGCCGAGTAGTAGATGTACCAGCGGCCGTTGATCAGGTGGAACTCGGGCGCCCACACCCAGCAGCAGCGGCCCGCCGGGAAGTCGTTGAACACCGGCACCGGCGCGGCCTGCTTCAACGCGGCGATCGTCGGCGCCTTGCGCATCGTCAACGGGCCGTTCCACGGCGTCGTCATGAGGTAGTAGTTGCCGTTGTAGTAGGTCATGTACGGGTCGGGACCCGTGCTGTTCAACGGGTTGGTGAACGTGGCGGCCTGCGCGTGCGCGGGGACCGCGCAGACCACTGTCACGAACACCAGGAGAGCGGCGCACAGCGCCCCGAACCTCATGACGTCAACCGGAACGTGGCGTCGGCCCGTTCGGCCGCGGTGGCGACGGGATCGAGCCGGAGGAGGTAGCTGTAGTGCCTGATGTACCGGTCGGGGAAGTTGTAGGACTGGAAGGAGCTCCACGACGAGTCGGCCAACCCCGCGACACGGCGGAATGTGGCGTCCGCGGTGAAGGTGGCCCCGCCGTCGTTGGCGGCCAGTACGAAGTCGTTGTTCTGGTGTCGCAGGTAGTAGCCGGGGAAGTTGACCGACTGGAACGAGATGGTGCCCGAGCCGGCGAGGCCGGGAACGAGTCGGAACTGCGCGTCAGCGGCCGGGCTGACGTTCGGGTCGATACGCACGTCGAAGTTGGCGTGCCGGACGTAGCGATCCTGGAAGTTGTACGACTGCAGGCGGTTGGCCGCCGTGCTCGGCCAGCGCGCGAGCACGCGGCTCTCCTCGGCGGCGGTCAGGTTGAGGATCGAGCCATGGCGCTTGCGGGTGCCGCCCAGGTTGTAGGCGGTGGTCCGCGTGAAGTTCTGGGTGCTGCCCAGGTTCGTCGACGTCAGCGGCATGTAGCCGCGGCCGGTGGCGTACTGGTCCAGCCACAGGGTCCACTGGTCGCGGTCGTTGAACCTCGTCCACATCGGACCTTCGACGTCGCTGCCGGTGAGGCCCATGTGGGACAGGTCGCCGAGCCTGGTCCAGGAGCCGAGGACCGAGTTGGCCGCCTCGATGGTGAGCTGACCGTCGCCGGACGCCCGGTAGTACCGCCACCCGCCGACACTGTTCGGCACCTCGATGATCTGGGTGTCGATGATGCCCTGGCTGCCGGCGCGGTTGATGTAGATCTGCGGGGCGGTGACGGAACGGAAATCGGTGGTCCGGGAGTACCAGATGCGGTGTTTCCGGACGCCGTTCACGGTCGAGTTCGTTGCCCAGTAGAGGATGTACTGGCTGCTGGCTGGGTCGTAGATGGCCTCGGGTGCCCATGCGTTGCCCGCTGTGGAGATGCCGGCCGCCACGGAGAGGAGCCGTGGGGCCGACCAGTTCACCAGGTCGGTGCTCTCCCACACGACCAGCGAGGTGCTGCCGCGGTTCGCGGCGTTGTCCCAGGACGTGCCGCTGCCGATCCGCAAGTCGGTCGCGACGATCCAGTACCGGTCACCGGCCGGTGACCGGACGATGGCGGGGTCGCGGACGCCGCGGGTGCCGACCGTGGAGACCAGCGCCGGCGAGCCGTTGTTCAGGTCTGTCCAATGTAGACCGTCGTCGCTGTGGGCGACGTAGATCTGCTCGCCGGTCGCCGACTCGCCGGTGAAGTGTGCCATGAGGTACCCGGTGAAGGGCCCGACAGCGGCCTGTGCCGGCACGACGATGAAGGTGGCGAGGACCAGGCAGAGCACCGCCACTATTCGCGGAGCTTGCGGAGCGAACATCGGACGCGGTCGGGACATCGGCGTCTCCTTCACAGGGTGGGCACGACTGGGCGGATCGTGCCGTCCGCGTTGAACTCCATCCGGTCGATGGCGACCTCGCGGTTGGTGCCGTTGCCGGCTGGCACGGCGAAGCGGTGGTAGGCGATGTACCAGGTGTCGGTACCCGGTGCGCGAACCACGGAGTGGTGGCCGGGGCCCTTGATGCCGAGGTCGAGCCGCTTCTGCAGGACGACGCCGTGCTTGGTCCACGGCCCGAGCGGCGACGGCCCGGTGGCGTACGCGACGCGGTAGTCCTCGCTGCGGGTGTCGTTCTCCGACCACATGAAGTAGTAGGTACCGTTACGCTTCAGGACGAACGACGCCTCGTTGTACTCGGGTGGCGTGATGACGCGGACCCGGGCGGGGTCGAACGACACCATGTCGGCGTTCAGCGGCACGACCCTGGCCACGCCCTGTCCCCAGTACAGATAGGACTGCTCGTCGTCGTCGGTGAACACCATCGGGTCGATCATCTGACCGGAGAACTGGCCGTTGCGGATCAGTGGCCGGCCCAGCGCGTCGCGGAACGGTCCGGTGGGGGAGTCGGCCACCGCGACTCCGATGTGCTTGCCGGTGTCACCGCTCGCGAGGCCGCCGCTGAAGTACAGGTAGTAACGGCCGTTCTTCGCCACGACGGCCGGTGCCCACGCTGAGTTGTCCGCCCAGGACACGTCCGGCCCGTGGTCGAGGATCACACCGTGGTCGGTCCAGTTCACGAGGTCGGGGGAGGAGAACGCCTTGTAGTAGGTGCCGCTCCAGCCCGCGAACCCGTCGGTGGTCGGGTAGAGGTAGTAGCGGCCGTTGAAGGTCGTGATGTGAGGGTCGGCGAACAGCCCGGGGATGACCGGTCCCTTGGTCGTCTTGGGTGCCCATGGCGCCGTGAGCCGGAACGAGCTGTCGGCACGGAAGACCGCGGCGTCGGCGTAGGTGTCCAGCCACAGCCCGAAGTCGCGGTGCCGGATCCGTCGGTTCGGGTAGTTGTAGGAGACGAACGACACCGATCCGGCGACGGAGCCGTCGACCGCGCAGAACGTGGCGTCCGCACGGAAGGTCGGGTCGCCGGTGTTGGTGTCGATACGCAGTCGCCAGTCCCGGTGCCGCAGGAACCGCCCGTCCTTGGTCTGCAACGAGTAGCAGGACGGCGAGGCCAGGCCGTTCACGACGGTGAAGGTCGCGTCCAGCTTGGTCTGCGCGGCACTGCTCGCCGTCACGGGGTCGAGGCGGCCGAGGGAGTCCTGGTGCCGCACGTACGAGCCCGGATAGTTGACCGACTCGAGGGACCGGGCTCCGGTCGGCAGTGTCGCCGCGGCCGCCGGGACAGTCAGCAACACCGTCAGGAGACCGGACAACGTGAGCACAGCCAGGACACGCATCACAAGGCTCCCTTGCCTTCAGATGAACCGCCACAGGTGGTCGTTCGTGCCGTTGTCGTCCCACAGCACGATCTGCGCGCCCCGCGCGGTGGAGGCGCCGTTGACACCGAGGACCCGTCCGCCGCTCGCGGTTTGGATCCGGAAGTAGCCGTCTCTGCCGTAGCGCAGGCGCCAGCGGTGGTCCGCCGTGCCGTTGTCGGCCCACTGCACGACTCTGCCGCCGTTCGCGGTGTTCTCGGCGCCGAGGACCTTGCCGCTGTGGGCGTTGCGCAGCCGGACGTAACCGCCTGCGTCGATCACCGTGCTCCAGAGGTGGTCGGCGGTGCCGTTGTCGTCCCACTGGACAACCAGCCCACCATCCGATGTGGACATGTCCTGCACGCCGAGGACGAGGCCGCTGTTGAGGTTCTGGACGCGCGGTGAGCCGGTGGGCGCGAACCACCACCGGTTGTCCGCGGTCCCGTCGTCGGCGTCCTGCACGGCCTGGGCACCCGCGGCGGTCGACCCGGCCTGGATGCCCAACACCTTGCCGCTGTTCACGTTGCGAATCGTGTGGGTGCCGTCACCGGCGTCGGTGACCGTCCACCGGTGGTCGGCGGTGCCGTTGTCGGCCCACTGCAGGACACGGGCGCCGTCGGCGGTCGACATGGTCTCGACGCCGAGCACCTTGCCGCTGTTGCGGTTCCGCAGCCGTACCGCGGTGCCGTCCGCGACGATCTCCCAGTCGTGGTCCGCGGTTCCGGTGTCACCCCACTGCAGCGCGAGTCCGCCGTCCGATGTGGACATGTCACGGATGCCGAGCACGAGTCCGCTGGCGGCGTTGAACAACCGGTAGCCTGAGCCGGATCCCGAGGTTCGCCAGTAGATCGTGTAGTTGTGCCCGTGTGCGTCGTAGAAGGGGATCAGGTTGACGTTGGCTCCGTTGGCGGACGCGGTGAAGGCCAGCGCGGTGGCGCTGGTGCGGGTGACCGAGGCGGCGTTCAGGTTCGGGAGGGTGTTGAAGGCGGTGTTGCCGAAGTTGCCGGAGAGGACCACCGGACCGTAGGTGATCGCGTTGACGCCCGCGTCGTCGTTGGCGGCACGCATGATCACCCGCATGGGCAGGCGGACGGTGACCTGGTCGCCGGACGTCCACGCGCGGCTGATGGTGGCGTAGCTGCCGGGTGTCGTGGTGATGTTCTGCGCCACGCCGTTGACGCTGACCGTCGCGCCGCTGGTCCACGCCGGGATGCGCACGCGCATGGACCACGTTCCGCTGACGTTGCCGGTGACGGTGAGCGTCGTGGTGTCGCTCGCCGGGTAGCTCGTGGTCTGGGTGACGGTGATGCCGCGCTGCGACCAGTTGAGGACCGACGGCATGAACAGGTTCACGGTCAGCATGGTGCCCGAAGTGCCATTGTGGAAGTAGATGGAGTCCATCAGCTTGGTGTTGGTCTCCACGCCCGTGCCCTGGCAACACCAGAACGTGCCGTAGTCGGTGCTGTAGCTGCCCCCGCCGACCGCGGGTCCGGTCTGGCCGCGCCGGCCGCCGGGGTTGAGCGCGGTGAAGTAGACGACGTGGCCGTGGCTGTCGGCGGGGTTCTGCTGGCCGATCAGGTGGTTGAGCAGCGCCCGCTCGTAGTAGTCGAAGTACGCCGCCTGATCGGGGCTCAGCAGCCACAGCTCTCTGGTCAGCTTCAGCATGTTGTAGGTGTTGCACGCCTCGGCCGCGTCGCTGGCCAGGTAGGCGGCGATGGCGTGGGGTGCGCGGAAGTGCTCGGCCTGGCTGTTGCCGCCGATCACGTAGGTGTGCGCGTCGACGGTGGCACGCCACGCGTTGGTGGCGATGTCGCGGTAGCGGGTGGTGCCGCTCGCCTTGAACTCCCTGGCGGCACCCACCCACTTGGGGACCTGGGTGTTGGCGTGCAGGCCGTTCAGCTGGTCCTGGTTCGCCGCGAGGGGGTCGAAGACGGCGGCGTGGTCGAACCGCTGCGCGACGGTGAGCCACCGGGTGTCGCCGGTCTGCTGGCACAGGTCGGTCAGCACGGCGTTCATGCCACCGAACTCGGTGCGCAGCGTGGTCTGCATCTGGTTGTACGTCAGCCGGCCGGTGCGCCAGTCCACCCAGCCCGCGAACCGCAGCAACACGTCCCGCGCCTGCGTGTTGCCGATGTAGCGCCACACGTCCAGCAGACCGGCGAGGGTCTTGTGGAGGCAGTAGTACGGCACGCCCTTGCGTGCGCCGGTCTCCACGGTGTTCAGGTCGGACTCCGGGAAGCCGGACAGATAGCCGGCGTTGAATCCAGCAACCGGGTTGTTCGCCTGGCACTTGGCCAGCTCGGCCACCATGTAGTTGGCCTTGTCCCGGCAGGTGGTGTCACCCAGGACCGCCCATGCCTGCGCCCATGCGGTCAGGAAGTGTCCCTGGCTGTGGCTGCGGAACTCGAAGTTGGGTGCCTCCCACCCACCGCAGGCCGCCGCGCCAGCAGTGGACAGCCGGTGGTTCGCGCGGAAGTTGTAGAGCAGCCGGTCGACGTCGACGAACCGCAGGTACGCCAGCGTGCGGTTCTGGTTGTCCAGCCAGCGACTGGCGGTCAGACGGACCTGGCCGAGTTCGAACGGGAAGGCCGAGACCCCGATGTCGGGACGGACCGGCGCCAGCTCGGCTCGAGCAGTGGCGGTGCCGGCGGCGGTGGCAACGGCTGCCACACCAGCGGCCTGGAGCAGCCGACGGCGGCTCAGACGGGAGGGCTGCATGAGAACGCTCCAGGATCGTCGTTGGCTGGCGCGCATGCCGGCCCGGGGTGACGGTGGTTCGCACCGTCACCCCGGGGGCAGTCATGGGGTTAACCTGAGATGTGACCGCTAACAGGACGTGAAGCAGGGGGTGGACATCCTGGATGCCGCCGAAGTGGCAACCGGCGTCATGTTTGTGTGTTAACGCTAACAGACGCTGGGTTACGCATTCAAGCCCCAGTTCTCGGCCTGGTGAACGCCAGTCCGTGCACGGCGAGAACCGCGAACACGGCGAAGAAGGCCCCGCCGACGATGTCGGTGAGGTAGTGGTATCCGAGCCCGACCATCCCGATCGAGACACCGATGAGCAGCACCGCGCCGACGACGACGATGATCGTCCGCGCGTGCCCGTTGGCCAGCACGAACACCACGGCGAGCGTCGCGACCATGCTGACGGTGTGCCCGCTGGGGTAGACGAGCGTGTCGCCCTTCCACCGGTCGAACAGCGGTTTGAGCAGCCACGTGTTCGCCGCGACGGCGGTCGCGGGCCCGAGCACGACGAACAACGCGTCCCACGGCCGCGACGCGTACAGGCACCAGGCGGCCAGCAACGCGAGGAACGGCACGAGCACGTGTGGCTCCGTGGGCAGCACCAACGCGCCCAGCACCCCGTGCGGCCACCCGGCGACCGCGGACCGCGCGGCGGCGTCGACCCCGTTGGCTGTGTGATCGCCCGCGACAACCAGCCCGAGCGCGACGACGAGCAGCGCGCAGACGGCGGCGAGAATCGTCGGCGGCCGGACAGGCATGGTCGACCCTAACGGCCGTGCGCGATCCTGAGATCGGTCGGTCGTGATCGAATGGCTGGAGGCAGCGTGAGCGCACGAGTCGTCATCACCGGAGGCGCGGGCTTTCTGGGCTCCCTGTTGGCGCGCCGGCTGCTGGCGTCACCGATCGGCCTGGGTGGGGGGAGAGCCGAGCGGGTCGGGGAGCTGGTGCTGGTCGACCTCGTGTCGCCGCCGTCCGACCTCGTCTCGGCCGAACCGGTCCGGCCGGTCGTCGGCGAACTGGAGTCCGTGCTCGCCGAGGTGGGGGACGTGGACGCGGTGTTCCACCTGGCCGGGGTGGTCAGCGGCGCGGCGGAGGCGGACTTCGACCTCGGCATGCGCACCAACGTGGACGGCACCCGAGCGGTGCTGGAGTACGCGCGACGCCATCGCGTGCCTCCGGTGCTGGTGTTCTCCAGCTCGCTGGCGGTGTTCGGCAGCGACCCGGCACTCGGCTCGCTCGGCCTGGTGGACGACGACACCCTGCCGCGCCCGCAGACCAGTTACGGCATCCAGAAGTTCATCGGCGAGCAGCTGGTCGCCGACTACACCCGCAGGGGTTTCGTCCGCGGCCGCTCGGTGCGGCTGATGACGGTGTCCGTGCGGCCGGGCAAACCCAACGCGGCGGCGTCCGGGTTCCTGTCCGGGATCATCCGGGAACCGATCGCCGGGCAGCGGGCGGTGTGCCCGGTGCCGCCCGACACACCCGTCGCGCTGTCCTCGCCCCGCGCGACCCTGGCCGGGATCGTGCTCGCCGCCGAGGTCGACGACCTGACGTGGGGGAGCACGACCGCCATGAACCTGCCCGGGCTGACCACCACGCCCAGGGAGATGGCGGCCGCTCTCGACCGAGTCGTGGGCGCGGGCACGAGCGAGCTGATCGACTGGACGGACGATCCCGCCATCAGCGGCATGGTGCGCACGTGGCCCGCCGAGGTCCGGGCCGATCGTGCGGAACGGCTGGGCCTGACGTCCGAACGCACCTTCGACGACATCGTGCGCGCCTACCTCACCGACCACGCGGGAGCGACAGCATGACCACGTCGCCGGGGTCAGAGTGGCCAGTCGCCGGTTTCTGACCTGTTGAGCAGGGCGTCCGCCGGCATCCTCGGCAGCGAGTACAAAAGCCCCTACGGCGCCGCCAAGTCCGGCCTGATCGGCTTCACCCGCGTCCTCGCCATCGAGGGCGCCGAACACAACATCATGGTCAACGCGATCGCCCCGGTCGCCGCCACCCGCATGCTCGCCGTGAACATGGCACAGGCCGAGGAGGAACGACAGCTCGACCCCGCCGCTCTGGCCATGATGCACGCCGTCGCCAGCAAGCTGGACCCGGCACTCGTCTCGCCGGTGGTCGCCTTCCTGGCCCACGAGGACTGCCCGGTCACCGGCGAGATCTACACCGCCGGCGCCGGCCAGGTCGCCCGGTTCTTCACCGCCAGAACCAAGGGCTACCACCACCCCGCACTGTCCATCGAGGACATACGAGACCACCTCGCCGAGATCCGCGACGAAACCGGATACACCACACCCGGTCACTCCGGCGAGGAGATCGCCCAGCTCCTCCAAGCCATCGCGGTCGCGGACACACGATGAACCTCGACATCTACCACCCCGATCTCCGCGGTATCGCCAGATGGATCCCGCGGAGCCCGGTCAGTGCGCGGCGACTTCGTCTGATGAGGACGTTCGACCGGCTGCGCGAACCACGCCGTGCCAAGGACGTCACGGTCGAGGCGGTCGGCCCGATCTCGGTACGCACATACAGGTCCGCTGCGACCGTGCCGTCGCCCGCACTGCTGTGGATCCACGGCGGCGGCTACGTGATAGGCACAGCAGCCCTCGACGACGCCCTGTGCCGCCACTTCGCTCACGAACTGGGCATCGTCGTCGCCTCCGTCGACTATCGCCTCGCGCCGGAACACCCGTTCCCCACCCCGCTGCACGACTGCTATCGCGCACTCACCTGGCTCGCCGAGCGCCCGGACGTCGACGCGACCCGTATCGCGATCGGCGGAGCGAGCGCGGGCGCGGGGCTCGCCGCGGCGCTGGCCCTGCTCGCCCGCGAGCGCGAGGAGATACGGCCGGCCTTCCAGTTGCTGGCCTATCCCATGCTGGACGACCGCACCACGACACGCACCGACATCGACGAGACCCACATCCGCGGCTGGAACAAGACCGCCAACCGCTACGGCTGGCAGTCCTATCTGAACGCCGTTCCCGGATCGGCCGGCATCAGCCCGCTCGCCGCACCGGCACGGTGTGTCGACCTGTCCGGACTGCCACTGGCCTGGATGGGCGTCGGCAAGCTGGACCTGTTCTACGACGAAGACATCGCCTACGCCAACCGCCTCACAGCGGCGGGCGTCGCCTGCGAACAACTGGTGATCGACGGTGCCTTCCACGGCTTCGACCTCGCCCGCCCTGGCGCCGGGGTCTCCCGGGAGTTCCGTGCTGCGCAGACGAAGGCCCTCGCGGCAGCCCTGGCCTACTGACCTGTCTCGTCCCGGTCGTCGGCGAAGACGATGTCCTCCAAGAACTCCACGGTGAGCAGTCCTTCGTCGCTTCGCAGGTTCGCGCCGAAGGCATTGCTCATGTTCTTACGGGTGGCCCACAGAACCAGGTATTTTCCGGAGGACTGCAGAGTCTGGATCACTCCTTGGAAGTCGCCGTCGCCGGTCCCGATGACGTACGCACCCAGGTCCAGTTCTCGCAGCGCGCGGTGGATGTGCTCTCGGAGGACGTGATCGGAAGCACCCGGCTTGGTGTTGTCGGCGATATCCGGTTGGTAGCCGGCGGACTTGTACGCCATCTGATCGTGTTGCAGGTCGCCAGCGTGCCAGTTGGCGACTGCCCACTTGATGGTTGGTTTGCCGTGACGCTTGGCGGCGCTCAGCAGGCGCCGGCCCAGTTCGTCGCCTTCGAGGCGTCTTTCCAGGCGGATGCGCTCCTCGCGGGGTCGGCTCGCGAGTGACTCGACGAGGGAACGCTTGATGTTCTCCACGTCGAGAAAGATCCCGAGGGGTTGGGTGGCCTGTTCCGCGGAGGTGTCGACGCGTGATTCGCTGACCTCCCTGGCGAGCAGGCTCTGGAGATACTTCTCGAGAAAACCGCCGCGTACCCGCCACCGGCCGTCGGCGGAGTCGCCGCCGTCATAGCTGAGCAACTCGAGGCTGGCCATCGTGTCGACGTAGATTCCTGGGGACTGGATGCCAGAGCGCGCGCAGGCCTGGAACAGCTCGTCGGTCGTGACACCCCGCCGGGGGCTTGGTTGGTGCTTGAGCACGAGATAGGCGACCTGCCGGTGCGACGCGGTGACCAGACCCTCGTTCTCGTTCCACCACAGATCGCTGATGTTCGCGTCGGCGAGCGCGAGTTCGGCGCCGCGTTCGATGTCGCCCGGTGTCACGGTGCGTCGCTGGTCGCGGTTCAGCGCGGTCACCGCGTGCGCCGCGAGCACCTGGGTGACCCACGGATGTCCCTCGGTCAGGTCCCACAACACGTCGAGGGCCTCGGGGAGCCAGGTGACACCGTCGGGCTGGAGCGGCACGGTCGCGATCCGGTTCATCGCCGGCCGGTCGACGAAGGAGACGTTGTAGGGCTGCATGTTCCCCCACAGCCGGTTCTCGAACCTGCGTTTCATCACGTCGAACGACTCCGAGCCGGTACAGATGAAGAGCAGATCGCTCTGTTGCTGCGCGTGCTCGCGGAGCTGGGACAACAGGCCGTCGCTCAGCCGCTGGTCGTGGGCGGCGATCCGTTGTACGACTTCCTGGAGTTCGTCGAGGCAGAGCAGGATCTTGCGACCGGTGTCCCGCTGGAGTCGGCGGAGCACGTCCTCGAACACCGTCCACGGGGTGTCCAGTTCGAAGTCCGCGGCGGTGGGGAGCGGAACGGTGTGCTCGCCGAACTCGGGATGCCGGCCGAGCTCGATGTTGATCTTCTTCACCAGGACCCGCACCAGTTGCATGTCGCTCAGGCCGGCATCCATGTCGAACGTGACGATCAACGGCAGCACCTCAGGTCCACACGCTCGGCCGAGGTGCCTCATCAGGCTGGACTTGCCCACGCGCCGGATGCCGTTGACGAAGTAGAGCCGTCTCAACCGGTTTCCGGCGAACGCCTCCTTGAGCTCCTCGAGCTCGCGTTCCCTGCCGTGGAAGAGGTCGACGCGGTCGGGCGACACCGGCGCGTTGATCACGAACCGCTCGGTCACGGGGACGGGAGGCTCGGCCGGACCGGTGGGTACCTCCGCGCGGGCGTGGACCGCCCGCCCGATGCCGGCCGAGCGGTAGGCGACATGACACCGGATGCCGCAACGCGCGTTGGCGGGTATCCCGGTGAGCATGACCCTGAAGTCGACGACGGTCTTCGATTCGGCGGCGATGACCCCGAGGTTGATCTCCGCGACGTCGACCACCAACTCGTTGGTTTCCGAGATCACGGTGAGCTTCGCGTCCAGCGCCGGCTCGCTCGCCGGGTTGGACAGACGGACGGCGAGCCGGGTCGTCAGGTGCTGCCCGGCAGCCGGCTCGGCGAGGGACATTCGCAGCGCGTCCGGCATGGTGATGGTGAGATCGGGTACACCGTGAAACCGTGCCTGGACGTGCCGTATCACGTTCAACGTGGCCCGCGTCAGCCCTCGCACCTCCACCGGCACGGTGTTCAACCCCGCGATGAGCACGCCTTCCGCCTCGCGCATCCCGGCGTTGACGACCGGGATGCGTTCGGCGGCCGCCCCCTGTTCGAGCTCCATGGTCATGGCCAGCACGTCCCGAATCGAGGCTTCGACGCCATCGGGCGCGCTTCTGCCGAGGACACCGGCAGCCCGCAGGAGATCAGCGACATCCGCGGCGTGCTCCACCAACTGCTCGCTGGTCGAGACACGGTCGAACAAAGGCGTGAGCCGGTCGACGACCAACTGGGCCGCACCGGCGTCCATGGTCACCTCCGGCCGCTGGCCGGCCGGCGTCCGTCGCGTCTGGTCAGTGCCGTTGCCGCCGGGCGACGCCTGCGCGGGCGCGAGCCTGCGTTCCCAGGCCGCGACCGCGTCCCGAGTCATGGCGGTCGCCTCCCAGTGCTTCCGCAACGTCCGGAGGGCGTCCTGCTGGAACTCGTGGCGCTGGCCCCACTCGAGCACCCTCACCAAGGGCCGGGTCGCTATGTTCGGTTGGTTCCTCCTGGTGGCGGACTTGATCGTGCTGTCCAGGCTCTTGAGCCGAGCCTGCCACGAGGCCCCATAGTCATGCGTGAACTCGTACAGCGAAGCGAGGCACTCCCAGTTCTTGTAGCTGTACCGCTCCCGAGGAGCGTTCAGCCGCTGACGGAACCATTCGATGCCCGCGTCGGCGAGTTGGAGCCGTTTGAAATCCTCCACGAGCTGGTCGAGTCGGCGCATGTCGCGGATCTCCTCGGCAGGGTGAGGGAACTCCTTGTCGGGAGCGCGAAGAACCGCGGCCACCCTGCGCAGGTGTTCTGGTGCGACGGTGGCGACGCCGGCATCCCTGGCAGACCGCGCGCTGTGCAAGGCGGACAGCAGGTGGGCCTCGTAGTGCCGGCACCGTTGGTAGAGGGAGGGGAGTACGTCGTCTCGTTGCTGGGTACTCGCCCAGAGCAGCGCCAGGTCGAGCGAGCCGGCAGGGTGGTTCTCGAGGTCGAGTATCGGAAGAAGCTCGTCGAGTGCGCGGTCCCGAAACGCCGGTACCCGGCTGCACGCCACAGCCAGGTTCCAGTGCGCCACCGCGTGGAACTTGGGATTGAAGTTCTCGGACTTCACGACATCGGCGAAGATCTCCCTGATGTCGTGGATGTCCGCGGCCCGGCCGAGGACCGCCAGTGCGTAGCCATGCCACATGCGGGCCTGGAGGTTTGTGTTGTTTCGGCTGTAGTCGAGAGTCCGGAAAGCGTCGAGCGCCGACTTGTTGCCACGTTCGAGCTCACTTTTGGCACTCAGCCACTTCGGGTCCGTCATTCCCTGTTTGATATTGACCTTCCCGCCCGGCGGCAACCAGGCAGGGGTTTCGTCGAGCCGGAGTTCGAGGTTCTTCACGAGCGCGCTTTCGACCTCGGTGAGCGCTTCGATGAGTGGACCGGCCTCACCGGTTTCCACTGCCGCTTCTATTCGCTCCAGCGACTGGGTCCCCAGGAGTTCTCCCAGCGTCTGAGGCAGTTCGTACTCCTGCTCCGCGAACTTGAGAGCATGCGGCGCGACGTGGCGAGCCGCGTCCCGCCACCGTGCCTGGATGTCACGCATTCGTTGCGGCAGCGACAGACCGAGGACGGCTGTGATGTTGTTCCTGATCAGCTTCCGCTCGAACTCCGGCTCGTTCTCGTGTGCCTGTCGCAGGCCTTCCAGCTCATGAAGCATCTGTTCGTGGAGGTTGATCCGCCACTGCATCCGCCCCTCGCTGCCGACGCCAGCGGACTCGACCATCTCCTCGACCTTGACGAGGGTCGAGTCGATGGAGACGTCCCCGTCGGCAGCGGTGATCTCGTTGAGCCCGGCCCGGATGAGGACGAGACAGGCCGTTCGCAACGCCGCCCGCTGTTGTTTCGTCGCCGTCGGCGCACTGCTCGATCTGGCCAACTCGAACGCCGCGTGCAGGAAGGGCAGCCCGTCCTCGGCGCGCCCGTTGTCGAGACGAGCCTCGCCGATCAGCAGGAGGGCATCGACGAACGTCGACAGTTGAACGGACTCCTGCGCCTCGGCAAAGCTCATCGCACCCAGTTGAGCGATCGCCGTCCGTGTGGACTCCCGCTGACTTTCCGGAAACTTGTCGATCTCCCTTTCCGTGTCGACCAGAACTGTCCTCAGTAGATCTTCGATCTTGTTTTCGTCAAACCTGAGCCAAGCGGTCATGGCTGAAGATCCTTCACCGTCAATAATGGGCGAGTTGTCGCCAGAAGCTGAGATTTCACACGATTGACAATGGTGTCGTCGCGGACTTCGCTGTGTTACAGCCGACCGAGCACAAGCCGCAGCCGTTCGCTGCCGGTATCTGGTGGATCATGCGGCGAGCGTCGCAGAGGCGGCCGCCCCGAAATCTCTCAAATGATGGCAAGCCGAGAGGGTTATGGCATCGGTCAGCGGCCGTGGTGGCTGAACGCTCCCCACGCGGCGACGTCCGCCGGCTCGATCGTGGTCAGGTCACCGAGCATGGTCTCGGGCATGTCGGGTAGCTCGGCCCGGTCGGGGCCGAGCATCCACAGTTGGGCCGAGCGGAGGGCGTCGGCCGGTCGCTGGCGCTCGCGGACGAGGAAGTGGTGGAAGGCGAACATCATGACGGCGGTCGACTGGTCGTCCACCGGCCACCGGGAGCCGACGACCGCGACCGCGCCCGCGGCGAGGAACGCCGTGGTGAGCGTCAGCGCCTCGTCGTAGTCCTGCACGGTGAGATCGCTCTGGCAGGCGGAAAGGACGATGAGCGGGCCGGGTGCGTCGACGGCGCGGCCCGCGCCGTGGTCGAGCACCTCGCGGATGGTCAGCGGCTCCGTGAGCGCCAGGTACGACGCTTCCGCGGATCCCATGGCACGCGCGTGACAGCCCAGGTGGAGAAGCGAGCTGCCGAGCGCGCGGTCGCCCGGCATTCGATCGAGGATCTGCGCGGGAGTGCCGGTGCCGTCGGGCGGGGACACGGGATCGTCGCCGGCAGCGTGCTCGACGGTGCCGAACGTGCCAAACACCAAGGCGTCGGGGTAGAAGTGGTCGCGCAGCGCCAGCACCTCGTCGACGGCGAACGGCAGCCCGCCGTGCGGGTCGGCCACCAGCACCTGCTCCCGTTCGAGCGGCAGCATCGTCCGCGTTGTCGCGTCGATGAACTGGCGGGCGGACGCCGCGGTGGACAGGACGACGTCAGCACAGGCGAAGCGCGGTCCGGCCGACCCGTCGTGGATCCGCGCCGCCGGCCAGGGCACCGCGCCGAGCACACCGAACGGCACCAGCACGATCCTGGCCGGGGCGCGACCGCGGCCCAGCTTTTCCAGCAGTGGAGCCAACACCGCGGTGCCGGCCCAGTCGCAGACCGCCGCAAGCGATGGCCGCCAGTCGTCGTCCTGCTTGTCCGTCCGCGCGAAACGGACCGGTGGCCCGTCCGGTTCGATCCGGAGTGCCGGCGCGCTGACCGCTGCCGTCGCACCGTGGCGGTCGACCACGAGCAGGTGCCCGGCGGTGTTCTCGTCGCCGGGCAGCAGGTAGGCCAGTGCGTCCGCGTCGGCGCGGGTCAGCGCGGCGCCGATGTCGGCGGTGGACGGCGCGGTGAGCAGCCGCATGCCCTCGGCGGTGCGGCGCAGGACCGCCAGCACGTCGTGACGCAGGTCGGCGATCGCACGTGAGTGGTCGACATCGGCATCCGAGGCTTCCGTGCCGAGCGACCAGGGGAGCGGTTCCGTGGCCCGCGCGGCGATGTCGGCCACCCACGCGTCGGCCAGATCCGGCCGGCCGACCCGGCGCAGCACCGTCGGCAGCGCCAACGAGGAGGTCGCGGCGTGCAGTGCGAGCCCGCGTCCGAGCTCGACGGCCTGTACGGCGCCGGCGTGGTCCCCGTCGGCCAGACACCACCGCGCGAGGGCCACCGCGTCGGCCGACGCGCCCCGGGCCGTCACGATGGCGTGCGCGATCCCCGTCTGCAGCAGCACCGTGCCGGCGTGGCCCGCCAGCACCTCGAACGCGGTGCGCCGGGACCGGTCATGGTCACCGCACATCCGGTAGGCGCTCGCGAGCTCGCGGAGGACGTCCGTGCGTGCCATACCGGCCCGCTGCGCGTCGAGCAGTCGTTCCGCCTCGACCAGGTGACCGACCGCGAGGCGTGCGGTCTGGTCGCGGTCGGCTCCGGGGGCCATGAGGTAGGCCTTGCCGATCATCGCGCGCAACATCGCCTGCTGCCGCGTGGGTTCCGTGGTCGTCGCGAGGTGCGACTCCATGTCGCCGATGGCACGCACGATGATCTCCGGGTCGGCCGCCATCAGGCCGTCCAGGACGGAGACCGCGCCCCGCACCGCGGTGACACCGGCCGGAGGGATGCCGGGGATGGCGTCCCGCGCCGCGATCCGCCGGATGCTGGCGAGTGTTGTTCGAAGGTCCGCTCCGGTCCGGGATGCCAGCCACAGGTCGCCGACGGCGAGCACGAGTTCGAACTGGGCGCGCGACACCTGTTCGGCCGGCAGCCGCTCGACCGCGGCGCGCAGCGCGGCCGTCGCGGCGGGCAAGCCCGCCACGTCCTCGACCCGGATCGCGTGGCTGACGCGGTGCACGGCGACCAGACCGGCGAGGACCGCGCCGGAGGCGTCGTCGGCCGACACCGCGGCGGCCGCCCGGGCCAGGATGTGGTGCGCGGACTCCGCTTCCTCCAACACGCCCGCCATCAGGTGGCGGTCAGCCAGTAGCGCGCCCAACTGCCCGACCGCGGCCGGCCGCAGGGCATGACCGGCCGGGAGCAGGTCGATGGCGTCCAGCAGATCGCGCACCGCCAGCTTCCTCTGCCGTTCGTCGCCGGCGACTCCGCGCAGCAACCGGACGAGCGAGGAGATGAGCGCGTCCGGGCCCCGTCGCTCCGGCTCGTGCGGACCGGACTGGCGCAGCACCTCCGCCACGACCGTCTCCGCTCGTGCCACGGTCATCTCGGACGGGTTCGCGGCCGCGGTGGCGACCAGCGCCCCGGCGAGTCTGCGAACGGTCTCGTCGTACAGGGGGTGGTCCTCGGCCATCCCGGCCGCGGCGTGTTCGAGGAGCCGCGTGGCACGCTCGATGCCGTCGATACCCGCCGTCCCGTCGGCGAGCAGGGCTTGGGCGAGGTCACCTCGTAGCACCGGGGCGAGGAGATGGTCGGTCGAGAGGGTCGCCAGCGCGGCCTCGATCTCCGCCACCCGCTCCCCGTTCGGCCCAGGAGTCGGACGTAGCCAGGTCACCAGCAGCCGCACGAGATCCAGGCCCGGCACGTCGGGATCCGCCTGCTCGACGACTGTCGCCAGGTCGGCGGCGGCCTCGGCCGCCCCGGGCCCGTCCGCGCCGGTGTTTATCAGCGGGACGAGCCGACCGACCAGACCGAACATCGTCTGCACGACCGGTGGCAGGTTCTCGACGCCGGGAATGGTGCGCAGCCGCTCCTGTAGTTCGGCGATGCCTGCCGTGATGCGAGCGGGATCCGCTGTTTCCTGCCACTTCTGGGTACGGCGCAGTGCCTCGGCGTCGAGTGTGGGGCGATCGCGGAACACGGCCGCCGCCGAGGCGTCGAACATCGTCAGCACGGTGAGCAGCATCGCCGTGCGTTGACGTTCGGCGTCGGTGACCGCGTCGTCGTCGAGCACCGCCTGGCCGATTTCCCGCGCGCGGCGCCGGTCGTCCTCGCTCCCGCCGTGCCGGACGTAGCGGTCGGTGAGGAGCGCCACCAGCTTCGCCCGTGCGGCACGGAGTTCCGCGCTGCCCGGCGGCAACCCGGCCATGTCGGCCTCCAGCTCGGCGATTCTCCGCTCGATCGAGTCAGCTGACATCGGCGTCCTTTCTGACGAGTGCGACCGAGCCGTAACGCTGGTCAGCGGAACCGCGAATGTCAATCCGGAAGTCTTGCTGTCAGGCCGTTTCCACGAACGCGGGGTTGCTTGTGGAATTCGTACTTCCGCGGCGTCTGGGGAGATCTATAGTGGCTGACCGGCTCTCGGTCCACCCGGGACCGACATCGTTCCCGAATGTGTCCATTATTTGTCAACAACGATTTCCGTGAAGGGCAGCAGCGATGACCGACATGGTCCGTGACGAACCTCCCGGCGTTCTGGCGCGGGTCGGCCTCCTGGCCAGTGGCGACCGCGGCTGGCCCGACTCCCGCCGGCCGCTCACCATGGTCACGCTCCGCCGGCCCGTCCTGTACCGGGCACGGCCGGAGGACGTCGCGGTGGCCCCGAGCACGGAGGAGGCGCGTCTCGTCGGCCTGGTCTGCTCGGTCGAGCTGGAGAAGCTGCCCAGGGGGCAGGATTACGGCTCGCTGGAGCTGATGGTGTCGCTGCCGGCGGGATGCCGGGTCGTGGCGTTCCCCGACCGGCCGGCCGACACGCCGGGCCTGTCGGCGCACCGGTTCTCGCAGTCCGTGGACAGGCCGCGCGAGGGGACGTTCGCCACGCACGCGGTGGTCGAGGTGCCGCACGGCACGGTGGACATGACCGGCGAACTGTCCTGCCAGGTCCAGATCCGGCGGTCGATCGGTCGCGTGGTGCACGTCGTCTCCGCCGTGATGGAGAAGACGGTGACGTTCACGGAGCGGGTTCCGGAGGGCGGCCGGGCCGTGCGGCTCGTGGTCTCGGCCGACATGGCCGCCTACAGCGGTCGCGACCCGGGCGGTAGTGAACGCGCGCAGGAGCGGCTCGCCAAGGTGTCGGAGCGAGCGCGGCTGGCGACAGGGGTCGCCGTGGACGGCCGGCAGTACGGTGGCGACAGCTTCCTGTTCGTCTTTCCTCCCGGTGTCGACGAAAGCGAGGTCCTGCAGGCGTTCTACGCGGAGCTGTCGGCGGGGCTGCGGGAGGTCAACCTGGACCTGAACGCCGATGCGAGGGTGCGCCTGCGGGTGGGGGCCGACCGCGGACTGACCGTCCGGGGCGGCACGGGGTGGACGGGGCAGGCGCCGATCACGGCCACCCGGCTCGCCGACTGCCCGGCCGCGCGTCAGGCGCTGACGGCGAGCAACGCGGACTGCGTGTTCGTGGTGTCGGAGTGCCTGTACCGGGATGTGTTCAGCGAGCGCGGCCTCGCGCTTTCCGCCGAGTCTTTCACCAGTTGTGACGTGCACATTCCGGAGAAGAACTTCACCACGAAGGCGTGGCTGCTGGTGGGCGGTTCGTGATCACATTCTGGCGAGTTCGTCGAGGCCTTCTTCGTCGAGCACCCGGATGTTGCGGTAGCCGGTCGCGAGAATTCCGTTCGCCCGCATTTCGCCGAGCACCCGGTGGATGGTCGGCCCGGTCGTGCCGACCAGTGCGGCGAGCTCGGTCTGGGTGAGGGTCACCCCGACGAGTATCTCGGAGCCGCGACGCACACCGTGTGCCTCGGCGAGTTCCTGGAGCACGCGGGCAACCCGCACGGGGGTGGGGCAGGTGGCGAACTCGACGCGCCTTCTGCTGGCGGAGCGCAGCTTGTCGGCCATGGCTTTGGAGACGGCCTTGTTGGCGTCGGAATACGTGTCGAGCATGGCTCGGTAGTCGCGCTCGCCGATGCGGATGACATCGGCGGCACTGGCGGCTCGGACAGTGGCGATGCGTGGTTCGCCGTCGGCGAGGCCCAGCTCACCGACCAGGTCGCCGCCGATCCGGACGGCGAGCAGCGCCTCGCGTCCGTCCTCGGTGAGCCCGACCACTTTGTAGAGCCCGGTGAGCAGGATGACCGCGTAGCTCGACGGCGCCCCTTCCTGGATGATTGTTTCCCCGGCCGAGTGACGCCGCCGCGTGCCGAGCCGCAACACGGCATCCCGCGTGTCGTCGGAAAGCTGCCCGAGAAAACTCGTGCGAGGCCATGTCGGCACGTGAACCCCCTCCTGATAGCGCGTCATGGGAAATGTCTGCGATGGATGTCGGGTGTTACACCCATGCTCCCGCAATGACCGCTCGTGACCGCGACGCCACGCGCACACCACATCGGCAGACGATTTCCACAGAAGCGCGCCTGGACTCTGATCAGCGCCGGCCGGTCAGCCGTCCAGTCGACCCGGCACGGTGTCCGGTTGGATCCGGGTGACCGGCGGACCGGCCGTCGACCGTGTCGTGGGCACGGTGCCAAGCAGCGGGATCTGTACCGAGGTCTCGGCCAGTCCGATCGTCACCCGGGGGAGTTGGGCCGGGGTGCTGGTCATGCTGCTGTCGTTGCCGGCGATCACCAGTGCCAGCCGGTGTCCCGCGGGCACCACCCAGTCCGTTGTGGACAGTCGGAAGGTGATGGTGTACCTGGTGCCCGGGGTGAGCGTGCGCGGCGTGCTGAGCGAGGCGTAGTTCGCCAGGTCGGCCCAGCCGCGGGCGATGACCTGGGCGTCCACGGTGGCGGTGGTGGCCACCGTGTCGCGGTAGCAGGCGTCGTCGCCGGTGCGGTTCTCGCCCCAGCACGACTCGGTGGTCAGTGTTCGGATGCCTTCCCCGGTGGTGCTTCTTGCCGTCGCCGGGCCGTAGTCGACCAGATAGGCGGACAGGTGCGCGGTGGACGTCGACGGCGTGGCGGCGACCGTGATCCGGGAGACGCCGGCCACCCGCAGGTCCGAGGTGAGCGTGCCGGTGCTGTACACCACCCGGCGGGCCGACGTCGCGGTGGGCGAGGCGATGTAGCTCGTCGGGGTCCCGGAACCGTTGTCGGTGAACGAAGAAGTCGCAGTGCCGGGCGTGGTTCCCAGCGTGCCCACACCCGCCACCGAACCGGCCGTCGGGTAGAGCGAAACCGCCTGTGTGCCGGACGGTGGCCAGTTCGCGGTGTCGCTCCACTGGTCCACGGCACGCTCGACCGACACCTTCGGCTCGTTCTCGATCCCGTTCTGGACGCCGAGAAGCCACCGGTCGAACCAGCGGTGCAGGGTGGCGACCCAGGTGGCGCGCCGGAAGTCGAACGGGTCGATGTGCCCCGTCTGGGACAGCCACAGCTTGCGCGGCACCGACGCCGGCAGCGCGTCGAGCCACTGGCCCCAGTTCACCGGCTTGACGTTCAGGTCCGCCCGCCCGTTGACCGAGAACACCGCCGCCCGCACGTTCGCGGCACCGCGCACGTAGTCCCGCTGCTGCCACATCGCGGTGTAGTCGCCGTTGGCCGGGGCGCCCGTGGTCATCTCGGAACGCACGGCTCCGCACCGGGACTGCGCGTTCGCGTTCTCGAAGCCCGACGCCAGGCTGGTGGGCGTGCCGAAGCCGCGGAACGCCACGCCGTCGGACCGGAACCAGTCGTACCAGGAGCTGATCGCGGCGATCGGCACGATCGTGCGCAGCCCGTCCACGCCGGTGGCCGCCACGCCCTGGGTGATGCTGCCGTCCCAGGACTTGCCGATCATCGCGGCCGCGCCCGTGGACCAGCTCGCCGTCTTCACCGAGCCGCCGGAGGCCGCCGAGTAGCCGGTGGCCCGGCCGTTCAGCCAGTCGATCACGGCCTTGCCGGACGCCACCTCGGAGCGGCCGCCGGTGTCCATGCAGCCGGTGGACCGGGACGACCCGCTGAAGTCGACCAGCGCGACCGCGTAGCCGCGCGGCACGAAGTAGTTGTCGTAGAACAGCGGGAACTTGACCGGCACGCCGGCCGAGTCGTATGACTTGCGCTCGCTCTCGTTGCCGCGCCCGGAGGTCGCGTAGTACGGGCTCGCGTCGATGATCACCGGAACCCGTTCGGCGATGGCCGGCCGGATGATGTCCGTGGCCACCCGGTCGCCGACCCCGTTGGCGTCCAGGTCGAGTCCGATATCCACCCACACGGTTTCCCGCACCGCGTCGGCGAAGGAGTGGATCGGCTGGGTCACCCCGTCCGCGACGACGAAGGCGGGTGTGGCCGCCGACGCCGGCATGGCCAGCAGCCCCGACAGCACCCCGACCAGCCCGGCGACCACCACGACACGACGCACCATGCCAGCACGCTAGGTCACCGTCCTGATCGCCCGGCAGGACCAACCGGTGATGCCAGTTGCCAGCTGTGCGGTGGAAGTGCTGGTGCTGGGCCGGATGGCGCAATTCGATCTTTTTTCGGCGCGGGAAGGCAACAGGGATCCGAGCTGCCTAGTCATTAGGAGGGGAGGGATTTCCCAACTGACAGGAGATGTGGTGCGTCGACGGAGATTGTGGCGTGGCAAGGCGGTTGTCGTGTTGGCGGCCGCGCTGGTCGCGAGTGTGGTCGCGAGCGCGGGGCCGCAGGCGGTGGCTCAACAGGCCGCCACCGCCGACCAGGGTGAGCCGGTCTCGGTCACGCTGGTCAGCGGGGACCGGGTGGAGCTGCGGGGAAGTGCCCCGTCCGCTCCGCTGCGGATCGAGCCGGCGCAGCGCGGCTACTCGGTGCCGTTCCAGGACTACTGGCACGACGGCGACCGGTACGTCGTGCCAGGCGACGCGGCCCTGCTGGTGCAGAGCGGCGTGCTCGACCGCGAACTTTTCAACGTCACCGGGCTGATCCGGCAACGCTACGACGACGCGCACACCAAGTCGGTGCCGCTGCTGGTCGAGTACACCGACGCCGGTGCGCGAGCCAGGGCCGCGGTGCCGGCCGGCGCTTCGGTGCGCCGGACGCTGCCGGACCTGAACCTGACCGCGCTGGACCAGAACAAGGACAGCACGACGGCCTTCTACGGCACGCTGACACCGTCCACCGCTCGCAGTGCCACCGGGGTGCGCAAGGTCTGGCTGAACAAGCGGGTCCGGGCCACCCTCGACCAGAGCGTGCCGCAGGTCGGCGCGCCGACGGCCTGGCAGCGCGGGCTGACCGGGGCCGGCGTACGCGTCGCCGTGCTGGACACTGGGATCGACACCGACCACCCGGACCTGGTCGGCAAGGTCGCGGCCAGCCAGGACTTCACCGGGACCGGTGGGGTCGAGGACGGGTTCGGACACGGCACGCACGTCGCGTCGATCATCACCGGGACGGGCGCCGCCTCGGGCGGGAAGTACCGCGGCGTGGCGCCGGAGGTCACCCTCGCGGTCGGCAAGGTACTCGACGACACCGGTTACGGCACCGACGACAGCGTGCTCGCCGGCATGCAGTGGGCGGCAGCCGAGTCCGGCGCGAAGGTCGTCAACATGAGCCTGGGCAGCGGCCCCTCCGACGGTCAGGACCCGACGTCGATCGCGGTGAACACGCTGTCCCGCCAGTACGGCACGCTGTTCGTGATCGCCGCGGGCAACTTCGGGCGGGACCAGACGGTGAGCTCCCCGGCGGCCGCGGACGACGCGCTCGCCGTCGGCAGCGTGTCCAAGCGGGACGAGCCGAGTGACTTCTCCAGCCGCGGCCCGCGACTTGGGGATGGGGCCGCGAAGCCGGAGATCAGCGCGCCGGGCGGGGCCATCGTGGCGGCCCGGCCGGCCGGCGTGGCGCCACTCGGTGAACCGGTCGGCGACGGCTACCAGAAACTCGACGGCACCTCGATGGCCACCCCGCACGTGGCCGGGGCGGCGGCGATTCTGGCCCAGCAGCACCCGGACTGGACCCCGTCCACCCTGAAGTCGGCTCTGGTCAGCAGCGCGCAGGAGGTGTCCGGCGCCGGTGTGTACCAGGTCGGCGCGGGCCGGCTCGACCTCGCCCGGGCGACCGCGACCCCGGTCGTCGCCACCGCCGCGGTGTCGGCGTACCTGCCCTGGCCCAACGCCGGGTCGCAGGAGCGCCGGACGGTCACCTGGACCAACACGGGCGATCAGCCGGTCACCCTGGCGCTGAGTGCGAACCTGGTCGACGAGAAGGGCCAGCCGGCCCCGGCCGGACTGGTCACCCTCGCATCGGACAGCGTGACCGTGCCGGCCGGCGCCACCGTGCCGGTCGAACTGGTCGTCACCGGCCAGGACGGTAAGACCGGGACCTACTCCGGCGTGCTCGTCGCCAGCGATGCCGCCGGCACGACCCGCACCCGTACCGCGATCTCGGTGTACCAGCAGGAACAGCGGTTCTCGTTCACACCGACCCTGCTGGACCGCACCGGCGCCGAACCCGCGCTCAACGGACGATCGCTGGCGTTCGTCATGGACATGGAGTCCGGTGACGCCTACTTCGTCCCGTCCGGCGAGACGGTGTCGCTGCCCCGCGGCCGGTACGCGGTGCACGCCGCGATCGTCACCACGGAGCCGGGCAAGGAGTCGTCGTACTCGACGATCAGCCATCCCGAACTGAATCTGGACCGGGACGTCACGCAGGTGTTCGACGCCCGGATCGGCCAACCGGTCACCGCCGAGCCGGACAACCCGGACGCCCGGGGCGGGACGCACGCGCTCTACGCCATGTCCCGGCTCGAGAGTTGCGACTGCCTGTTCGCGCTCGTCTTCGAAGGTGACCCGCGGTTCGAGCCGATGTACGCGGCGACCCTGCCGGGCACGGCGTCGGACAACTACGCGCTCGGCCACGCACGCCGGGCCACCGAGCCGGACCTGGAGATGGTGGCCGACGACGGGCAGCCGTTCGACGTCAACCTCCAGGCGCTGTTCGCCATCCCGCCGGCGGACCAGGCCACGGTCACCGCCGTCTACGGCGGCTCGGGGACACCCGAGGACCTCGCCAAGATCGACGCCACCGGCAAGCTCGTGGTGGTCGAGTTCGATCCGTACCTCGGCCGGGAAGAGTGGCTGCGGCGCGGTGTCAACATCGCCAAGGCCGGCGGCAAGCTGGCCATGTTCCGGTTCGTCGAAACGGGTGCTCAACCATTGCCGCCGGGCGATCCGATCGAGGGCGAGCCGGTGCCGACCTTCTACGGCAGCGACGGCAACGGCACCGTTGACCGGCTGGTCGAGCTGGTCAAGCGCGGCGAGACATCGGTCGAATACGCCAGCCGTGCGACCACCGACCTGCGCTACGAGCTGATCCACGGCGTGCGGCGACAGGTCACCGCGCCGGTCACCTACCGGCCCAGGACCAGGGACCTGGCCACCATGCGCGCGGCCTACCACGACAACGCGCCGAACGATGCCGGCTTCGTCGGTTTCGGCAAGCTGTTCGGCCGCTACGTCGGCACCGGGTGGTTCGCGCGGACGGCGTCCCAGCAGGCACGGGTGGAGTACTTCACCCCGACCGAGTGGGACCTGGAGTGGGCCAGCGGGCCGTACATCCTGACCGACACGGTGACGCTCACCGCACATCGGCCGCCCACCCGGATCGTCTGGAACAAGGCGGTGGTCGGCCCGTCGCTGCGCGGCCTCACGAAGAACTACATTCCCGAGGATCCGCATCCGTGGTCCTGGCGCAACGACGGGTTGATCAACGTCAAACTGCCGATGTACGGCGACGCTGCCGGCCGGCCGAGGATGGCCGATACGTGGAGCAGTGCCACCGGGTCGGTCACCGTGTACCGGGACGGCACGGCGCTCGGCACGACCCCGGTGACCGAGTTCGCCGAGTACCCGGTGCCAGACCAGGACTCGTCCTACCGGGTGGTGGCCGACGCCCGGCAGGCCGACGCCACCTGGTCACTGTCCACAGTGGTCACCGCGGAGTGGAACTTCCGCTCCTCGGCCGCCGGTGAGGGCAAGGCGCTGCCCATGTTGACCACCCGGTTCGACCCGGCCGTGGACGTACGCAACAGGGCACCCGGTAACCGGCGGTTCTCGTTCCCGGCGTTCGTGGAGCGGCAGGACGGCCCGGCCCGGATCACCTCGCTGTCGGTGGACGTGTCCTACGACGACGGGGCGACCTGGCAACCGGCCGACGTCCGCCGCGACCACGACCACTGGAAGGTGACCGTGCGGCATCCGCAGTCCGGCTACGCATCGCTGCGGGCCCGTACGTCCGATGTGGACGGAAACACGTTGGAGCAGACGATCGTCCGGGCATACCAGATCGGCTGAGTGAACAATGGCCTGGCGGCACCACGTGCGGGTGCCGCCAGGCCGCGCTACTTCCACTCAGCGGAAGATCCCTCTTGTCATGGTGTGGTGTGTGCGACGAACATCGTTCGGATGCCGTGTCGCACCGTCGAGGAGGAGCGTTGCGGACTCGAGCCATCTTCGTCGCTGTCCTCGCCGCTTTCGCGGTCGCGCCATCGGTTCCCGCGTCGGCTGGGGCGGATATGAGTGTGTACACCGACATTCCGTATGCCGCTGCCGATCCCGAGGGTAGCCGGGGTCATCTGCTCGACCTGTACGTGCCGGCTGGGCAGGGGAGGAGGCCGCTGCTGATCGTGATGGGTGGTAGCGCGTGGCTTGGTGACAACGGCAAGGCCTACGCCGCACAGCTCGCGCCCCACTTCACCGCGGCGGGTTATGTGGTGGCCGGGGTGTCGACGCGGTCCAGTGCACAGACCCGGTTCCCGGGCCAGTTGCACGACGTGAAGGCCGCGATCCGGTGGTTGCGTGTGCACGCGCGGGAGTACGGCATCGATCCGGCCCGGTTCGCGGTGCTCGGTGACTCGTCCGGTGGGTGGACCGCGACGATGGCGGGTGTCACCGGCGAGGTGCGTGGACTGGAGGGCGATGTCGGTGTCACTGGTGTGTCGAGCCGCGTCCAGGCGGTGGTCGATCTGTACGGCCCCACGGACTTCCTGGTGATGGACGCCCACATGTTGCCGGGGGCCTGCGAGTCCTTCAACGAGCTCATGGGCGTCAGCGACTGTCACAACGACGTTGGCTCACCGGAGTCGCGGCTCGTCGGCTGCGCCATCCAGACCTGCCCTGACCGGGTGTGGGCGGCGAACCCGATCCGCTATGTCACACCGGGCGCGCCGCCGTTCCTCATCGCCCACGGGCAGCAGGACCTGCTCGTGCCGCACCACCAGAGCGAGCTGTTGTACGCGGCACTGAAGCGGGCATGTGTTGCGGCGACGTTCTTCTCGGTCCCGGGTGTGGGGCACTCGAAGAACATCGTGTCACCGGACAACGCCGAGTCCGACGTGCGTTCGACGGTTCACTGCCGCGACACCACACCGCCTGCCACCCGACCGACCCTGGACACCATCGAATCCTTTCTCGACAGTGCGCTGCGTGTGCGGGCCGGCGCCCCGGCCACGTCCTGAGCCCGGCCCGCACCGCGACCGCTACCGGCCCGGGTGCAGTCCGAGCCAGCCAGGGCTTGGCGCGCCCTGGACCTCACCGAAGTACAGGGCGAAGGTCTGCTTCCACCGCTCGACCTCGGCACGGTCGGCCATGAACTGTGCGAAGCCGTCGAGGTTGGCGTTGGGGTACTCCCAGATCGGCCTGAGCCCGCCGTTGGGGGAGACGTCGGTGCGGACCGACCAGCCGTTGAACGCGTTCTGCTGCACGGCGGTGGAGATCGCCCAGTTCAGGTAGAGCTTCGCGGCCGCGGGACGCCTGGCGCCGGCGAGGATCGCGGCGCGCTGGCCCCACGCCATGAACGGGTGCCCGGCCGGGACGACCCACTTGGTCGTCGACGTCGAGGTCAGCGAGCCGGAGCCGCCGATGCCGATCACCTTCTGCTTGGCGTTGACCGCGGCGGCGGGGGTGTGGCTGCCGCGCGCGAACTGGACGTCCTGCGTGGCGAGCTTGGCCACCCAGTCCCAACCGTAGGTCTGGGCGTACAGCCGGTACAGGAACAGGACCGCGTCGTCGTCGTGCGGGTAGGAGGACGCGATCTTGCCCCGCCACTTCGGGTCGACCAGGTCGAGCGGTGACGTGGGTGCCTCGCTGCCGGCGGCCGTGGAGTCGTACATGTAGCTGAAGCCGATGACGGCGATCGCCAGCCACGCGCCCTCCGGATCCCGGAACCGCCTGTGCACCTTCGCGAAACCGGCCGGCTTGTACGGCAGCAACACTCCCTGCTGCTTCCAGCGGGTGAAGTCCTGCAGCGTCTGGAACTGCACCACGTCCGGGACCAGTGTGTCGGTGGCGAGCTGGTTGTCGACGCGGACGTCGTGGTACTTGCTGTAGTCGACGACGATCGTCAGGTCGATGTCCGGGAACCTGGAGAGGAAGGCCTGTTTGGTGAAGTCCTGCTGGGTCGCCGTGTCCCCGCCGGCGTAGATGACGAGCTTGCCGCCCTCGGCCATGGCGTCGGAGTAGAGCTCGTCGAGCGACTTCGTCTCCTCCGGCACCGGCCGGCCCGCGGCGTTCGTTGGCGCGCCGCTGGCCGTGCCGGAGAGCGACGTGCCGAGCGCGGCCGCGCCGAGTATCGCGCCGCTCGTGCCGAGCATCCGCCGCCTGCTGAATGTGGACATCCCGATCCTCTCCGTGCCCAAGGGTTGTTGAGCGTTCTACGATCGACTATGGCGCGAGCGAGACGGCTCCGCGTCGCCAGGCGGGTTGAACCGGCTGCGCTGGCGGTTGAACCTGGATTCAACCGAACGGTTGACGCGCGTGCCTGGCTAGACTCGGGCCGGATTCGTCGTTGTCGCAGGTCAGCGCGGCACTGAGTGGACATACTGGACAGATAGGAGTTGGTGTGTACCGACGACGAGGCCTCGGTGTCGAGTACCTGCTCCACGCCGTTTTCTTCCTCGTGGTCGCCGGCAGCGCCGTGCGGCTGCTCTCCCTGAACGAACCGCTCTGTCCCTACATCATCTCGGTGGGCTGCGCTCTTGCCGGTGCGTACGCCGCCGGGCTCGCCCGGTGGGATCGGCTCGGCCGGTGGCGTCCGGTGTGGGTCGGCGCACTGCTCCTGCTGTGGCTCGCGCTGGTCGTCCTGTCGCCGTCCTCGCTGCGGCCTGCGATCGCCTGGTGCGCGGTGCCTCTCGCCTGTCTGGTGATGCGTGCGCTCGGCGCCAGGGGTTCACTCGTCGCGTTGGTGGCGATCACGGCGGTGGTCGCGTTCGCCGCGGCCGCGCAGCCAGGCTTCGATCCCGTCCGCGTGCTCGTGCCGATGGGCGCCGTGTGGGCCGCCGCCATGTTGTACCGCCGCCAGCAACGCCTCGTCGACGAGCTCCGGCACACCCGGGGTGAGCTGGCCGCTCAGCAGCGTGCGGCCGGAGCCGTGGCCGAACGCGCCCGGATCGCGCGCGAGCTGCACGACACCCTGACCCAGGAACTCGCCGCCAGCCGGACGCTGCTGCAGGCCGCCGACCGTGACTGGCAGCAGTCCCCCGAGCGGGCCAGGGACCGGGTGCGAACCGTCACGCGGTACCTGGGGGACAACCTCGTCGAGGCACGGCGGATGATCGCCGACCTGACCCCGCCTGCACTGGACGACGACGACCTCGCCGCCGCGTTGCGGAGTCTCTGTGCGCGAGCGCGGGAGTGCGGTACGGCCGACGAGGTCCACTTCGAGGCCGTCGGCGAGCACCGGCCGCTGCCGGCCCGGCTGACGGCCGCGTTGCTGCGGGTCGTCCAGGGCGCCCTCGCGAACGTCCGCGACCACGCGCGCGCCGGCCAGGTGGTGGTCACGCTGTACCAGGATGAGGACCACGTTTCCGTGGAGGTGCGAGACGACGGGAGCGGCTTCACGCCGGGCCGGACGGCCACGACACCCGAGCGTGGGTTCGGCCTGACCGCGATGCGCCAACGCCTTCGTGAGCACGATGGCGCGCTGACCGTGGACAGCACACCCGGCCACGGCACGGTGCTCACCGCACGGGTACCGCTGCCCGCCGAGATCCGTCAACCTGCCGCGGCCTGATGACGATCCGAGTCCTCCTGGTCGACGACCACGCGATGTTCCGCGCCGGGGTGCGGGCGCTACTCGAGGGCGAGCCCGATCTTGAGATCGTCGGCGAGACCGGCGACGGTGCGGAAGCGGTCCGGCTCACCGCCGAACTGCGGCCGGGTGTGGTGCTCATGGACCTGCGGTTGGCGGGCGGGGCCGACGCCATCGACGGCGTGGCGGCCACCCGGCGGATCCTCGACACCACGCCGGACACCGCGGTCGTCGTGCTCACCAGCTACAGCACACAGGCGGACGTGGTCCGCGCCATGACCGCGGGTGCCCGTGGCTACGTGCTCAAAGCAGGCGCGCCGGAGGAGCTGTTCCATGCGGTGCGCACGGCCGCCCGCGGTGGCGTCGGTCTGACGGCGGACGTCGCCGGCCTCGTGGTCAGCCAGCTCACCGGCCCGGCCCCCGTGCTCAGCGACCGGGAGGTGGAGGTGATCAGGCTCGTCGCCCAGGGGCTGAGCAACCGCGCCATCGCCACGTCCCTGTTCCTCACCGAGGCCACGGTGAAGACACACCTCGTGCGGCTCTACCGAAAACTGGGCGCCGACAACCGAGCCTCGGCCGTCTCCGAGGCGGCCCGCCAAGGCCTCGTCGACTTTCACTGACGCGCGTCGCGCAATTTCGCGCAACTTCGAGCAGATACTGATCGAAGTCTTGCTCGCGATGCGTGGAATGCCGCACACTCTTGCGCAAACATGACTGGGCCGACTCGGCGGAATCTCGGCTGCCGGATCACCCGGGAAGGAAGCGCTCGTGAGCGAGTCGTTCCACGCGAAGACACCTTGGACAGGACTACGGGCTGGCGCCGTCATACTCGGGGTGGTTCTCGCGATCGCGATGGTCGTGTCGCCCGCGAGCGCCGCGTCGGGAGGGGCGAAGACGCCGCGCGACAAGGCCAAGGCCGCTGTCGAGGCGATGATGCGGTTCTACGACCAACCTTCCGGGCGATGGTCGCCGGAGGCTCCGTGGTGGCAGAGTGGGAACGCGCTTCAGGCGCTGCTCGACTACATGGCCGCGACCCAATCGACGCGGTACCTGTGGGTCCTGGAGAACACCGTCGAGAAACAACGTCAGCCCCTGCCGTGGTGGCCGTCCGGCGGTGGTGAGTTCCGCGCCGATTCCACCGACGACACCGGATGGTGGGGACTGGCCATGATCCGGGCGTACGACATCACCCGGGACCAGGAGTACCTGGATATCGCCAAGATCGACGAAAGCTACATCGGGGACTACTGGGACGACTTCTGTGGTGGCGGCGTCTGGTGGGACATCCCGAACAAGACCTACAAGAACGCGATCAGCATCGAGCTGTACATGAAGCTGGCCGCTTCGCTGCACAACCGGATCCCCGGCGACACCGTCTACCTGGAACACGCGCTGCGGGCGTGGCACTGGCTCGAGAACTCCGGCATGATCAACAGCGAGCACCTGGTCAATGACGGGTTGCAGACCCAGATCGGGAGCTGCGAGAACAACGGCGGGCCCACCTGGACGTACAACCAGGGTGTGGTCCTCGGTGGGCTGACGGAGCTGTACTACGCCACCGGTGACCGAAGCCTGCTCGACGCCGCCCGGCGGATCGCCACCGCGGTCACTACGAGCCCGAGCCTGTCACCGAACGGCATTCTCACCGAGCCGTGCGAAGCCGACAGCGACTGTGGCTCCGACGGGCCCGCGTTCAAGGGAATCTTCGTCCGCAACCTCGCCGAACTCGACCGAGCGCTGCCGGGCCACCCCTACCGCGCCTACCTGAGAACCCAAGCCAGTTCGGCCTACCGCTACGCCCGCGACAACCTCGACCAGTACGGCCTGCGTTGGGCCGGACCGTTCGACACGGCGAACATCGGCCGCCAGGAGTCGGCGGTAAGCCTGCTCGTGTCGGTCCTGTAGCCCGGTCCTGATCAGCGCGCCGTCCAGGAGCGGCGGATCACCCCGGCGTTGTCGCGGAGGAAGTCGTCGAAGGTCCGGGCCGGCCGGCCGGTGAGGTCGGCGACCGCGTTGGTGGTCGGCGCGAGCGTGCCGCCGGCGACCTCGGCGAACAGAGTGGCGACGTCCTCGGCGAAGTCGGACGGCAGGCCGAGTGCGGCGAGCCGGGTGGCGAACGCGGACGCGGGCAGGTCGACATAACGGATCTCCCGGCCCGCGACGGTAGACAGTTTCGCGGCGATCTCGGCGTGGGTGAGGGCCTGTGGTCCAGTGAGGACGAAGGTCTCACCGAGTCTGGGGTCGCCGGTCAGTAGCGCGGCCGCACACGCCGCGATGTCCACACAGTCCACATAGGACACATGGCTGTCGCCGTACGCGCCGAGGAGGTGGCCGTCCTCGGTGAACACCGCCTCGCCGGTGCGGAAGTTCTGCATGAACCCACTGGGCTGCAGGACGCTCCAGCCGACACCCGATGCGCGCAGGTGCTCCTCGATGACCCAGTGTGCGCCCTCGGCCAGCCTGCCGCCCTCCCTCGCGTGCCACACCGACACCTTCACGACGTGTGCGACGCCGGCCTCGGCGGCAGCGTCGATCACCGCGCGCTGGTGGCGGACCATCGGCTGCTCACCGGCAGCCGGCGTGGCGCCGCCGGTGTTGAGGAACACCCGGTCGACGCCCTTCATCGCGGCCGCGATCGAGTCGGGGTCGTCGAAGTCGCCGACCGCGTAGGGGAGGCCGAGCGCGTCACCCTTGGCCGGGTCGCGCACGAACGCGGTGACGTCCGCGTCGAGCAGGCGGGGGATGAGGTGGCGACCGATGCTGCCGGTGGCGCCGGTGACCAGGATCATCGCGGTCTCCCGATAAACTGAGGGTGGCTCGAGTAGTAATTCGAGGGTACCTCAATTTAATTGGGAGGCAAAGGTGAGCCCCACCGGCAGGCGTCCGCGTGCCGACGCGCGCCGCAACTACGACCGACTGCTCGCGGAGGCGGACGCGGTGTTCCGCGAGCAGGGCACGGGTGCGTCCCTGGAGGGCGTCGCGCGGCGGGCCGGGGTGGCGATCGGCACGCTGTACGGCCACTTCCCGAACCGGCGGGCGCTGGTCGGCGCGTTGCTGCGGGAGCGGAACGACGAGCTGTTCGACGCGGGGGAGGCGTTGTTCGCGGAGTCGCCGGTCGTGGCGCTGCGGGATTGGGTCGACCTGGTGGTCGCGCACGCCGCGACCTACCAGGGGTTGGCGGCCCTTCTGGCGGACGGCGTCGACGACGAGGCGTCGGAGCTGCACGCGTCCTGTGTACGGATGGCCGGCATCGGCGAGCGGCTCGTGGCCCGGGCGATCGAGGCCGGGGTGGTGCGGCCGGACGTGACGGGCGCGGATGTGTTCACGCTCATGAACGCCGGCGCGTGGACGCGGGAGCACGCGTCCGTGGAGCAGGCCACGCGCCTGGTCGCGTTCACCCTCGACGGGCTGCTCACATCGAACCGGTGACGAGCAGGCGTCGCAGCGGTGTGGGTTTCTCGTGAGGGCATACGGGATGGCCGCACGGTTGGGGATTCACGCCACGTGCCACGAATCGCGGCATTGTTCGGCCACATAGGACGCAACAAACACGCGATACTTCGATTCGGTGAAAGCCCATCGTGAGATAACGCACAGATAACGATTGATGCTTGCCGTCGAACCACGGGTTCGGGTGGTGTTGTCGGGTATGGGAAAGCACCGACTTGACGAGGAGGGTGGAAGCGGGCCATCTCTGTTCGGCAGCCGATCCCGTGCCAGGGCAGGCTTTCGCGATCTCGTGGAAGGGCCGGCCCGCTATCCCTTGTGGACGGACACCGCGTCGGCGGACACCGAGCAACTACCGGTGATCGCAACTGTGCCACCGGTCGAAGTTCCCGCGAGACCACGCGCCCGACGCTTCAGACGTCAGAACGTCGCACTTCTGCTGACCGCGTCCGCGATCGGTGTGTGGCTCGGCATGTCGGCGCCGGACGTCTCGCCGGTCGCACCGCCGGACCCGACCTCGGTCACCCAGGCGCCCGCGCATCCCCCCGCACCCGTCGAGGCCGGCGTGGGGTCGAAGTGAGCCGGCTGCTGGCGCTCTTTCGCCGACCACACGCGCGCCGGCTCCGACCGCGGCGGTCAGGCCGGCGGCGGGTGAGCCCACGCGGTCTACTGTGGACGATCTGGCTCGGCGCCATCGCCGTGACCGTGTGGCCCGTCGTCGTCGCCTTGCGCGGCCCCCAGCCGCTGGAGCCATTGGTGCTCGTCGCGCACGTGTGCGGCATGCTCGCCGGCTACGGCGTGCTCGTGCTCCTCGCGCTGATGTCCCGGGCGCCCGCCCTGGAACGCGGCATCGGCGCGGATATGCTCGCCCGCTGGCACGGCCGTGGCGGCCGGATCGTCATCCTGCTGATCCTGGTGCATGCCTGGACGGCCGTCGAGTCGTGGGCACGCTCCCGCCAGGAAGACCTGCTGCTGGCGCTGTGGCACGTGCTGGGCCTGCCCGGCCTGCTGGCGGCGGCTGTCGGCACGGTGGCGCTGTTGGCCGTCGGTGTCGTGTCGGTCCGCTTCGCACGTCGTCGCATGTCCTACGAGGCATGGCACACACTGCACCTGCTGACCTATCTCGGCGTCGCGCTGGCGTTCCCGCACGAGCTCGCCGGGACCGACCTGGCCGGCTATCTGCCGCTGCAGATCGGCTGGGCGCTGTTGTACACCCACGTGTTCGCGCTGCTGCTGCGCCATCGCGTGCTCACTCCGCTGCGACAGGCCACGCGGCATCGCCTGCGCGTCGCCGCGGTGGTGCCCGAAGCGCCGGGCGTGGTGAGCATCGTCGTGCGGGGCCAGCACCTGGAGGAGTTGCGTGCCGAGCCCGGCCAGTTCTTCCGCTGGCGGTTTCTCTGTCCCGACAACTGGCGCACCGCCCACCCGTTCTCGCTGTCCGCGCCGCCGACGGACAACTGCCTGCGGCTGACGATCAAAGCGCTCGGCGAGGGCAGCACCCGCCTGCAGGAAATCGCGATCGGCACCTGGGTCGTGGCCGAAGGACCCTACGGCGCCATGACGGCCGCCCGCCGAACCCGCCGCGACGTCCTGCTGATCGCCGGCGGGGTCGGCATCACCCCGATGCGCACGCTGTTCGAAACACTGCCGCTCGCGCCCGGCCAGGACATGATCCTGCTCTACCGGGCACGCACTGCCGACGACGTGCTGTTCGGGTACGAGCTGGAGCAGATCGCCCGCCGGCGCGGAGCCCGGCTGCGCTTCCTGCTCGGCGACGACTCGAACGGCCTGTCCGCGGCCACACTGCTCCGCCACGCCCCAGGGCTCGCCGAGCGTGACGTGTACCTGTGCGGCCCACCCGCGATGGCCGCGGCGGTACGGGGCTCACTGCGCGACGCCGGTCTCCCGACCAGGTACCTGCACGAAGAACGTTTCGCCTGAGGAACAGACACCGGGCTGCGAAAGAGGCCGGCGCTACTTGCCTGGTCGGCGGCGTTTGTCGCGGGCGTAGATGATTCCCTGTTTGCCGTCGCCGGGGCTGCGCCGGTCCAGTTCGAACAGGGTGGTCGCGGCGATGAGGTCGCTGAGCTTGGCGTAGCCGTAGGTGCGGGAGTCGAAGTCCGGGCTCTGGTTGGTGAGGATGTGGCCGACGGAGGCCAGTGGGGCCCAGCCGTCGTCGTCGGAGGCCGCTTCCACGGCGTTGCGTAGTTGGTTGACGAGCGCGGCGTCTCGTTTGAGCTGTGCGGCGGAGGCGGCTGGGCGGGGTTTGCTGACCGGGTCGTCCGGGGTGGCCGGGCTGTTCGGGTGGTTGAGGTTCTCGATGTAGATGAACTTGTCGCAGGCCGCGACGAAGGGTTTGGGTGTCTTGCGTTCGCCGAACCCGTAGACGGTCAGACCGGACTCGCGCAGGCGGGCGGCCAGTCGGGTGAAGTCGCTGTCGCTGGAGACGAGGCAGAACCCGTCGAAGCGGCCGGAGTACAACAGGTCCATGGCGTCGATGACCATGGCGGCGTCGGTGGCGTTCTTACCGGTGGTGTAGGCGAACTGCTGGATGGGCTGGATCGACTGGGCGAGGAGGTGCTCCTTCCAGCCTTTGAGGTTCGTGCCGGTCCAGTCGCCGTAGGCGCGTTTGACGTGGGCGGTGCCGTACTTGGCGACCTCGGCCAACAGACCCTCCGTGATGGACGGTTGGGCGTTGTCCGCGTCGATGAGCACCGCCAGCTTGGCGGTGCTCTCGTTGACGGTGACCATGGCACTCCTCATGGGACGGCTCGTCGAGGCCGGCAGGCCGCTGCCATGATATGAGGATCTTCGTTGGTGCCAGGGCCGGGATCTAGTTCATGAGGCAGCGGACGGCGTGGCTGCCGGACTGCCCGACGACGGTGCCGTCGTCCCCGACAGCCCTGGCGACGGTCACCGTGGCGCCGGGGATGGCCGCGAGATCGACGACGGTGTCGGCCGTATCTCGGATGCTGTCCCAGCGAACGGCGTGGTAGCTGCCGTCCGGCGCCATGGACGAGCCGGCGTAGGTGCCGTCGCCGACCCCGGTGACCGCGCCGTTGACGTGGCCCGGGAGGGAGGGCAGCTCGACGATGGTGCTGCCGTACCAGCGGACGGCGTGGTAGGAGCCGTCAGAACCGGTGCAGGTGCCGACGATGGTGAAGTCGAAGTCCTTGGTGATCGAGTTGGCCTGGCAGTCGGTGCCGCCTGGCAGGGTGCCGAGGTCGGTGACGGCGCCGGTGGCGTCCCAGCGCACGGCGTGTTGGCGGCCGTCGGGGCCGGTGGACGTGCCGACCGCGATGTCGTGGTTGTTGACCGCGTTGGCGACGCTGACATGACGGAGCCCCAGTGTGGCGAGTGCTGTGACGGTTCCGTCGGGCGCCCACCGCACGGCCTGGGGAAAGCCCTGGGAGGGGTCAGAGCTGCCGACGATCGTGCCGTAGCCGTTGACACCCCTCGCCGCGCTGTCCGTGTGGCCAGGCAGCGTGCCGAGATCGGTGATCACGCCGTTCCGGTCCCAGCTCACCGCGCGGGAGTGGCCGTTCACGTAGGAGAGACCGACGACCAGGTCCTGCGAGTCGTTGATGCCCGTCGCCGCGCTGGCCGTGCCGCCCGGCAGGAAGCCGAACTCGGTGGCCCCGCCATCCTGGTCCCAGCGCACGGCGTGGTTCCGGCCGTCGGCCCCGACGCATTCGCCGACGACCACGCCCCACGCGTTGATCGCGTTGGCCTGTCCGCCGTATCCGCCCGGCGGGCAGTCGAGCACCTCGATCGTGTCGGCGTACGCGGGCGCCGTCGCAGCGCCAACACCGGCCACGGCGAGGGCCGCGACGACAACGATCCTTCTCCACGATGACACCCCAGAACTCATGGGGCCGGAACGTATCAAGCTTGATCAGGAAGTCGGCTCGATCGGCACGGGGTCTGGATGAACGGGCATGTTCGGGTCCCCGCAGGGAGATAGCCGTCTTCTCGTCGTGAGAGCACCGTGAGTGCGGCGCGTGAGCATGGGCGGTCATGCTCGTCGACAGTGGGAGTCGAGCAGGGGAGTGGGCATGGACACCGAGGTGGCCGACCGTCCGGTGCTGCGGGTGGTGGTGGCGGACGACCAGCCGGTGGTCCGTGCCGGGCTCACCGCGGTTCTGGGCGGCACGGGGGAGATGGAGGTGGTGGCGTCGTCGCCCGATGGACGGGAGGCCGTTCGCGACACGCTGGTCCACCGGCCCGACGTGCTCGTGTTGGATCTGCGCCTGCGGGAACTCAGCGGTGAGGCCGTGATCCGTGACGTGCTGCAGCACGCGCCGGAGACCGGCATCCTGGTCTTCAGCGCGATGGACACCGATCTACTGCTGACGGCGCGGCGAGCCGGGGCGCGTGGTTATCTGCCGAAGAACTCACCGGACGGCCAGATCGTGCGTGCCGTCGAACGGGTCGCCGCCGGCGAGTCCGTTTGCCCGGACGTCGAACGGCGGGACGACATCCCGCCGTTCAACCAGTACCCGTTCCCGGAACTGACCGCACGGGAACGGGAGGTCCTGGCTCTACTGGCAGCCGGCCTACCGAACCCGGCCATCGCACGCGAACTGCACCTCGCCCCGAAGACGGTCAGCAACCACATCTCGAACATCTACGCCAAGCTCGGTCTCGCCGACCGCTACCAGGCCATCATGCAGGCCAGGGCCGCCGGGCTGGGCCGCGCCAACACCGAATAGCGCGAGTCAGCAGGACAGACTGCGCGGATAGCTCACCGGACGCACGTGCTCCATCCGCTCGAGCGAGGTCCTGGCGAAGGCGACCGCGTCGTCGTCGCTCAGTGTGGCGCCCCTTGCCGTGGCGGCGGCGAAACGCCCGGCGTCGAGCCGTGTGGTCAGCTCGGCGACAGCCGCGGCGAGACGGATGGCTTCGGCGCCTACCGGGGGGATCGCCGCGCGGCTCGACCGTAGTGCCCCGTACAACGTGGCCGCGGCCTCGTCCTGACGGGCCCGGGTGAGCAGCACGACAGCGGTGCGGAGCGCGACCCACTGCTGGGCCCAGTGGCTCTCGTGACTCCAGTAACAGATGACCTCGGCGGTCAGCCGCGCGGCCCGGTACGGGTCACCGTGCCGGACCATGATCGCGGCGGCCACGCTCAGGGCCACGCCCGGCAGGTAGGTGTTACCGCCGGAGCGCCCGATCTCGCGTGCCTGCTCCAAGGTCGCCACCGCCCGGTCGGGGTCGCGGTCCTGCAGTGCCACTCCCAGCGCGTAGTCGGACCACGCGATGGCGGTCGGGTTGCCGGTGGCCGTCGCCAACCGGTGGGCGCGCTGGGCCAGCAGCATGGCCCGGGCGGTCCTGCCCTGGTACGCGTACTGCAGCGCACTGCTGGCCGTCACGTAGGCGACGCTGTACTGGTCGCCGACCCGCTCCGCGAACTGGGCCACCGTCATGTACAGGGTCGCCGCCTCGTCGAACCGGCCCTGGAACGACGCCACCCTGGCCAACACCCACAGTGCGTGCCGGCGTGCCGGGTCGTCCTGTCCCGGCACGGCACGCAGTGCCCGCTTGACCAGCTCGTTCGCACCCGTGAGGTCACCCCGGCGGGCGGCGCCGGCGGCCGCGACGGCCAGCGTCGCGGCCAGGTGGGGCCCGGGACCGTCGGGGACGGCCGCCGCCGCGCGGTCGGCCCAGCCGTAGACCTCGGACGGCCCGTGCGCCGAGGTGTACCGCAGCAGCGCGGCGGACAGGCGCACCGCCATCGCCGGATCGGTGGTCAGCGCCCAGCTGTGCGCGCCGCGCAGGTCGTCGAGCAGTCCCGAGATCCGGTCCGCCCATCGCGCCTCGTCCGGACCGACCAGACCAGCCGCCGACGCCTCGGCCACCGCGAGGCAGTACGCGGCGTGCCGGCGGCGGGCCGCGTCGAGCTGGCCGCCGCGCTCGAGCCGCTCCCGACCGTAGATCCGCAGTGTCTCCAGCATCGTGTAGCGGCTGGGGACCCGGTCGGTGTCGGCGGCCAACATGGACTTGTGCACCAGGTCGGTGACCGCGTCCCCGGCCGAGGCCTGGTCGATCTCCTCGTCGCTGGCGATCGCCACCGCGTCGTCCATCGTGAACGACCCGACCAACACGCTGAGTCGCTCGAACACGGTCCGGTCGAGCGGTTCGAGCAGCGCGCACGACCAGTCGACCACGGCGGCGAGCGTGCTGTGCCGTTCCTCGCGCACCCGCCGGGTGCTGTGCAGGAAATGCAGCCCCCGTTCCAGCCTGCCGGCGATCTCGTCGGCCGACATCGTCCGCAGCCGGGTGGCGGCCAGCTCGATGGCCAGCGGCAGCCCGTCGAGGCCACGGCAGATCGCCGCGACCGCGCCCGCGTTGTGCGTGCCGAGCGTGAACGTGGGCACGGCCGCCCGTGCCCGGTCGACGAACAGCCCGACGGACGGCACCTCGGCGAGACGGTCGAGGCCGGCGCCCAGAGGGGGCACCGGAAGCGGGCGCACCGGCAGCACGTGCTCGCCCTCCACGCCGAGCGGCTCCCGGCTGGTGGCCAGTACGCACACACCCGGGCAGCTGCTGGCCAGCGCGTCGACCAGGTGCGCGGCGGCGTCCAGCACGTGCTCGCAGTTGTCGATCACCAGCAGGGTCCGCCTGGAGCGCAGGAAGTCGACCAGGCCGTCGGTCACGCTCAGACCCTGCGGCTGCTGCACGCCCAGCGTGGTGGCCAGCACGTCGGGCACCAGGCCGCCGTCCCGCACGGCGGCCAGCTCGCACATCCAGACACCGTGCGGGAAGCGTGCCTGCGCCGCGGCGGCGAGCCTGGCGGCGAACCGGGTCTTGCCGACCCCGCCCACCCCCGTCAGCGTCGTGACCCTGGCCCGCGCCATCGTGGTCAGCGCCGCGGCGGCGTCCTCGTCCCGACCGATCAGCTCGCTCAACTCGAGTCGCAGGTTGCCGGCCGGCTGGCCGCCGAGAACTCGGCTCTCTGCGGCCGGATCCGGGCTGCCACGCAGCATGTGCTCGTGCCGCTCACGCAGCTCCGCCGACGGACGGAGCCCGAGCTGCTCGGCCAGCAGCTCATGGAACTCGCGGTAGACGGCGACCGCGTCGGCCTGCCGGCCCGACCGGTACAGCGCGGTCATCAGCAGGCCGCGCGGCCGCTCGCGGAACGGGTGCTCGGCCGCGAACGCCTCGATCTCGCCGATCAGCTCGGCCTGGCGGCCGAGTGCCAGGCTCGCCTCGAACCGCTCCTCGGCGGCGACCAGTCTCAGCTCCTCGAGGCGCATCGCCTCGTACCGGCAGAACTCCTCGCCGGCGAACTCCGCGAACGCCAGACCGCGCCACAGGTCGAGGGCTTCGGTCAGCCGCGCGACCGCGTACTCGGGTCGCGTCCCCGACTCGGCGACCGCCTCGGTGATGGCCTGTTCGAATCGCCAGGAGTCGACCGTCGCCGGATCGATCCGCAGCACATAGCCGGGCGGTTGGGTGACCAGGGCCTCGGCCGAGCCGGGGGCGCACTCGTCGAGCGCCGCCCGGACCCGCCACACCTGGTTGTGCAGGCTGCGTAGCGCCGACCGTGGCGCGTGGTCACCCCACAGCACGTCGATCAGACGGTCGGCCGACACCACCGTCCGCACGTTGACCAGCAGCGCCGCCAGCAACCGCCGCCGCAACCCGCCGGCCAGCTGGACACTCCCGTCAGCATGCGTGACCGCGAGTGGTCCCAGCACACTGAACTCCATCGTTCTTCCTCATCCCCGCACCCGCCTCGACGGCCCCGCCGGATGATCAGTTCGGGGCGAACGGTGCACCCGAGAACTCGTCCGTACGTCAGGAAACGTGACGGGCGCGATCTTGCCCAAAGGGGTACAAACGCGTACCGGCGGCGTTACGCGAGGGTCTCGCAAAGATCCTCCATGGAGCCGTCCTGTACCAGGAAGTCCCGCTGTTTGGCCGGGGTCGCCCGCACGAAGAACGTGCCGTCCATGATGTACCACCCGGACGGTGTGGTGGGGTTGCCGATCCGCACGCCGACGCCGGCCCGCCCCCGGTAGTAGGTGTACCGGACGCCGTCGGCGGTGGTGTAGACCATCGCGTAGCTGGTCACGTTGCGCAGCACCGACTTGCCGTTCGAGCCGTTGGTGAACCGGATGACGAGCTTGCCGTCGAACTCCTGCATCATCGGCTTGCCGTCGGGGTGGGTGGCCAGCACGCGGGTGCGCTCGTCGTCCTCCACCGGGTCGACGCGCATGTCGAAGGTCGAGATCTTGCCGGCCTCGTCCACGAACGCCTCCTGGCGGAACGGCTCCCACCGGCGGGCGGCGTCCTCGGCCTCCACGTCGGGAAGCTCGATGCCCGCGGTGGCCGCGAACGCACGCATGGTTCTCAGGTCGGACGCGCTCATTGTCGCTACTCCCTCAATTGGCACCGAATTGGATCAGACGGGCTATCGATTTCGCTTTCTGGTTCGTTAGGGGACGCAACCGGGAAATTTTCCCGGTAAATAAACCTTTGCCGAACAGCGGGTTAAGCCTAGGCTTTGTCGGGGCCGCGCCGACTGAGGCAATGGCCTGTATCCAGAAATCAATCAGGCGTTCTGCCGCTGTGTGTCCATTTATGAGGGGGACGGGTTGAGCCAGCAAGAGACGCGCGGTTCCACGGCCGGCTGCCGGCTGCGACGCGTGCCGCAGAGGAACTTCAAGGCCGACATTCCCGCGGCCGCGAAGGAACAGATCAAACAGCTGCACCGCGATCGTGACAACTGGCACGGGCTGGTGTTCCTCGCGCTGGACTGGCTGGTGGTCGCCGCCGCGGTGGCCGCGACCATCTGGTCCGGCTTCCACCTGGCGGTCTACCTGGTCGCGGTCGTCGTGATCGGCTCCCGCCAGCGCGCGTTACGCAGCCTGCTGCACGAGGCCAGCCACCACAAGCTGGTGCCCAACAAGCGGGCCAACCTCTGGGTCGGGCGGCTGTTGGTGGCGTTCCCGCTGCTGGAAGGGGTTTCCGGCTACCTGTGCGCGCACTGCGAGCACCACCGCCACCTGTGGGACACCGAGCTGGATCCCAAGCGCCGCCAGTACGCGGCGCTGGGCATCATCCGGCCGCGTGACCCGCTGCGGTTCACGCTCCGGCACCTGCTGCGTCCACTGACGCTGGTGCACGCGCCGTACAACGTGCTCGCCGCACTGGTCGGCCGCGACGAGAACCGCAGGGAGACCTGGATCCGGCTCACCTACCTCGCGACGCTCACCGCGGTCGCGTTCGCGACCGGCTGGGCGGCGGAGGCGGCGTTGCTGTGGCTGGTCCCGTACTGCACGACGTACCAGATCTTCCGGTACTGGAGCGACATCGCCGACCACGCCGGCCTGGAGATCAGCGACCCGTGGCAGGCGACCCGCAGCTGGACCGCGCCATGGCTGCTGCGGCAGCTGATCGCGCCCCACAACGCCAACTGGCACCTGGGACACCACCTGTACCCCAGCGTGCCGCAGCACCAGCTGCCGAGACTGGACCGGATCCTCGGTGCCGTGCCCGAGTACCGCGACGGGCACCACTGCCACGGGTTCGTGCTGCCCACCCGCGCCGACCGGCCCTCGGTGGTGCAGGACCTGCTCAGACCGGAGAAGATGGCCGGCTACCACAACCGCGAGGTCCGCAACGACAGCCGAGGGGTCGTGCTGCGGGCGCTGCTCGGCAGGCCGCAGAGCTCGACCGCGGCGCCTTCCTGCGCCGACACGTGCCCGCTCGGCACGCTCGGCGACCTGACCAGCGAAGGCGCGCGGTGAGCAACGTGGCTACCGCATCAGGCGTCGCGCAGGTGGCGGACGACCGAGGCCAGGTTCTTCTCGCCGTACCCGGCGGCCAGCGCGGCGGCGAGCCGGGCACGGGCCCCGGCGACCGCGCCGTCCGGCACACAGCCGGCCGCCAGCGCGAGCCCGAGGTCCTTCTCCGCGAGGCTCAGGGAGAACCGGGTCGGCGCGTCAGGTTCGTCCAGCTCGCCGCGGACGCCGGGCACGACGCCGCCGAGCACGGTCGTGGAGAGGGCCTCCAGCGAGACCTCGGTGGGCAGGCCGAGCCGGTCGCCCAGTGCCAGCGCCTCGCCGAACACCACGAACGACGAGCACAGCGCGATGTTGACCAGCAGCTTGGCGGCCGAGCCGGCCCCGGACGGGCCGACGTGGTTGACGGTGCCGAGTACCGCCAGCACGTCCGCGGCCGCGGCAACGTCCTTCTCGTCGCCGCCGGTCAGGATCTGGAGGGTGCCGGAGGACGCCGCCGGCAACGAGCCCTTGACGGGGGCGTCGAGCAAGCCCGTGCCGGCCGGCAGCCCGGCGCGGATCTCGGCGACGGTGTCCGGCGTGATGGTCGACATCTCGATCAGCACCGCGCCGGCACGCATTGCCGACGCCGCGCCGCCTGCGCCGAACAAGACGTCGCGCACGGCGTCGGGCCCGGTCAGCATCGTGATGACGAAATCACATTCCGCCACCGCATCGGCCGGTGTGTCCGCAGCGGTCGCGCCGGCGGAGACAAGTGGTTCGGTCTTCGATTTCGTGCGATTCCACACGGAAACTTGATAACCGTGTGAAACCAATCTTTCGGCCATGAGACCGCCCATGCGGCCGAGGCCGATAAATGCGATAAGGGTCATATGCGCGACCTTATCATCGGAAAGGACCTGTTGTGGTCGGGAATTCTGCCGTAGTGCACCGGCTGGTCGGCGAATGGGTGCACCGCCAGCCCAGTGCGTGCGCGGTTCGCGAATCGGACAGTGGCCGGGAACTGACATACCTCGAACTATGGGAACACGCCGGCCGGCTCGCCGGCGCACTGGCGGCGCGGGGCGTCGGGCGCGGTGACCGGGTCGCCGTCGCTCTGGACCCGTCGGTCGACCTGGTCGTCGCGTTCCTCGGGATCATCCGTGCCGGCGCCGCCTACCTGCCGCTGGACCGCCACGCCCCCGGTGACCGCCTGGCCGGCATCGTCGAGGACGCCGACGTGTCGCTGGTGGTGTGTGCGGCGACGCTCGACGAGCGCCGCTGGCGGCTGCCTCCGCGTCTGGCGCGGATCGACGTGCGCGACCAGCGATCCGTGTCCGCGCCCGAGGTCGAGACCGGTGCCGACGACCCGATCTACGTCGCCTTCACGTCGGGCTCGACCGGTCGGCCCAAGGGCGTCGTGGTCCCGCACCGGGCTGTGATCCGCCTGGCGGTGAACCCGAACTACTGCACGATCGCGCCCGGCGACCGGGTGGCGAACCTGGCCAACCCGGCCTTCGACGCCACCACCTTCGAGGTGTGGAACACGCTCGTCGCGGGCGGCACGGTCGTGACCATCCCGTCGGCCACCGACCTGCCCATCGACGACTGGATCGGCGTACTGGCCCGCGAGTCGATCACCACGATGTTCCTCACGACCTCCTTGTTCCACACAGTGGCCAGGGAACGGCCGGACGCCTTCGCGACGCTGGACACCCTCATCGTCGGCGGCGAGCAGCTCGACCTCGGCGCGGCCCGCGACGTCCTCGCCGCTCGACCGCCCCGGCGCCTGGTCAACGCGTACGGCCCGACGGAGACGACCACGTTCGCCGCGACGTTCGAGTGCACGGCAGAGAACCTGGCCGGCGCCACCCGGGTCCCGATCGGGTTCGCCCTGCAGAACACCTCGACCCACGTGCTCGACGACGACCTCACACCGGTCGCGGCTGGCGAGATGGGGGAGCTGTGCATCGGCGGGCCGGGCGTGGCGCTCGGCTACCTCGGCCGTCCCGACCTGACCGCGGCGAAGTTCGTCACCGACCCACGCTCTGGCGAACTCATCTACCGAACCGGTGACATGGCCCGGGTGCTGCCGAGTGGCGCGCTCGAGGTGGCCGGCCGGCGTGACCGGCAGGTCAAGCTGCGTGGCTTCCGGATCGAGCTGGACGAGATCGAGGAGGCGTTGCGGGACACCGGGTTGGTCGACGCCGCGTTCGTGGAGAAGGTGGGCGAGGGCCCTACCGCCGCGCTCGTCGCGTTCGTGCTGCCGGCCCGGTTCGCGGCACCCGACATGGCGACCCTGCCGGTGCTGCTCGCCAGACGGCTGCCGAAGTACATGATCCCGGCCAGGTGGTTGCGGCTCACCGGGGTGCCGCTCGGCCCGACCGGCAAGGCTGACCGAGCCCGACTCCTGGAGTTGCTGGCACGGGCCGACCAGCCGGACGACGGCGCCGAGCGTGCCGACGACGTGCGGGCGGCGCTGGCGGGGATCTGGCGGGACGTGCTGGGCGTGGCGGAGGTGTCGCCGGCCGACAGCTTCCTCGACCTCGGCGGCAACTCGATTCTCGCCATCCAGGTGGCGTCGCGGGCAGGGCAGGCGTTGCGCGTCCGCGTCGAGCCAGGTGACGTCCTGCTCGCGGACACCTTCGGAGAGCTGAACACGGTGTTGCGTCAGAAGATGTCGGCGGGAGTGGGCTCATGAACCAGTCCCTGCTCGAGCTGCGCCGGTACGGGGCGAACCACGCGCCGCTGTCCTTCGCGCAGGACCGGCTCTGGTTCCTGCAGGCCACGGCACCGGAGTCACCGGCGTACAACGTGCCGCTGTTCCTGCGGTGGCACGAACCTGTCGACCTCGCGGCTCTGCGGGCCGCGCTGTCCGCCGTGGTCACCCGTCACGAGGTGCTCCGCACGACCTACCGGGCCCATGCCGGTCACCGGGTGCAGGTCGTCGGCGATAACGCGGACGTGCCCATCGACGTCGTCGCCCTCGACGGCGTGCCCGACGCGCTCGACAAGGCGCGGGACGACGCGGCCTCGCGAGCGGCGGAACCGTTCGACCTCGCGGCCCGGCCACCCGTCAGATGCACGGTGTACCAAGGGATTTCCGATGGGGACGCGGTACTGCTGTGCATCCACCACATCGCCGTGGACGGCTGGTCGCTCGCGCCGCTGCTGACCGACCTCGCGCGGGCCTACCGGCACGCGCTGTCGGGCGAACCCGTTGTGCTGCCACGGCTTTCCCATCAGTACAGCGACTTCGCCGTGTGGGACCGGGCCCAGCTCACGGATCCCGCGCTGGCACGGCAGCTGTCCGAACGGGTCGCCGAGCTGATCACCGTTCCGTGGGACCTGACGCTCGCCGGCGCCACCCCGCCCGGCCCGCGGCGGCCCGCCGGCCGGCACGTTTTCGCCGTGCCAGCCGGGCTGGCCGCCCGGGTGGCGACGATGGCCCGTGACCAGCGCGCGACGCCCTTCGTGGTGTGGTTCGCCGCCTACACCGAACTGCTGCGGCAGTGGTCGGGGCGGGAGGACTTCCTGGTCGGCTCGATGACCGCCAACCGCGGCCACCCCGGGATCGAGGACATGGTCGGGTTCTTCGTCAACACGGTGCCGTTGCGCTGCCGCCCGGCCCCGGACCTGACGTTCACCGAGCTGTGCGTGCTCACCCGCGCCGAGGCGATGAAATCCCTGAGTCACCAACGGATCCCGTTCGACCGGCTCACCGCCGATGCGGCCGCGCGGCGGCCGGAGGGGCACGGCACGCTCGTCGATGTCGGGTTCGCGCTGCAGAACATGCCACAGCCGCACCACGACGTGCCGCCGCCGTGGACGCCGCCGGTCGTGTTGCCGACGGGCGTGGCGAAGTTCGACGTCCTGCTGATACTGGACCAGACACCCGACGGCATGACCGGCACGATCGAGTTCGACGCCGGCCGGTACCCGGCGGATCTCGGCACGCGGCTCGCCGAGGACTACCTCGGCCTGCTCACCGCCGTGCTCGCCGGTCCGGAACGTCCGCTGGGGCAGGCGGCGGTCGTCACCACCCCACGCGACGAGCCGCGGCAGGTCGAACCGGAGTACGACGGCGACATCAGCTCGGCAACCGAGCTGTTCACCGCCGTCCTGTCCGAAGTGGACCGGACGACCGGCCGGTTGGGGCCGGGGTCGAACTTCTTCGCCCTGGGCGGGCATTCGCTGCTGGCCATGACGATGCTCGCCGAAGCCCACCGGCGCCACGGCGTGGTGGTGCGGCCGGGCGAGTTCCTCGCCAACCCGACCGTCGCCGGCCTGTCCAGGCTGCTGGCGACGGTCGGCGCGGCTCCGGCCGTGACCCGCTACCAGACGTCGGACCGGGTCCCGGCCACCTCGACCCAGCAGCGGTTCTGGTTCCTGGACCGGATTCCCGCGATGCGCAGCGCCTACCTGGTGCCCGCCGTGGCCGAGTTCCTCGGCGACGTCGACCCGGAACGGCTGTGTGCGGCCACGGACCGCGTGCTGGCGCGACATCCCGCGCTGCGGTCACGGTTCGCACTGGACCGCAAGGACAAGGCGCTGTACTACCGTGTCGACGGGCCCCCGCCGGTCGCCGTCGTCATCGACGCACGCGACTGGGACGACGAGCGGGTGGCAGGCCGGCTCTCGGCCGCCTGCTGGACACCGTTCGACCTCGCGGCGGAGGCGCCGGCACGGGCGGAGATCATCGTCCGCGCCGACCACACCCTTCTCGTGTTGTCCGTCCACCACATCGCCGCGGACGGGCGGGCGCAGCAGGTCCTGCTGGACGAGATCGGACTGTCCTATCGGGACGATCCGCTCCCGGACCCGGCAGGACTCGTCATCTCGGGCGACGAACCGGAGCCGACGCGGGTCGTGGCCGCTTTGCGCGGCGTGCCAACGGATGTGGCAGTGCCGCACGACCGGCCGCGGCAGCGGGTCCAGTCCACCGCGGCCTCCGTCGAGCGCGTCGCGTTGGGCAACGGGCTCGCCGATGAGCTTCGGGCCGTCACGAATTCGTTGGGCTGCACGATGTTCATGGTGACGGCGGCGCTGCTCGCGGCCGGCCTCGCCCGGCTGGGCGACCAACGCGACTTCGTGTTCGTTTTTCCCTGGACGGGGCGGGACGTGCCCGGCAGCGCCGACGCGGTCGGCATGTTCGTCAACACGGTGCCACTGCGGGTCGACCTGCGTGGCGAGCCGAGCTGGCGAGCACTGCTCGACCGCGTGCGCGCGGCCAGCGTGGCGGCTTTCCGCGACGCCGCGGTGCCGTTCGACGCGGTGGCGGCCGCGGTGCACCCGAACCGCGACCTGAGCAGGCCCGCGCTCACGCCGGTCTACTTCACGGTCCGGGACGGCGAACCGACCCCACCGGACCTCGGGCCGAACGTGACCGGACGGCTGTTGCCGCTCGAAGGAATGCACGTCAAGTACGAACTGGAACTCACCGCGACCGAGACGACCGGCGACCTGCGACTGGAGATCGCCTACTCGACCGCGCTGTTCGACGCCGCGACCGTCGCCGGGCTGCTGGCCTGCGTCACGGCGGCCGCGGCAGAGCTGGTCGCCGATCCGGACGCACCAGCAGCCAAGGGGAGACGACTGTGAACGAAACACCGACCGAGATCCACGAGCTGACCGAACGAGTACTCGCGGCCTGGGCGGAGGCACTCGACATCGACGTCGAGGCCGTGCCGCTGGACGTGAGCTTCTTCGAGGCCGGCGGCAACTCGTTACTGCTCCTGCTGTTGTCAGAACATCTCAACGAACTGACCACGCGAGAACTGACGATCGGCGAGCTGTTCCAACACAGCACGGTACGCGCACAGACGGCGCTCCTGACGGACGCGCCGGACGCGCCCGCCGCCCGGCTCGGCGCCACCACCAGGCACACCCTGCTCGGTCGGGCAGGAGGAGCCCGGTGAGCGCGGAGACCGACATCGCGGTCGTAGGCGTCGGCTGCCGCTTCCCCGACGCGTGGACCCCGGCGGAGTTCTGGCGGAACATCGACGCTGGCGCGGTGGCCATGCGGGAGCTGACCGACGAGCAGCTGGCGGCGGCCGGTGTCCCCGAGGAGACCCGTGCGGCGCCTGACTTCGTCCGCGTCGCGACCACGTTGCCCGGCGCGGCCGACTTCGCCGCCGACTTCTTCGGCTATCCGGCGCAGGAGGCCGAGACGGTCGATCCGCAGCAGCGGATCTTCCTGGAAACCTGCTGGGAGGCCTTGGAATCCGCTGGTCACGCGGCGGGCGCGGGCGTGCCGACGGTCGGGGTCTTCGCAGGCGGGGCGGAGAGCACGTATCGCGCCGCGGTGCTGGTCGCCAAGGCCGCCGAGGGCGGGGTGATCGCCGCGGTCGACGACCTCGACCTGCACCTCGGCGGCCTCGGGGACTTCCTGACCTCCCGGGTGGCGTACAAGTTGGGTCTGCGTGGCCCGTCGGTGAGCGTGCAGACCGCGTGCTCGTCCTCGCTGTACGCGGTCCACTACGCGACGCTGAGCCTGCTGTCCGGCGAGTGCGACATCGCGCTCGCCGGCGGCTCGACCGTGCTCGAACCGTTGGCCGGCTACCGGTACCAGCCGGGTGGCCTGCAGTCCGCGGACGGGTTCTGCCGTTCGTTCGACGCCACCTCCACCGGCACCTCGTTCGGCTCCGGCGTCGGCGCGGTGGCGTTGCGGCGCCTCGCCGACGCGCTCGCCGACGGCGACCCGATCCTCGCGGTCCTCAAGGGCAGCGCGGTCGGCAACGACGGCGCGGCAAGGCAGGGCTTCTCCGCGCCGAGCCCCGCGGGCGTCGCCGACGTCGTGTCCGCCGCGTTGCGCGTGTCCGATGTCTCGCCGGACCAGCTCCGGTACGTCGAGGCACACGGCTCCGGCACGGCGCTGGGTGACCACGTCGAACTGCTGGGCCTCACCCGAGGTCTCGCCGGGAGCACGAGGACCGGGTACTGCGGCCTCGGGTCGGTCAAGGCCAACATCGGCCACTGTGGACCGACCGCCGGGATCGCGGGCTTCATCAAGGCGGTCAACGCCGTGCGAACCGGTGTGCTGCCACCACATCCGCGGTTCCAGCGCCCACGTGACCCCGGCATCCTCGCCGAGAGCCCGTTCGTCATCGACACCGTGGCGCGGGTCAGTGCGGACGACGACCGGCACGTGCTGGTCAACTCGATGGGTATGGGCGGCACCAACGTGGCGGCCGTGCTGGCGCCACCGCCCGCGCCGACACGCGCTCCGGCGCCGGCACGGGGCACCGTTCGCCTGGTCGTGTCCGCGCGCACACGGTCCGAACTGGACACGGTGTCCCGGCAGCTGGCGGACGAGCTGGACCGGGGGACCACGCCGGTCGCCGACATCGCGCACACTCTACGGGTCGGCCGTCAGTCCTTCATGGACCGTCGGGTGGTCGCCGCCCCGGCGGACCGGCTGGCCGACGCGTTGCGGCTGCCCCGTGCACCACTGGCGCGAACCGTCCGCGCCACGCCGCGCCGGGCCGTCATCGTCCCCTCACCGGACGGTGACATGCCCGGGATCGTCGCGGCGTTGCGGGCCGCACTGCCCGCCGGCACCGAGGTGATGACCGGGACGTCGTTGCCCGCCAACGCCTTCCCGATCCTGGTCGGCCACGGCGAGCCGGGACCGCACCGGCACGTGGTGCCGGCCGACGGACCGGTGAGCGACCTCGTCGACGAGGCACTCACCGCCGCATGGCTGCACGGTGTCGAGATCACCTGGGCATCACCGGTGGGACGCCGCGTCGTGTTGCCGACGTATCCGTTCACGCGCCGCCGGTACTGGGCGCTCGACCGCCTCACGCCCATCGCGGCCGTCCCGGCGCCCCCCGAACCGGCCGTCGACGAGGCGCCCGCCGAACCGGGCTCGCTGGAGGACGACCTGACCGCGCTGTGGCGGAGCCTGTTCGGCGTCGAGTCCGTCGGCATGGACGACGAGTTCGGCAGGCTCGGCGGGACGTCGCTGCTCGCCGTCCGGATGGCCCTCGAAGTCCAGCAACGCCACGGCGTCCTGGTCAACGTGCACCGGGCGGGCGGCACCCGCACGACCGTGCGCAGGCTCGCGGAGATCGTCCGGGGCAAGCTCGCCGGCGCGGAACGGGGATCGGCCGACATCGACCCGATCGCCGACGGCGACGGCCACCTGGTCGACGCGGACACCCAGCTGCCGCTGGGACCGCTCGCGCCGGACGAGGCTCCCGGCACGGACGTGCTGCTGACCGGCGCGACCGGGTTCCTCGGCGCGTTCGTGCTGCACGAGCTGCTCAACGCCACCGACGGGCGGGTCTACTGCCTCGTCAGAGCCGGCACCGAGGAGGAGGGATGGGAGCGGCTGCGCACGGTCGCCGAGAAGTTCCTCCTGCCGGAGCCGGACCGCGACCGCGTCCACCTGGTCCTCGGTGACCTGCGGAACATCGACGAGATGTCCGCCAGGTACGGCGAACTGGCCACCCGGATCGGCTCGGTCGTCCACGCCGCCGCCAAGGTGGTCTTCACCGAGCCCTACCGCGTGCTGCGCGACGACAACGTGCTGCCCATGGTGGAGCTGCTGAAGTGGATGCGCGGCAACGGCATCCGGGACTTCAGCTTCGTCTCGACCGTGGCCGCCACCGCGCCGGCGATGGGCGCTGGCGGCAGGGTGCTGGAGACCCGCGAGCAGCCGCTGGACCCGCAGCAGGGCGGCTACGGCGTCAGCAAGTGGGTGGGGGAGCGGCTGCTGGAGCGGGCCGAGGCCGACGGCATGCGGATCCGCGTGTTCCGCCCCGGCTTCGTCCTTGCCTCCGGCCGGACCGGCGCGTGCAACGACAAGGACCTGATCTGGCACATCATGGCCAGCGGGCTCGCGGTCGGTGCGCACCCGCTCGACGACCGCGGCAACCCGATGGCCGGCGTGGACCTCGTGGCCAGGGCCATCGCCGAGCTGTCCGGTTCCCCCGGGTCGGTCGGCCGGGTCTACCACCTTGTCGACCAGCGCGCTCCCGGACTGCGGTCGGTGTTCGGCCTGCTGGCCGACGCCGGGCTCGCGACCGAGGCCGCGTCACCGGAGAAGTGGCTGGCCCGTGTCTCCGAGGAAGCCCTCGCCAGCGGGGACGAAGTGCTGTCGAACATGGCGCTCTACGAGCTGGAGGGCCACGAGCTGGGCGAGCACGACATGGAGGCGGACGCGTGGCTGCCGTGGTTGCGCCGCAACGGTTTGGACTCGGCGCCGACCGGCGAGCTGCTGCGGGCCGGCCTGACGTATCTCGCGGACCGGCACAGCCCGGTCGGCGAGCTGCTGTCGGAACTGATGGGGGTGCGCTCGTGAACCAGCGGACACAACGGATCGCGGTGCTCGGCGCAGGCGTGATGGGGGTGGCGATCACGACGCTCGCGATCGCCAACGGCCTGCCCGTGACACTGGTCGACGTCGACGAGACCAAGCTGGCGACGGCGCCGGGCCGGGTGCGAAAGCAGCTGCGGATGGCCGCGCTGATGGGCAGTGCGCCCAAGGGCCGCGTCGCCGCGATCGAGGTGACCACATCGGTCTACGACCTCGTCGGGGTGACCGCGGTGATCGAGGCGGTCACCGAACTGCCCGAGCTGAAGGCGAAGGTGCTCGCCGACGTCACGGCGGTGACCGCACCGGGAACCCCCGTGGTCACCAACACCTCGGCGATTCCCGTCGACGAGCTGGCCTCGGCCGTGGCCCGGCCGGCCGACCTGGCAGGCGCCCATTTCATGAACCCGCCGTATCTCATCAGGACGGTCGAGGTGATCCGCGGCCCGAGAACCGGAGACGCGGCCCTGTCGAAGGTACTTGACCTGCTGGCGGCGATGGACCGGGAGTCCATCGTGGTCGCCGACGGCCCCGGGTTCGTGATCAACCGGGTGCTGCAGCGAATGATCAACGAGGCGGCGCGGATCGTGCAGGAGGGGGTGGCGTCGCCGGCGGACGTGGACGCGTTGTTCCGCGGCTGCCTCGGCCACCGCACCGGTCCGCTCGCCACGGCCGACCTGATCGGCCTCGACAACGTCGCCGACAGCCTGCGGGTCCTGCGGGACCGCACCGGCGACGACGGATACGAGCCCTGCGCGCTGTTGCTGGACAAGGTCGCCGCGGGCGATCACGGCCGCAAGACCGGCCGCGGCTTCTACGACCACGGAGAGGTGCATCCATGACTATCACACAATCCGTCGAGGTGAGTCTTCTCGAGTTCCTGGCCACCCGGCTGAAACAACCGTGGCAGCCGGACACCGACCTGTTCAGCGCCGGCGTGGTCACCTCGCTGTTCGCCATGGAGCTCGTCGTGTACCTGGAGGAGGCCTTCGGTGTGGAGGTCAGCGGTGACGAGCTGCGGCTGGACAACTTCCGCACCGTGCACGCGATGACGGCGCTGGT